>CAZCDU010000074.1:0-1961 GCA_964497125.1 uncultured Victivallales bacterium | reverse complement strand
ACGATCTCGGCACCCATGTCTGGTACCTGATGGATCTGACGGATATTGTGGAGCAACCCGAATCGAATGACCTGTTCAGGATCTCGTTCGATGTCGAGAGCATTACCGCGGACGTCGAGTTCTGGGCTTTTGCGGGCGGCGGCCTCGATTACAATGGTACGGCTGGCGGCACGAACGGGCACCTGTTCTTCCGCATGCACGGTGATCCGCCCCTCTACCAGGCACGGAATGAGGCGACGGGCACGCTGATTGCGGATACGACGATCAGTACGGCAGTTACGAACACGGGCACGTTTACCACGGGCGTATTTGACCTGTCAGACCTCGACAACCCCGGCGACTATGTTGCCATCTGCTTTGGCAGTGCTGACAATGAGATCCTGACGATCGGCAATCTCCAGATCATTTCGGAGGCGCTGACCGGTACGGTGGTCACGGTGGAGGTGCCGGATCCGGATGCGGCCGAAGAGGGCAGTGACCCCGGGACCATCCGTATCTCCCGCGGGGCGGAGACAAACGGCAGCCTGGATGTGTACTATACGCTCGGAGGCACCGCCGACACCAACGATTACACAGAGTCCCACATGTCCCCTGCCACCATACCGGACGGCACCAACGCGGTTGACCTGGTCTTCACGCCGGTTGACGATGCTCTTGTAGAAGGAGATGGCGGCGAAACCATAGAGATCACTATCGATACGGACGCCGCCTACACGGTGGGCCTGCCCGGTAACGGCGAAATCACTATCGCGGAAAATGACCTGACCCTGCTCGATACAATCGCCGATGGAAACTGGACGAACCCGGCTACTTGGAATACCGGAACAGTCCCGGACGCTGGCAACACGGCAGATATTAAGCATGCCGTCACGATCGACAGCACTGTCTCCAATGTCGATCATATCGTGGCCAGCACAACCAGTGGGTCCCTGACTCTGGATGCTGGAAGCCTTACGACCACGGGTGGGACGGATCAATGGTTCAGCTTAAGCTCCCTGACCCTGACCAACGGCGCCAACCTGTCGCTAAGTCACTCCATCCGGTTTGGTGGTGGCAGTACGCTGTGGATTGTTGATGGATCGACCTTCAACTGCCCGGCTGACACTGTGAACTTCCGGGGCAGTGGTACGACGGATTCCTTGACGCTCCGCAATGGCGGCAGCGTCACTATCGGTACCCTGCGATCTCTCGACAGTCACAACGTGGGGATCATCAACATCGAAGGCTCGGGCAATACGATCAACATCGGAACAGTCGACGAGAGCTCCAGCGCCGCGCATACAGGGGAGATGACCTTCAAGTTCGTGATGGATGACACGGTCAACGCATTGACGACGTTCCAGTTCGGAACCCTGGATCTGGATTCCTTCGACTTCGGCACCACGCTAATCGTAGACGCCACGGCCTGGAACGGAGCCAAGGGCATCTTCACGCTCTTCAGTGGCACGACGATCGTGGGCGCATTCGACGATATCCAGTTCATTGGGATCAACGCGGAAGACGATGCCGTCACATACGATTATGACAATGGCGAGATCACGTTGGATATTGCTCCGCAGGGAATGGTGTTCGTGGTCAAGTGAGGTGTTTTGGATGAGGTGCCGGCGTTGTGAAGTTCTATCCTATGCCCGCTGCGTGAGGGTTGCGTTCGCTACAGCCTTGGCCTTGTATGGTTCGGTTATGGGATCCACGGCACAATTCAGGGGAGTGGAGATGACAGGTGAAGCGATGAATCGACAGGAGGATGGCGTGCCGTCGAGAACCAGTTTTGTGCAGATTCTGACGGATGACCAGGGCTGGGGGGACCTGGGATGTTTTGGTCATCCGCACCTGCAGACCCCGCACCTGGACCAACTGGCGGGCGAAGGCATGAAGTTCACGCAGTGCTATGCGGCGGACTCGGTCTGTTCGCCATCCCGCGCTGCCATCCTCACGGGGCGCACGCCGTTTCGAAATGGGGT
>CAZCDU010000073.1:14921-23375 GCA_964497125.1 uncultured Victivallales bacterium | reverse complement strand
AGTCAACAGCACCCCCGAACGCCAAGCTTAACGCTTACTATGCTTACCCATTCAAGGTAGCGAAGAGCCATATCTCCGAGATGCACCCCGCGCTTTGCTCGACCGCGTCCGGAGGCCACGGTCCACCTTTGCAGAACTCGGCACTGTGCGCGAAGTTTCAGGCTAGCTGGGCCGGCGGCCCAGTCATTGGGAAAGAGGACCGCATTAATCATGCGGGAAACTTCCCAATGACGTGCCGAAGGCACAAATGACCAATGACGGCGGCGTAGCCGCCTAATGACGAAACGACGAGTGAAACGAGGAAGTTTCAGACTAGTCAACCCAGCACGCCGCCGAGGATTACATTGGCCCGGGACGCAACAACGGAACGCTTGTCTTTGCGTGGCTTCGGCATTAGCTTCCGTATTCGCAAGAAGACACCACCGGTAACAGGCAAGCCGGAACCAAGCTGACCGGAAGAGAGCAAGCACACCAATGAACCTTCGACTTGAACACGAAGCACAGACAACGCCCGGCCCGCTCCAGGCAGCCCAGCTCCAGCAAGCTGTCGATAGGGTGCACGAAGCGGGAGGAGGCAAGGTCACAATCGGTCCCGGGACCTACACAATGACCACGCTGTTCCTGCGTTCCGGTGTCGATCTGCACCTGGAACGTGGGGCTCGACTCCAAGCCTATCCCGAGCCAGGCGCGTATCCTGAGGTCTCCTCGACTCTGAACGATGAGAGCGACACCAGCTTCCATCTCATCGCGGCTTATGACTGTGAAGATGTTGCCATCAGTGGCGATGGAGAGATCGATGGACAGGATGAGAGTTTCTGGGTACCGGTCACCCGAAACGATGACCGTCCCTACGGCATCTTCAATTTCACTGTCCGGCACGAGAAGGGAGGACGCCCCAGCCCTCTCGTGCAGATCGTCCGGTGCCGAAATGTAAAGCTGCGCGACTTCACTGTGACATCAGCTCCCGGCTGGGCTCTGCATCTATTCGATTGCGATGTCGCTCTGATAAGTGGACTGACGGTGCTCGGGCACCCCTACGGACCCCATACAGATGGCATAGGAATCAACGGAAGCCGAGATGTTCGCGTGGCGGATTGCCATGTAAGCACCGGGGATGACGCAATTATCATCAAGGCCACCAGCCCGGGAATGCACTGCCGAAACGTGACCGTCACAAACTGTGTCGTGGCCTCGAATTGCGCGGGACTGGGGCTGGGTGCGGATGTCTACGGAACCATACGGGACGTCGTCTTCAGCAACTGCATTGTGAAGAAGTCGCTCCGAATGATCCAAGTCGAGATGTGGTATCCCGGCCAGGTTGAGCGCGCCCTGTTCAGCGGAATCACGGGTCATACAATCCCTGACCGAGGGGTTGAGAACGAACGGCCCATCTACATTGACATCCAGGAACAACTGCGGACCGGGGGCGAGCTGGGGAGCATCCGGCATATGTTCTTCCGCGACATCTTCTGCGAAAGCCGAGGGCGCATCGTCATGACAGCCCAGGATGGGGCCTCTATTCATGGCGTCAAACTCGACACGGTCCTGGTCACGGTACCGGAGATCGAGGATCCCCACGACGTCGTCCCACGCTCGTCGAGTCTGCAGCTATCCAATCATAGTCCAGCAACGCGCGCGGCCCGGGCTGCCGTGGTGGCGGACAACGTGGACTACCTGACACTTCGCGATGTCGAATACCGGTGGCCGGATGCTCCCAAGGTCCCGATGCACGGGCTCTGCTGCCGAAACGTAGCCCACCTCATCGATGAGAGCCCCGAACTCCACCCCTCCCTCCCGGGAATCGAACGCGTCTTACCAACCTGAAGCCGGAAGAGCCGCTGTTGACAAAACGCGCCCAGCCACTACTCTGTTTACGTCATGAAAGCATGCATATACGCACGAACCAGCCGGCATGACAAAGGCCACCACCGCTTCTCAATCGAACGGCAGGTGGAAGATGCACGGGTCCTGGCCGCCAAGCACGGTTTGACCGTCGCCTACGAGCACGTCTTCACCGACGTCGACTACGAGGGCGATACCCTTCCCACGTCCTGGATCTTCTCCGATGGACAGACAGGGCGCCCCGCTCTTGCGGCGCTTGTTGAGGCCGTTGAGGAGGGGCTTGTCGAACGCGTTATCGTACGCAAGATGGAGCGGCTCGGGACGGCGTCCGAGGTGCTGTCGGGACTACTTGACCTCTTCAAGCAGTACAATATCCATATCGTTGCCACGCCAGAGACCGTATCACTGGACGATGACCCCACCGAGGCCTTTGCCGTCTCCGTCCTGAAGCCCTGTATTCAGTATGACACCGACGACGAACGTGAGCGCAAAGCCCGACTCAAACAGAAGAAGATTGATGAAATCGATCGTCTGAAGTTCAAGATTGCGCGGCTCGAGGCCGAGATCGCCGAGATGTCAATATGAAGAAATTGACACTGATCCGACATGCGAAATCGGGCTGGCGGTGTGGCATCCGGGATTTCGACCGCCCCCTGGATCATCGTGGAGAGCGTGACGCCCCGCGCATGGCAGCGCACCTGCGACAACACGGATTCTCGCCAGATCTCATCCTCAGCAGCCTGGCCACGCGTGCCGCGACCACAGCGGAGGAGATTGCGCGGGGAATTGGCTACGATGTCGATACCATCGCATGGAAGGATCAAGTCTACGACGCAACCGTTGTTGATCTACTACAGCTCATTCGAAAGTGTGACGAGCAGTATACCCACCTAACGATTATCGGTCACAACCCGGCGCTTTCAGAGCTCGCAAACCGCCTGCAGCCAATGCCAATCGATAACATGCCTACCTGCAGTGTCGTAACCATTCACTTTGAGGCCGGGGCGTGGCATGACATCGAACACACGCTCGGCAACCTGGCGCAGTTCGACACCCCCAAGTCCATAAAGTAACCCGCCAGGAAGGCCTACCCGTGAGCGCTCCCGCTGATTTCGAACACTTGGTGCCCGACACGATGCTTGATGTTGTTGAGCGCGCCACGGGGCGTCGCATGACCGGTCTGGCACGCCCACTCCCCAGTTACATCAACCGGGTCTACGACATTGAAGATGTTGATGGCGAGCACCTGATTGCGAAGTTCTATCGTCCGGGACGCTGGTCGCCGGCAGCACTTCAGGATGAGCACGATTTTGTCCTCGCCTGCGCCGCCGAAGAGATCCCGGTCATTGCTCCCCTCCCCTTCGGGGATGGCAAGACCCTCCACGAGGATGACGGCATCTTCTTCACGCTCTTTCCCAAGCGTTACGGCCGGCAGTTTGAAGCCAACACACCGGAAGACTGGATTCGAATCGGACGACTGCTCGGACGTGTGCATACGGTAGGCGCGCGACAGGAGGCCGAGAATCGTACCGATCTTCACCCGGCCGACTCGACGGAAGAACACATTGCTCATCTCATCGACAACAGCATCGTGACACCCCAGTCGTTGAACGCCTTCCGGGATATCACCGGCAGCATTCTTGACCTGATCGAGCACCTCTTTGATGACGTTGAGTTCATCCGCATTCATGGGGACTGCCATGGGGGAAACCTGCTCGACCGCCCAGGGGAAGGCATCATGATTATCGATTTTGACGATATGATGATGGGGCCGCCTGTCCAGGACCTCTGGATGCTGCTTCCCGAACAGGCTGACAAATGCCGCCGCGAGTTCAACCTGATCCTGCAGGGCTATGAACAGTTTCGAGGGTTCGATGATCATACATTCCGGTTGATCGAACCGCTGCGAGCCATGCGCATCATCTACTTCCTCGCTTGGTGCAGTCGCCAGATCAATGACTATACATTCCGCACGCTCTATCCGGAATGGGGAAGCGATGCGTTCTGGCAACGCGAGATCGCCGACCTCACCCACCAGCGCGACCTCATCCGAGAGCACCTTTAGTCCCGAGCTCTCGCAAGCGTTAAGCGAAGCGGATTTGCGCGATTCTCGCGTGTCTGCCGCGTACCTGCATCCAGTTGGCGACAACTGGATGTCCTTCTAGAGGAGAGCCTGTTGTCTCCAACTGGCTCCTCTCGCCGCCGATACCACGCCAAGCCCTTCGAAACACTCATCAGAGCACCAGGCTAAACGGCCGCGACTATTGACGCGTTTTTTCTGTTTTGCCCTCAATAGGCACAATGCGATAGGTTATGGGCCATGAAAGCACAGCCAGAGAGCTACGCAACAGTTCCAATGCAATGGGTTGGCCCCATGCGCCTGACTGGTGATTCCGTCGCCGGCGAGATCTCCGCACCACTGGCGACCTACGAGTCGCCGCTGTGGCCGTCGACAGCACGAGGGGCACGTGTATCGATGGCATGCGAGGGAATCCACGTCTCTGTACTACAGGACACCATGGCGCGTTCGATTCTCCTCGAAGCCCCCTCCGCTGCCGCAGCCGCCGAGGCCACTCAGTCGATTGTGGCGAAGAAGAGTGAGCTGGCGGGAATTGTGAACGGCACAACCGGCCACGGGAAGTTCTCAGACATCCACTGGCAGCTCGTCGGGAATCTGATCTTTCTGCGGCTGGAGATGCAAACGGGAGATGCGGCTGGGCACAACATGGTCACGAATGCAGCTGACGCGGTAATGACATGGCTGCTCGAGCAATACCCATCTCTCAGCTACGTATCCATATCGGGCAACTACTGCACAGACAAGAAACCCTCGGCCGTCAACGGAATCCTCGGCCGCGGCAAGTACGTCGTTGCCGAGATGGTTGTTCCTGAACGGATTTGTCGAAAGCTACTTCGCACATCACCGGAAGCAGTCGCAGAACTGAACACCAAAAAGAATCTCATTGGCACATCACTGGCCGGCGGCATTCGGTCGGCTAATGCCCATTTCGCCAACATGCTACTCGGATTCTACCTGGCTACCGGACAAGACGCGGCCAACATCATCGAAGGTTCCCAGGGCTACAGCTACGCCGAGGCCCGTGATGGCGCACTCCATTTCTCTGTGACCCTCCCCAACATCATCGTCGGAACCGTGGGCAACGGCAAGGAGCTCGACTTCGTGCAGGAGAACCTTGAGAAGCTGGGATGCCTCGAGGACCGAGCAACCGGCGACAACGGACGCCGGCTGGCGGCAATCGCGGGCGCCGTCGCCCTGTGTGGCGAACTCTCCCTGCTGGCGGCGCAGACAAATCCGGGGGAGTTGATGAAAGCGCATCGCAAGCTGGAGCGAGCCAAACGTGAGTAGCCGCCTTAACGAACGGAAGCACGACCACCTGCGAATCCTCTCGGAAGACCCCGAGACCGATCGTCGGAAGTTCTACTTCGATGCCATTCGACTCAAGCACCGTGCGCTGCCTGACATCGATATGGCCGCTGTCGATGCCGGCACAATCTTCATGGGTAAGCAGCTCTCCTTTCCCCTGCTGATTTCATGTATGACCGGAGGCGTCGGCGAGGAACTGCGCCGGATCAACAGAAACCTTGCCATCGCAGCCGAGGCGACAGGTATTGCGTTGGGAATGGGATCCCAGCGGATCATGCTCGTCGACGATGAGGCCCGCCACAGTTTTCAGCTCAGGCAGTTTGCGCCTCACGCGCTGCTCCTCGGCAACCTGGGTGCCGTCCAACTTAATCGAGGTGTGACAGCAGACGATTGCGCGAGACTCGTTGAGCAGACTGACCTGGACGCACTATGCCTCCACCTCAACCCACTCCAGGAAGCCGTCCAGCCTGAGGGCGATACCGATTTCCGAGGGCTGGCCACGAAGATCGGCGAAGTCGTCAAGCGACTGGATGTTCCCGTAGTCGTCAAAGAGGTGGGTGCGGGCATTGGCCCCGACGACGCAAAACAACTAATCGATGCGGGTGTGAAATTCATTGATGTTGCCGGCACCGGGGGCACCTCCTGGAGTCGAATCGAGGCCCACCGCGACAAGACGGGCTGCCTGCCCGGCATGCTCTTCCAGGATTGGGGCCTGCCCACTCCCGAGGCATTGAGGCTTCTGCAGCCCTATAGAGACCAGGCAACTCTGATTGCCTCGGGCGGCATCCGCAGTGGGATCGATATGGCGAAGGCACTCGTCCTTGGTGCATCGCTCTGCGGCATGGCTCGCCCGTTCATTGACCGGGCTGCGGACTCTCCCGAAAGTGTGATTGAGTTCATCATCAGCATCAAGAAGCAGTTCGAAACGGCGATGTTCCTTCTTGGAGTCGGTAAGGTCGCTGAGCTTATCGACAACCATGACCTCCTGTTATAGACTTTGCGCCACAAAGTGCTTTACATCACCAAGCTACTGAGCTAATCTATCCACATGATCAACACCGGAATCGACAGAATCAGCTTCTATACGACGCGCTACTGCCTGGATCTCAAGGATCTTGCGACCTCGCGTGGCGTGGACTGGAACAAGTACAGCGTCGGCATTGGCCAGGAGACCATGGGCATTCCCCCGCCGGACGAGGATATCGTCACCATGGCCGCCAGCGCTGCCAAGCCCATCGTTGACGAGGTGGGGGCCGACGGCATCGAACTGCTACTGTTCGCCACCGAGAGCAGTATCGACCAATCGAAATCGGCCGGGCTCTTCGTGCATGGTCTGCTCGGCCTCCCCTCCCGCTGCCGCGTGGTTGAACTGAAGCAGGCCTGCTACAGCGCAACTATCGCTCTGCGTATGGCGGCTCTGAGCGTGGCTGCCAACCCGGCAACCAAGGCTCTCGTCATCGCCTCAGATATCGCCCGCTATGACTTGGGCAGCCCCGGCGAACCCACACAGGGATGTGGCGCGGTCGCGATGCTGGTAACGGCACAACCCTCACTGCTATCGCTCGATCCGGAATTTGGCGTTCACGCAGAGGACGTTATGGACTTCTGGCGGCCAAACTACCGGGAAGAAGCGCTGGTGGACGGCAAATACTCAACCCGCATCTACCTCAATACCGCTGCCGAGGCATGGAAACAGTATAGCGACATCACTCAACGTTCCCTCTCCGATTTTGCGCGCTGCTGCTACCATATTCCCTTTACCAATATGGCAGCCAAGGCCCACGACCGCCTACTCAAGGAATCCGGCGTTCGGGAGGGACGCAAAGCGTTGATTGAGGCCCAGGTCCGCGAATCCCTTGGCTATAACCGCATCACCGGCAACACCTACAGTGCCTCGCTCTACGAGGGGCTGACGTGTCTGCTCGACACCTCAGCCGAGATCCTCGACGACAAGCGCATCGGTCTTTTCAGCTACGGCTCCGGCAGTGTTGGAGAGTTCTTCAGTGGCACTGTCACACCGGGGTATCGCAACCACCTCTACCGTGACCGGCATCACGAGCTGCTCAGCTCACGAACCACCGTGACGGTCCAGCAGTATGAGGATATTTTCAACTTGTGCGTACCTACCGATGGATGGGATCATAGGTTCACGGAATATCAGACGGGCGCCTTCCGTCTAGCAGGGATGCAGGCGCACAAACGCATGTACGAAGTGGTACCATGAAAGCAATTGCACCAGGCAAGTTGATCCTGAGCGGCGAACACGCCGTGGTCTACGGCCGCCCCGCGCTGGCGATGGCCATCGACCGTAGTGCCCAAGCCGTGATTGAGCCCACCGTGGCCCGGGAGGTGTCCTTTTCTCTGCGTGACTATGCACATAGAGAATCTTTCAAGATGCGGGCCCTGCGTGAGTTTCAGAAGCGGGCGAAGAACAACTACGAGCACTTTCTTGCCGGCGACCTCGGCATTCGCGATGTGCTCGTAAAGCCTATTGAGCTCATGCAGTTCGCGTTCATCACGCTCTTGGATGGTCTCCATCTCAAACTCGAGCAGGGAATGGAGATCAGTCTGTCCTCGGATATTCCAATCGGCTGTGGGCTCGGTTCATCGGCTGCAACCGTATTGAGCGAAATCCGCGCCGTGGGGCACTATCTTCGCGTCGACTTCCGGCCGGACTGGCACTACAAGTACAGTCTCGAAGCCGAGAACATGCAACATGGTCATGCCAGTGGTGTTGACTCATACGTCTCGTTGCATGGCGGTTGTGTCCGCTTTCAGGATGGCACAGGCGAAAAGGTGCCCATGCCCAGCGTCCCCATTTTCATTGTACAGACCGGCGCACCCACGACAACGACCGGCGAGTGTGTGTCGCAGGTTGCATCCGAGTTCGCCGCCAGCGGAATTTGGGACGAGTTTGAGGCGGTAACGCAGCAGATGGCTAGCGTGATAGGCGGTAGAGATATCGAGTCCATGCAGGCGGTAGTACGCGAGAATCACCGCCTGCTGACGAAGATCGGCGTTGTCCCTGAACCCGTGCAACACTTCATCCACGACATTGAACAATGGGGTGGCGCGGCAAAAACCTGCGGTGCAGGGGCCGTGAACGGTGACAACGGAGGCGTGGTTATGGTGATTTCTGAGACGCCGCCGACCGAGCTCTGCCAACGTTACGGGTATGAACTTTCATCCGTGCGCGGTGATCCTCTCGGCGTCCGTATCATCGGGGA
>CAZCDU010000073.1:0-14821 GCA_964497125.1 uncultured Victivallales bacterium | reverse complement strand
CCCCATCACCGTTTCCGCACCCGGCACACTTATGATCGCAGGGGAGCACGCCGTGCTGCACGACAAGCATGCCCTCGTGGCATCGGTCAACCAGAGGGTCGCTGTCACACTGCAACCCCGTGACGACTCGACGATCCTGATTCATTCCGCCCTGGGCGAACGAAAGATGTCGGTCGACGCGATTGACTCCTCCCCGCCCTTCCACTTCCTGGGTGCTGTCATCCAGAAGCACCAGGCGTCATACCAGCAAGGATTCGAGCTCACAGTCACGGCCGATTTCCCGGCCGACATCGGTCTCGGCTCATCATCTGCTGTAACGGTTGCCACCCTGGCTGCTATCGAAACATGGCTAACCGGATCATTTCCTGACAAGACGCCCCTCATGCAGGATGCGGTGGCCATCATCCGGGAAGTACAAGGCATGGGCTCAGGGGCTGACGTCGCCGCAACCGTCTGGGGAGGCATCCTGCTCTACAAAGCGACACCCGAAGTCATCGCTCGACACGTAGCCCTCCCGCCCATATCGCTCGTCTACGTCGGGTACAAGACCCCGACCCCCGACGTCATTCGTCTGGTGGAAGCGGCGCGCAAGGACTCCCCGGATGGTTTTCAGGCACTGTTCAACCGTATGGAAACCTGTGTCCTCTTTGCCAACGCCGCCCTGGTAGCCGAGGATTGGGTCGCGTTGGGTAGCGCGCTCAACGCAGGTCAACAGCTCATGGCTGAGCTCGGGGTCACCGACGATGGCCTTTCCGACATCGTCAAAACAATGAAATCCATGCCGGGCATCCGCGGAGCCAAGATTTCGGGTTCTGGACTGGGCGACTGTGTTCTGGGCATTGGCTCATTGGATACCGTAGACTGGCCCTATCGGAGTATCCCTGTCGCTCTGTCGCCGGATGGGGCTCGATTGGAAAGAAGTAAGGCATGATCACGAAACAGGACATTGTGGATCGCATCCTTGCAGATCACACAGAACAGCCAGGGCCTTCAGCACAGGCCTTCGCCCCGGCCAATATTGCGCTCTGCAAGTACTGGGGAAAACGCGATACCGAGCTTAATCTGCCGGTCACCTCAAGTCTGTCGCTCTCCCTGGGTGACCTCGGCACTCACTGTGACCTCACGTTCCGTGACAATCACGACGCCATCGTGCTCAACGGTGAGCCGTTGGATTCCGATTCCCCTTTCATGACCCGGGCAACCCAGTACCTCGACCTCTTTCGCAAGCACACCGGGCGCTACTACAGCATTGATACGCGGAATACCATTCCCACAGCTGCGGGTTTCGCCTCGTCCGCATCAGGCTTCGCCTCACTGGTTATGGCACTGAACACACTGCACGGCTGGGACCTGCCCCAGAGTGATCTCTCTATCCTCGCGCGTCTCGGAAGCGGCAGTGCCTGTCGCTCGTTCTGGCAGGGCCTGGTGGAATGGCGCTCGGGATCACAACCGGATGGTATGGACTGCTACGCGCATCCCATCGAAACATGCTGGTCTGAGCTACGCATTGGACTTCTCGTGCTCGAAGCCGGCAAGAAGCCCATCGGATCACGGGAGGCTATGCAACGCACAGTCGAGACATCGGCCCTCTACCGAGCCTGGCCCGGAAAAGTGGCCACCGACATGCGTCTCATCAAGAAGGCGATTGAGATCAAGGATTTCGATTTACTGGGCGCGGTAGCGGAATCCAATGCCCTCTCCATGCATGCCACGATGATGGCCGCTCAGCCCCCCGTACTCTACTGGCTGCCTGAGTCCATCACCACCATGCAACAGGTGTGGCGATGCAGGGAAGAGGGGCTGCCCGTCTATCTCACCATGGACGCCGGCCCCAATATCAAACTGCTGTTCCTGGCCAAAGACGAAGACGAAGTGCTCAACCAGTTTCCCGGCCTACAGGTTGCAGGATAACCCCACATGGGCAGAGCCATGCGCCATCACGGCAGAAATAGACGGGTAAAATGTGTCCGGTTAAGCTCGACGGATCCGCGCAGTTCTCGTGCATTCAACGCGCACCCGCATCCAGTTGGAGACAACAGGATGTCCTTCTAGAGGAGAGCCAGTTGTCTCCAACTGGCTCCTCTCGCCAGCCAACATCACGCCAATACCTTCCGGATGTTCATCAGAAGCCAAGCTTAACGGTTACTAGAATGCTCGGGGTGAGCGCGTGCGGGTGTTGCACGAGAGGGATGTAGGGCGTCCGTGGCTTTACCAGTTCTTCAGCTGCAGGCCCTGTTTGTCCTTGAATGCCCCACAGATGATCATGATCAGATCGATCGTCACCCAGACACCTAAGCCACCTAACGTGATGATCTGGACAATACCGGTGCCAACCTTGCCAACGTAGAATCGATGCACCGAGAGGCCGCCCAGGAAGAAGCAGAGCAGCAATGCCACCGTACGGCTCTTCTCCGAGACATCGCCATCGGAAGCCTTTGGCGTCGTGCTCGAAGGGGCCGAGGCCGGCGTGCTCTTCGCTGCGGTTCGTGATGCTGCTGGACGGCGCTTTGCAGCAGAGGAAGCGGGAGCTTTCACCCCAGGCTTCTTGACGACTACCTTTTTCTTCTGTGGCGCAGGAGCGCTTGTCTCGGCAGGCATCGGCACGTCGATCGGGCTCTTGCATGTGGGACACACGCCAGGCTTCCCAGCCATCGCTTCGGGAGCCCCGATTCTCTGTGAGCAGCTTGGGCAGTCGAACTTAACTTCACTCATGGGCCGCGACTCCGGGCTCGTAAGGTGGTGGTAGGGGAAGGATTCGAACCTTCGAAGGCTTAGCCAGCAGATTTACAGTCTGCCCTCGTTGACCACTTGAGTACCCTACCCGAAATTGGTCTTTCAAATGAGGCGCGCATTGTGCCCTACGTCTTACAGACGGGCAAGCACAAAAAGACGCTAGTCGATTTCGTCGCTATCATCGCCGCGCAAACGGCTGAGAAGCTCCTCCGCCAGTAACGGATGAGTCATGCTGAAGTACTTCTCAGCGTGGGTGTAGGCACGGGACTGAAAAGCCATGATGCCTTTGGCAAGTGCCACCTCGGGCAACTCATCGGGGCCCATACGTTGAAGCCGCTCTCTCGCCGTGAGATCGTTGACACCAATCTGAAACACACTGGTCGCACCCCGTCCAACCGACAGCATTTGGCGACAGCTAACCTCATTTCCCACAACCGCACCGATCGTCACGGTGCGCGTTCCTGAATTGAGATGTAAATCAACGGTTTGTCCCCGCTGAGAACGAAACGAGTCGAGAATCCGGTCATCGATCTCGTCGGATTTCTCCAACACGTCCCGAGCCGTTTCAAGTGACTGGCGATCGTTGGAGAATGCAGTGTCCTTCTCCATCGCCATAGCGGTTTCTATTGCCAGTGTCAGGTCGTCCGACAGAATGGCCATGGTCAGAACATCCATGGTGTTCCGACGGTGCCGCTCCAAGCGCTCTTCTGATTGCCGCTGTTCGGCCTCCCATGCCCTCTTCTCATCCCTCATCTTCATCAGCGCTCTTTGTCGCACATCCTTCGTCTCATCGGCGTAGGGCCCTGAGTACTCGGCGACGACACTCATCGCATCACGGAATTGCCCCTCAGCGATCATGGGTTGCGTCTTCACTAGCAGGGCCCTGAGCACCGACCGAATGGCATCCTCACGCAGTTCCGTAAGCTCCCTCATTCGATTCTGCGCCATCAGCATGTACTTCGTACCGCGTGTCTCGCGGGCAACGGAGCTGAACTGTGCAATGGCTCCCGAGAGATCGTCAGGATGGTTCTTGCACCATATCTCCGCGAACTCGTACATCTCACGGGCGGCATCGTCATTCTCGGTCGGTTCAGTTGGTACCGGCACAGGCGGTCCAGCAACGGTCTCCGTAACGGTAACGACGTTGGTCACAACTTCAGGCGGCAGCACAACAGGAGGCGGCAGCACAACAGGAGGCGGAGGCGCCTGCATCTGTATCATGTACTGGCGCATGGCAATCGCTATCACGATCGCAACGGAAGCGGCAACAAGCGTCGTGCGCACCGTGCGGGTCGATGCAGCCATGGCAGCCTTCTGCAAGCGAACGACTCGCTGGTAGTCCGCCAAACTCCGCCGATCACAGCGACGGACCGTACTGGCCCCCTCGGGCAGGACGTTTCCGACCGGCATCAGTCCACGCCGCACTCTCAGGATGTCCTGGCGCACGGCCTCCCAGCTCGCCTCGCGGAGTGCTGGATCTTTGGCTGTCATTCGCTCGATTAGCCAACACACACCCTTGGTAAGGCCATGATTGATCTCCATCGGGTCGGCCACCGTATCGGTGATTTGCTTCTCAAGGATCTCATCCTCACTGCAGCCCTCAAACATCATCTTTCCGGTCACGAGGTGATACAGCATGGCGCCAAGGGAATAGATATCCGCCCGGAAATCAAGCTGCGGGCTGCCCTCCGCCTGCTCCGGAGAAATATAGGCGGGGGTGCCCATAATCTCCGAGGGCGCCTCCTCGGATCCCCCCATGGCGCTGATTGTGCGCGCAAGCCCCAGGTCGGCCACCTTAACGGTACCGTCTTCATCAATGATAATGTTGTCCGGCTTGATGTCGCAGTGGATGATGCCCGCTCGATCCCAGGCATAGCTGAGCGCATCGGCAACACATTCGGCAACCGACAGAGCATCCTGCTCACTCAACACGCCCTTGCGGCGGACCCAGTCTCCCACGGTATAGCCGGCCACGTACTCCATGATGAAGTAGTAGACGCCATCTTCCGCCTTCGCATCATGTACCTGTACGATTCCCGAATGCTTGAGTTTGGCGGCCGCCTGCGCCTCTTCCTGAAAACGACGAATATCATCGGGAGCCACGGCGAAACGCTCAGACAGCACCTTGATGGCCACTGTGCGATCGAGCGACACCTGGCGCGCCATCCAGACCGACGCCATCCCGCCCTGCCCGAGCTTACCGAGAATCTCAAATCCCTTGATGTCCAGACTCATCGTTTCCTACCCGTTCCCCCACAGGATGAACATTCCGTCGAACCGGCCTCACGACATGTCGTACAGGGCACCCCCTTATATACGCGCGTGCCGTGGCAACGCCGGCACGGCGTGAGCCCACAGCCATTGCATTTCGTGCATAGCCGACCGAACCCCTCTCCGTTACACGTCTTGCAGATGAAGCTCCCTGCCCCGGTGCATTTCTCACATCGCTCAAGCCCGGAACCGCCGCAACCTTCACATTTGACAGTATGAATCGTCTTACTGGCCGTGCGGGAGCCGCCGATCCGACCGCCAAGCGACTCGCGCTCCACTAGTCCACGTTCGCACCCGCTGGCACGACAGGTGACTCTGCCGCTTCCCCGGCAGGAAGAACAGTCATCCCGCCCAACCCCTGCGCACCGCTGGCAAACGGGAGGAACGGCCCGCTTCAGCATCACGATTGAGGCGACGTCCAGTTTCTCGGCAGATTCTGCCGGCACCCAAACGTTCCCAATCGGAACCCGGTTCTGGCTCTGCTGAATGGCTCGAAATTTCTCAGATGCCTGTCCCCGGCGATACTTGCGCTCGTCAACGGTCCCCTTCCCACGCAGAGATCCCGTCCCTGCGCAGCGGTCGCATTGCCGGCCCGTTACCTCCATATCACGCGTTCGACCGTCAAGAGACCGAGCCGTCATCATGCCGCGGCCAGATCCATCACAGACAGGGCATGTCGTACGAATATGCCCCGCCAGCCGCTCACATTGCTCCAGGAACGCCAGAATGGTCTTCGAACGGATGCCGTCGGGGTCCTTCCCTGATAGGAGATTCAGCGCCATCGCATTCTGCCCAAACATCCTCGCCAGCTCCGCTTTCTGGGCTTTCAGACGTAGGCGAGCAGCACGCATGTCCTCCGCAACGGCCTCTGGAGAGATCAGGGCGTTGCCCTCAGCTCCCTCTTCATCCGACTCCTGCGCCCCCGTCTCAGTCTTCCGACCTCCGACCTCCGCCTTCCGACCTCCGACTTCCGTCTTCCGACCTCCGACCTCCGCCTTCCGACCTCCGACCTCCGTCTTCAAGCCGCCGCCACAATGCGAGCAGAAGCGGGCCCCGTCGTCACTCTCATAGCCACAGCTCCCGCAAATCGTAAGACCCAGGGCGGCGCCACAGAAAAATGCGCCCAATAAAGCAATAGCCCAGGTCGCCGCAGACCTCCCGCACCTTCTTGATCGATGAGGCAGAGCCTGCTCCCTACAGAAAAAACGTGATCGCACTTGCAATAATCCCCACTATAGCAGCGTTATCAGTGTGTCCATAACGGTTTACAATATGTCATGTCGATGGTAACAATAGCCAATATGAAATCAACATACAAGGGGTTGTCGCAAAGGCGCGGACAAGCTATGATTGAATATCTGATTATGGCGGCGATGCTAATCGCCGCGGTGGCGATTCTGGCGGTTTTCTTGTATACGTTCAAGGAACAGAGTGGCCGCGTACTGGATCTGGCAGCGTCTGAATATCCATAATTAGGAGGAGAACACATGAAAGCACGTCGCAACAGAAAAAGCGGACAGACAATGGTTGAGTACATCATCATCGTAGTCATCATTGCCATCGCAGCCATTGCCATCTTCGGTATCTTCGGTGACACCATCCGGATGAAGCTGAGTGGCGCGGTCACCGAATTGGGTGGAGATGAAGCCGCCGCACAGGATGCTGCAGGCGAAACCGGGGACTCCCAGCAATGGCTGAAGGACCTCGACAGGGACGGCCACAACTAGCCGGACGCTCATGCACACAAGCTGTGAAAGCCGAAACGGGCGCCTCTCCGCCATGCGGGATGCGCCCGTTTCTTTGAATCGACCACGGCGAGGCCCGCCCTCCGTAGCCCCACGCGCAGCGAGGGCGAAGAAGGGGCAGTCACTTATTGAGGCCTGCATCGCCATGGCGGTGATCTGCCTTGTCTTCTTCGGGCTGTTCCAGCTTTCCCAACTCGCGGCCGCTCGCGAAATTCTCCACCACGCAGCCGCCCGCGGCGCACGCGCCAAGACCGTTGGATTCAACCGCTTCATGGTAGCAAAGGCGGTTCGGGTCGCGGCAATCCCGAACTCGGGGAGGATGACTGAACCCGTCTTCGTCAACGAAAACTGGGCCCTGCGGGACATGGTCGCCACCATGCAACCTGGCGAGCTCTGGGATGAAGTGCTGAACAACACTGATCCTGTTTCCGCCCAGGAGAATCTCGAAAGCGCACGCATCCCCTGGTATATGGGAGCCGAGAACTGGGCCCGAGCCGAGTACATCCTTGATTACGAGGACTGGGATGCCATCGGCACTTCCGTCCCTTCGCTTATCGCAGACGGCTCCATCATCGATGTCAACGTCTCCCAGCGATACCCCCTGCGCATCCCCCTCCACCGCACCTTCTACGCCGGCGACACCGTCGACCTCCGCGGCCTCTCAAGCATCGAAGCCCACTACCCCCTCTATCTCGACGACCAGGACTGGTGAGAAGAAAACGGTGAAAAGCTGAAAACTGAAAAGCTGAAATTTTGAGAACAGCATCAAACAACCAGGCAAGAGAAACGCCCCTCTCTGCGGCCCCCTCCTCCCCAAGCGACCAGCGGAAGGACTCGCCCCTCGCCGCAGGCCCCT
This sequence comes from uncultured Victivallales bacterium, assembly GCA_964497125.1. Taxonomy (GTDB): domain Bacteria; phylum Verrucomicrobiota; class Kiritimatiellia; order UBA8416; family UBA8416; genus CAYLXP01. The sequence continues at coordinate 7,216 of CAZCDU010000073.1, read as the reverse complement.
CCTCCCCAAGCAACCAGCGGAGGGAGGGGTATGCCCCCGCAGGCCTAGCGGGTGCCCCAGCCGCTCCAGCCAAGGGGGCATCCCCCTCCCGGAGCAACTCCGGCCAAGTAATGATCTTCTTCATCATGATCCTCGTTATTCTAACCTTTATGGCGCTCTGGAACTTCGATCTCCACAAGCTCCTCTATGTCAAAAGCGTTACCCAGAACGGCGGCGATGCGGCGGCACTCATGGGCGCCCGCTGGCAAGGCATCTCGCTCAACGTCGTCGGCGACCTCAACCTGATGCAAGCCATCGCCCTCACCACCGGGGATGACGACACCGTGGCGGCCATCAGCAACATCCAGGCCCGTCTGCTCTTCGTAGGCCCCATGGTTGCCTTCCAGGCAACTCAGCAGGCGGCGAAGAACAACGGAATTTTTGTCAACGACGAGTTCTCGAGCTTTGTCAGAGAGCACGCGCACATCGTGCGAACCGAGTACACCGCCATCTCGGACGTTACCGGCGAAATGTTCTATCCCGAGCCTTACGAAGGCGCCTGGCTGGAATACGCGGACATGCTTGACCTGGTTGCCAATGATGGTGTCGCGGCGGGACCGGACAACATGCAGCTATACTCTGATCCCACCGGAGGCCACGTTCTCTACGACATTGGCTTCTATGAAGCTGTGGCCGGTCGCAACTGGTGCTGGTTCTACCATAACGCGCCCACGCTACTGTCCGACTACGTCAACTTCTTCCCCTGCTGGTGGCCGCCACTGCCTGACCCTCCAGTTCGCGAGTACCTCAACAGCGAATTCTATGGACTCCATGTCCGCAAGGCATACACAACCCTGGACTCATTTGGCCTTGATGCCCCCGGCCTGACAGAACGTGCAGGAGAGCGCGGGTTCGATACCGCCATCTCAACCGGCGCGACCCAGCAGGCAGCTACCTGGTACGTCTATGGAGGACGCTGGGGAGATTGGAGCGCCATGTCTGTATCGGGGGGCAACGCATTCCCGATCGCGGGCCCCGTTCAAGATGTCTACAACTACTCAGGGGCGGATTCAGCGGTGCGCGTCGAAGCCACCACCGGTCGTCTCACCCCGGGGCCGGATAGCAGCACCATTTCCAACACCATCGTGTGGACCTCTGCCGCGAAGCCCTTTGGCTATCTGAATGAAACCGACCGTCCCATGGACCACACCCTCGTACTCCCCGCCTTTCATGACGTACGTCTGATTCCTGTCGATGCGTCATCCGCACCCGCCGGTGGCGGCTTCAATCTCGATTGGCGAATACACCTTGAAGACCATCTGCCAGGCTACATGGACAACGGACCATTTTCTCTGCCCGGTTGTCACTACTGCAACCAGCTCCGAACCTGGGAGAATGTCTCGTTCCGGCAGACAGGCGTAGATTGGCTGGCGGCCCACTCAGACCGGTGTATCGCCCGCGGTGGCGGCGGCGGTGGCGGCCCCGGAGGAGGAACACGACGTGGACACTAAACAGCAAGGCACCAGGTTTCAGGCTTCAGGTTTCAGGATGGATCCCGAATCCCCAAACAACCAGCCACGGGATTCGCTACTCTCCGCTGGCCTAGTGAGCGCCCCGCTCACTCCAGCCAAGGAGAGTAGCGAATTCCGTGGCGGCTCCCCTCTAGGTGCCTCGAACATCCAGCGGAGGGAGGGGTGTGCCCCCGCAGGCCTAGCAGGCGCCCCGTCTGCTCCAGCCAAGGGGGCACACCCCTCCCGGAGCGCCCAGGCGATGATCGAAGTCATGGTGGGGCTGGTCGCTCTTATCGTCCTCATCGCGGGGCTTCTGCAAGTCGCGAGTCTTACACGGGCTCGCACCGATGCGATGGTTGCCGCCCGGGATGAGGCCGGTGGTTTGGCAATGCTGGACGCTCCCATATCAGAACTCCCCGACTACATCTACCAGATCGATGCCGGCCCGGACGGCCGCACCTATTCTTATGATGACGAAACGAGTACTGCCAATCCTGCCGCGTTTGATGCGGTCATCGTCGACCAGGCTGTCAGCGAGGCAGATGAATGGGAAGTGCTTGAAGCCCTGCCAACGAGCCCTTTCGCAGATCTGCATGGATCACTTGCGCCGGCCGGCGCCTTTGGGCTTCTGAAGGGCGATGCCTCCGAAACCGTCACCCTACTGCCGGCCGTCCGAAGCCTCCTCTATCGCGCTGACGAGATTGACGTTGAGTGTGACGTCTGGATGACTTGGACTCGAGGTATCTATTGAAACGCTTTCGTTCCTTCTTCTATGTCGCACTCATAGCGACGCTAGCCGCGACCGTTGGACATGGCCGTGTCTTTCTCCGCTGGCAGGGCCGTAGTGACGTCGTTGGAAATCTCAGGCGACTCGGAGGCCGATTGGCCTACGAGACGACAATACGCATTAACGGAGGCGACGGTCAGCTCTCCGTCCTGAGCTTTGACGATGCCCTCGACACCGCCACCGATCAGATACACCGCATCTTGTCGCTGCCCAAACGAGCGGGGGGAAGCGGCGGGTCATCCCTGCACCTGATTCAGGGAGACACCACAACAACACGGCTTCTACTCCTGCGCATGGAAGAAGCCGGGAATACACTCGCCATCATCATTGAGCAGAGCAACGCTGATTTCGCGGCAAGCGAAACGCCTACGAGTGAGCACCAACTCAAGGCCATCCCGCCCTACCCCGGCAGCTCGCCCGTCTTCTTCGCAGAAGATGCGGACACAAAGCTTCGGGTTGCCGTTAGTGAAACACTGGCACATGGCGACAGCGTCCGCCAATTCTATGATCGCGAGCTCAAAGCCAGGGGTTGGATGCCTGCTTTGAAAGGCGCCGAGAACGGAAACCTGGGACTGCCGCTCTACATCCGCCGGTCACAGCTCTGCTGCTTTAGCATTAGCCCCGCCCGAAACTCGACAGCGCAACGCGTGACCGTACTGCATAAAGAGCTGGGAAATATGAACGCTCTTGAATAGGCTAAGGCTCAAGACTAAGAACCAAACAACCAACAACCAGAATCTAGCATCCAGCATCCAGCAACCAGCATCTAGCAACCAGCATCTAGCAACCAGCAACCAGCACAGGAGACACCGTGAAAGAAAAAGTCATCCTTGTCGTATCGCTACTATTCGGCGTGGCGGCGTTACTCCTCACAACCCAGTATCTCAAAGGCAAAGAAGCCGAGTTCAATGAGCGCGTGAAGGAGATCTATGCCGGTGCCCGCAAAGTCAATGTGGTCGTTGCGAAAGGAGATATTCCTGGTGGTACCGTGCTGACGAAAAAGGACCTCGCGACTGACGATGTCTTCGAATCTGCAGCAGGTAGTCACGCCGTTCGCCGCGAGAACGTCCAGCAGGTCCTGGGCAAAAAGACAATGTTTCCGATCAACCGTGGTGATGTTGTCTCGTGGTCCTTCATTGAAGGTGGAATTCCGATGACAGGCGGGCTTTCCAACCTGATCACTCCCGGACTGCGGGCTATATCCCTTGCGTTGGGCGGAGCATCAGCCGTGAGCGGTATGGTTCAACCCAAGGACAACGTTGACGTGCTCGGCACATTCGCGTTTCCCTCTCAGACGATCCCGGGACAGATGGAAACGGTGACTCTCACCGTGCTACAGGATGTAACCGTGCTGGCCACGGGGCAGACAACGTCCCGCCAGCAACTTATGGGACAGCGTGGGCGCGGCCGCAACAGCTCAGGCTATAGCTCCGTCACCCTTGAAGTGACGCCCCAGGAGTCGGAGCTTCTGGTCTTTGCCCAACAGATGAAGGGCAGCCTGACACTGGCGCTGCGACATCCGTCTGACGTCTCGTGGAAACAGGATCTTCCCTCAGTCAACTTCGATCACATCCAGCACAAACTGCCGGAAATCAACCTTGACCGCCAACGCACGGTTCGCGGCAAGAAGGGCCTCTAACCATGGCAGGCAAACTCCAGCTTGAGATACGTCGCCCCGGGAAGGAGCCGGAGTTCTACCCCATCGAGCAGGGCAGCTTCACGATCGGCTCTGACGAAGACTGCCACATTCAGCTTAATGGCAGCGCCGTAGAGAGCCGCCATGCGATTCTCACTGTACGAAATGACGAGGCATGGATCGAAGATCTGGGATCTGCGGATGGAACTCGCGTGCAGGATGTCGTCGTCACGGGACGGGCTTTTGTCGCACGCGGGCAGGAGGTGCAGATTGACCATTTCGCGCTTCTCGTGCACAGCAACACGGTCGAGACAGCGACGACGCCTGAACCTGCAGCGTCCCCTGAGCCGCCTGCAGCGTCCCCTGAGCCGCCTGCAGCGCCGCCCCCTCTGCCAAAAGCGGCCCCCAAGCCGCCAGACACCGAACCAGCAACTCCGCCCCCGGCTCTCGACCAGAAGCGCTCCATCAAACAACAGATTCACCGGGAGCTCGTTGAACGACTCGATATCAAGCGCCTTTCCGCCTCCCACATCCAGCGTGATGAGCTAAGTAAGAAAGCTCGCTCAACGCTCGAGAAGATCGTCCACGATGTCCGCCACAAGCTTCCCGCCGGCATCTCTCCCGACTCGCTTGTTAAGGAAGTCTACGACGAGGCCCTCCGACTCGGCCCTCTTGAAGACCTGCTGGCGGATGATAGCGTGACAGAAATCATGGTTAACGGCCACGATCAGGTGTACGTCGAGCAGCACGGTAAGCTGACACTCACCGACCTGACATTCATGGATGATGCCTCGGTTCTCGCCATCATTGAACGAATTGTTTCTCCCATTGGACGTCGCATCGATGAAAGCCAGCCCTATGTCGACGCACGACTTCCGGATGGCTCGCGTGTTAACGCCATTATTCACCCGCTGTCGCTGATCGGACCGTGCCTCACGATCCGCAAATTCTCTCGCGACCCATTCACCGATGGCGATCTCATTCGGTTTGGCACCTTGACGGCGGAGGCCGCGGAGTTTCTGCAAATCTGCGTTCGACTGCGAAAGAACATCGTTGTGTCCGGTGGTACGGGGTCAGGTAAAACCACGTTCCTCAACGTCCTGAGCGGCTATCTCCCTGAAGAAGACCGGATCGTCACCATCGAGGACGCCGCCGAGTTGCGCCTGACACAATCGCACGTCGTCCGCCTGGAAGCCCGTCCGCCCAATATCGAGGGGCGTGGCGCCATAACCATTCGAGACCTGGTACGTAATGCACTCCGTATGCGGCCTGACCGAATCGTGGTTGGCGAGTGTCGTGGTGGCGAGGCGCTCGACATGCTTCAGGCCATGAACACCGGCCATGACGGATCTCTCACCACGGTCCACGCCAATGCCCCGCGCGATGTCATATCACGACTCGAGACCATGGTTCTCATGTCGGGAATGGAACTCCCAGTACGTGCCATCAGAGAACAGATTGCATCTGCTGTCGATATGATCGCCCACGAATCACGCCTCAGTGATGGTTCTCGGAAAATCACAAAGATAACGGAAGTGATGGGACTCGAGGGTGACAAGGTCGTTATGCAGGACATCTTCGAGTTCAAGCAGACCGGGGTTGATGCTGACGGCAAAGTTGAGGGACGTTTTGCTCCCACGGGATCGGTCCCCACATTCCTTGAAGATATCGCTGCCCGCGGTCTGACGATCGACCGTACGATTTTTGATCCTCGCAACTACGAATAGACTATCATGACGTGGATTATAGTACTCCTGTATGCAGGCTGTTTTGCGGGACTGACTTACGTGCTCCTGCAAGCACTGCACTCGGGAGCCGATGCCTACTCAGGAGCATACTCCGAAGACACGGCTCGTCAGTTTGAAGATGTATTTCTCTTCATCCCCCCGAAGCGGCTGGCCGAACTGGGTTGGGTCATCGCCGCAATTGTCTTTGTGACGATTTTCTTCCTCGCTGGCGGGATGCGGTCAGTGAACGGAACCATCATTGGTGGTGTTCTTGCCACGCTCTGTGGAGCCGTCGCTCTGCGTGCACCGCGACTCCTGCTCAAGATTCTCCGGGCACGACGCCTGCGGCGCTTCAACCTTCAGCTTGTCGACACACTCGTCAGCATGAGCAATGCGTTGAAAGCAGGTTTCAGCATTACCCAGACCTTTGAGACTGTCGCCCGGGATGGCGAAAACCCGATTGCCCAGGAATTCAGCGTATTCCTTCATCAGACCCGTGTTGGCGTCAACTTCTCAGACGCCCTCAAGAACCTGGAAGAGCGTGTTGGGAGCGAGGACCTGCAGATCGTCTGCCTTGCGATCGAAACGGCTCGCCAGACCGGCGGAAATCTCACCGAGATATTTGAGCAAATCTCCGCAACCATCCGCGAACGCATGCGCATTGAGAATCGGATACGGACACTCACGTCCCAGGGAAAGCTACAGGGCATCGTCGTGGGAGCCATGCCGATAATCATCGGCATCGCCCTTCTCATTGTGGACCCTGGTCTAATGCTCCCCTTCCTGCACTCGCTCACCGGAGTCATCATAATTGCCGCGGTTGTCTTGCTTGTTACTCTCGGTGGTCTGATTATCCGCAAAATCATCAGGATTGACGTCTAATGATTCCAATCATCTTCGAATGGTATATCGTCACGGGCCTCGCCATTACGTGGGCCATAGCGTTCACTGGATTTGGATGGTACTGCGCCTACGCAGCGCGTGAGATCACCTATGTGACACTGGCCGATGGTCGACGCAAAGAGCGTCGGCTCCCGATCGCGTTCCGGCTACTCCTGCCGCTAGCGCCAAACCTGACGCCGCTCTTCTCCAGACCCTTTTTCGCCAAGCCGCGCGATAGCGTATCGAAGAAGATCATTTCGGCCGGCTATGATGGCCTGTTATCTGCTGACGAGTTTCTCGGCTTACGGGTTCTGTTCCCCCTACTTATCGGGCCACTATGGGCGCTTTTCATAAGGAGTGCCGCCGTAGCCAGCAAGGTTGCCGTCCTTGCTAAGCTACAGCCTGCACTTATCGTCATCGGGGTCCTGTGGCTCGTCATCTACCCATCCGCATGGCTTAGACGTGCCGTGCAGGCCCGACACGGTGAAATCAGGCGAGCCCTCCCCTTCGTGCTGGACTTGCTGACACTCTCAGTCGAGGCCGGCATGGACTTCATGTCCGCACTGCAACGCAACATCGAGCGGCGTACGATTGATGCCCTTGGCGAAGAGCTCATCCGCGTGGTGCGCGAGATTCAGCTCGGCAAGACGCGCCGCAATGCCCTGCGGGATCTATCCCTGCGAGTCAACCTGCA
>CAZCDU010000072.1:0-24053 GCA_964497125.1 uncultured Victivallales bacterium | reverse complement strand
TGCCACTGCGGTGACTTGAACAGTGCCTGCATGAGCTTGACGGATTCGCCGTTGTCTTCCGGGAACTGCACATTGATCCAAGCCATGATGACCCATGGTTCGAGACGGTTCTGCTTGAGTCCCTCCGTAACCGCCTTCTCCAACACAGGTTCAAGCCGATGCGGCTTGTACTTGTTCTTGTCGTTCTTCAGCCGCCCCATCCCCCCGTATGTTCTGCTGGCCAGATTGTGGATCCATGGGCTGTACACAGTTGGGTTCAGCCCGTTGGCCCCGGGATCGTGACCAAATGGGCCCTCGGCATCTGCAAAACCCCTCGCAACCGCCTCGCGCACCAGTTTCTGCGCTTCAGGATTCGGGTCCTTGAGCAGGTCTGGAAGCACCTCGGGGGTAGATTGCAGCACCTTCCGCAACGCGCTCGAGACGTCGGGAATCTTCGGCTGCGGCGCGTTATAATCGGCCCACAACTTTTTGAACTCGGCAATGCGCTGGTTTGCGGGGGCATCGGCCTTCACCCCCTTGTACGCCAGCTTCTGTCGAAACTGCTCGAGAGTCTTCTTTCCCAGATCGCGTTTCTCGTTTCCGCCGGGCCGCCCGCAGTAATGCCACAGCCTGTCCGCGACGTGGTGGGCATTGAGATTGCCAGACGTGAAACGCCACGCTTCGGGACCTCGCAGGGCCGCGAGCATCTTGTCGTAGTCCCTGCCATACTCGACCCGAGTCTTGTCACCGTCCTTGACCGTTTTCTTTGTCGATCCCGCCGCAATGGCGCGAACCAGGGATGTATCCACATGACGGTTCTTCTGAATCTGCGGGGCCAGTGCCAACGCCTCTTCGGGCGAGTACTTCTCCCACGATTTTGTCAGCGGAGATGCGTACCTCGCAGCCAACCCAAGCTCCGGATTGCTCTTCAGGTAGTCGCGGATTGCCTTGACTCGGTGGAGATTCAGTCTGTGCGGCTCGCGCCAGTATCCCGATGGCTGCCATGACGCGAACAGACTCGTGCGCTCTGCGAGCGTCAGTTTCGCTGCCGCTGCAACAACGGGGGCCATCTTGGCCTCAAGCTCATGCTCCCAGTAGAGCGTCGTATCACCCCCATGATTGTGGTGATTGTCCTTCGTGCCACCGGCCCAGCCGAGCTGGACCTCTTCGGCATACCGCGGGTACTTGGTCAGCAGTGCTTCCGCCTCGGCGATGGGCGGAGACACATCCTTCTCGGCAAGCTTCTGCTGGACGTAGAAGCGGACTGACACGTTCCAGTCAAGACGCAGCTTCAGCTCGTCATCGAACGTGATGACCGAGGCCAGGTCCTTGCACGCGTCGACCAGTTCCTGCGACACCTGCGCGTCGCGACGGAAACCCGTGCCACCGCTCACTCTACCCAGCAGCCAGCGGAAGTAGTGATCGTAACGGGCGATCAACAGATCATTGGGCAGCCCTGCTTCGATGCAGGCGCGCAGGCGCTTGGACACGGCCACGGCGTCGTTGCGATGACCATGAACCGCCTGATCCAGAAACCACTTGTCAAACTGCCGCGCCCGTGGGCAGACCATCAGGCGATCGCCCTCGGTGCGGCTGAAGGCATAGGCGCCGGCGGTGTCCTTGAGGCGGTAGAGCAGCAGACTGTAGACGGCATAGACCGCTTCGTCGGACGTGTCGGACACGTCCGACCTGTCCGACTTCAGGTCGGCCTTCTTGAGGTACTGCTGGTAGAGCGAGACCGCCCCCTTCAAGTCCCCGCTCAGCTCCGCTGCGCGCCCAGCCGTGTAGAGCAGCATCGCATCTTCGGGCACGTTCTGCCGCAGCCACTTTCGCGTCTCTGCAATCGCCAGCACCGGCTTGCCCTCTTCCAGCCCCGCCGCCAGGAGCGACATGATGGCGGCCTCGGGTTGGGTGGCCACGGTGTTGCGCATGGCTGCGCGCTGCTCGTCGAAGGATGCGGCCGCTGGGGCAGCGGCCGCCACGAGGACCAGAACGACAGCAATCGACAGCAATCGAATGCTACCGACAGCTATCGATGGCAGTCGGAAATCGGAAATCGGAAATCGGAAATTCCCCTCCCTCATTCTGCGTCCCTCGCTTCGAGGGCGGCCAGTTTCCCGGTTGCCTCGCTGACAAGCCCGCTCTGCGGGTAGTCGTAGATGAGCTGCCGCAGCTTGGTCTTGGACATTTCCGAATCGCCCATCTTGTAGGCCACCTTGGCCCACAACATCAGCATCTCGTCCAGGAAGGCAGCATCGGGATAGTCGGCGAAGACGTCCTCAAGCAGTGCGGCGGCCTGGGCAAAATCCTCGGTTTCCACGTAGTGGCGCACCACCCGGCGCAGGGCCTCGGCGGCGTAGGAGCTCTCGGGGTAGGCCTGGAAGCACTTGCGATAGGCGGCGATCGCGGCGCCCATGCGGCGTAGACGCGCGGTCTTGGCATCGATGCCGCCCGCACCCCACTGGCTGTTGGTCTCGTCGGCGGCGTCGGAGGCCTCCTCGGCCTGCTTCTGAAGCGTCTCACCAATGCGGTACTGCGCTTCGGCGGCTGAAATCGGGTTTTCCAGCTTGAGCACCTGGCCGTAGACGTTGACCGCTTCCTCATACTGCCCTTTCACCGCCAGCGAACGACCGACGGTCATCAGCGCCTGGTCAGCCAGCACCGATTCGGGATAGAGGCGGTTGAAGGCCAGGCAGGTGGCCGTGGCGGCGCCGAAATCGTCCTGCAGCAGCTCACTCTCCCACTTGAGCTTGAACGCTTTCTCGACCAGGTCGCCCGGCAGCTTGTTGCGGTCCATAATGACGGGGTTGGCCTTCTTGAGAGCTTCGTTGGCGCGTTGCGCGGCGCGGTCGTCGAGCCCCATGTCCTTGTAGATCTCGCCAAGCCCCACCAGCGCTTCGGCCTCGACCGACCCTTTGCGGGCCTTAAGCAGCGTTTCGAAGACGACGAACTGATCGGCGCTGACGCCGGAGTTGACCGAACCGCTGACCTTGATCCGCGACTCGTTCTCGCGCTCTTCGTCGCCGTAGAGATGCACCTTGTCCGTGTAGGTCACGGACAGCTCGTCCAGCTCGTCGCAATGCAACACCGCATCGGAAGCGCTCGGAGAGGTCCCGGGCTCGACGGGCTTAAGGTCGATCTTGCCGGTGAACGACCCGCTACGGATCATGGCCCCCTCGCCCTTCTCGGTGAGGGTTACGGTAATGCTGTCGCGTTCACGCCACTTGTCCTCTTCCTCCTCGTCCACCGCAAAGATATCGAGCACCTCCTCCGAATCAGCCGCCGCCTCCTTGGCTTCGATCTTATAGAGCGAGCGGACGGTGACCTGCACCTTCTCGGCTGCAGGACTCTTGTCGAGATCGGCGTCGCGCAGCAGTAGCGCCTGCGGCTGCCCGGGGAAAGCAATGTAGGCCGGGGTGTCGTAGTCGCCCAGGAAGAAGCCAACCGTGCCGGTGCTCACCGCGCGTACCTTGCCGGTGCGTGGCACGCCCTTCTTGCCGTCGAGCGTGCTGTCGTCCATGTAGGTGACTTCCAGTGTGTCGCCACCAAGAATCTGCAGTTTGCCATCGTTCGGCTTCGCGGCTTTCACCTCGGTCGGCGCCGAGACCAGCATCTCTTCCTTCTTGCCGGCAACAGGAACGCCCTCGAGCACTTCCACGTCGCCGCTGGAGACGGTCACCTTGGCCTTGATGGGTTGATTGAGCTTACGCATCACCGGCACGTCCGCGTCGGAGATCTTCGCATAGAAACGCTGGCCGATCTCGATACGACCCAGGTCATCGCCGGAATCTTCGACCTCGGTGCCCACGAGCGAGAGTGCATCGATAGCCTTGTTCCAGTTCTTCAGGTTGTAGTGGCTCATGCCGATATAGAAGTAGCCCATGTTGGCCCACTTGCTCTTGCCGGCTACCTCCGTCAGCCGACGCAGTAGCGGGAATGCCGCTGCATACTGACCGGACTGGTACTGGGCGAAGCCCGCCTGGAACAGCGATTCGCGGTAGAGCTCCTGCAGCTCTTCGGTCTGCTTCTCGCCCGGTTCCGGCGCCAGTACGCGGGTCAGCAGCATGAAGTAGTTGAGCGCCTCCCTGGGCTTGCCCTGGTCGAGGAAGTGCTTGCCCATGGTCATGTTGGCACGATGCGCCAGGATCGAGCCCTGGTTGTCGCGTACGACCGTGTTGAGCATCGCCAGACCACGTTCGTATTGCTTGTACTCCATCAGCTCCATGGCCTTGTCAAACAGGTGCTTTGCCTGGCGGTCAACGTCCTGCGACAAGCGCGAGCGGGTGGATTTCTTCGGCTCGTCCTGGGCGCTGGCGGGGGCCGCCAGAAGTACCCAAATACCCAAACACCCAAATACCCAAAGAAGTCCCAAACCCGAAATCCTAAACCGTCGTCTGTGCGCTCTGTGGTGTCTAGTCATGTGGAAGTCCTTCGTCATTCGTGCTTTGTCATTCTTTGGGTGCTTGGGTGCTTGGGTGTTTGGGTATTTCTCTACTCTTCCGCCTTAGCCTCCCCGCCAATAATCTTCACGCCGTAGCTCTCCAGGCGCTGATGCGCGGTGCTGGATTGGCCGCTCTTGGGATAGCGGCGCAAGACGAGCTGGAGCTGCTCGACTTCCTTGCCCTTGTCGCCGGCGATCTTGTAGATGTCGGCGATCTTCAGGCAGGCGGCTGGTGCCGTGGCTTTGACCGACTCCAAGCCGGCCACGTTCTTGATCGCGGCGCCGTACTGCTTCATGGCCACCATGCAATCGGTCACGGCCCAGGTGGAATCGGGCTGCTTGTTGGCGGCGCGGTAGGCCTTGATGGCTTCGTCGTGCCGGCCCAGGTCGCGCAGCAGTGTGGCTTCGGTCCAGGAAAGGCCCTGGCCTGCGTAGTCGGGCGACTTGCGCAGTGCCGGGATCTCGAGCAGCGCCTTTTCCTTCATGGGATTGTTGCGGTGGGTCTTGCTCATGAAGTAGTCGAAGCGCGCCTTGGTTGCCTGCATCTTGTCCTTCACCTTCGCGAAGTAGCGCAAGACATCCTCTTCCGGCAGGTAATGCCCGGCGAAATGGCCCACGCCGATGATGCCCTTGTCATCCATGCCGCTGAGGCTAACCTGGCGCAGCACCGATTTGGCCTGCTCGTGGAGGCCGCAGGGATGGCGCAGGCGGTTCATCAGCCAGACCTTCTCATCGGTCTTGAGCCCGCGCACGGTAGGCAGCACCCATTTCTCGTAGAATTTGTCGCGGTTCCAGCGCATGCGCTCCATGATCTGCGTACGCTCGTTGGGCTTGGCGCTCGCGACCAGCTTGCCGCCGTGCTTCATGGCGAAGTCGAGCTCCAGTTTCGGGTCCCAGTTAAAATAGCCAATCCAGCCGGCGACGCGACCGAGGGAGCCAGGCTGCATGGCAAACTGCTTGTCCATCTTGGCGGCCCAGGCATCGTTGTCCTTCTCATAGACCCGCTGTGTGTTGAAGAGCTTGATGCGCAGGACGTCATCCTCCGGGAACAGTTTTCCGAACTTGCCGGACCAGTAGCGGCAGACGTCTTCTTTCCGTTCGGCTGGGGCCCTGTGCGCGTAGTCCAACGCCGCATTCCAGTAGCGCTTGTCTTCCTGGGGATTGTCGCCCTTGCCGTTACGGTCGCCAAAGGCGTTGGTCGCGATGAAGAACTCTTTGAGCTTGTCGTGGCTCGAATTGCGGCAGACGTAGTGGTAGATCACCGCGTGGCGGGCATCCGCGGCGGCACGCTCGTTGCTCCGGACGAAGTTCACGGCGGTCCGCCAGCGGTATTCGGTGGCCTCCTCGAACTTCTCGAGCGTGTCCATGGCGCCGGCCAGGTGGACCAGGGCCGACCCCGAGTTGGGCTCGGCGACGTAGTCGTCATCCTTGACCATGCGGGCCCAGACCGCAGTCTGTTTGGCCACGTCCCCGTTCTGCTGATGACACTGCCCTATATAGAACAGAGAGGCGGCGGCGTAGCGGACGTCATCCGGGAAGTAGTCGACGACGTCCTGGTAGCCCTTGATAGCGGCATTGCGCTTCCCGAGATGGTGCAGGCAGCGTCCCATGCGCAGCAACACGTACGGTAAGGCGGGGCTCCGCGCAAACTCGAACGAATATGCTTTGTAGGCCGCATAAGCGCCCGTGTAGTCGCGCTGACCGTAGAGCTTGTCGGCGTCTTCCAGGTTGATCGCTTCGAACGTATCCAACTTCGAGAATGCCTTGCTCGGATAGAGAATCTCGTCACCGGCCCTCTGGCCGAATGCCGTTGCCATCGAAACGGCACAAAACAGAAGCAGTAGCAGTAGAAATTTCATGTCGAGAGACTACCTTGCCCGACCAAGGTAAAGAAAGAGAAGACTTGCGACAACGAAGATGAATATTTGCGACAAGGGGGCATGGGCTGCTTGCTCGGGCTTTGCGAAAAGCGGCGTCGACGGTCCTGGGAAGGACCTCTGCCGCCGCACTCCAAGTTTGAGAGGCGGCAACTTGGAGTGCGGTGGCAGAGGACGGAGCGAGCTTGCGAGCGTAGGACGGCGACACCGCCTTTCTAGCAGACGCATACATGGCGAATGCGCGAAGTGCGACAGGAACATGGGCTGCTTGCTCGGGCTTTGCGAAAAGCGGCGTCGACGGTCCTGGGAAGGACCTCTGCCGCCGCACTCCAAGTTGGGACTCCCCAAAAGACGTGCAACACAACGAGGGCCTACGCCCCGGCAAGGATGATCCCGCATTCGCCGCTTTTTAGATCACCTGCACTCGCTCGAACGGTCACGTGGCCCTCTGTATCCCCGGCCTGTACAACTGCCAGCATCATGCCATGGAAGGCGCGACGCTGGTTTAGCTTGTAGTTCGTGGTATCAAGCGGGTCTCCGTTCTCGAGACCAATGAGCCTGGCAGGTCCATCGACCTCAATGGTAATGTCCGCATTGGAATGCGGTACCAGTCGTCCCTTGTCATCAACAACGGTGACCACGAAATGTGCCGTCCCCGTGCGATCGGCACGAATAGATGACACGTCACAGTCAACTTTCAGCGCCACCGGGCCCCCGGCCGTCTCCTGAAGGCATGTCGCTGCTTCCTCATCACCACGATATCCCACTGCCTTTAGCGAGCCCGGTCGATACGTCACGTCCCAACGTAGCTGCATGGCGTTGCGATCCATTTCCCGGCACCCCAGCGACTCGCCATCCTGAAACAGTTCAACACGATCACAGTTGCTATAGACGACTACCGGGATGCTCGTACCTTTGAGCTCCGGCCACGTCCAGTGAGGCAGCATATGCACCATGGGGTCATCGCACCACTCGCTCTGATAGAAGTAGTAGGTGTCCTTCGGAAAACCGCACAGGTCAATCACCCCGAAGTTCCAGCTCTTGCAGGGCCACCCATAGCACTCGCCGATATAGTCGAATCCCGTCCAGCGGAACTCCCCAATCATGTACGGCAGCGTTTTCGTGAAGCGCCACGAATCGATACTCGATATCCGCACCATCGCGTTGTCGTAGGAACTCTGGTAGTGCTCGTCGAATCCCGTGAAGACCTCCTCGTCGGTCAAGTGCGGTACATCCAGCCGTTCGACGTTGGGGTTGCGAGCCAAATCCCGATACCATGTGCGCGTGCGATATACGCCGCGAGTCTGGAGTGAGTGCGGTACTTCGCTGGCGAACATCAGCATTTCGGGATAGGCGGCATGATCCTTGGCGTAATCGAAACAGCCGCCCCCTCCCCCGTTGTAGCCCAGGATATCCATCAACGGACCGTAGCCGGCTGCCAGCGTTTCGCGCGTGCTGCAACAGCCGCATGTCATCGGACGGGTCGGATCCTCGCGGTGACATACATCCCGCAGCGCGGCCATGACCGGAAGTCCCTCAGGCCTACCCTCGCGCACTTCCTTGATCTCGTTGCCGACCGACCACATCACGATACAGGGATGGTTTCGATCGCGCCTGATCATGTCGACCAGGTCACGCTCCCACCACTGATCCCAATAGAGTCCATAGCCAAACGGCGTCTTGCCATCCTGCCACTCATCAAAGGCATCCTCCACGACCATGAACCCCATCTCATCACACAGATCAAGAAACGTCGGTGAGGCTGGGTTGTGGGCCACACGAATCGCGTTGCAGCCCATCTCCTTGAGAATACGGAAACGACGGCGAATCATGTCATCCGGCACGGCCGCCCCGACACACCCGGCATCATGGTGCTCGTTCATGCCCTTCATCTTCAGCGACTCGTCATTCAGGAAGAACCCCTCGTTGGCATCAAAGCGCAGCGTGCGAATGCCAAAGCGCGTGTCATAGCTGTCGATGACTTCGCCATCCCGCTTGAGCTCGACCCGCAGCGTATAGAGGTGCGGTGTGTCGGGTGACCAGAGCTTGGGGTTAGGGATCTCGGCACGCAGTTGTACGGTTCTCCTGCAGTCGGCAACCCCGGCATCGGGCATCCAGTTGGCGACAACTGGATGTCCTTCCTGAGGAGAGCCTGTTGTCTCCAACTGGCTCCGATCCCCCACAACAGTCGCGAAGACCTCAATTCCGCATTCCGCATTCCGTTCACCTTTCGAAGCTCTTCGAGCGTAGTAGGGTGTTTGACCTTCTGCGTTGATCACCGTCACATCACACTGAACCGTCGCGCTCTCATCGCTCACCGCCGGCGTCGTCACATAAGTCCCCCAGTGATCAACACGCACCGGCCCGGCAATCGTCAGCCAGACATGACGGTAGATCCCGGAGCCGCTATACCAGCGAGAGTTCTTCTGACGTGCGTTGTCAACGCGGACGGCAATCACGGCGGTTTCACCAGCGGTAACATACGGGGTCAGGTCATAGCAGAAGCTGCTGTACCCATAGGGGCGCGTCCCGCAGGTATACCCATTGCACCATACCTGGCTATTCATGTAGACGCCGTCGAACTCGATCAGGACATGGCGGTCCCCGAGGTCTGCAGGAATCGGAATCTCCTTACGATACCAGCCAACACCGCCGGGAAAGAAGCCGCCCCCGGCGTGAGCAGGATTATCGGGATCGGGAGTAGCCTCTATGGACCAGTCGTGCGGGAGGTCAAGAAGGCGCCAGCCTTCATCATCGTAGGATTTGCCTATAGCCTTCGGATCATCACCGAGGTCAAAACGCCAGTCGAAATCAATGCAAGTTCGTGTTCTCATGCAGAGACATTACCACGCCCCTACCCCACACAAAACGACAGAAACCCGCCAGAGAGATGCCCCGACTCCGACAGAGCAGCCGTCACACGAAACTATCGGACGACAAACACCGATCCGCCAGGTGGAGGGACAATCACGGGACCACCCGCTGCCAGCTTCTGGATCCGCTCCGGCGTGAGCGCCTCCGCCCAGATTGCAACGTCGCTCATGTATCCGTCGAAGTCTACCGCATGCTTTGAGTGCCCGCCTAGTTCGAGCTTCATGTTGTTGAGGCCCGCAGACTGGGTTTTGGATGCCTGGTTTGTGCCATCGACGTAGACGGTGAACAGGTCACCTCGCCGCCTAAGCGCCATGTGGTGCCATGTGTCGTCGTTGTAGTCAGGAAAATCAAAACCGATGTAGGGGCCGTTGAGCTGCGTCAGATACAGTCGCGAGTAACTGCCGTCGCGTGTCCCCATCAGGACGCCAGGGCTTCCCCCGACCGACTTCGCCCAGAGCGACCACGTGAAGTCCATCCCCATCTGCGTATTGCCGGCATACAAGCGCCCATCGGGTACCGTTCGCAGCACAATCCTGCCTCGCTCAGGATCGTGAACCCAGGTCTGTACACCGGCCCCCGAAACGGTGGCGTCCCGAGCGGAATGTGTCGGATCGTCAATGAGGTCATCCGCACCACCGGTCGCCGACACGAGCTCGCCGTTCGTGCCATCGCTCAGCGGCCAGTAGGCTACCAGGTTGGCGTTCACGTCCGTCTCGGTCGTGAAGCTCCAGTCCGTGTCATTCGTCATGCCGACATAGCCGTGCCCGGAAGCGTCCTCAATGGTGTTGGTCTCAACGTGGATCGCGTAGTCGTCGCCGGGCTGCAGGTTGGAAATCGGATTGATGGTGACATCCGGACCGGAGACGGGGACCCTGTTGTCCTGGACCCCGGGGAGGGTCGGCCGATCATCCTGTAGGACGATGACTTCCTCGAAACCCTCGGTCAGGTTCTTGACTCGGATCACGCCACCCACGATCGCGAAGACATCGCGATCAAAGGTCATGCGCAGATTGTCGCCTGTGTCGGCGTCCATGGCGTCATCGCTCGGATCTAGCGTCACCACGACGGGGCGGGTGCCAGTCGTGAAGCGCCAGGTTGTTGTTGCTGAGATTCCAGCAAACGCATTTCCGGATGTGTCCTCGATTGCGTTCCCGGATATCTGGACAGCGTACACATCGCCATGCTCGAGATCCATGGTTGGGTCGATGGTAAGCGTCGTGTTGTGCACCGAGAGCTGCGCGTTCGGCACCGCGATGTTCGTCGCCGATCCGTCCGTGACATTCGTGATCGTGACCACGCCGCCGTTGACCAGCACGACATTTTCACTGAACGTTGCCACCAGGTCGGAGGAGACGGGCACAGCTGTCGCGTTGTTGGACGGGGCGACCGATGCAAGCGTGGGCGCGATACCGTCAGGTCCGTCAGTTGTGAAGCGCCACGTGTCCGTGTCGTCAATGCCTGCAAAGGCATAGCCATACTCGTTCTCAATCACGCCCGCATCGATCAAGATGGCATAGGTATTCAGCGGGTCCAGATTGACCGTCGGATTGATTGTCAACATCGTCCCGGATACGGTCACACCACCATCCGGATCCGTACCGGGAACGGTGATCGTTGCTCCCGTCGAATCCGTCAGGTTGCTGATGACAATGGATCCGGCATTGGTCACGATCACGTCATCGAAATGGATGACAAGGTTCGCGCCGACCCCTACACCTGATGCGCCGTTCGTGGGGGCCAGCTCGGTGATGACGGGAGGCGTGATATCGGCAATGACCGGTTTCCCCGCGGCCAGTAGGCCGATGCGTGTCTCGGACAGGGATTCCTTCCAGATCGCGGCATCGCTCATGTAGCCGTTCAGGTCTTCCTTGTAGCGGCTAGAACCGCCGAGTTCCAGCACCATGTTGTTGTCGCCCTCAACTTGTGTCTTCGAGCCAACGAGCTCGCCATCGGCGAAGGCCTCAAACAGGTTGCCCGTGCGCCTGAACACGAAGTGATGCCAGGTGTTGTCGTTGTGGGGGTTATCGTAGGTGAAACTGATGTATGATCCCGATAGAGCGTTCGGTGTAAAGCGTGTGTAGTCGCCACTGCGTGTGCCCATCATAGGGCCACCATCCCCGCCGACGGTCTTCGCCCACACCGACCACGTGAAGTTCCGGTTCATCTGCGTGCGGCCCGCCTGGGCACGGTTGTTCTCCACGGTGAGCCAGACAATGCGGTCGCGTGTTGCGTCGTAGACGTAGGAACTGCCGGCATTCTGAACGACGGCATCGACCTCATCCCCTTCGGGATGATCGATGATGTCGTCGATTACGGTGTTCTTGGCGATATCGCCGATCGGCCCATTCGTCATGGGCCAATAGGCAACCAACGACCAGTTGGCGTCCGTCGAGGCTGTGAATTGCCAGGTCGTCGTGGTCGTGATACCGGCGAAGGCGACGCCGTTGGTGTCCGCAACGGCACCAGGATCGATCAACACAGCATAGAGATCCCCCATGTTAAGATTCGTCACCGGATCGACGGTCAGACTCATCCCCGCAACGGCGATCTGCGGGTCGTCGATCGGCATCGTCGTGCCCGTGCCCTGGGTCAGGTTGGTGATGGTGACATTGCCGGCATTGGTCACGATCGCTTGATCGAACGTGGCGACTAGGCTTACATCCAGGTCAACACCAACAGCGCTATTCGTTGGGCTGAGCGCCACCACAACCGGCCCAACCGCACTCGCAGTCGAGGCCAGTACAACACCCAACACAACAGCAGTGACAATTCTTCTTATCATCGGTCTTTCTACTCTCTTTCTCAACGACATCCAGACTCTGACGCTCGGTGCTACACACCCGCGCACTACACACCTGATCCCGCGAAGGTGGACCGTGGCGTCCCGACGCGGCCGAGCAAAGGGTGCGGCAGTCTTGAGACTGGTCGGACCCTCGGGCTCAACTGTCACAACCTTGCCTCTCCACTTGCACGACGCCGTCCGGAGGCCGGCGTCCACCCTCCTCTCTCCAAACTCTCTCAAATCGACAAGGTGGACCATGGCGTTCCGCCTACTTGAACAGGAATATCGTCGGCGACGCCGTTAGCCGTACCGCCTCGCCGGCGGCGAGCTGCTGGATACGCGTCACGGAGAGGGCTTCCTCCCATATGGCTGCGTCACTCAGGTATCCAACGAAGTCCTCGCTATACCGGCCTGTGCCACCGAGCTCCAAGGTGAGGTTGTTGTCGCCCGCGGTGCTGGTCTTGGAGGCAGACAGCGAACCATCGATAAACACGCTGAACAGGTTGCCCTTCCGGCGGAAGACCATGTGATGCCACGCACCGTCATTCTGATCCGCATAGTCGATCGAGCCGATGTATGAGCCGTCGAGGTTATTCAGGTTGAACCTGAGATAGGTTCCAGAGCGAGTCCCCATCAACGGACCACTGTCGACAGCCGATTTCGCCCAGACGGCCCAGGTGAAGTCGATGTTCATCGGGGTGTTGCCCGCCTGTGCCCGGTCATCATCCGTGGTACTCCACACGATGCCGCGCGTGGCATCCTGGACCCAGACACCTCCCGTGCCTTGTGGCGTCGCATCCGTTGCTGGGTGTCCGGCATAGTCGACCAGGTCGTCAATTCCAGTTTCAGACACCGCCTGCCCGTTCGTACCATCATTCATCATCCAGTAGGCCACCAGGTTGGCATCCGGGTCCGTATCGGCGTGGAAGTCCCACGTCGTGTCGTTGGCGATCCCGGCGAAGTTGTGTCCGCTGAGGTCTTCGACCGCGTCCGCACTGATCCGCACAGCATAGGCATCCGCATGATCGAGGTTCAGTCGCGGATTGATCGTAACAACGCCCCCGGCAACGGTCACCCGATCATCCAGCAGCGTGATCGTCTCGGAGGTCCCCTCCGTCAGGTTCTTGACCGTGATCACACCAGCCGGGACGAGTGCCACATTCTTGTTGAACGTGATGACCAAGTTGTCACGCGTACCCACCTCCGTCGTACCGTCGGCCGGGCTCAGCGAACTGATCACCGGCGGCGTGTCGGTCGTGAAGCGCCATGTCGTGGTGTCAAGGATGCCGGCAAAGCTGTTCGCGGACGTGTCTTCGACGGCAGTGGCGTCAATCTGCACCGCATACAGGTCGCCGTAGTCGAGATCGACTGACGGGTTAATCGTCAGGTTAGTTGTAGACGTCGACACCTGCGCATCGGGAATCGTGATCGTCGTTGCCGTCCCGTCGGTCAGGTTCCTGATTGTGATGACACCACCATCAGCCAGCACGACGTTTTCGCTGAAGCCCGCCACCAGGTCACTCATCACCGGCACCAGCGTTGCGCCGTTCGCAGGAGCCACCGTGGCGAGCGTGGGGGCAATGATGTCGCCCGCTCCCGTCGTGAATTGCCATGTAGTGTCATTGGCGATACCGGCAAAACTGACGCCATCAACGTTCTCAATGACCCCGTCCCCGATCAGAATCGCGTAGGTCTTGCTCGGGTCGAGGTTTTCCGTCGGATTGATCGTCAGTACGTTGCCCGAGACCGAAACAACACCGTCCGGATCGGATCCCGGCACCGTTATCGCAACGGCGGTTCCGCTAGTCAGGTTGGTGACGACGATATCCCCGGCGTTTGTCGCAATGTTGTCGTCGAACGTGATGACTAGATTCGCCCCCACCCCGATTTCGGTCGCGTTGTTGGTCGGACTCAGGCCAGTGATCACCGGAGCCGTGTTGTCCTGGATTACGGTCGCGCCGGCGGTCAGGTCCGCGATTCGGTCCTCCGTCAGCGCTTCCATCCAGATCGCGGTCTGGTGCATGTAGCCATCAAAGTACTTGGCGTACCTGGTGTGCCCGCCCAACTCCATCTTCATCGTGTTGGCGGCTGCAGCCTGGGTCTTCGAGCCTTCCAGGTTGCCGTCCACGTACACGCTGAACAGGTTCCCGGAACGGCGGAACACGAAGTGGTGCCACGTGTCGTCGTTGAAGTCAGCGAAGTCGAAGCTGATATAGCCGCCACTGACCGTCGTCAGATAGAACCGGGTATACGTCCCGTCACGCGTGCCCATCAGCGGGCCGGTGTTCGCAGCGATTGACTTCGCCCATACCGACCAGGTGAAGTCACCGCCCAGTTGCGAGCTGCCGGCGAGAGCACGATCATTGCCCGCCGTGTGCCAGACAATGCCACGCTCGGCGTCGTCTACCCATGAGCCACCGGAATTGTTCACCACGCCGTCCGTCTCCGGATAGGCCGGATCGTCGATAACATCATCAATGATCCCGCCAGCCGGAATGCTGCCGACCGTGGCGTTCGTCATCGGCCAGTAGGCCACCAGCGACCAATTCAGGTTGGTCGTGGTGCTGAAGCGCCACGTTGTTGTGTCGTTGATGCCCGGGAACGTGTTTCCGTTTACGTCATCGATCGCACCGGTGTCGATCTGTACGGCGTACGTGCTGTTTGGAGACAGGTTGCCCGACAGACTGATCGTCAAGGCCGCTCCCGCAATGCCGATCTGCGAATCGCCGATCGGGATCGTGGTCGCGGATGCGGCGGTCAGGTTCGAGATCACGACGTTACCCGTATCCGCCACGATATCCTCGTCGAACGTGACCACGAGATCCGCGCCGGGGTTGATCTCGGTTGCGTTGTTCGTCGGGCTCAGCGAGACGATCGCCGGCGGCTTGTCAGTCGTGAACCGCCACGTGTTCGTGTCGGCAATGCCCGCGAAGTCGTTTGCGAACGAGTCCGCGATAGCCGTGCTGTCGATCAGGATGGCGAACGTCTTTCCGAACGCAAGGTTGGCCGACGGGTTGATCGTCAGCACCGGCCCGGCAATCGAGATCTGCGCGTCACCAATCGCGATCGACTGCGATGTCCCGTCCGTCAGGTTCGAGATCACCACGTTCCCGGTTCCTGCCTGGATATTCTCGTCGAAGGTTGCGACAAGGTCTTCATCCGTCTGCACCAGCACGGAACCGTTCGTCGGGGTTACCGAGGACAGCACGGGCGGGACAGCATCCGCTTCCTCGATCGTTACACGCCACGTCGCCGTATCGGAGATGCCGGCGAACCCGTTACCCGATGTGTCTACGATCGCACCTGCATCGATCAGGACAGCGTACGTGTCACCGCCCTCAAGCGGTGACGAAGCGTTGATCGTCAGGACCGAGCTCGAGATCGAGATCTGCGGATCGCCAATCGGGATCACCACGCTGGTCGAGTCCGTCAGGTTCGACAGCACGACGTTGCCAACGTTGTTCGAGACCGTCTCGTCGAAAGTCGCCACGAAGTCGACCGTCGAGAGCTGATCGACCGCGTTGTTGGTCGGAGCCAGGGAGGCAATGCTCGGATCAACAACATCGAGGAACACCACCCCGCCCGCCGCCAGTTCCGCGATCCGGTTCGTGGTCAGCGACTCCTCCCAGATCGCAACGTCGCTCATGTATCCGTTGAAGTCCTCGTTGTAGCGATCCGTCCCGCCAATCTCGAGTTGCATGTTGTTATCGCCGGCGGCCTGTGTCTTCGACGCCACCAGCACACCATCCGCAAAGACCTCGAACAGGTTCCCCGTACGCCGCAACACCATATGATGCCAGGTGTCGTCGTTGTTGTTCGGGTAGTCGAAACCGATGTAGGAGCCCGACAGTATATTGAGGCCGAATCGCGTATACTGCCCGTTGCGGGTGCCCATTGCCGTGCCACCGTTCCCGCTGTCACTCTTCGCCCACAGAGCCCAGGTGAAGTCGCGGTTCATCTCTGTCCGTCCCGCCTGGAACCGGTTGTCCAGCGGCGTACGCCAGACGATTCGATCACGTGTCGCATCATAGACAAACGAGCTCGATGCATTGTTATTCTGCATCGTTCCATCCACCTCGTCACCATCGGGATCGTCGATTACGTCCTGGATCGTCGCGCCATTGGCGATGGTGCCGATAGGCCCATCGTCCAGCGGCCAGTAGGCTGTCAGCGACCAGTTGTCGTCGGTCGTGGTGGTGAAGCGCCACGTCGTCGTGTCACTGATCCCGGCAAAGTCGACTCCGGCCAGGTCTTCGACCGCGCCCGCGCCAATCATCACCGCGTAGATGTCGCCCATCTCCAGGTATGCCGACAGGTCTATCGTCAGGTCCGTGCCCGAAACGGTGACCTGCGAGTCGGGAAGCGTGATCGCCGTCGCCGTTCCATCGGTCAGGTTGCTCACCGTGATCTCGCCACCGTTCACCAGGGCGACGTCCTCCGTGAACGTCGCAACGAAGTCAGCCGTGAGCTTGATCCCGGTCGCATTGTTCGTTGGACTCAGCGACACAATCGCCGGAGCGGTATCCATGGAGAACCGCCACGTCGCATCGCTCGTGATGCCGGTGAAGACATTATTGAAGATATCCTCGACCGCAGCGTTGTCGATCAGCACGGCATAGGTATCGGTGAAGTCGAGGTCGCTCGACGGGTTAATCGTCACGTTTGATCCGGAGGCCGAGACCTGACCATTGGGCAGCGTGATCGTGGTACTCGTCGCATCGGTCATGTTCGTGATCGTAATCTTGCCACCGTTGACCAGGAAGACTTCCTCGTCGAACGTGGCGACCAGATTGGCATCCGGCAGCACATTGATCTGGCCATTTGTCGGGTTCAACCCGGTCAACACAGGCGGATCGGTCTCGATGATGAGCGTCGTGAAGCTCGCATTCGGCGTCGCCCAGATGTTGGTCGAGACGTTCGTCGCCATCATCGTGTAGTAGTACGTCACGCCCTCGAGCAGTCCGGTCACCGGTGCCGAGACGCTCTGATCCATCACATTCGTGTAGCTACCGGCAAGGAGGGTCGTTGCATCCCCGTCCGCCAACCACGCGGCTGCGTCGGCGTTGTCGTTGGTGCCCCAGTAGGCATAGACATCGAACACCGACTGGGTCGAGTCCAGCGTGCCCTGCAGCGTTGCCGAAGTTGAACCAAGGGCGGCCACACTGGTGTTCGCAATGGCGACCCCCGACGTCGGGAGCAGCGCTGCGAAGTTGCCAACAGAAGACCAGTCGCTGCCCTGCCCGTTGACCACGTAGACGCGGTAGTCGTACTCGACGCCGTAGAGGATGTTGGACACGGCGTTCGAGAACACCACGCCTTCGCTGATGGACGAACCGACCAACACCGCGTTCTCCCAGGCGCCGGTGCCGCTCGTGCCGCCGTCCTCCATGCCCCAGCAGATGGTGGCATCCGCAGATGCCCCGTCGGTGATCTCGCCGCGCAATGTCGCGGTGCCGATTCCAATGTCTGTCGCCCCGCCGCCCAATCCGGCTGTCGGCGCACCGACCGTTTCAAAACTGATATTCGGGCTGCCCCAGAGATTTGTCCCCGCATTCATGGCGCGCAACGTGCAGTAGTACGTCGTTCCGGGAGTCAACGGCGACATTGTTCCCGACAGCGCCTGTCCGACAACGTTCGTGTAGGAGCCGACCAACGCACTTGAGGCCGTCCCATCCGCCAGCCATGCGTCACCGTCGGCATTATCCGTTGTGCTCCAGTAGGCGTAGACGTCGAAAACCGAGCCCGTTGCATTCAGCGTGCCGCTCAGGTCGGCGCTGGTAGCACCAACGCTCGAGACAGCGGTGTTTGTGACCGCAATATCGGCCGTGGGCGGGATCTCCTCGTTCGTCAGGCCATACATGTGGTAAGTGCCGCTCTCGCCAGCTCCCTGGTTCACGTAGACCTTCAGCTCCGTCACACCTGCCGCGAGCGTGTAATCATAGGTGTAGGCGTACACCTGATACCAGTTCGCAAGACTTGGGTCCGGCTGGGACGCATCATCCTCCTCGAAGTACCCGGTGTGCTCGGCGCCCGCAATATCGCTACCGACACCGTCTGTATCGAACCCGATATCCTGCCCTCGGCCGGTACCGGCACTGGTTCCCCATCCGCGGTTATAGAGCCGGAGGCGGTAGGCTGTGCCCGGCGTCAGTCCGGTCAGCGTGATAAGGCCTGTCGAGTCGCCGTAGTACATGTCCTCGACGAGGGCCTCCATCTCACAGGCCAGGCCACCATTCAGGTACGGCTCAGCGCTCGAATTACCGCCGTGCGGGGTGATGATCGTGGTCGTGCCCGAGCCAATCGTCGCCGAGGTACCGGCGATGTCGCCGAACGTCGAGCCGCCCTCCTGGAACTGAACGCCATTGATTGAAGCGCTCGGCGTATCGGAGCCGAAGTCCACCGCATGTGTGTAGGTGGTTGTATTCGTAATCTCGGAGTCCGTGTCGCCCGTGATGGGATGATAGCTGATCCCCACCGTCACGTCGACCTCCGGTGGTGATGAGACGAAGGAGCCAAGCGGCGACCAGCCGTGTCCCGAGTCATTCGTGACGTAGACCCGGTAGTCATACTCCGTGCCGTACCACAAGCTGGATATGGCGTTCGAGAATACGCCGCCCTCGCTGACTGCCGTGAAGGTGTTCGTGAACGTCCAGTCGGAGATGCTGTTCGTGCCCCCGTCCGACTCTCCCCAGCAGAAGATCGCGTTGGCGGTGCCGCCGCCGGTCAGGGCGCCGCGGAGGACGGCCGAACTGGTATCCGCAATGGCACCCCCGCCGAGCCCCGCCGTCGGTGCACCTTGCGCCGCGACCGTGAAGCGCCATCCGTTGGTGTCGGTGATGCCGGCATACAGGTTGCCGGACGTGTCGGCGATGGCGTTGGTGTCGATCAGGACCGCATACGTGTCCCCCTGGTCGAGGTCAGACGTCGGGTTGATGGTCAGCGTGTTGCCCGATACCGTCAACTGCGAGTTGTCCATCGCCATCACGACGCCCGTGCCATCGGTCAGGTTGGTGAGCGTCACGCTGCCGGCGTTCGTCGCAATATTCTCACTGAACGTGGCCACCAAATCGTCTGCCCACGGCCAGCCTGGCGCCCCGTTGGTTGGGCTCAGGGACGACAACGTCGGCGGGATGGCATCATAGATCACGGGGCCACCGGCCGCCAGTGCGCTGATTCGGTCATCAGACAACGCCTCCATCCAGATGGCGGTCTCGTGCATGTACCCGTCGAAATACTTGGCGTACTTCGTGTGACCACCCAGTTCCATCTTCATCGTGTTGGCAGCCGCCGCCTGCGTCTTCGAGGCCACCTGGCTACCATCCACGTGCACCGTGAAGACGTTCCCGAAACGTCGCAATACAAAGTGATGCCAGGCGTCGTCATTGTAATCGGGGAAGTCGAGCGTGAGATAGCCGCCGCTCAGCGTCGTGAGGTAGAACCGTGTGTAGGTGCCGTCACGAGTACCCATCGTCGGCCCGGTGTTCGCAGCGATGGACTTCGCCCACACCGACCAGGTGAAATCGCCACCCATCTGCGTGCTGCCGGCGAGCGCACGGTCATTGCCGGCCGTGTGCCACACAATGCCACGCTCCGCATCGTTCACCCATGAGCCGCCCGAGTTATTCACGACGCCGTCCGTCTCCGGGTAGGTGGGGTCGTCGATGAGATCGTCAATGACGGCACCGGCGGCGATGGCGCCGACCGTGTCATTCGTCATCGGCCAGTAGGCCACCAGGTTGGCATTGGCATCAATCGTCGCGGTGAAGTTCCACGTCACGACATCGCTGATACCGGCAAACGCATGGCCGTTCACGTCCTCGACCGCATCGGCGCTGATCTGGATTGCGTACTCCTCACCCGGTCTGAGGTCGGACGTGGGATTGATCGTCACGGCGGAGCCCGCGACGGTCACCCGATCGTCCGGACTCGTGATGACCTCCGAGGTGCCCTGTGTCAAGTTCGTCACGGTGAAGACGCCGCTGTCGGGAAGCACGACGTTCTCGTTGAAGGTCACCACGAAGTTGTCCCGTGTGCCGACCTCGGTGGCGTCGTCGACCGGACTGAGCGAACTGATGACGGGCGGCGTATCTGTTGTGAACCGCCACGTTGTCGTGTCCAGGATGCCGGCGTAGCTGTTGGCTGCCGAGTCATCCATGGCATCCGCAGAAATCGTGACCGCGAACAGGTCGCCATACTCAAGGTCGGAAGACAGGTTGATCGTCAGATCTGCCCCCGCCACCGAGAGCTGCGCGTCGGGAATCGTCATCGTCGTTGCCGTGCCATCGGTCAGGTTGCTAACCGTGATCGTGCCACCGTTGACCAGCGTCACGTTCTCGCTGAACGTCGCCACGAGGGCGTCCGCAACAGGAACGACCGGCGTGTTGTTGGTCGGACTCACGCTCGACAACGTCGGATCAATCACGTCCGGGACCCCGGTGGTAAACCGCCAGGCCGTATCATCAGTAATGCCCGGTATGTTATCGCCGGCCCCGTTCTGGGCAACGCTGGCATCGACGAGAATGGCGTAATCGTCGGAGGGGTCAAGATTGACCGCCGGATTGATCGTCAAGGCATTCCCGCTGGCCAGGACCGTCCCATCGGGATCGGTGCCGGGCACCGTGATCACGACGGTGGTCGAGTCGGTTACGTTGCTGATAACGACATCGCCGGCATTGGTCACGATGGTGTCATCGAAAGTCATGACAAGGTTGTCGCCGACCGCAACACCGGTCGCGCCATTCGTGGGGCTCAGGCTCTGGAGCACCGGCGCGGTATTGTCGAGTTGTACATTGCCCCCCGCGGCGAGCTGCGCGATGCGCGTTGCGGAGAGGGCTTCCTTCCAGATCGCAGCGTCGCTCATGTAGCCGTCAAAGTCTGCGCTGTATCGGCCGGATCCGCCGATCTCGAATGTGCTATTGTTTGCGCCGTTCTCATAGTCAGAGCCGCTGGCTTGCACACCATCGATGAAGACGTTCCACGTGCCGTTGGCACGGCGCAGCACCATGTGATGCCACACATCGTCATTGGCGTCGGGCGAGAAGTTCCAACTGACACCCCACCCGCCGTCGACCTTATGGGGATTGAAGCGCAGATACGTTCCACTCCGTGTCCCCAGGAAGACGGTCGTGTTGTTTCCGACCGACTTGATCCAGGCTTGCCACGTCAGGTCTACGCCTGCTTCGATACCCATCGTGCCGGCCACGAGACGGCTGTCGTCATAGGTGCGGAACACGATCTTGTCCAGCTCGGCGTCATAAGCCCACGTCGAAACCGCAGCGCCGCTCTCGGTCGCGTCCGTCGCAGGATGACTCGGGTCGTCAATGACGTCGTCCGCCGTAGTTACGGTCTGTCCGTCAGTACCATCGTTCAGCGGCCAGTAGGCGACCAGCGACCAGTTCCGGTTGGTCGTTGTCGTGAACTGCCACGTGCCGGTGTCGCTGATACCGGCAAAGCGATTTCCTGCCGAATCCTCCACGACGTTGGTACTCATCAACACGGCATACGTGTCCATGGTATCCAAGTGTGCATCCAGATTGATGGTCAGTTCCGTATCGGACTCGATGGTCACCTGCGAGTCTGGAAGCGTGATTTCCGTTGCCGTGCCATCGGTCAGGTTCGTGATCGTGATGACGCCGTCATCCACGAGGGATACCGTCTCATCGAACGTCGCGACGAGAATTGCATCCGGCGACACTTCCGTTTCGTCGTCCACCGGGTCCAAGCTGCTGATCCCGGGCGGCTTGTCCGTCACGAACTGCCATTCCGCCGTGCTGTTGATCCCGGTGAAGACGTTGTTGAAGATGTCCTCAACGGCGGCATTGTCGATGAGTACCGCATAGGTATCAGCCGGATCGAGATTGGACGACGGGTTGATCGTGACGTTCGTACCCGCTGCGGACACCTGGATGTTGGGCAGCGTGATGTTCGTACCGGTAGCGTCAGTCAGGTTCGTAATGGTGATGACGCCGCCGCTGATGAGATAGATCGCTTCGTCGAAACTGGCAACCAGGTTGCCGTCCATCAGTACGTCGGACTCGCCGTTAGCAGGGCTCAGGGAAGCAATGACCGGCGGATCGGACTCCGCCGTAACGGTATCGAACGTACCGTTAGGCGTTGCCCAGTTCGTACTCGTCGCGTTCGAGGCGACCATCGTGAAGTAGTAGGTTGTGCCGCCCGAAAGCGATGAGACCGCGCCGGTCACGGACACGTTCTCATTCGTGTACGACCCCGCCGACGCGCTCAAGGCTGTGCCGTCGGCCAGCCAGGCCGCCGAATCGGCATTGTTGCTGATGCTGTAGTAGACGCTGACATCGTAGTCCGTCCCGGCAGCGAAAAGATCGCCCACCAGGTTAGCCGAGCTGTCGGACACGTTGACCGCGCCAACGTTGAAGATCGGGGAGCCGACCAGAATCGATCCGATGCGGACGCCTTGGAGGCCTTTCTCTTGTGCGTCCATCGTACCGCTGTTGCCGAGCTGCTCCGATACCACCTCAACGTAGTCACCAGATGTCATCGCGAGAATGATCCCGGAGTAGTTCCCGTTGGCCTGGTTCTCCGAGTTGCGTGAATATCGACCCGCACTGCTCCATTGCTTGGTGTCTGTTCCATTCACCCGCCAACGCTGCCACCACTTTATGCGCGCGCTCCCATCGTTATCGTCGTAGAGGGTGGTGAAGAACAGGTAGTCGTCATCGACAGCCGCACCAACCTGGGTATCGCTGTGCGTGAAACCACCCGAGTCAATCTCAAGCTCCGTATCCCAGCCCATCCCCCCACTGCTCGGGTTGAAGGCGTCGGTACCAGAATCGTCGAGGCGGATGTAGTCGCCATCATCCGGCAGCTTCACAATGGTCACAGCGGTGCGACCGGCCGAGATGTTGGGGCTTTCGGCACCGGAGAACTCTTTGCGCACCTCAACGTTCAGGATCTGGTTGGCTGACGTGGTCTCGATGATGGTTCCGATGGCGGTTGACCCATCGCACGCACTATCACTGTTCGGGTTTCCGCGCAGGTAAACCGTGGTCTTCGTGCCATTGACCAGGCTGCCACCCACGGTGATCTGCTGCTCGTACGCAGACCGGTTGTCGGTGCTCTGACTGCCGAACTGGAAATAGGTGTTCGCAAACACCAGGTAATGCCCAGCCGTCTTCAGGGTGATGTCGCCGCCGGAATGCGCGAAGGAGCCGGCGTCCAACTCATCCTGCTGGTCATACGTGACGTCTGTGAAAGTGGTCGCGGACAGCCCAACCGAAGAGGACTTTGACAAGCGACAGTAGTCCCAGGAATCGTCCAGTCGCAGCAGCTGAATGGCGGACGCATCCGGTTCGCGCTGCATCGTATCGGCCTCCGCATCAGTACGGAAGGACCGCAGCGACACGGCATCACCGTCACTGGCGACCTCGATGATACCGCCGCCAGAGCAGATCAGTTCGAAATCATTGTTCTGACGCCGGGTGAAGCCTTGCGACCAACCGATGTCGAGATCTGTCCCAGCCAACCGCAGATGCGTCTGAGCTTCTGATCGCTCAGCCCCATTGTTGCCGGGATCATCGAAGCGCGAGCTGTACTGCACCAGGTAATGCCCAGCGCTGCACTCGATGTCGTAACCATTCGCATTGAGCGTGTAAGTCGTCGAATCTTCCCGAACCGTTGTGTCCCAGTCATGATCGAAGTTTGCGGTCGTTAGAGCGTCCCCGGCGGTCGCCTCCCGATAGATCGCAATCTGCCCGCCGTTGCCGGCGGCAAAGGTGGTCGACTCAGAGATAAAGACGAAGGCGGCAATCGTCGCTAACACGACACACAACATCGGCGATACAACTAGTGTTCTTCGCATATCGGGGTCTCCTTTATGGCTCGGTTAATGCCTACAGGATTATATTACCATGCACCCTCGGTTGTTTGCATAGAGTCTTGTTGCGCCACCTGGATAGACGTATTGCGTCAGACGGGTGCGGAAGCCGGAGGTCAGAAGTCGGAATTGGGACAGGAAGACAGGCCAGGAGTACATCTACGTGGCACGGGCGTCCTCGCCCGTCAGCCTTGTGGGCGAGTTGCGTTGCACAACTGACGACCGGGAGACAGGCGAGGACGCCAGTCCCAC
>CAZCDU010000071.1:0-24170 GCA_964497125.1 uncultured Victivallales bacterium | reverse complement strand
CGACCGGATGCCAGCCACATCCTCAATCATCTCTTGTGACACCTTGAGATTTCTTGTCGCTCTATTCACCCGTCCGTTCGCTTCTCCGCCTCGGCTTTCAGTTTCTTCCAGGGAAAGATAGGCGTATCCGCCGGGAATCGCGGGAATTGAAGTGTTGTCTCCCATTTATCCCAGGAGGCCTTAAGCTCTTCAACAAGTTCGGGGTGCTTTGCCGCCAGGTTGTTCTTTTCGGGGATATCCGCTTTCAGATTGAACAGTTCCCATTCCTTCCCGGTCAGAACGAGCTTCCAGTCACCACGCCGGGTCGCCTTCTGAAACGGTTCGCCGGTTTCCAGGTAATACCAGCTCATGATACGCCAGAAGAGCTGCTCGTGAGGAACTCCATCCTTCTGTTCAAGGAGGTAGGGCATCAGATTCACGCCATTCATATCGCTGATATTCCCTCCTGCCAGATCCACCGCAGTGGCCGTCGCATCCAGCTGGATAACCGGCCGGGAGTCGACCACGCCGGCAGGCAGCGTGCCCTTCCACGTCATAATGAATGGAACACGGATCCCACCCTCGTGGAGCGAACCTTTCCAGAGTCGCAGTGGTCCGTTGTCGCCATAACTGCTTTTGCGCGTTGCACCGTTGTCGCTGATAAAGAAAACCAACGTATTCTCTTCGAGCTCTCGCTCTTTGAGTTTGGCCATGATCCTTCCCACCCCGTCATCCAATGCCGACACCATCGCCGCATAAGTTTTGCGTTTTGGGTGCTCAATGTTGGGAAAACGCTTCAGGTACTTCTCGCTAGCCTGCAGAGGCCCATGCGGTGCGGTGTAGGGCAGGTACAGGAAGAACGGTTTGTCGTGATACTTATCGATAAACGCGACAGCTTCACGGCTGAATGCATCGGTCAGGTACTCCTTCTCGAGCACTTCCTTGCCGTTGTGCTGAATATCCGACCTAGGCTTATTGGGACCTTTTGCCCTTTTGGCCTGGTGGTTGTGCGGGGGGAGGTAGGCGCTGGTTCCATACAGAGTGCCGAAGAACTCATCGAATCCGCGCTTGTGCGGGTGCAGCTCCGGGCGAAACCCCATGTGCCATTTGCCGATAATTCCGGTCGTGTACCCCCGCGCTTTCATCATGTCCCCAACGGTCTTCTCTTCACGTGGAAAGCCGAGACCGGAGTATTTTGGATCTCTTTTTGTAACATTGTATTCAAACCCAAGTCGGTTCTGGTATTTCCCCGACAGGAGTCCCACCCGTGAAGGCGCGCACTGCGGAGCACTGACATATCCGTCCGTAAACCGCACCCCATCTGCTGCCAGCTGGTCGATATTCGGGGTCGGGATATCTTTGCAGCCATAACAACCGAGATCCGCATACCCCATGTCATCCGCGTAGATGATGATGACGTTTGGTTTCGACAGGCTCACCACAGGTGGTTTGACTGCATTGTCGGCTGCACTTGCTGCAGACGACAGACACAGGGGAAGCAGCATACCCATTGATAAGAGCTTTGAGGTCTTAATTTCCATGGTTCCTTCTCCTTATGTTGACTGAATAATGTTCATTCCAAGTGGTGAGATTTCGATTTCTTCTGCAGTACCGTCTTCCCGGATAACGGATCCGGTTTGCACGTGGTTGCTGTTGTTGACGACAACCAGCTTCTCTGATTTCGGGAACCAGGCGCACTCCAGCAGCGGATTGTCAGTCTGCCATTTGGGCCACTCATTTTCCTTGCCGGCCACCCAGTAGAGCATTCTCGAAAGCAGGCGGGTATTGTCGAAGTTGTACTTGAATCCTGAGAGGTAGACCGAACGTCCGCCGCCAAACGTATTGGTAATGAGCTGGGGCCGGCGGTGTTCGTAGAAGCGCTCACAGTCAGTCACAATCCGTGACTTGACGACGTCTGCACGGCCGGAAGTGAGTTTCAGATCGGAGATCTCATTGACCAGCTCAAGCGGCCGGTCACTGAGGTCTTCGGTGATGAAGTGTCCGTCGACACATCGTTGATCGCATCGCACATTCGCTTCCGTCAGCAGGCTGTCCCGGTCAACACCCAGCATGGGGGCCAACTGAAACCGATAAGGTGGCTTCCCGACCAGGGCAGACGGCTCGCCGATGCCGATGAAGCCGCCTCCTGCATTGACGAAGTCGAAAAACGCATCAGTCAGTTCCGGTTTTCCCCAGTAGTCACCGCCACTCAAGGACGTCCCCTCCCTGCCGCAGTTTACCAGGACATCAATCTCGGCAGGGATACCACCCTCAAGGATCTCGTCGAAGCTGATGAACCTGATCTTCACCGGTAGGCCGGAAATCGCCTCCAGGAGATTGTCGTACATGCTGTTGTAGTTCAGATGACCGCCATAGGTCCAGCTACGCAGGTTGCCCCACAAACCAAGTATCCCCACGGTCACAGGCGCCTGCCAGACGTTCCCCTCGAGGTGCAAGTCCGTGATGGCGGAAGACTGCTTGCTGAGCTCTTCTACGTACTCAACAAACTCGGGATACTCATCAAGCAGCGAGATCATCCCGCCGAAGCCGATCCGGTTGATGCAGACCCTCAGACACGCCCTGCGCACATCCCGCCAGTACAGCTTCAGGTCGTTGAGCGGCTCTCCTCCCTCGCTGAAAGTGGGCTTCCCTGTTACTTCGCGTGGAAAGAAGTAGGGGTGGAACCGGATCTCTTTGACAGGTACGGCCTCCAGGTCACCAATCTGACGGACTTCAAAGCCGTTGAATACGGCAGAGACGCCACCGTCCATGTTCAGCTTTCTGAATCCTTCGCTATAGGGTTCACTGCCCACTAACTGGTCGCCAAGCAGAAAAACAGCCTTCTTCCCGGCCTTCTGCACCATCTCGATATAGGGCGGTGTGATTTCCACGAAGAAGTCGTGGACGAAATTGACCCAATCCATGTACTCCTTGTTAACCTGTTGAGCGACATGATTGAACTGCCCGCCTCGGGTAAATGTCTCAGCCTGGGGGATGTAGCCGTGTTTCTCCTTGAATAGACGCAGCGCCTGCTTACTTACCGTTGCACTGTAGTCAGTAAAGGCGCCATGGTTGTTGAAATAGAAGGTGGTGAACCGGGCTACATCCGCATCCGCATTCGCTTCGAGCCATATCTCGAGGTTCTCCTTCATCCGGTCCCGAACTTCCGGGAAGAAGGGATTCATCGGCATCTGTGGCTCGTCATCCCAGTTGTTGGTCGTATGGTTATACCAATGGATGAATTCCCAGGTGTTGTACGCGAGAAAGTTCACAGAATAGGTGTGCCACAAGAGGGGCTTATGAATCACCACCTCTCCTGTATCTTCCTGATAGGTCCATTCAGATGTTTCCAGCAGGCGTTCTTCCGTACGGTCAAACACCTGCCAGAAATCGAGGGATTCCTGGCTGCCGTCGACTTCATTCCGGACGGCTTCGTCGCCTGACAGGAGCGTTATGGAGAGAGGCTGCTCGACCGCTGCGGCCTGGATAGACGGAGATGTTTTGACAACCTGCTGAATCACGTGCGGGTGTTTTCTGATCCAGTCGTTGTCTTTACGTATCAGGTATATGTTCGAGTAGAGTTTGTAATCAGATTTGGCCAGGCAGCCGGGCAGCGTGGTGCCGTCGCTGTTACGAATGGCATCTGCGCCCCATTTCTGAGCAAGTTCCAACACCCGCTCTGAATAACCGTCCTGTCCTGGTATTGTGAAACCGTTCTCCCATCGGGGTGTGTGTGTTTTCATATTAGCTCCTTAATCTCCAATTGTTCGACTAAATGACTCAAACAGATTCATCGAAACGCACCGTTATCATTGAAGTTCTCCGTTTTCAGTGTTCAGTGTTCAGGGGTTCAGCGTTCAGGAAGAACCCACCCCTGCCCCTCCCAGGAGGGGATCTTCAAGCAGAGCTCCCCTCCTCGGAGGGGTTGGGGGTGGGTTTCTCCGTGTTTCCTGAACGCTGAACTCTGAACCCCTGAACACTTTCATCACACGGCGCGTCGAGACATTCACAAACGCCGATTCACACGGAAACGAATTTCAAAACTCTTTGGCTAGTATTTTTCTGTCTGATTGTCTTAATCTGGGCTAACAGTCGTGATTTGCTATGATGTATACTTGAAGACATCCAGGGAGCCTTCCCACCTGCCCAGTGCATCCTAGTGCTCTTTTATGATGTCCTTGTACTTCGGGTCATCAATGAGATTCACCTGTTCCCCGGGATCGTTCTCCATATCGAAGAGAACCCTTATCGGGTCTTGTTTGACCACTGAGTATCCTCTCCTCTTCTCTACTTCAGAACGCATTCCGGGTTTGGTATTGTTGGTATTGGTGCTTTGACACTCTTCTGCCACGCCCTTATCTCTCTTTTCAACTGCGACGCGAGTTCCGGCATGGCCTCGATGATGTTGTGCTGTTCACCTACATCTTTTGAAAGGTCGTACAGGGCGAAACTCTGGTCCTCCAGGAAATTGATCATCTTGTATTTTCCGCGAACAAGAGAGGTGGAGGGGAAACCGCGCCAGGAGTATTTGCCGTCCGGCGTCTCGATGTCCAGCCCACGCCCGTAGAGGTACAAGGGGTAATGCCAGAACAGGCTGCGCTCTTTGATCTGTTTACCAAAGAAGAGCGGAGAGATATCGGTCCCGTCCACCGGCTGTTTGGTTGGCAATGGTACTCCTGCCAGCTTCGCCATTGTCGGTAGGAAGTCGACACTGGAAATGGGGGTGCCCGATGCACTGCCAGGTTTGATCTGTCCTGTCCAGCGAGCGCAGGCTGGGACGCGGACACCCGCTTCAAAGAGTGATCCTTTCGTGCCGCGAAGCGGCGCAAGCTGACTGATGGTGGTTCCGCCATTGTCGCTGGTGAAGATGATCAATGTATTCTCTTCAAGCCCCAGCTCCTCAACCTTGGCGACCACGCGCTTTACGGAGGTATCAACGGCTTCGACCATAGCCGCATACACAGGCACATTCTCCTCTGAATAGCCTGGAATCCGCTTTTTGAGTTCCGCCAACTCGTCAGGAGACATGGCGTTGAGTTTGGCCTGATATTTCTCCACTACTGTTTTCCTGGCCTTCCATGGTACGTGGACGTCCCAGTGAGACAGGTAGAGAAAGAAGGGCTTGTTGCGATTCTCTTCCATGAACTTGATCGAGCGGTTCGTCAGATTCTCAGCAACGTCAATGTCGCCGTACCAGCTTTTCCCGTGTTGGGCCTCGCCACTCAAGCCATCGGACGAGCTGATATCAAACCCCTGGGTATCGCCACCCAAATGCCACTTCCCGAATCGGGCAGACGTATAGCCTGCCTTTTTGAGCACCTCCGGTATACAGATGAACCTGCTGTTGAGGCCGTTGATTGACCTGACCTGTGCACTGGCTTTCTTCGCCAATTCCTTATTCTTGCGTTCTCTTGCCGGGACAAGCAGACGCATGTATCGGGGGTCGCCCTTAGACTTACCGCCAGGTGTGTAGATGCTGTGCCGTGGTGTGTAGAGACCGGTCATCAGGCAGGCACGTGTAGGGGCGCAATTCGGACCTGATGAGTATGCCTGCGTGAAGTTCATCCCATCAGCAGCAAGCTTATCAATGCTCGGTGTTTCAAAGAGCTTTGCGTCCATGTAACCCACATCTTGCCAGCCAAGGTCATCTGCCATAATGAAGATGATATTTGGCCTGTCTTTGGGCGCTCTTAGCTTTTCACCTGCGTTTGCTATAAGGCAGGCTCCCAGCAGAAGTGTTGCTGCAGTCAGGCATCTGGTGAATGTGTTCTTCATCATATCATCTTCTCCTCAAGTATATCCTTCTTCATATCATCTTCTCCTACAATCCATATCAGAAGAGAATTGCGAAATGCAGGAATCGGCCACTCTGTCGCGCACCTTGTCGCGCACCTTGTCGCGCACTTCGTCGAACTCTCAGCACGAAAACCTCTTCGAACTAGGTTCGCGACAAGGTGTACGACAAAGTGTGGTCTGATTTCGCAAGAGTCTCTCCACGTCAATGCATGCTTGGGAGCTCTTCGCGAATTTTCGCATGGTCGACGATCTTGCAGCGCTGCTGCCAGGCTTCACAAGCCTTCCTGAGATCCTGGACCATTTCCGGTTTCTGGGAGGCCAGGTTCCGTGTTTCAGCGGGATCGTTCTTCAAGTCGTACAGCTCGTAAACAATGCCTGGAGCTTTCTTTGTATTGGGGTACCACCCGGGCTCAATGAGCAGCTTCCATCGGCCGCGATGGATGACACCCTGTTGCCCTCTATCGTTGCTGAACAAGTATTCAGGCGCAGGACGCTCCTTTCCCTTCAACACAGGTAACAGGCTGCGCCCGTCCAGCGGCTCCGTCTTGGTGCCGCGGAACTCGGCCGGATAGGTCGCGCCGGCAAGCTCGAGACAGGTCGGCAGGATATCGCCGACCCAACCCGTGTTTTCCGTGATGGCGCCAGGCTGAATCACTTTCGGCCAGTGAGCAATGCAGTGCGTCTTGGTTCCGCCTTCCCACATCTGGGCCTTGGAACCGCGGTAAGGCACATTCATCAAGTCTCCCAGGTGCACTGCTGCACCGTTGTCGGACAGATAGACAATCAGTGTGTTGTCCAGCTCGTCCAACGCCTCCAGTGACCGGACAACCTTGCCGACATTCTCGTCGATCTTTTCCACCATTGCGGCATGAAGGGCCGCTCGTAGTTGAACGTCTGCTTTTTGGGTTTTCGACATCTTTCGTGCCTGCCCAAAACTCTTCTGGTATGGGGTGCCCTTCTCCCACAGCCCCTCGCGGACCATTCCCTCGACACGCGCAGTTTCCAGAGCCCCCAGATCGTCATAGCGCGGCAGATATTTGTCGACCAGTTCCTGAGGTGCCTGAAGCGGCAAATGCGGAGCGCGATAGGCCATGAACATAAAGAACGGCTCAGGATTTTTTGCTGCGGCCCCGATCATCTCGATGGCACGATCCGTCATGCCGTCGGTCCCATAGAATGCCTTGGCCGTTTTCCCGTGGTGTTCCGAAGCATGATGCTGTTTCTTGCGCCCGTAGTAGCAGTGCATGTGGTACTCGCGATCAAACCTCAGCTTGGCTGGCTGGTTTCCCTCAAAACATCGATG
This sequence comes from uncultured Victivallales bacterium, assembly GCA_964497125.1. Lineage (GTDB taxonomy): Bacteria > Verrucomicrobiota > Kiritimatiellia > UBA8416 > UBA8416 > CAYLXP01. The sequence continues at coordinate 17,092 of CAZCDU010000071.1, read as the reverse complement.
TTCATCCTCAACGGTAAAAAACTGATGGTCCTCGGCGCCGAGTATCCCGAAGAAACTGTCAAAACCCCGCTGCAGCGGTAAGGCATTAAAATCGGCCTGGAGTTCAGCCTCCGTCAGTTCCCAACCGGGATGGCTCTTCTTCCAGCGCTCTTGTTCGCTCTTGGAATTCTTCATGAAACTGCCGCCAAGATGCCATTTGCCAGCCATCATGGTCTGGTAACCCGCGGCCTTCAACAGTTCTGCCACCGTTGGCAGGTCGTAGGGCATACGAGCCCGATAGGCCGGTCGTTTCGTTTCATTTCTCCATCCGCTTAGGGTGCCTGCTGCGAAACCGGCATGCGCCGAGTCGCGTCCAGTCAGGAGCGTGGCGCGGGTGGGACTGCAACGCCCGTTGTTGTAGAAGTTGCGGAAGCGCAGTCCATTGGCAGCCAACCGGTCCAGATTCGGCGTGTCGATTTCGCCACCGTAGCAGCCGAGGTCGGCGTAGCCCGAGTCATCCGTCATGATCACGATAATATTCGGGCTATCGGCTGCGGTGGCTGCGGTGACGGCGGTTGTCAGTATGAGCGCTGTTAATATCGGAATCCATTTCATCGTCAAAAAATCTCCGAATGCTTATTGTTCTGCCGTGGGTCTCAGCTTGAACCCGGTCATGGTCTTCAGCTGCTTGCGAAACTGCTCTCTCTTCGATTCGTACTCGGGGTTTTCTGCGAGGTTGGTCCACTCGCGCGGATCCCGCCGATGGTCATAGAGTTCCTCCTTTCCGTTGTTGTAACGGATATAACGGAAGTCGCAGGAGCGGAGGGAGTAGTGCTGCATCTCGGGGACGCCATCATACGCTTTTCCGGCGTAGATGGTTGCAAGTGCCGCATCGGGGCCGTCCCAGACTCCGTTCTCCGGGTCCTCCAGAAACGGGCGCATGCTGTATCCTTCAAGATCGGCGCCCTGCGCGTTCTTGCGCGTGCGGCCATCGAGCCCGCAAAGGTCGATCAGCGTCGGGTACAGGTCGATCAACGATACGGGATGGCCCGCCTGACGACCGGGCTGGGTAATCCCCGGCGCGTGAATGATCAGCGGGATGCGGCAGCTCTCCTCCCACAGCGTGCATTTATGGAGCCAATCCTTCTGCCCCATGCTCCAGCCATGGTCGCTGGTCACGACCACAATCGTATTGTCTTTGAACGGGCTGTTGTGCAACGCGTTCAGCACCTGCCCGATGCAATCGTCCACTGCGGCCACCGATGCGAGATAGGCGCGGGTGAAGGCACGCAGCTCCTCGAGAGTGCCCCCGGAGGACTCTTTCAGCAGCCCAAACAGCTTAAATCCTCTGTTAATGGCATCCACGCTCTTGAGGTGGGTATCGGCCAGGTCGTTTTCCTTGATCACCGGGAGCTGAACCTGGTCGGCGGGAAAGAGGTCAAAGTACTTCTGCGGTACGACCAGCGGCGTGTGCGGTCGGACGAAGCCAACGCCGAGAAAGAACGGTTTACCGACATCCGCTTCAGCCAGACGTTTGATTTCTGAGGCGGCCCAGGCGGCATTACGCTCGTCGGGAGTTGGGTCCTGGTCGCTCAAAGGTTTTCGAGGAGTACCCCAGGGCCCGGTGACCCATCCCTCTCCGTCCGCTCGTTCTTCGGGGGCGGGCACGTCTTCCAGCGCCCCGTAAGAACCGTCGACACAACCCACCGATGCATAAGGTTCCGGTACTCCAGGGTGAGCGGCGAGCTTGCCATTCTTACTCCAGAACGGGCCATAGTCGGATTTGTTTTCGAACGCCGTCCATTCTTCTTCCCGCAGGTGATGCATCACCTTGCCTGTCCCTGTTACAAAGTAGCCGTTCTGCTTGAAATGGTCCATCAAGGTACGCGAATTGCGTAAGACCTCGTTCTCATACCACTTCTCGCCCCACTTTCTTGGGTTGTAGCTGTGCGGATAAATGCCCGTAAAGCAACTCGACCGCGATGGCACACAGATCGGGTAATTGCTATAAGCACGCGTGAACGACACACCAGTCTTCGCCAAGCGCTCCAGGTGCGGGGTACGCGCCTGGGGATGCCCGCCAAGACCGGTCACGTAGTCGTTCAGGTCGTCGCAGACAATGAACAACACATTGGGCTGCTCAGTCGGCTTCGACTTTCTCTCCACAGATGGTTTTGACGCATTGGCGGCTGCTGCAGATAACAAACACAGTGCAGACAGCCCTAATGATAGAAAATTCTTCATCTTGTGGTCTCCGCTATTCATCATATGCTCGAATCTCGAAAATGCGGGCGGACTTGTCACCGTGGGTCGCCGCTATCGTCAGACGTAGCTTTGTTGCAGTTTGGGGGACGAAGCGATGTACGCGATGGCGCTGGAAGTTGTCGCGTTCGCGGACAACCGGCACCCACTTCCCGTCCACCAACACGTCGAGGTCGTAGTCCCGCACGCAGGTCGGGGAAAACGGCAACGTGGGCCGCAACCCGTTGGGGTCGGTGACAAAGGTGAGTTGTGCCGTGTTGAAGGCGGTGGGCTTGCCGAAGTCCAGCTCTACCCACTGCGGCAATGGCTGCTCCGGATCGGAACGCCACATACTGGCAGGATTCTGGGCAACGCGTGTCCACCCATTGATGACGTTTTCCGGCTTGAACTCATCCTTGCCCATGCCCTCGTAGCTGGATGCTGTGACGGTCGCATCCCGTGCCAGATCGGCAGGATCTTCGTTCCTGATGCCCTGGATGGTCTGGTCGTCCTTGAGCAGAACCTGCTGCAACTCGCCGATGTGATGCTGGCCAAGGGCGCGCGGGTCGATTCTGCGTGCGACACACATGGCCGCGGCCGTGCCGGCCGCCTGCCCTACCGTCGCCAGCGTGCTCTGCACGCGCACCGTGCCGAGCGCCACATGCGAATAGCTCAAGCATCGGCCCGCCATGAATAGGTTTGCGATGTTCCGGGAATAGATGCTCCGGTACGGCACCGGGCTGAGCGGAGCCCCGACCATGAAGTCAAAGCTGCCTTCCTCGCCGGAGTAGATGCCCAGCGGGTGATGAATGTCCAGGGGCCAGCCGGAATAGGCGATGCGGTCGGGGAACATGCGCTGGGACTGCACGTCATGCTGTGTCACAATATGGTCCCCCACCAGCCGGCGTGATTCACGCTTCGCGTCCAGGATAGGGATCGTGACGAGGTCGTAGTTCCTGGCTTCCTCGACGAACGGGCTCCTGTTCTTGAGGTAATCCCAGAAGGCAAACGTGACCTTGATAAGTTCGTCGCGCGCTTCCTCTGCCCGCACGGTATCATCAATGTTGCCGGGATGCTCCATCCACCATTTGCCAAGGGTCGGGACATCATCCAGTGTGCGGTGCGGCCCCTCAAAGGTGCCGATCGGCTTCACCCACTCCGGACGCACAAAACGGACCGGGAAATCGCGCTTTTCTGCGCGGAACCCCGTGAGGTTCTCGAGGTCTTCCCCCATGATGCAGCCGCTCATGGTGATTCCGTCCGCCTTCTCCGGCGCCAGATCCTCCTCGAACTCGCTACTCGCCTCCCGCCCAAAGCGGTACTCGGCGCCGGCGTGATAGCCCAGCCAGCCGTCGCCTGAGCAGTCGATGAACATAGTGCCGCGATACTCTGAGATCAGCCCGGTCAGTGTGCTGACCGACTTGACGCCCTTGATCCGGCTCTTGCTGTCCATGACGGCCTCGAAGACATGCTGGTCCATGAACTGTGTCAGGTTCTCCTCCGCATCGCAGAGCTGCTGGAACGCCAGGCTGTACTTGATCTGACCCTCACTGGCTGAGATCCGACCGGCCTCTTCAATGATCCCGGATTCCCGCCAGCCGGGATGGCCGCGACCGGCGCCGCTGACGCCAACACCAGCCTCGACACTGCAGTTGCCGCCGAGGACTGGGCGGTCCTGGATCAGCGCCGTCTTCGCGCCGTTGCGCGCGGCCGCAATCGCCGCCGGCGCCCCGGCCGACCCAGCCCCAACCACGATCACGTCAAACTCACCGGCAAAGGTCGGCTGCAGCGACAGTCCCTGCAGACGCGCACGCTCGCGGCACACCGCATCTTTGTCCTCAGGGGGAACATAGTCGGCATCGGTGGTTAGGAGAATAGCATCACAGCGACCGTAAAACCCGGTGAGGTCATGCAGAGCCAGTTTCAGTTCGCCCTTCTCAAGGGACACTGAACCACCCGTCTCCCACGTCCATGCTTCCGTGTCGGCGGCGCCAAACGTCTTAGATAGAGCCTTCCCGTTGACCATCACCTGGAAACGGCCGGGCGCATGATCCCGCACCCAGTTGCGGGCCCGAACCCAGATGTGGTATTCACCGGCTTCAGGGACATCGATACGGGTCGTGGCATCCGCCACCGGTCTACCGATCCCCGTGGCCATCAGGAAAGGCGAGCACATCAAGTGGACAAACTGCGTATCCATACGCCAGCCGCCGTAGTCATCGAAGTCTTCCGCTTCCACATAGAGAAAGCCATCCACCACCATCCTGGTGTCAGCTCGCTCCTGCTTGGCAAACACAAACCTTTCTCGCCCATCTAAGGGATTGACAATCGAGGCTGTCATTGTCTCTTTGCTCTTTCCGTTTATACTCACTGGTTTGAGTTCTCTTTCAGTGATTCATAGACTCGAATCTCGAAGATGCGGGCGGACTTGTCACCGTGGGTTGCCGTGATCAGCACGCGGATCTTCGCGGATTGGCCCTCTGCCATATGGTACCGTGAACTCTAGCACAGAAACGGAGCATTCCACTCGGACGCCTGCGCCAAAAATGAGCACGATTGCGCCACGGCGAGACGGCGGTATGCGCGCCCACGAGCCCACCATAGCCTTCGGCGACGGTGCTGGCGGGCGGGGTCAGCACTCTCCCCCGCACATCGTACCGCCTTTAGGGCCTGTCGATTTATCCCCCAAAGCCCTGAGATTCAGGCTTCCTCCTGGGGCGGACCGGCGGAAAGCCTGCACTACATACGCGTGAACACTAAGAAAGAGGTGTATGTAGTCCACGCTTTAGCGTGCTCCCCGGGATAAATCGACAGGCCCTTCCGGTGGAATCCCACGTCTCACCAGAGGGCGCGGACATGACTGTATGCCGTGATCAGTTCATCCTTGGTAATAACGGGGGCAATCAGATCATGTTGCCCGGTCTGTCCGTAAGTGTAATCTCTCTGAAGTAGAGATGCCGGGGCCTCCCGGCACGCTGCTCATTGTGAGCTAGTCGCCCGTCACGCTGGCTCTGAATGGGCTGGCCGGTAGATCCTCGCTGTTGACCAGGTTACAGATGGGGTTGGCTGCCCAGGCATATCTGACCGATATGGGGCGCTTCACCTCGGATGAGTGTAACTTCAGTGTGTCTCCGGCAATAACCGCCTTGGCCGCGTGATAGTCACCTGAGGCGTCGGCGATCTCAAAGCCCTTCGCCTCTTCACCATCCCGGGTCTTCAATCCAGTGCCTGCATAGTCGAATGTCACGACCAGCTCACGGCCCTCTCTCCTTAGCGATTTAAAGATCGGGCCGGAATAGATCAGCTCCTTGCCATATGTCTTGCCCAGTGCCCAGAGGGCTAGGCGCTCACCAACCTCACGCTTATCCTTGGGGTGGATATTCTTCGGCCGCCCCACGTCAATCGTGACGACAAGACCACTGTTGGGAATGGTCTGCAGTGTCTGCAGCTGCACCTCGCGGAAAAGCATCCAGGGCCTCTTCTCGTAGTTAGGGAGCTGCACGTGGTAGAAGGCGAATTCATCGTTCCAGCGCGTGCGCCAGTCCGCAACGAGCGTCTCAATACCGGCCCTGCAATACTCCTGAGAGGCAGGGGCGTCATCCTGATCGTGAATGGTTGCATTGGATTCGCCCTGGTACCAGATGACTCCCCGTATGGCAAAGGGGATGACAGGTTCAATACCACACTCAAACAGATAGGTCGGCTCGTAGGGGTGGCCCGGCCTTGCACCGACCGGGTTTTCGATCCAACTCGCCAAGTTCTTCTTACCGCAGTCTCGCATCCACGATGGTATCAGCCTGTTCTCGTACCAAGGGGTCTCTGTATCTGCGAAGGGGCGAAGGTGACGATTGGCCAGCAGCGCTTCCCTGCTGATGAAGGCCTCGATAATCGTCCCGCCAATCGGCATGCTGATAATGCCGATCGGGACATCTAGCTCCTCTTTGAGGGCTTTGGCAAAGTAGAAGCCCACTCCTGAGAAGTTGCCCACAGATTCCGGGGAGCACACGGCCCATGTCCCGGCGTAGTAGTCTTTGGCCGCAGCCATGTCCAGAGTGGCCTTATCCCATGCCGGGCCGAAGATCCGGCCTCGGCCCAGACGATTGAGCAGTCGTATCTGGGGATCGCCGGCCTTGGCTCCATCTGCTCTGCCATCGGTGCATTTATCCAATGGCCACTCCATATTGGACTGCCCAGCCGCCAACCACACCTCGCCGACCATGACATCATTGATGGTGACACTCCTATCGGCTTCGACTGTCAAGGTATACGGACCACCGGCCTTCATGGCATCAAACTCGACTCGCCACGTCCCGGCACTGTCCGCAACGGCAGACCGCTGCTCACCAGCGAACTGAACGGACACCGCCTGCCCCGGGCTAGCCGTCCCAAACACGCGGATCTCCCTGTCGCGCTGGAATACCATGTGATCGGCAAAGACGTAGGGGAGCGCCAGCCCACCGACATCGCCACTTAAAGCGGGGGCTGTCTGTTCGTTGGTTGCTTCAGCGGGTATGGCGGCGCCAAAGCACAGGCAAAACGCCAGCACAATCAAAGGTAGTTGCTTACTCATTCATCTCTTCACAGTTACGGGGTTATTGCATAAAGGCGCAGAGCTTAGCTAAGCGGAGCTGGGAGTTCGAGAAGATACAGCCTATCTGCGGCCGGGGGCATACCGTGATGTTACTCACTGTGGCTTCGCCACACCAACCATCTATCGGACAATCACTTAGGTTGCTCTGGAGGCCCTGTGAGGGCCTTAGCGGTCTCTGAGAGGTAACCGTTAAGCTTGGCGTTCGGGGGTGCTGTTGACTTGGAGTGCGGTGGCAGAGTCCGAAGCGAGCTTGCGAGTGCAGGACGTCGACACCGCTTTTGCGTCGTGCTGGGGGTTGAGTCTGCGCACTGGGGAAAGGCGGTGTCGCCGGGCCTGGGAAGGCCCTCTGCCACCGCACTCCAAGTTCTTCTGTCCACGAACGTTAAGCTTAACGCTTACTCTCAGAGACCGCTAAACCCATATACGGGACGTCCACCACAGCCAAGACACTTGATACCAACAACTTACTGTGGCGAAGCCACAGAACCACCACAGAACCAAAAAACCACGAACAGGTCGTCGTACCGCGCTTTCGCTCAGTGTGCACCGATCACCTCTAGATCGCGTGGAGGAAGTGGATAGTCAGTTTCCATGACGCGGTTCAGAAGCTTGTAGCGCATATCATTCAGGATCTTCTCATAGGCCGGCACATCAGCCACGTTGTTGAGCTCGTCTGGGTCGCGGAGAAGGTCATAAAGTTCCTCGATGTCATGCCCCACGGTCACGGAGTAGCGCAGGGCCTTCGTTACCAGGCTTTTCTTCCACGACTTGCCGATGAGGCCTGATTTTGGGCCCTCGCAGAGGCAACCGAAGGATTCGATCAGCGCGGATGTACGCCAGCTCTCAATCGTCTCCCCACGGCACCAGGGCATAAGCGAACGGCCATGGAAGAGTGGCGTCTCCTTCTCCAACCCCTTTCTGAAGATCGGTTTGGGATGATGGTCCATGAGCGACGGTTCCATCTCGAGGATGGTCGGGCAGATGTCCTCGTGCTGGGTGATAGCGCCACAGGTGGTTCCGGCAGCCATGCCCGGCCCGGCGATGATGAGGGGAATCCGGTAGACCGGGTTGTAGTGGTTGTGGGATTTGCTCATGCGGCCGTGATCGTGGAGCATCTCGCCGTGGTCAGCGGTAAAGACGAAGTAAGAGTTCTCCATTCGCCCCGTTTCGTCCAGCAGATCCAGCACGCGGCCGATCTGTTCGTCGATGTGCATGAAGTCGGCGAAGTAGAACTTCCGCGCTTCCTTCCAACCCGCTGCGATCTTCTTGCCCTCCTTCAGACCGATAGGCTCAGGGATGGCATCCTCATTGACCATGTCCAGGAAACGTTCCGTGGTATGGAATGGCGGATGGGGCTGGACATAGCTGATATGGGTATAGACCGGCTTGTCCGAAGGTGTCTCCTTGATGAAGTCCAACGCGTGGTCAGTGATCCAGTTGGTCTGGGTGATCTCTTCGGGGAGGGGGTTGGGGTAGCATTCGAAACCTGTGCCCGTTGGCATGTCTCGCTTGGCCTTCTCCCGATCCATGATCTCACGAAGATCAACCTTGTCCTCGCCGTAGGCTCCAAAATAGGGGAGTTCTTTCGCCCAGTTGTCATTGGTCGCAACCATGGCGTCGTAGTATTCGGGATGCTCGTTCTTGATCCAGTCATGCCATTCGCCACAACGGTTGTCCTCGGTGGTATGGACCACGTCCCAGCCGAACTCGCGGTAATCCGGGTACGGGTAATACTCCGAGTCGAACGGGTAGAAATGGATCTTGCCAAAGGCCCCCGTCGCCCACCCCGCGGATTGAAGCGTCCTCATGAACGTCGGGATCTCGGGGTTCAGACGATAGCCGTTTGAAATCAGGCCATGGCCGTGATTGGAGAGCCCTGTTGCGATGGTTGCCCGAGCGGGACAGCAGACCGGGTTATTGGAGTAAGCATGGCTGAAGGTTACGCCCCTGTCTTTGAGGCGTTGAAGGTTGGGGAGCTCGCAGATGCCGTCCATGGCAGCTTCCAGCCATTTCGCACCCATCTGGTCGACCATAAAGAAGATGATGTTGGGTTTGGTGCTCATAGCAAGTTTCCTTCTTAATGTATCCCAAAGTTAAAAAGATCACGCGGCGGAACAGGCCAGTCCTGGCGGATCAGCTGTTCCAGTAACCGCTCTTTCAGTTCCAGCTTCACGCTGCTGTGATCCGAATCAAAAGCCAGGTTGGTCTGCTCATCCGGGTCGGCGTTCAAGTCAAAGAGCTGTTCTCCGTTGCCGTCAGGATAATAGGTGTAGCGGTACTGATCCGTCCGCACGCTACGGGCCCAGGAACCGATGGCTTCCGGTCCGAATGATGGGTAGGACTCGATGTAGGCTTCCTGGCGCCACTCGGTTGGCGACTCACCCCGGCAGATGCCGGCCAGCGAGCGCCCGGAGATCTGCGCACAGGTGTCATCAACTTTCCCCGTTTTCTTGTTGCGGAAACGCATCTGGGGTGGCTGCACACCAGCCAGTTCGAGAATGGTCGGGCAGATGTCTTCGAGCTGGGCGATTTCATCACGGACTGCTCCGCGTTCAAGCCCCGGACCGGCGATGACGAGAGGAACGCGGATGCCGCCGTCATAATGACGTTCCTGCTTCTGCATGAAGCCGTGATCGCCCAACAGCTCCCCGTGGTCGGCGGTGAAGATGATGGTTGTGTTTTTCAGGCGTCCCGTCTCTTCCAACGCCTGCCTGACGCGGCCGAGTTGCTGGTCCAGATGCACGATGTCGGCAAAATAACGGTGACGGTTATCGCCAAACTTCACGTTGGCGTCGGCGAGACCTCCGTCCTTGCCACGCCCTATAACCGTGTCCCCCCAGACCGGTCTTTCGTCGGTCTCGTTATTCAGGAACCGGGCGAGCTTCTTGTAGTATTCCGGTGCGTCATCGCTGTGAAGCCATTCCGCAGGAACCGGCTCCGGAATGTTCTCGGGGTTGACCATGTTCATCACCTCCGATGGCGGACAGAACGGGGGATGTGGCGCCACGTAACTGACATGGGCACAGATCGGCCCATCAGTCTCTCTGATGAAATCGAGGGAACGGCTTGTGATCCAGGATGACTGGGAGAGCTCCTCCGGGAACTGTAAAGGCTTGCCGAGTACATTGGGATACTTCTTCTTGGCCTCGCGAATCGCAGGCCGCAGATCGACCTTGTCGGGGCCGTATTCGGCATAGCCCGGCACATCCGGCCAGCAGGTGGCCAGAACCGCCTCGTAATGCTCGGGGTGTTCTTCCTTGACCCAGTCAAGCCAGACCCCACTGCGGTCGTCCTCGGTGTTGTGGACCACATCGAAACCGTAGACCGTGTAGTCCTGATAGAACTTCTCGAAGTGCGGTTTAAGGTGCAGTTTTCCAAAGCCGCCCGTCCGCCAGCCCTCTTGTTGCAGCAAGCGCATGAATGTCGGGATCTCGGGGTTGAGCGAATAGCCGTTATGAAGCAGGCCGTGGGCCCGGGAGTTCAATCCCGTAGCGATTGTCGCCCGGGCTGGTGAGCAGACCGGGTTGCTGGTGATGGCCTGGGCAAAGGTGGTGCCGTTGGCCTGCAACCAGTCAAAGTTCGGCAGGTCGCAGATGTTGTGGTCGCGCGCGGCTTCCAGCCACTTAGCTGAGAGTTGGTCGACCATGAAGAGGATGATGTTCTGTTTCATTCTGTCTGCCTTTTTGTGGCTGGCTGACTCACTCCTGCGTTCGAAGAGGCAGCGCAGAACGCACCAGTTTCAGCAACCTTTCGGCATAATGGCTGATATACTTGCGGGGATCATCCATATGCTTTTTCAGTATCGTACTGAACCTCTCCTCCCTGTGCCCCAGGCTGAGAAGCGATTCAATAGTGCTGCATTCGATCTGCCAGCGCTTGTCCTTCCTGTAAGGGATTGAGCTGTCGGATCCGGTCTCCGAATGGTCAAGAAGGTCGAGTAAGGGCTGAACAGCGTCCCTGCTCTTGATCGCCCCCAGAGCCCGGATCGCTGCGATCAGGGCGATCTGGTTATCAGAGCTGTCTGTATCGTTCAAGAGGTCCGTCAACACGGGAACACTGCGCGTTGATTCTATTCTTCCGCACAGCACAATCGCCGGGATCCAGAGCGGGACGGTACGCAACTGTCCAACCGCCTCTTCTCCATAGGGTATGAAGGGATTCTTCTCTCTGATACAGTCGATTAATTCATCCTCTCCCGAACTGTCACCATTCAATGCCAGCCCCATGGCCGCCCATAGCCTGGTCAGTCCGTCCTGACGGCCCAGAGCCTCTTTGAGAAGCAGATTTCCCTCAGGTTTACGGGAGATCTGCCAGAGAGCCTGAGGTGCATTCTCTCCCTCGAGAGCTGAAAGCAGTTCATCGTCCGGGATTTCAGGATGTTCAGTGAGAAAGCTGTGGCTATAGTCCCGCCACCAATCGCCGTGGAGCTCCTTGCGCTCTGAGGCCGGTAGTTCGGAGTCTCCCAACGCGCCGCTGTTGAGCAGCATCTGTTGGAGTTCGGAAACATCGATCTGACGGACTGTACGATGAGCTCTCACGGCCATTGCCGCAGCATAACCGGCAGCCTCTGCCAGCCGCATCACATCCCGCTGCATTCTCAGCAGGAAATGTGCATCAGGGCTGGCTGATACCGCCCGACAAGCAATCAGGATATTCTTCAGTCCTTTGGCCAAGATCGCTCTATAGGGTACCTCTGATCCAATCCCGCACCGCCTCCTTGCATAGATCCAGCACCATTGCACCGCATCGAGACTGCAGCTTTCATAATCCCACGCGTGATTGTCGTAATAGGACCATGAGTAGGAGATCACATCCGGGAATTGCCGGTGGTTGACCTGGTCATCGAACGTGACGGTATAGTCGCCGCATATCTGCCGACTGCTTCTGAGGCCATGAATGGACCCAATGGCCAGGTACCTCGGGACCCTGTCAATCTTCTCGGCAAGGAGCTTGAGTCCGTATCTCCTGGAGTCGCTGAAGTCCAGCGCGTCGGTCGGATCACAGTATCCGGCGTCAAAGTTGTCCGGCTTCAGAAAGGATGGGTCCGTGCTCTTCCAGAGCGGGGTGACTGAATAGTCGTGGGTCAGGTTGTCCTTTTCTCTGCCATAGGTGAACGCTGCTCCCGACATCGCCGCAATATCACCGTCCCCGGTGGAATCGATGACAACCTTCGGGGAGATCTTCAGAACCTGTCCGGGCTGTGCCGCATAAACCGTATCCGTGTTGACCAGCTCTTCGGCAGAGCTTGTTTCGGTCCCGTATGCGGTGGATCGAAACAGTACTCTGACCCCCGCTTCTTCCGCCATTCTGAGCAGAAGAAAACGCTTCAGATCCGGGTGAGAACGCAGCGGCTCCTTTGCTTTTGCATCAGCATGCTGCGCAGGATAGAAAAGGTCCGCGTATCTGTCATGGAGATCATCCAGCTCCTGTTGAATGCCTCCGGGAACGCCGGCCCAGTAGATATTGATATAGCCTCCCGTGCCGACACCCCCAAGGAGTGTAGACGACTCTAGAAGAATGGTTTCAGCCCCGTTGCGTGCAGCTGCAATCGCGCCAATAGGCCCCGCCGTGCCTCCACCGCAGACAAGCACATCACAGGCCTCTTCAGTTACGATTGGGGCTGCAGCAATTGCACGATGGCTTTCTGTTTCCTCTGAGAGGCGTACTTCATCGTTTAGGATCTGCCGGGCAAAGTCCTCCCCCTGTCTTGCCCGTGTGGCCAGAAGCACTCTATTCTCTTCACAGGCAGCCGGAAGAATGGCGAAGATGTTCCGATCAATTCTCACGCCGGACATTGCCGAGAGATCTGCAGCAGTAGATTTGAATGGTTCAGGCGCACAGTGGGTGAGAAAAGCGTTTTGAAGAGGCTCGAACCTGGAACGAAGAAATTCAACTGCGCTGAAGAGTCTTCCCGCAAATCCCTTCGAAACCGTCCCCAGGGTAAGCTCGCATGCTACCTCTTCATCATACGCACTCCTCTTCAGGATGAAGTGCATCCCATCATGCTCGATACTCTCGTCATAAGGGAGAAGGCCTTCTGCGATGCTGTTGAAATAGAAGGTCTGTGTAGTTCTGCAGTCGAGAGCTTCATGATGCTTCAACAGGGTCGCTTCATCAGTGACGATCACGTGACGGGCCGATAGAGATAGTTCGCCGGATTTTCCGGCGGTGATGATTCTGAGGGCCTCTTCGGGCCCCCGCTCTATCCCGGTCACCGTGCGGTAGTAGAGAAGATCAATACTGTTCTCCTCAGCAATCTGATCCAGGTGGATCTCTGCATGTGGAGCATCGAGTCTTGTTCTTGCTGCAACACCGGCCTGACATCCGAGAGAAATGAGCTTATCTGTCAGCTCTGCCTGGCCCTCTTGAACATCAAGTAGCCATGACCGGCATGCCTCATATCCGATCGATGACCGATCTTCGACGATGATGCATCTCTTGCCGCTCTGTGCCAGGGAAAGGGCGCAGCCAACTGCTGTAAAGCTCCCTCCGACAAAGAGATAATCATAAGTGGTGCTGCTAATGCTCATGGTGCGATCACGCGGTAAGTATCGAAGGAAGTCGCCCTTCCTCCATGCGGTAGGCTAACGATTCAATCCAACATCCTCAAAGTGTAGTGGGTACTTGCGCTCATGCTGCAGTTGCGCTTGAACCGCTTTGTAGTCCAGGGCTTCCGGTGTGCAATCCTGCTCCGCTGACATTGCCGCAGCAACGCCAGCACCTTCGCCAGTCAGTGCTGCTACAGGTATAACCCGCGTAACATCCCACGCGTCGCCATCTGAGGCAATACAACGCCCTGCCGCCAGCATGCCTTTCAGATCTTTGGGTATTAGCGAGCGATACGGAATCTCCCACACATAACCTGCTTTGCGCCAATCTCCAGCTAAGCCTATTGAGTCGTCAAAACGTGTCCATTCCTGATTATCGCTCAACGTTGTAACGCCATCGATACGTCGGGTTGTTCTATACTGTGCCATCGCCGGCAGCATCACAGGGAATCTTGAGTTGCGAGTGTGTTTTTCACTCCCGTAATCGTCATTGAGCTTTTCCCGGTAAGTGTTACGGCCTTTCAGAACAAAGTCAGTTACCAGTTTGCCATTGATGCCGGCATCATCCGTTTTGACATCATGGCCCCCTCCATACGCGAAAACTACGGTGTTCTTTCCCAGTTCTCTGCGGCCAGGCACATCTTCTTCTAAATGCTCAATGCCCCAAATGGACATTGGGTTCTTTCCCTCAATACACTTGTGCCCTGAATAGTAGGCTAAATCAGCATCACCTGTAGCATCAACGAAACACTTCGCCTCGATAGTTCCTTTGCCACTCTTATTGCACACTTCGATTGCTTCTAGCGTGCCGGACTTAACGGTCGTATCGGTTACCACAGTGTCATACCAGATATCGATGCCGGACTCTTGCATCACCTCATCAAGTGCCAACATGAATGACGCAGGTGAAAAGTCGACCGCATAGCGTTCGTCTTTATCGGCGTTCTTATCACCCGACCAATACGCTGGAATGTCACCAGGGCCATACTTGAGGCTCCGCTGCAACAGCTCCTCGGCTAACCCATAGGTGACTTGAGTGCCGTTGCCGTCACAAAGCGGCAAATACATAAAGACAACACCGGCGGTAGCTAACCCACCGGGATAAACCGTTTTCTCTATAAGGGCTGCCTTCGCACCACGGCGCGCTGCTGCAAGAGCTGCCGAAACACCAGCAATGCCACCACCTGCAACCACAACATCATACCTTCTATTAGATTTCATTTCAGGTCGCTTCCGGGTTTTCCGGGTGTTCTTGCATTGGCTGCATGCGTGGTCGCTCTCATCTTATCCAGCTATCAAGGCGATTCGACGAGGATCGAGACAATGATCGTGACAACGATTGTTCGACAACGATCGGGACGAGGATCGAGACAAAGATGGGAGAGGGAGTCGATGTGAACATCGGGGCCGCAAGGCATCACCGTTCGCCGCCCCTCCCTCCCATTCGTCGTCCTGATCATTGTCTCGATCGTCGTCTCTCCGTATCTTCGTCCCGATCCTCGTCCCGATCGTCGTCGATCCCTCTCATCCCGGCATCAACGACTTATCGATTCACCAACAGGAAAGCCCCCGCTAATCCCGGAAGCGCGTGACATTTACAGATTCAGAGACTTCTTCAGTGATTCATCCCGCTGCTCGATCCAGCTGCTTGTCGGTAGAAGGCCTGCCTTGCTGATGTCGAACGGTTTGAAGGTTGACCGCTTGTCTGTGGCACTGACCTTGCCATCTTCGATGCTGACGGCCGGATGCTTGACCTGGATATTTGCGTCCTTGCCAGCGGACATGCCCTTGAACTGTCCGGTGTAGGTGTTGTTCTTGAATGTCGCCTGCACAAAGCTCCCGGGCTTGGAAGCGAATGTACCGGGTGTGGAAAAGATGTTGTTCTGGAAGAGTATGTCTAACGTCCACACCTTCTCCCATTTCGGCTTCCAGCAAAACTCCAGAGGCAGACCTTTCTTGAAACGATTGATAATCACGTTGTTCTCTATTGTCACAGTTTTGACATTAGGCACCAGTTTGAAGACGCCTCTATACTCGCCGTCATCGATGCTGACGTTGTTGCGTACGATGATTCCCGACGTACCCGGTACTTCCCTATCGGGTGAGCATACCAGAAGGAATCCACTCTTGTTCTGTTGGCTCCAGTTATATTCGATCAGAGTGTTGCGACAATTGATATCAACATCGAAGGCCTGCCCATCTTTCTTCGCATCGATACCCACCACTTTGTTGTAGCGCATGACCGTGCCGTCGCTTGAGTGTGGCCACATGCCCGCGGCGTGGGTCTTGCCACCTTTCGACTGCCCGATCGCACTGCGATGGCCCTCATTGTTTTCGATGAGCGGTGTGTCACAGGAGATCACTACGATGGAATCACCACCGGTATCGCGGGTGAAGTTATTGCGGACCACAACATCGGTGCTGGGAAACCATCTGTTGTCCCGAAAGCGATTCTCCCAGCCAGAGAACATAATGCCGTAGAAGCTGACGTCATGGACGTAGCAGTCTTCGATAAGGAAACCCTCATAGCGTGACTTACGGGTAGAACCGTCTTCCGCATCTCCAGTTGCCCCAACCCAGATTCCGCTGCCGCCCGACCGGTCCCAGTTGCCGGACACGTGATGCACATGAAGCCGCCTCAAGGTAATATTCTTGAATACACCACCGGAGCTCGCATCAACCAGCACACCTTTCATGCCGTCCCGACGCTTCCCACCGGGGATCGTATTGGTCACTTCCAGGTCTTCGATCACCCAATGAGAACCGTTCTGCAATAGGACCGTGGCATCTTCCTTTCCCTCGCCGGCAATAAGAGGGGCTGCACCTTCGCCGTAGCGCCCAACACGGATGGGGTCTTTGGCACTACCCGAACCTTGCAGCTTGAGCTGGCCGTCCCAACGCTGCCCGGCTTTGAACAGCAGTTTGTCGCCGGGACCAAAGGTCGCCTTGTTCACACGGGTCAACGTCTTCCAGGGGCTCCTTTCCGAGAGCCCATCCGCAGCGTCGCTGCCACCTGCGGCATCCATGTAATAGGTAGCCCCCTGGGCCACTCCTCCGGACACCCACACCCCGGCCATCACCATCGATAAGATCAATTTCTTCATCCCCGTTATCCTCCTTCCCCGCTCACATACGCTTGGACTCCTGACGCGAGGTCAGGATAGACTATAGCACAGGAACAGGCAAACCACTCGCACTCCTGAGCCAGAAATCCGCACGTTTGCGCCACGGCGAGACGGTGGTATGAGCGTTACGACCCCAAGGCGTGCGAGGGCGTGTTTCGGGCAAGCTCAACCCCCGGCGGCGTTCCTTCGCGACTCGACTGAGCTCGCCGAAGTCCGGACTATACAGGGCGGAAACTTGGAGTGCGGTGGCAGAGTCCGAAGCGAGCTTGCGAGCGTAGGACGTCGACACCGCTTTTGCGTTGTGCTGGGAGGTCATGGCGGAAAGGGCGCTCGGGTTCCGCGGAAAGCGGCGTCGCCGGCTCGTGCCTCGCCTCTGCCGCCGCACTCCAAGTTTGGGCAGGGGGAGCGGAGCGGCGAACGGGGTGAGTGAAGCTTCAGGCTAGTTTCGCCCCCGAGCACGCTCGGAATAATCAAGGGTGAAACTTGGAGACCGGGAAAGGTGGACGCCGGCGTCCCGACGGCGTCGTGCAAGTGATGAGCCTTCCAAGAGACGGGGGAGCACGATGTTCGATACTGTCTCTTCACAGGCACTTGCTTTGCGCGACCGC
>CAZCDU010000070.1:4813-24651 GCA_964497125.1 uncultured Victivallales bacterium | reverse complement strand
CTAGTATGCAAAGTAGTCCTTTACGTGCAGGAAACAGCCCCCGGTGGACGCCGGCAGAGATGCTTGCGCTGGTGGTATGGATCGCCACCCTTATTCTCAATGGCACCTACCTACGCCATCGCGTCCCGGGCGACACATCCATTGACTGGGTCATAGCATCACGACTCGTTGCGGCCATGGGGGGAATTCTGCTTGGGGGCTACATGATTATGACCCGCGTCAAACGCGTTGGAACCGGGGGCCGAATTGTGATGGCGTACGTTGGCATCGCCTTCATCTCTGCCATTCTGAGCCAATATTCCCGTGTCGCGCTGGGGTACTGGTTACAGCTAGCTGGGCTGGGGTTCGTAACGGTTGGCCTGGTCTCGTGCCAGACATCGGTGTCTGCTCTCGTACGAATTGAGACACTCTACACCATTGTCCTGACAATCCTCGTCCTCAAGGATGCCATAACCGGCTATCTCTCCCCCGAGCTGCAGGCGGACATCGCTACCCACGTTGGATATACGCGGCTAGGAGCCGGACTAATCTCACCCAACGCTCTTGGTCTTTCCGCTGCCATCGTCTGTTGGCTCTCGTTCAGATCCAAAGGTGGATACCGTAGTGTCGTACTGTGGCTGATCCGCATTGCACTTGTCGTCATTGTACTGCTGACACGAAGTCGCATTGCCCTGATCTCGCTCATCCTTGCCGGGCTAATCAGGCTCTGCTTCTATAGCAGCCCCAGCCGCAAAAAAACCACGGCCCTTCGCGCGGGGATCATCTTGTCGGTGTTGGCAATCGGGTGCATGATCCTGTTCTTGATGGTAACCGAGTTCACGCCCGTCGTGGCCCTCCTAAGCCTCTTCAACCGTGGCGAGGATGCGGCTACCATCGCAAGCGCAACGGGCCGGACAGCGATCTGGTCTGTTGTGATCAGGAGCACCATCTTCAGTGTGCGCGGCCTTTCGATCGGCCATGGCTATGGTACAAGCCCAATCCCGCTAGAGGGCCTGGAGGACATACTTCACTTTCCGCCACCACACACGCACAACACGCTACTCGAGTTCCTGTTGACCATGGGCGTGCCCGGAGCGGCCCTGTTCTTCGCCTTCTGCTTCTATGGCGCAAGGTGGGTTCGTGTCCTCCGGATGAGCGATAGAACAGACCCAAGCTACGGACTGGCCCTCAGAGCGACTGTTGTCCTCGTAATGGTCTTTATTAGCAGCATGGGCGAGGTCTATGTTGCGACCAAAATTAATCCTGTGCTAATTGTGATGCTTCTCTATATCACAATGCAGGGACAGGTCAGGAACATCCTGAAGCATGACGACGACGAGATCTCAGAGCAAAGCAGCTTGGCCGTACCGAACGGCTCGGTGGCAACCGAAAGGAGATTGTGAAGAATCAACGCATACTCATGATCGTCTATAAGTACTTCCATGAGGACCCCCGCCCGCAGCGGGAAGCCGCCGCCCTCGCACGAAACGGCTATCTCGTCGACGTAATCTGCCCTAAGCCATCCCGGGACCCCTACATCACCCGTGACGGCATGCAGTTCTTCTGCCCTGTGATAAGCCGGGAACGCGGAAGCAAGCTCCGCTACGCGTTCGAATACGGCTCGTTTCTCCTCTATGCGTTCTTCGTAAGCACGTTCCTCCAACTCCGGCACCGATACCGCCTCATCCAGATTTTTGTGATGCCCGAGATCCTCATGCTTGACGGCCTGATCCCGAAGCTGTTCGGTGCTCGAATCCTCATGGATTGGGAAGACCCTTCAACGGAGGTCTACCTGGCAAAATTCTGCGATGGAAAGGACGGCGGCAAACTACTGAAGGTTCTTGGCTTCTTCGAGCGCCTGGGAATCGCGATCGCCGACAAGGTCATTGTGCCGAACGTCGGCTTCACCAACGCGTTTGCCAAGCGTGGTCTGCCCGTTGAGAAGATCGATGTTGTGATGAATGGGGTCGACACCGTGCTGTTCCATGACGAAGGGGCGCGCATACAGCACCGCAACGACCGGGGGAAGTTCGTTGTGTTCTACAACGGATCAATCATTCCGCGTCATGGTCTGCATCTCCTCATCAGTGCGATGCAGAAAGTCGTCGCTGCCGCGGGCCCAAATGCCGTGCTCAGGATCATCGGTCATGGCGAGCCCGAATACATCGCTGGCTGCCGGCGCCAGATCGAAGAAGCGGGCCTGGGCAGCAACCTCGAATGGCTTGAGCACGTGAATATCCAGGAAATGCCGGGGCTTGTGGCAAGCTCATCGGTAGGCGTCATACCCAACCTCGAAAATGCCTTCACACGCATCAACTTCCCTCAACGCATCTTCGAATTTGCCTCCCTGAAGAAGCCGCTTGTCCTGGCGCGCATGGACGGTATCGAAGATTACCTGACAGAAGAAGATGTTGTTTTCTTCAGGCCCGGTGATGCTGATGATCTCGCGGACAAGTTGATTGAGCTATACCGTTCGGAGGATCGGTATTCGTCAATCGCCGCCAGCCTGCACGATGCCTGTAGCAAGCTTACCTGGGAAGATATCTACCTCAAGATTGTGACGCAGCTTCTGGAGAGAACGAACTGAAGAATCCACCCTATTTGTTTATCGCCGGCACCGGAAAGGCAGGTACCACCTCGCTGTTCTACTACCTTTCCGCCCATCCGGCCATCTGCCCGGCAACGGTAAAGGAGCCCGGTTTCTTCTTTGACGTGGACTATCCGGCAGGACGCGTGTGCTCCTTTGAAGACGGTCCTGATAACTACGAACGCCTTTTTCCAGCATGGGAGCCTGGTCAGATCCGCCTGGAAGCGACCCCAGAGTACCTCTATTCAGCCGGGACGGCAGCACGGATCAAGGCAACCTTCCCGGAAGCGAAGCTACTGTTCTCGCTACGCGAACCGGTCTCCTTCTTTATCTCCATGTTTCGCTACGCCCAGCAGCTCGGTGAGATCCCCAACTCGACATCTCTTGAGGAGCACGTCGAGAAACAACAGGGAACCGGCCCGGGAGCGGGTTCCACGCCTCCCCCTTACCTCGGAATGGGTCGATTCTCTGACTACTTGGCTCCCTACGTCGCGGCCTTCGGCAGGGACCGGATCAAAGTTGTCTTCTTCGAGGACCTCGTGCGGGATAGCCGGGGCGTCCTGCAGGATATCGCAGAGTTCGCGGGTGTTGACCCGGCCTTCTACAACACCTACGACTTCAAGACACACAACGCCACCGTAGCCGTGAGATTCCAGGGCCTCAACCGGGCTCTGAATGCACTGCGGGGGGTATTGAATCGTATGACGTACGATCACCCTCGCCTTCATGCTGCAATCCGTTGGACAAACAACTCCCTCGTCCAGCCCGTATGGATCTCCCTCAACAAGCTTGGCGGCGCAAAGAGGAAGGCATCCGTTCCCGAATCTGCGACCCAGGCGCTGAAGGTGTTCTACGCGGAGGAGAAGGAGGCATTGGAGCGCCTCCTTGGGATTTCGCCACCATGGCCGGCGGCAGATAGGAAGAGCGGCACCACGGGAGGTAGCTCATGAGGCCCGCAATCGCCTGGGAACGCCTGCTCCGCAACTATCGAACGCGTGGACTGGCAGGCTGCATGTCGCGTGTGGCGCAGAAGGTAGCCACAAACTTGTCTCCCCGCCCTGATGTTGTCTACTTCGTTGATCTTGCGCAGCTGGGGGCACCGCGCCATCCTCTACCCGACGACTGGACCATCAAGGAACGGCGCAGCGAGGAAGAGATTACGGAAACCGAGATAGAGACCCTGTACACCCAGCTCGGCCGCCACATCGTAGACACCCATATCCGCGAGCGCTTTGGAAAAGGAGATTCCCTCTGGTTGATCTCTGTTGATACAGACACTGCCGGAATGATCTGGACCGAGCTCGGAGGCACGGCAGGCCCAAGCTGTGTTCCTCTCTCACAATCCGATCTCCACCTGTACGACAACTGCGTCTTCGAATCATTCCGCGGGAAGGGACTCAACCCGGTGCTGCTCGAGTTCGTGCTAGCCATGCTAAAGGGTCGAGGCTATGGACGGGCCTATATCACGACCAACTGGCGAAACCTGCCACAGCGTCGCTCCATCGATAAGACGAGCCTCAAGGCGCTCGGTGTCGCATCATCACGCAGGTTTCTTGGGCGCACCGTGGTCGTCTGGAATCCGAAATACGACCCTCAATCGCTGCCTGACAAGAGGGCAATCGTTTCCAACGAAACAGCGGGGTAGCCGTGACGCCTACCGCTGTTTGAAGAGTCTCCTGAGCCTTCGGAATACGGCTCTGGCCATCTCGCGTATCTTCTCGCCACCGACGGTGGCTATCCTGTTGGTATTGGAATTCCACGCATCAAACAGTCCGAGGTAGCTGCCTTCAAAAGCATCCTTGCCGGCGATCCCCAACTTCCAGTCATATACACCGTAGTTCCGGACCTTGTCTCCGCCACCAAGATCGAAGTACTTCGAACCACCTTCTTTTGCGATCATCATCGCCTCCCAGATCAGGAGCAATAGGGCGTTCAGCTTCAATCCCTTGTCTCCTGTCCCACCCACAAGGTAGAAGCAGGTGTCGCCAATCGCGGAGCCGATGAGCGATGCAATCGTCTCTCCCTCATGGCGGGCAACGAGGTTGACAAGCTTGAGATTGGGAGGAAGATCCTCCTGAACGCAGCCAAGTGCTACCACATCCGTGGTATCCATGAAGTTCTTGCGTTTCTTCATCTCATCGTATGCAACCATGCTCTCTTCGTACATGGCGCGATCGGTGCCGCGTACGACCTCGAGGCCCGCTCTAAGCGACTTCCGAAGACGGGTGCGCGTGGATTTCCGCATCGCGAGCTGCAGCTCTTCTGCGGAGAGATTGAGATCAATAAGAAACGTCTCGTGGGAACTCGGTTGCCAGCGGAAGTTCTCAGCCACGATGCTTGCTTTGCAGTTCTCGTCATCACGGTCAATATCCCATGACATGACTCGCAGGTACAACCCCCGTCGATCAACGTACTCCCGCCGCAGTTCTCGATATAGCCGCGCGAGCGTATCAAGAGAGCCGGAAGCGTCGCTCGGTCGCCAGAGAGGACCATTCATCACGAAAGCACAGATGGGGCGACGAAGAAGCGGTATTCTCATGATTCGGACCTGTGCGGCACCCACGGGAACCCCATTCCGTTTCAGGACCAGGTGACTTGTGTCTTCCTCACCCCAACGGCTCGCGGCATATGACCAGGTCTGAAAAAGATTGCCATCATTGAAAGTCGAGACAAGCGCATGCCAGTCCGCTTTCGATATCGCATCGACAGAGCATTCCCACCGATCATCTTGCATCTACACCCTCCTCGATCTCCGTTGTCGGGAATTCAGCCGAAGAGCTCTTGCTCGTCAACATGCGCCGCACACGCCGCTTCATCCCACATGCCAGGCCCAACCAGCCATAGGCACCACGAATCTGCAGGCGAAACTCGGCAGGGGAAGCATCATGCAGTACACCCACCCGCCCCGTTAGAAACGTCTGCTCAGTAGGAACGCCAAGTTCCGGAATAACCCCGTAGACATGCTCATACCCCGCATCACGCGCCCATTGAAGCCGCTCAGGAACATACGTGCCAAACGGAAAGGCCAGGCGCGTCACAGGACGGCCCAGAAGGCTCTCCAGAATCTGGCGCGACTCCCGCATCTCTGTGCGGGTTTCCTCTTCGGTGAGCTCAGTCATATGTCGATGTGAAACCATGTGCGATCCTATGGCTATCCCGTCTATGTTTGCCAACGCCTTGAGCTGATCCTCGTTCATGATCGCCGCGTCGTGGCACTCATGCCCCGCCTCGACCCAATCACATCGCTTTCCCAGGTAGCCGGCAAGGGCAAACACGGTCGCGGGAATGCTCCTGGCGACGAGCTCCGGAACGGCGTTCTCCAGAATGTCCCCGTAGCCATCATCGAACGTGACCGCCACGTAGTGATGCCCTCCTTCGAACGGCCCTGTATAGTCCAGGCCCACGGGTGTGGCGTATTCGGTGATCATCTCCATCTGTTCAGCGAAGGCCCCACGGCGGCAGTCGGGCACGGAGTGGTATGTGAAGACAGTGAACGTACTGGCTCGCCCCATACCGCAGACACGCCGGACGCAATCGTCAAGACGTCGCGCTATATCGCAGAGCTTGCTGATCATGAGTTTCAGTTTTCGGTGCCGCATGGATCTCCGCTTCTCAAAGCGATCATTATTGCAAGTCTATGTGGGGACCAGAGTTCACTGAATGCCCCACAAAATCAAGGGGAAAGGAAGTCATCTCGCGAAGCCCAGGTCCGTCCCTGGTAACCAACGTAGCCGGCGAGGGCCATGCCTGGCCACCTGGCTGGCCATATTACTTTTCTTGACGCACCAAACAGCCACAAGTAGAGTCAGGTGTAACCAGTTTGATCGTTAACGGTCTTGCCGTGAGCTCTCTCCGATACCACCTCAGTAATTGCTATACTCGCAGTGAGTTACCTTGCATGCTTGGATCTGACGGACATGAATGATTTCCCCACGATCCAGAACGGGCTGTCACCCTATGCGCAGAAACCATGGTGGAAAGCTGGTGATACTGCTCTGCTGGTTCTGCTGATCGCTGTACTACTCGTACCATTGTGGTCCTCGACCTATGTGCCAACACAAGACGGGCCACTGCATCTGGCAAACTCCATTGCCGTCATGAACTACGACAGCCCGGGCTGGGATACAACGCAGCTGTATTATGAGCTGAATGACCCACGATTTCCGACATGGTTGCCTCATCTCTCTCTCGGGCTGCTAACGAGAGTGCTCCCGGGCCATATTGCCGTGAAGGTGTTCTTGTCGCTCTACGTCGTGGGGCTACCGCTTTCCTTCTGCTTCATGCTGCGCCCCCTGACAAGGACACCGCAACTCGGTGGCCTGCTGGTGTTGCCTGTTGTCTACAACTATACGTTTCATATGGGGTTCTTTGCATTCATCCAGGGAATGGTACTGCTCCTATTCCTCTTGGGGGTCTGGTTGCGATGCCAGGAGAAACTGATCCCCCGCTGGATCATCGCTGCAAGCCTTGTGTCATTCTTCGCGTTTCAGTTTCATCCGTTCTCATGGGGTCTGGCAGCCATGGCGCTCGGATGCCTTGAGGGAGCCGAGTATCTGAGTGTACTCGCGTCACGATCGCCATGGACAGCGAAGCTGGGCGACAGCATGAGAATCTTCACGAAGAGATGGCTACTCTACGTGGCAACAATCCTGCCTGCCGGTATTCACATGTTCATATTCCTCATGCTGCAGGAATCAACACCGGGCGCATTGGCATCACGAGTTGCCAGTGAAGTTGACGCATCTGGCGGTAGGTGGGGCTTGGTCGGTGAAAGGCTGGGCGTACTCGTCGACCGAGTGCTGGAGTTTCTCACTCTTTCGAGCCTGGTCTCATTCAGCCGCGTGGAGCTAGTGTTCTCGATCGGGCTCCTTCTGTCGCTGGTCCTCCTGTCTTTTCTCTGTATCCGTGCGGAGAGACCTCGGACACAAGGGCAACGTCGTGGCCACCTTCTGCTAATCACTCTCTGTTTCTCCGGGTTCTACCTTCTTTCGTCGGAGGCAATGGCTGGGGGCGCATACGTTCCTCCCCGAATTCAACTCGTGGTACTTCTCGGTCTCATTGCGTGGGTGGCGTCGACCGCGAGACTCTATCGATTCAGGATATTGGTGGGATGCCTGTCCACAGCAATGGTTATCCCGGCGGCGGGATTCTACACACACACTTACGCTCGATTCGACCGGGAAATCGCGCGGGAGCTGGCATTGGCGGAGTACATTGAGGAGGGCTCAACCGTCATGCCCATCATTGTGCCATCTGATACTGAAGGACGGGAGGTCTTCGACCGGCCACCGCCAAACCACCTATTGCATGCCGAAGGCCACTTCGTCCCACTCAGGCGAGTTGTTGATCTGGGTAACTACCAGGGCTGGAATAGCTACTTCCCCCTCCGTTTCCGATCGGATTTCGATCCGTTGCTGCAGATTGCCGTTGATGAGAAAATAGCGTTCAGCGAGGACAGCCCACCGGACCTCGACCTATCGCGCAACGGAGACGGGCAGCTCCGCGTAGACTATGTTATCATCGTTGGCGCGATCGATCATTTCGGGGAAGAACCCGAAATCCATAGCCTTCTGAGCCAACTGGAAAAACACTACGACGAAATTGCCGCTCAACCCGCCCCCCCCCCTATCACCCTCTTTCGTAACAAGGAATACCTTAAACGCTAATCCCTTTTTCAGCACCATGTCCTACGTACTCGTTACACCTGCCAGAAACGAAGAAGCTTATATTGAAGAGACGCTGAAGTCCGTGGTCGCCCAGGAAGAACGGCCTGACCGTTGGATTATCGTCAGCGACGGTTCCACGGACTGTACTGATGCCATCATAGAGGGCTATGCTGCCGAGCATCCCTTTATTCGCCTGATGCGCAAAGAGGGCGGGACAACGCGCGACTTCGCCTCATGTGTCTTCACGATGCTGATGGGGATCGAGGCCATGCAGGATATATCTTACGACTTCGTTGGTATTCTGGATGCTGATATTCGCCTGGATGCCTCGTACTATCGCGCCATCCTAAAGAGGTTCCACGATGACCCGAAGCTCGGGCTTGCCGGCGGGGCACTCTACCAGCGGTTTGGCGATCGCTTCGTGGACCAGAAGATCGCGGAGGACAGCGTGGCGGGTGGTGTCCAGCTCTTCCGCCGGGAGTGTTACGAGGATATCGGAGGCCTCATCCCCATTCCCAACGGAGGCTGGGATCCTGTAGCGGAGGTGACCGCTCGGATGAAGGGCTGGACCACACAGACCTTCGGAGACATCCCTTTCTACCATCTCAAGCCGATGAACTCGGCAGCCGGCAGCTATCTCTATACGAAATGGCAGGTCGGCGAGCGCGACTATCTCATCGGAAATCATCCCCTGTTCGAACTCTTCCGTTGCGCATTCCGCGTCAAAGAGCCACCCTTCGTCATCAGCTCGCTGTTTCGTCTTGCTGCCTATGTGAAATGCTGGATCACGCGGACGAAACGCCCCATTCCCAAAGCTGTGATTGCATTCAAGCAACAGGAACAGCTCGCGCGACTGAAGAAACTGTTTCGGCGCGGGTAGGACAGGATGCCGCACTGTGGGCACCGAGTTGGGTTCGGCTTCAGCGCTACTCTTGCTTCTTGTCCACAAGATCGTAGACGCGCACGTAATCAACCAGGAAGCGATCCGGCAAAACCGCCTCTGTGATGTCACCACCCCACTCCCCGACCTCGTCCGTAAGTTTGATGTACATGGGGACCACGGGCATCTTCGAGACATCCACCCGCCAGGTCTCTTTCCCATCCACGTAGAAGATGCACTCCGTGGGGGTCCACCAAACCGCAAATGTATGCCATCCGGTCATGATGCCGGGGGCGTGCCTGAACTCGTGATCTGACTGGTTGGGCTGCCCCGCGTAGTTCCAGTGGATCGCGTGCTGGAACTTGTCACTGAGCCAGGGCTTCTCCATGACATCAATTTCTACGCGGTCACGATCAGGACCAGGGACATAGGCAGATGCATGCAGAAGCCAAAATGCCGGCCAGTGGCCGGGTTGATCGTGAAACCGCACACGGGCCACATAATAGCCGTGCTTGTGCTCGAACCGCCGGCGCGTACGGACACAACACCCGAAATAGCGATCCCCGCGCTTCCGCGTTTCGATAGCCAAGTGTCCCTTGCCGTCCAATAACGCACCACCAGGCCCCCACCATCCCCCTTTGCGAGGATGCTCGTAAGGAGGGAAGACCTCCCACTTGGAAAGATCAAGTGCATCCCCCTCGAAGGTCTCGCCCCAGATCTGAGTCCACGTCTGTCCCGGCGGTGGTTCAGGCAATTGATCCGCGGGTTCACTTCCCACCGCCCCTGAACCACACCAGGCCGAGCCGGCGAGCATTGCGCCCGTCAGCAAGCACGCCACGCACCATCTGTTACGTATTGCCATGCCAAATACTCTAGTCCACGGAGCGATTAACGTGCAAGCGTGAACAGAACTCCAGCAACTACGACTCGGTTGCTGGGTATTCCCGCAATGCTGTCTTCATTCATCGCCATGGTTGCCATACGGAACCGCGTCAGCACAGTGTCAGGCTGTCTGATCGTCTTGCCTCGCTTAGTATGGTCTGTTACCGTCGCTCCGATGAAGCGGTTTCTCGAGTATGTGCGATTTGTAATGCGGTCAAAAGGGGCCTGTGGTGTCCTGCCACGGGTAGGCATGTTGCTGGCGCGATTCGACGTCAGCGGCTGCAAGATGTTGAATGCTGTCGCCGGAATTAATGCCCTGGGGGCTAAGTACGACTTCAAGCCGGCCATGATTGTACCGGCCGTTGTTCTCCGTCGCCGCAAGAGACTCTTAAAGTATGCTTCCGACTCGAACCTGGAGTTCGCTCTGCATGGACACACGCATAGGAACCACCGCCCGTGGAGCCTGGAGCAGCAGTGCGAGGAGATCGAAAAGGCGAAAGCCGTGTTTGAGAAGCTCCGCATGCCATACTGCGGATTCCGCGCCCCCTACCTCAGCTGCAACGCTGACACAGACAAAGCGCTGGAAATGTGCGGCATCCGTTGGAATAGCGACCAAGCGATGATGTGGGACTACGAGAGCCAACGCTCGCGAGACAACTACAGCACGGGCGAAGCCGTCGACATTCTTTATAGACCACAGAATGCCGCGCAGGCGCTTGCTATTCCGCACATGCATGGGGCCATTGCCTGCATCCCACTGGTACTGCCGGATGACGAGATTCTAATCGATCGCTTTGGCATCACCGATGAGGACCGCATTACGGAAATCTGGGCCAGTATTCTGGAACAGTCTCATGCGCGTGGGGATATCTTCGTACTCCAACTTCATCCGGAGCGGTTCAGTTTCTGCGCGAAGGCAATGGATGCCCTACTCGAGCGCTGCGTTGAGAAGCAGGCATGGATTACGGGCCTCCGCGAAGTGTCAGAGTGGTGGAAGGAACGCAGCAAATTCACGTTTGATATCACGCTACAGCCCGACGGCAGTTCAGAGGTCAAGTGCACCTGCGCTCCACGTGCAACAGTCCTGGTCAGGAACGCTCCGGAGACCGGCACACCGTTCCGCTCCGGCTACGAGCAAATGTCGACGCCTCGTTTCCGGCTTGCCACCGATGGCCGCAGGCCGTGCATCGGGATAGCGGCCGGCTGTTCGCATGAACTACACGCTTTCGTCAAGGAGCTCGGATTCGCGTGCGAGGTATCGAACTCGAATTCAGGTTACAGCCTGTTCCTGGATGCCGATGAGAGCTACTCCCCTGAGCGTGAGGTAGAGCTTCTCGAGAGAATCGAACGATGCGAAGCCCCGTTGCTCCGCTACTGGCTGTGGCCGGACGGGCACGGGAGCGCGTTTGCGACGAGTCATGACTTGGACTGCGTCACGCTCACGGATTTTGCGTATCGGACACTCGGGTATTGAGGATCAACAGCACCACATAGGATCGGGTGAATTGCTATGAAGACACTTCTCTGGAACATTGGCCAACGTTTCCTGCACAAGGTGGCCATGATCGCCCCGGGCGGGTATTCGCTGAGACCGAATCTGCATCGCTGGCGTGGCGCCACAATCGGGTCGAAAGTCTGGATGAGCCAGTACGTCTACCTGGACGAGATTCATCCGGAATCGGTCTTCATCGGCGAGAACAGCAGCATTGGGATTCGGACATCCATCATTGCCCACCTCTACTTCGGGCCACGCCAGAAGGAGAACCCCGCCGGTGAAGTCCATATTGGCAAAGATGTATTCATCGGCCCCCACTGCGTGATTCTACCGGGGGTTCGGATTGGCGATGGCGCCGTGGTACCTGCTGGAACGGTCGTATCACGGAACGTGCCGGCCCATGCACTGTGGAGCGGTCCCAAGTGCCGGCCGACGGCACGCGTGGGAACGCCGTTAACCGCGGATCACTCCTACGCGGAGTTCAGCGAAGGACTAAAGCCCTGGGCGATGAAGAAGTAGAGCTCGCGCGGTGAGAAGAAAGCTCGCCGTTTCAAGCGTCTCTTCAATCGTTGATACGACCACATACACCAGAAGCATGCCAGGTTCAAAGCGGCGTCCACAGTACGCCTCACTCAGGGCCTCAAAGCAGACGGCGCCAAGAATGTAGACGGCCGCAGCGACGAGCAGTCGCCTGCGTGTCTGGGGATCGAGTTGCCAGCCAAAGCGAACAAGAACCGCACCCGCGGCCAACACGACAGCGCTCACCCCCACAAGCAAGGCGGGAAACCTCCGCACCATGAAGAGCGTGCCGACGACGAGTTGACGTGCCCCAATAATCATCGCCAGAACAATGGCACAGCATCCGGCCCCAATTAACCACCACCCCATCATGGAGGGGCGCTCTGGTCGGGCTTGCCGGCCATGAACGAATGCGAGCCAGGCAACATAGAGAAGAAGCGCTACCGAGAATGAGAACGGCACATTGAATAGCTTTGCATCGAAGCGAAATACCTGCTCCAGCAACAGTGGCGGGCAGGAACGAAATGTCAGATGCAGCGCCTCTGCCAAGAGATGCATGCACCATACGAAAATGAAGCCGTATAACAGCGACCGGAATATGCGGTCTTGTCTGTGGATGGCAGCATGCATGAACTGGTGCCTTAGTCCCGATGGAGTGGCTACCGCTTGCCTGAACGGACGGAAGCAACATGCCGAATTGATCCAATGACAGGCAAGGACGTAAAGGCCTCCACGTCTGAGGGGCGGCGAATGGTGTGATCGAAGAACTCCGTCACAAAGGCGAGACTACACCCCGCCACAACACCCAACATCAGACCCATCACCAAAATCAGCGAGACCCTCGGGAAGATTTTCACCGAGGAGAACGCTGGTCGACTCAGCACCGTAACATCACCAGACGCCGATGATGCACCGACAGCTTCGCTGATTTCCGCCTCTTCGCTCCGGCGCGCGAACGACTCGTACGACGTACGTAAAAGGTCTGCTTCCCGCGAAAGCTGACGGAACTGCATCGCCTCACTCTGTAGCGAATCTGTCTTGTCCTTCAGCTCCGCTTGCGAGAACTCAAGCAGCTTGATCTGTACCCCCAACATCTTCAACTTCTCTGCAGCATCCTGATGAATGGCCTCGACTTCCTCCTTCAGCCGCATTTGCGTTTCGGAGATGCTCGCATTCAACGCCACAAGCTGAGGACTCGTGTCGAGAAACTGCCGTTGCATCCGACCTCGCTCAATGGTCAGGGCCAGCAACTGCTCATTAAGCGTGTCCAACACCATGTTCTCCAGGAAAGCGAAATGTGTGACCGTTTCGTTCGCCAACGCATCAGCTAACATCGTCACGCTCTGCTCTTGCTCCAGGTAACGACTTCTCAGCTCGCTGTGCCTTTCCAATAGAGTCGTCTGCAACGTGATGTTGTTGGCAATCTCGGTCTCGAGATCGGTCACAGAAACGGCATCTGTAGCGTCAACAAGCTGGGATTCGAGTGCTTGCAGCCGATCGCTATAGAAATCCCGGCGGTCGCGATAGAACAGCCGCTGGTTGGGAGGATGCAGGACCACGATACGGTACTGGAGATACTCAGACATCAACGTGTCGAGAAAGCGCTCTGCAGCACCGGCGTCAGGACCTTCCAGTCGCAATCGTATCACGTTCGACTCATCCACGACGTGAGCGGACAGTTGATCCATCAGAATAGCGCCAACGGTTTCAGCCATCACGGAGCCGGGACCCACATCCGCAGCATCTGACGCGAGCAGTCCTTTAAGCCACTTCTTCATGGCTCGGAGCCCTCCTCGTCGCTGCGGCCCCAGTGCATCGGCTGGCGACTCAATCGATCCATTGTCCAGCAGTTTCTGTATCGTCCGTTCTACGAGCGCGCCGGAGAGGAAGAGCTGTTGTTCAGATACGAGGTCCTGCTCCGTCAGCTCGGGAATCCTGTCCACGCGCGATTCGAGAGTTTCAGTGGCAGACTGGACGGTCTTAGACCTGAGCAAGAGGGAGCCAAACGCGGCGTATCTCGGCGTTGCGAAAATGGCGAACGCAAAAGCCGCAACAGCCACGCCCAATGCCGTGCACACGATGATGGGCATGCGTGCGAATGTGATATCCGCCAGATCCCTTTTCCAGTCATCATGAAGAGCCATTATCTGTTGTCCCTCAAATCGTAGTCGGTTTCCCGCGTTTCCGTTGTTGTCGATGAACCGTCGGGGCCAGCGGTTGTGGCTCTCACAGTCGTCGACACAGGCACAAGATCCTTCGCCCAGGGGTCGAATTCAACAGTGAGCCCCCACCCGTTGAAGAAAAGAACCCGTTGTATGTCTTCAGCCACATCACCAATCCTGGCAATCGTACGTCGCGGAACGTAGATGACATCATCCGGCTGAAGGAAGAAGAAGAAGCTATTCTTCCTAAGGTGCAGAGTAGACCGCGCGTCAACGCGCATCCCTATCATCCTGTCCGCCCGCCGTCGCATGACAACAACACTGTTGAGCTTGGCACTGCTGAGAGGACTACCCGCCAGGGCAAGGGCCTCAACCACGGTCGTCGGACGGTCAATCTCATAGGCGCCAGGAGTGCCCACCTCTCCCAGGACGTAAACACGCGATCCGGAATGTGCCTCCAGCGAAATGTCAGCCGACAGCCCGGGCAGAACGTCCGCATAACGCCTGTTCACGTCTAGTTGCACTTCACCAAACGTCTTCCCCGATACCAGGACATCTCCAATCATCGCGAACGTCACGCGCCCATCAGGACGAACCGTAACCAAGCGACTCAGTCCACGGCCAAGGCTGCTTAGGTCCTCCTTGAATTCGCGGATTGCATTGCGGAAATCCGGAACAGTCACAAAGAGTTCAGGCTCGCGCAGGACATCGGCATACTGTGCCTCCAATTGCTCGGTAAGCTCAGCAACCGTCAGTCCTGCCGCCTGAACCTCCCCGAGGTAGGGAAGGGATATTTTGCCATCAGGGCGAATGATGGCAGTTTCGTTCAGGTCCGGCATGTCAGGAAACTTGACCTCCACCTCGTTGTCCATGGCGAGGCGAAACTCCTCCTGCCCTTCCCAGGACTTGATATGGTAACCGACGTCAAGGATATCGCCGGGGGCAATGAGATAATGTTGGAAACGGTCGCCTTGCCCCTCTTTGGGATCGAAGCTGAACGTAATCTCCTCCATCTCTATCTCGGCACGTTTGCCAGAGAACATGGCACAGCCTGCACCAAGGCTGCCAAGCAACAATAATGCAGCGAGAGACTTGAGCCATGCCCTTGAAAGCGCACCGCGGAACAAGTTGCCCATCCATCTCTGCATCACACGCTCCCGTAGAGGAACCTGGGGATATAGTGCTTCCGCCGGTTCAGAATGACACCCAGCACCTTCCCCCCTGACCCAACCAATCTCTGCTGCGCTGTCTCGAGCACCTGCCACTTGGTCCGCTCACATGCAACAACCAGCAGCACCCCATCAACCTGCGATGCAAGAGACACAGGGGCTGACGTGCTTAGCGCGGGGCTACTATCCAATACGATGTGATCGTACTGCTGTGACCATTCCTTGATCAGACCGCCGAGACCATCGCCCGAAAGTAGACGAGCCGTCGCCTGTGGCGAATCGCCGGCCGGAAGCACATCAAGCCGGTCAATGCCGCTCTTGACGATGGCATCCTGCCCGCCCCCATCCAGGCAATCGCTGAGGCCCGGCGCTTGCACGGCGCCAAAACAGCCATGGAGTGATGGCGACTCGGTATCGGCATCAACGAGAAGAACGCGTGCATTGGATTCCGTGACGAAGGCATGAGCAACGGCAATGGCCGTTGTGCTTCGCCCTTCACCGGAACGTGAACTGGCGACCATGATAGCCTTCGGGAGCGAGCCTTGGGAGGCGCTCAGTAAGTTGCCGCGCAAGACACTGAACTCTCTCTGATTGGCGCCAAGTATTTTACTAATGTCACTCGATAACATTTCTCTGCCCAAACAGAAGCCCTCGGATAATCGAACCAACGACGATTTGAGTCTATGCTCTGCTGAGTGAACGGCAAACCATTTTTCAGAATGGCGAGGTCTGCTTGTCTTCAATGAGCTACGGAGTCTTTCGACACTCGCCACTCCCGCGGGCCTAGCCATCGGTTCACTGGAATTCCACTTAGCACCGAGGCATTGTGATGGCCGCAGATGAGAGGATTGTTTTGCCCGGGGCAGCTCACGCCCACTCAGTTGTTGAACGGGCTACTGATCCCCTGATGGGGCGTCCTCTCGGATACGCGTGAACAGGGCCACGTCCATAGCGTTGATACGACGGATTGTTGCTAGCGTCTCAGGTGCCACCGCTCCAACCTTTGGCCGATTCTCGGTCACATTGCGGTTGCGGATTCTGAACTGCCGAAGAAAACCTACGCGTCGACCTATCTCGTTCACGGCGGCCTGCAACTCATCCAGTACCCCCACCACATCGTACTCGGCCCGAATAAGATCATAGGCCAACGAGACGGCCCCGTCGCAATCCTGCCAGGCTTCTGATTCCTCAATCTCGAGAAAACTTGTCACGTAATGGTTATGCAACTCGGCGCTCATGCCGGAGCGGACATACTCGTCTAAACCAAGTCCAGCGTCGGCAACGGCCTCGTAGAGATAGTGATCCGGCGAACGCATAACATAGTAGTAGTGGGAGATAACCCTATCTACCGGATCCCGTAATACTGTCGCCTTCACCGTATCAGGGTGAACGTGGTGGCGCAGTCTGTGGGCCCCGTGACCAGCCACGAAACCGTATGCAAAGCGCTCCGATTCCGGAAGTGCTTGGAAACGAGCAATGTCGCCAGCTTGATCAGCCCCGATCAAGTAGCATTGGCAGCGGGGATACTGCTTTGCCAAGTAGTGAACTACCGTGGACCCGCCGCATTTTGGAACATGTTCAAAGAGAAGTCTACGCGGTAAGGACAATGCGAGACTGCGCATCTTCACCACAAACAGGCGTGCGTAGGAAGATAACGGGAGGGCATCGGAAGATCTGAACTGTCTCTGCATACGAAGGATGATACGAAAACCAACATGTCAAAAACAAGCAGCATACCTCCACCTCAGGCGATGTCACCCCACAGAAGAAACCCAGAGAGTCCTGGATTTCCCCGCACCCCGTTTCCATCCCCGGACACTCGGTTGTCAGGACGGTCTGCTTCGACAGCATTACACGAGTAACACGGGAGGAATTCTCGCTGATGGCGGAATCCTTGATTGAAAGGGCTATCACATGGCATAATTTGTGCTCCGTAGTTATGGGTTATCGTATCGTGGTTCTAGCGAGTATCTCTGGAGAACAAAAATGAAGAAGACTACGCTCTCTACAGCGACAGGCCTCCTGCTTTGGGCCGGATCGGCAAGTGCCGTGGTTTACGTTGATGCCGACCGTCCGGGGGGAAACGGCGCAAGTTGGGCGCAGGCCTACCAGACAATTGCCGCTGCCATTCAGGGATCGGGGAATGATGAGACATTCTGGATTGCCGAGGGAACCTATCTCCCAAGCGCGACGCTTCAGCCGCGAAGGGGCTCCAAGCTGTATGGAGGGTTTGCCGGCAATGAAACAGCACTGTCTCAGCGGAACGTAACCGCGCACCCCGTAATCGTGGATGGTTCCAGCACCGGTTCACGCGTCTGCTACATCAGCGCTATCGCCAGCAACGTCCGACTTGATGGTCTCACGTTTGCAAATGGAAGTGGTGTTGCCGGCACGCTGAATGGCCAGGGGGCAGGCGTCTGTGTGGACCAGAGTCATACGGATATCGCCAACTGTACCTTCAACAACAATCACTCCGCCATCTATGGAGGTGGCGTATTTGTCTACCGTACCACGGCATCAATTTCGGACTGTCACTTCAACGGAAACAGCAGTGGTGGCGGTGGTGGCATTGGCACCGACCGGGCTCCCATGACCATCTCAGGCTGCAGCTTCAGCAATAACCACGCCGTTGTCGGCGTCGGAGAAGGCGGGGGCGTGCGCCTCTACCTTGAGAATTACACGGTTGAGGACTGCGTCTTCATCAATAACAGCGCGGGAGACGGTGGGGCTCTCCAGCTTACGGTGTCGACAACGACCGTTACCCGCTGCGCATTTACCAACAACTCCGTGACTCGGGGCGGCGGCGGCGTCCACTTGAACCGCGGTACGGCAACGTTTTCGGCGTCGACGTTTACACTGAACACCTCTCCGGTCCAGGGAGGAGGTCTCTATACCTTCTATGCCCCCGTAACGGTTGAGGATTGCATATTCTACATGAACTCCTCTCCGAATGGCGGGGGCCTATCGCTGGACTACGACACCGGCATCATTGACTACGTCCGTCGCTGCAGATTTGTCGCCAACACGGCAACCGTCGGGGGCGCCGGCATGCACAGCTATGCCCGTGACTGCGTGCTGGAAAGCTGCAGCTTTGAGAACAACTCAGCACCCAATGGGGCCGGCCTCCGACTGCACGGCGGCATCGACGACACCGCCAACCCCGACTTCTCGAGCGTACTCTACAATTGCACGTTCTACGGGAACAACGCCACCACGGGATATGGTGGCGGGATGGTGAACTCGT
Organism: uncultured Victivallales bacterium; assembly: GCA_964497125.1. Taxonomy (GTDB): domain Bacteria; phylum Verrucomicrobiota; class Kiritimatiellia; order UBA8416; family UBA8416; genus CAYLXP01. The sequence goes on along the minus strand of CAZCDU010000070.1, from coordinate 6,068 downwards.
TCTGCCCAATGGTCTATATCTACAATAGCATCTTCTGGAACAACAGCGCCGGTCTCGCAGGAGCCGACATCTTCAACGCGGGGTCCAGCAGCATGACGACCCGCTCCTGTGATATCGAAACGGCCGCCAACTCACATGGCTCCGTGACAGAGAGCAACACACGGCGCATCTCGCTTGATCCGGATTTCGTCGATCCCGATGGCGCGGATAACACGAGCGGAAACCTGGATGACGACCTCTCGCTTGAGGATACGTCTCCCTGCGTCGACAGCGGTGATGGCGACTTCGACGCCACGCTTGACATCCAGAAATTCGGACGCATTGATGTGGACACCGTTCCCAACACCGGGGTGGGCACCCCCAACTACGTCGATATCGGCGCGTATGAATTACCCATCTACGTTGCGGACCCGGTCTTCAGCCCAGCCGGCGGCACCTTCGGCACCTCGATCGTCGTCCAGATTAGCTGCGCGACTACCGGGGCCACGGTCCGCTACACGACCAACGGCGCGACCCCTACCGAAAGCAGCACGGCGGGCACCAATGTCACGATTCTCACGACAACGACACTCAGAGCAAGAGCTTATCGCACGGGTGCAGTTCCCAGCGCTGTTGTCACAGACACCTACACCATCACGGACACAGACGGCGACGGGCTGCCCGACTGGATGGAAAACAACTCCCGGGTCTATGTTTCCCCCACCAACACGGGAACCGACCCCAATGATCCCGATACCGATGATGATGGATTCAGTGATGGACGCGAAGTACAGCTCGGGTTCGATCCTCATGACCCCGATGACTTCCCAACTGCCCGAACGGACTTCGACAGAGACGGGATCAGCGACTTCGGGTGCTACGATGCGAGTGGTATTCCGGGGCTCGTTAGCCAGGGGCAATGGTATTTCATGAAGAGTACGGACGGCTTCGACAACAGTGTTAGCTTTGGTTACGAGGGAACCGTGCCCGTCGTTGGGGATTTTGACGGTGATGGCTTCGCCGACTACGGATGCTACGATGCCGCCGGTATTCCGGGAGTGGTGTCTCCCGGATCGTGGTACTTCATGACCAGCAGTAACGGGTTCTTTGTCGCCAGCTTCGGATACCAGGGGACCGTGCCGGTTGTTGGGGACTTTGATGGTGACGGAATTGACGACTTCGGATGCTACGATGCCGCTGGTATTCCAGGTCTGGCCTCACCCGGCTCATGGTACTTCATGACCAGCAGCAACGGGTTCATGGTTGCCACATTCGG
>CAZCDU010000070.1:0-4713 GCA_964497125.1 uncultured Victivallales bacterium | reverse complement strand
TGGTACTTCATGACCAGCAGCAACGGGTTCATGGTTGCCACATTCGGGTACCACGGGACCATGCCGGTCGTCGGAGATTTCGACGGCGACAAGATTGATGACTACGGCTGCTATGATCCAGACGGCATTCCCGGGCTGGTTATTCCAGGCCAGTGGTATTTCATGAAGAGCACCGAAGGGTTCGATGCCAGCGTCAGTTTTGGTTACGCGGGCACCGTGCCGGTCGTCGGCGACTATGACGGCGACGGCAAGGACGATTACGGATGCTATGACGCAGCCGGCATCCCCGGTTTGGCATCTCCCGGCTCATGGTATTTCATGAAGAGCCGTGACGGATTCTCCGTCAGTACGTTCGGCTACCCCGGGACTGTACCCCTCGGCGGACTCTCGTCAGAGTAGCCCATTCTTGCCCCCCATCGTTAGTGCATGCGGTCAGAACTCTCACGAATCCAGCCACCTCCAACTCTCTGTAGCTGGATTCGTGAGAATTCAGATCTCCCGCCATCCGGTGGTGCTTGACCGGTAGCAACGCGATTCCTAGTATCCCACATGGCTTCCATTCTTGTGATCATTGGGTTGCTGATCGCGGCAACCGCCACCTGCCTGGCCACCAGCCAGCTGAGTGAATCCACTCGCCGCGCGACAGACAGGCTTGCGCTTGCCGTGATGGGGGTGCCCCTGTTGCTCTCCGGCCTTGCCCTTGCATTGGCCGATACCAGCCGGTTCAGCCTGACGGCAATCACGCTCGTCCTAGTCGGCCTACTGGCAGCCGCCCTGGTTGCATCGAAGATGCGTCTATCGCGCACGGCAGCGGCAACCACCACCAACCGAAGAACTGGAGCAGGTCCCCATGCGCTCATTCTGTTGGTACTCGCCCTTTTCGTAGGAACATTGAATTGGAAACCCTACACGCACCTACACGGCGGATGGGATCCCGGCGAGTATATCTGCACCGCGATGAACATTGCGCGCACCGGAAGCCTGGCCATCGAAGATGACCTGGTTGCATCCCTTGACGGCGACACGCGAAAGGCTCTGATGCATGAGCGACAGGGGAACCGGCGCACACTGCAGGCCGGTTACCTCGTTCGCAACGAAACCAAGGGCGTCCTGGCGCCCGACTACTTTCACCTCTACCCCGCGTGGATGGCGATCTTCTCAGCCGCAGGCGGGCTCGAGTTCAGCTATTGGGGACACTGGTCAATAGCCATCCTGGCTGTACTGATGTTCTTCCTGGCTGTGTCCGAGCTCTTTTCGATAAGGGCTGCCCTTGTTGCTTCTGTGATGCTCATTCTGGGACCCACGCAGGTCTACTTCGGTCAGTTCACGACATCCGAAATGCTCGCCCGCCTCTTCATCTTCGGCGCGTTCTACTGGCTCTCCCGTTCTCTCAAACGCCCCTCACTCATGCCGGATCTGCTTGCTGGACTCTCACTGGGAATGGGATTCCTTGCACACAGCACAACCGTGCTTCCGATTGCCGGGGTCAGCCTCTTTCTGCTGTGTCATGCGGCCTGGCTCCGGCGCTGGACCTCGTTCCGGACCTTGGTGATTGCCGCTGTCTGCATCGGCTTGGCCCTCGTGCGCACCACGCTTCACGCCCCCACCATGATCCGTTTTCTCATCAGTTTCATTCTTGAGCACCCCTGGATTGTTCTGCCCGCAGGACTGGGTGCGGGAGCTGGGCTGGGCCTTCTCGTCCTGTGTCGGAAAACGCTCTCTCAACATGAACCGGGCACGGGCTGGACGACGGTATCCCGCTGGGCCCTGGGCATCCTCGTGTGCGCCGTCCTCGTCTATGGCTACTTCGTCCGGCCCCGATATGCACCGGGGCTTGATGCCCTTAACGTCCGCCTGCTGGGCGATCTCATCTGCCCGTTGACGCTGGTATTGGCGGCGCTGTTCTTCCTGCGGAAACGGTGGTTGGAATGGGACGCGGGACAGGCCCTCTTCGTCTGCGCCTCCGTCGTCACCTGCGCCGTATTACTGACCTACCGACTAGCGCACCCACTGCTGATGTGGTCACTGAGGCGATATGTATCCCTGGTGGTTCCCTTCTTCGTAGCCATCGCTGCGGTACCTTTGGCGGAGCTGCTGGGTGCGCGGAAGAAATCGATTCAGAGCATCGGCATCGTGGGGCTGATCTTGGTCCTCCCCTATCTCGGTTGGCGCTCATGGCCGGCATGGCAACTGCGGGAGCACGATGGTCTCCCGGCGTTCATCGAACGCGTTGCCGCCCCTCTAGCCGATGCCGATTTCGTGCTGTGCGACCACTGGCGGTACGCTACGCCACTGCGCTACGCCATGGGTCTGCCCGTATACCAGTTCTCCCGGCAGCCGGCGGCGCTGGACACCGGTGAGGCGGCGGCACTGATGAAAACGCTGGCGGCCCGTGTTCAGGCAGGCGAGCGGGTCTACTACCTGACGGTGGGAAATGCGTTCTTCCACCCCCGGTTCCGACTCGAGCCCGTTGATGAGCTGCAGGCGGAATCTGAGGTGTTGAGGACAACAAAAACCAGATTGCCGCGCACCGTCCTCGCAGCCAATGAGCGTATTCGCATATTCCGTTGTGTACCCCACTCTCCCGAATCCACGTGGTCATCGTCGCTCTATCGGGTGGATGTCGGCTACCATGCGATGGGACTGGCTGACGGGTTTCACGGGGCACAGAAAGCAGGAAAAGCCGGCTACCGCTGGAGCAATGGTAGGGGAAAGATCTTCATACCACTGGTGGCGGGCACCCCCGTAACGATCACGGCGCGATTGGCATCGGCCCGACCGGGCGTCGACCAGGAATCCACTATACCCATCTCCTTTAGTATTGACGGAAAAGAGATCGCCACAGTCGGTGTTGTTGCTGCCTGGCGGGAGTATAGTTTCTCGCTTCCCGCAGCAGAGCATGTCAGTCCGGTTGGCGCTCTATCCATAGAAAGCCCAACCTGGGACCCGAGCGAACACGATATCCGGGGCTACCCGGATCAGCTCGGGATCCGTGTTGACTGGGTGGATGTTTCTTTCTAACACGCATGAGGTCGAATCACTTATAGCCTTGCCTGGCCTTCTGAGGCTATCCTGTCCTTCAGCTAAGGAAACCGAATGAAACGCTATCTTATGGGAACGCAATTTGTTTACGGGCCGACGCACTGGATCCTGCTCCTCGTCGTGTCTTTGGTCGTTGGACTAGCTCTGTTACATGACAACTTCCGTGCAGAGTGGGGAATGGTCGATGACCATGAGATCATGCATTTCATGGGGGCGGACGGCAGAATGTCGCTGGATGAAGTATTGCCGGTTCTGAAATCCACCGAGCTGGGAGCACTAGGGAAGTACACACGGTGCCGGCCATCCTATTTCGCCATCCGCGTATTTGAGACATTCGTTTTCGGCGACTCCGTTCACCTGTGGTACCTGGCGAGATTTGTGATCTTCGTGGTGTCATTTGCCCTGTTCTGGCGCCTGCTCGCCTGGCATGTCGGTCTGCTTCCTGCTTTTCTCATCGCTCTTAGCTGTATGACGTTTCAGTTCTGGAGAGACATCTTCTCAAGGCTGGGGCCCGGAGAGATATACTGTACACTGGGACTCGCCATGTTCGCTTATGGGGTATTCAGAGTCATGGTGCATACACACGCCGCCATTGCGTCACGGCATCAGCAGGGCTTCAGCTGGCTGTTGTTTATCGTGGGCGCGCTTCTGGCGGTAGGCTCGAAAGAGAATTTCGTGCTGCTGTTGCTCCCTGTCTGGATCGTAGGCGCATTGCTTCTCTATCAGAAACGCGTTACAGCGCCTGCCTGCGTGGCAATTCTGATTGTGTCTCTCTTCAGTCTGTTCATCGGAGTGTGCGTGCTCTTGGCGGCGAAGAAGCAGGGCGTTGACATTTATGAGAACAGCGTGGGGTTAGGGGATCGCCTTGCACTGCTTGGAACAGAAGGGTTGCTCGGCGTTGCACTCGACTCGTTTCGCTGGTGGCATGCGATTGCCCTATCCGTTTGCATTGGCTGTGTGGCCCTCGTCGCCCGACATGAGCGTCGGGTCCCGAAGGCTTCCCTGGTGAAGACGGGGGCGGTGTTGCTCGGGCTTGTTCTGATATGGGTCTCCCAGTTCGTGTTCTACAATGGAGCATGGCCGACGGGCGGGCGGTATGACTTCCCCGGACAACTGGTCTTCCCTCTCATTTGGACAACGCTTGCTGTCGTTTCCATAGGCATGCTTGAGAGACTTCCTTTGAGAAGACGCGTGCTGCCTGCGCTCAAGAGTGTGGCTCTGATCCTCCTGCTTGCGTTGATCGTGGTTAAGGGGTTCCCGCTGCGCGATGCGTGCCACAACAACAAGGTGAATACGCGAGCTTTCTGGTCCATGTTCCAGACCGTTCTCACCAAATTGCGTGAAAACCCGGATCAGCCACTTGTTCTTGTCTGCCACTCTCCCTGGGATTATGAGCCCATTGTCTCTGCCCATCGGTTTCTGCGCGCCCACCGTATTCAGACTCCCCTTTTTCTGTTACCAAATTGGCCGGAGCATGATCCGCAATCTGTCGTAGCCGTTGAAGCCAGCCTGATGGCCGAGATGGAACACTGGTCAACAGAAGGGGATCCCGGCGCACTTCTGCCACTCGCGCAGCTCCCGCAGAACCGTCCTTGTTTTGGGCTGGGCTTCTCAGGGCCTGTACCCGATGATTACGTCGATTTGGGGCTCCTTTGGACGTCTACGCACTAG
>CAZCDU010000069.1:0-24713 GCA_964497125.1 uncultured Victivallales bacterium | reverse complement strand
ACGACCATTTCTCCGCACCGGTCTTTGCATCGGCGGCATAGACCTTACAGTCAGCAGAACTGCCCCAAAACACCAGTCCCTTTGAAACCACCGGCTGGAAAGCATGGTCGAAAGGCATACGGGTATCCCGCCCCGACCACGCGGGCAGTGGATGACTGTCCGTAGTCCTGATCCAGGCAAGTTTCAAGCGGGCTGGTAGCTGATGGCGTGTGTAACCACTACGAGCAGCATCCGCACGATACATCGGCCAATCATCTGTAACTACAGCCTCGGCGGCTGATATCGCCTTGGACGCCTTGTTCGAGTCCAGGCCGCTTGGTGGTGCATCATCATCTGCTCCGAAGAGAGAGCAGGCGGTTAGCATGATGGCGATTACCGTTATAGCTGTTGTGATCATGTTTCTGCTGTACTCTCCTTCCTTTTCCGTGCACCAGTGAGACGAAGTTGCAGGCGCTGACGTGAAACTTCACCTATTTCCTAATGTTCTCGGCTCCTCCGTAGGGCGGGAAATCTTCCCACCCGCTCCCTTCAGTTGAACGGCCGGGAAGATTTCCCGGCCTACGAAGAGAGTTTCACCGCCGAATGATCTGAGTTCTCTTGGTGGCTCCGCCAGCCTGGATCCTCCTGTCGGCGCATCACGATCATTTCGACCTTCGTCTTCTCGGTTGTTTCACCACGATCCCGGGCACCTTGGTGACCTGCGGTATATTCTTACTGATCGGCGCAGCTTCCAGCAACTTCGCCGTTTGCTTCAGGATGGCGATCGCTTCCGGTTGAATCTCTCCGTTACCGTCAGGCCCCACGTTTAGCAGGAGGTTTCCTCCCTTTTTATTGATATCCTTCAGCTTGTTATAAACCGTTTGGGCGCTCTTCCAATTGGTGTCATGCCTTTTGTAGCCCCACGATTTGTTCATCGTGTAGCAACCTTCCCAGTGCTTTGGAAAGGCTCCCGCAAAGTGTTTCTGTTCCTGGGTGACGAAGTCCAATTCGAATCCAGCGCGCTTGGCCACGCGGTTGTTGACGATGATCTGGGGATTTGCGGCTCGGATGGTATTGTAAAGCTGTATACCGTCGTCCAGTGTCCACCATCTAGCCCAGTCACCGTCAAACCAAAGGACGGCGGGATCGTAATTCTCGATCAATTCCAGAATCTGGCTGGTTTGGTACGTGAGATATTCTTCCTTCTTCCCATTCTGTATGAGTGTCTGACCCCATTTGCTCATTGGGCTATCCCCCTTCATGTTCGGCTTCTGAGACGAATGGTTCCAGTCAATGATGCTGTAATAGAGGCCAAACCGGATGCCGTGTTTCTTACAGGCCTTACTCAGTTCATCGAGGATATCCCGGCCCTTGAACGGCGTGCTGGCGACGTCATACTCGGTGTGTTTGCTGTCCCACAGACAGAAGCCCTCATGGTGCTTGGCCGTGATCACCAGGTAGGTCATCCCGGCCTCTTTTGCGGTTTGGACGATGAAGTCAGCATCGAACTTCTCTGGGTTGAAGTCCTTGATGATCTTTGAGTATTCCTGACGGGGAATATTCTTCTTCGCTTGGATCCACTCCGCATACCAATCGGCCTGCTCGCCCTTCCAGACGCCACCGAGCTGCGAGTAGAGACCAAAGTGGATGAACATCCCATACTTCGCCTCCGCGAACCATTGCATGCGCGCAAGGTACTCTTCGATGGGTTCCCGCTTGAGAATGGCTTCCGGGGCGGATTCCGTCTCTCCCCCGGCATGCTGCGCGATTACGATGCTCAACGAGAGCATTACACCTGTAATTATCGATCTATTCATTATCCGTTTTCCTAGTTTGCCTGTGCCCCTGCCGGCTGTTCGATCACGATTTCCATTGCCTGTTGCCGGCGGACCACCTTGAGCGTGAGGGGTTTGTTTCCCGCACGGGAACAGGCTTTCACGAGCGCATCACTTGAGCGGACGGCCTGCCCATTGACTTGCTGAACGACATCCTCTTCCTGCAAGCCGCACCGAGCCGCCTTAGAATCCTTTGGAACCTCGGTCAACACCACACCGCCATCTTCTCTGGCAACGCCGTATGCGGAGAATTCTTCGCCGCCCAGGGTCTGCAGAGTCGCCCCTAGCCAGGCGGACGGCAGGGCGGGGGACACGTGGGGCCGTTTCCTGCTGGAAGCCCGCCGCTTCTTTTCTGCTTTCGCAGATGCCAAGGCGGGCAACTGTGGCGTGCGGGCAATCTTCCGGAGCGAGGGCTTCTTGACCCCGAACTGGTCCATCGGGAAGTTCTTGAACCCGAGCTTCAAAGCTGGCGAGCCGTCCTCTACCCGGAAATCCCCGCTGCCCGGGTCAACAAACCGCGGATCGTCGAAAAGCGAGCTCTTGTCCCAGCCCAACTTTTCCGAAAACGCTCTTACTTTTGACTCATCGGAAACAAAGAACAGGTTCTGGTCGACCCGGGCACCATCTGCATTTGATCGTTTGATGCGTGCGCCCCGGTGCTGAGACATCAAGATATTTCCATAGACCTGGTCTTTGCTTCCTGCATACCAGACGTGCGGGTGCAGGCCGTTGTTCACGACAACATTGTTCCAGGCATGGCGCCGGAAGCCCTCACGCAGTTTGAGCCCGCCTGCAAGTAGCAAGTTGTTATAGATGTCGTAGTTGGTCGATCCGTCATCCAGATCGATATCCCACCCGTGATCGCAACGCCAGCGGCTGTTGCGGATGACGGTGGTCTTGACGGCATCCAGCAGGGACAATTCAGCGAGCTTTGCTGCGGGCGCACCTCGAAGGTGCCAGAAGCGGTCGCGTCCCCATGAGTTGAAAGAGCCATGATCACCTGTCTCGAGTACCGTATCAAAGACGTCACAGCCTTCGATCAGATGGCCGCCCCAGGTGCCTTCGCTAATGTTGATGCCGGCACGGGCACAGTCGTAGATGGAGACATCGCGAACGGTGATGCCCTGCGCCATGGAAACCTGCACCCCGGCCGGTTGCCGCTCCACACGGCCGATCCCGTGAATCAGGCAATCTTCCACAACCGAGTCGGCCGGATAATTGTCGGCCTTGGGCCCCGGCGTCAGGTCAATCTTTGAAAACTCATTGACCTCTTTGTATTCAAACAGCGGATTCCGCACGGACTTGGGGTCTCCCACAAAACAGACGCCACTGGCACCTGCATCGTGGATGTGGCAGCCCGCGACCCGAACCCGGCGATTGTAGTTGTTGACAAACACCGCGTTTCCGCCGACTTGATCGAACTCGCAATCGAGAATGCTCACATCCTCGGTTCCCGTCAGCAGGAAGGCCCCGCCGCGATAGATCGCCCAGTCGGAGCGCAGCAACGGCTCTTTGCAGTCCATGAAGGTTCGGGCGGAGTGGCGGACCGTGAAGCCCTGCAGGCTGATGAATTTCACAGGGGCTGCCTGTGTTCCCTGGAATTCGACCAGGTGGCGTAGGCGCACCCCCTCCACCCTGGCACTGGCCAGATCTACGTCGGCCGCGGGCATGTAGTAGAGGGTGGATGTCTTGGCATCGTGGAACCACTCGCCGGGCGCGTCCAGTTCCTCGAAGATATTCTCCACCATACGGTAGTTCTTGTGCATCCCCATCTGGCGGTTGTTCTGCCAGCCGCCTTCATACGTCACGTTGCCCTCGGCATCTTTCCCGGTGATGCGGTAGTGGTATCCACCCCACCTATGGGCGTGAACGGCGTGGATATACCCACCGGTCGGGTCGGCCCAGTTTGCCGCCCGCTCTTTAGAAAACGCATCGGCAGCGCAGCCCTGGTAGGCGGCCGTCTTCTTTTCTGGATCGTAGTTCGGATAGCGCGCCATCCGCTGCGCCGTCCCGTTGATGAAGAGTTGGTCGATCTCTAGACCTGCCGGCGTCTTCGCTTGGAAGACTCCACCTTTGAAAGATGTCCATTTCAGATCAAGAGTGGAGCCGCCACTCAGCACTGCACCGCCCTCGTTCTCCGCCTTGTAAACCACGGGATTCTTTTCGGTACCGGAATCCTTCGGCGTAAAGAGCAGTGTTTCGGGCAGGTAATACACGCCATCTGCCACATGCACGGTAACCGCATTCTTCCCTGCAACCGCCCGCGCCAGATCACGAGCGCGCGCCAACGAAGCCACCGGCTTGGTTTGGCTACCCGGATTTGCATCACTGCCATCGGGGCTTACATACAACGCAACCGGCTTGCCACTCTCAACAGCCATAACACTCGCGATACTCATAGAAATCATCACTCCTGTAGCCAACCATCTGTTCATTCGTATTTTCCTGTTCATAGCTTTGCACTAATACAATCTCTATCACCCCGAGCTCGCCTACTCTGTCATGCTGAGCTTGCCGAAGCATCTCTTGGCCGGCGTGCAACCCAGAGATCCCTCGGCAAGCTCGGGATGACATACTATTCGTTCTTGCAGAACCATCAGTCTCCTTTTAGTCAACTTCTAGTTCAGCCACATACCTCTCCCCGACAACGGTCGCAAAGAGGATCCGGTCTTTCCCGTCACGGGAGACTGCAACCTTGTTCCCTCTGCTGTCTGTGACGCTGGCGTTCCCGATGCCGGGACAGGCAATATGGCATTCGCCGCCGCTTCTGGATAGGATGGAAACGGTCGTCGCTTTTCCATCCTTCCATTTTGCAGAGACCACAAAGTTCCCCCGCGCCACTAATCCGTCAAAATGCCCTGTGCTCCATGCCTCGGGCAGCGCCGGAAGGATGGAGATTGAATGTTGAAAATTGAAAATTGAAAATTGTGGGTCGGAGTCTGAGTTGGTCTCGGAATTTTCACTTTTCAATCTTCCATTTTCAATTCTCTCATGGCTTTGCAGAAGCATCTCAGCAACGCCGGCCATCACGCCCAGACTGCCGTCGATCTGAAACGGAGGATGCTGCGTCCAGAGGTTCGGCAAGGTCCGCCAGCGAATAAGGTTCTGATAGACTTCATACGCCTTTTCCCCTTCACCGAGACGGGCGCGGCAGTTCATCCGGTGAGCCATCGCCCATCCGGTGCTTCCGTGGCCACGTAGATCCAGCGTCTTGCTCGCGGCCTGCATCCAGTCGGCGTGATCTGAATTGACCAGGGCTCCCGGATAAAGGGGGCAGAGATGTGAGATATGACGGTGTTTGGGATCACCGATATCGCTGTAATGTTTCTCCTCGCGGTATTCCTTAATCTGGCCGTCGGCGCCGACGAGGATCGGATCCAGTCGAGTGATCTGCTCACGGATCGTGTCGAGGAACGGGTCTTCGCTGCCCAGTTTGGCCGCCAGGGCCAGCGTGTCGGTAAAGCTCTCCCACACGAACCCCTGGTCGAAGGTGCACCCGGCCGTAATGTAGTTTCTGCCTCCTATCAGATGGCCCGGTAATCCCTTGACCTGCTCACGCGTCGCTCTCTGTTCCGGTGAGGCGGACGGCTCGACCAGCAGCAGGTCGCCGTGCGGAACCAGCGCCTTGGAGTAGAACTTGCTGAGGGAGAGCATTGCTGGGTAGGCCACCCTTTCAAGAAATTCACGGTCCTGCGTGAACTGGTAATAATCCGTCAGCAGCTTGGCCGTAAACCCGCCGGTGCCCGGGCCCGAATGACCGCCCCCGGCACTCGGGATATGGTAGGCATTCGCTCCGGTTCCGATGATCCAGCCGCTGTCGTCCCCTTCCGCAAGCCGATCCGGATGGTACTTGCGCACGTAGTCGGCGGCATACTGCTGTGCCAGCGGCAGGTAGGCCTTGAAGAAGGCGATATAGGCTTCGAAACACTCAGCCAGATTGGCGCTCATCGCGCCCCAGTAATTCATCTGCACGTTGATGTTGTGCCAATAGCCGCCTGTCCATGCTGTGTAATAATCCTGACTCCAGGTCCCCTGCAGGTTGGCCGGCAGACTCTTCTCACGCGAACTGGCAATCAGCAGGTAGCGGCCATACTGGAACATCAGCTCATCAAGCCAGGTATCTGCTTCACCGGCTTTGTACTTCTCCAGAAGCACGTTCGTCGGATCGGCCGACGGGGTTGCGTTCAGATTCACCGATACGCGGCCAAACAGGTTTTGGTAATCCTTGAGATGCCGCCTCTTCAGCGCCGCGTATCCCATCGCCTGCGCGGCTTGAATGCGGGTCGAGACCTCGTCGTGCGGAAACTGCTTCGGGTCAAGCTTTTCGGCGGGAGGATTGCTGAAGGTCTTGTCGGTGAGGCGGTAGTTGCTACCGGTCGCAATTAGCAGCGTGACGGTGTCCGCCTTGCTGACTGTGAGCGTTCCGGCACTCGCAGTCACGGAACCGCCTTCGTTGAGCACCTTGATCTGCCCCTCGAAATTGCAGCTAAAGAAAGGCACGGATCCTTTGAGTGTGAGCAGGTTCCCCTCTGCCGTGACCGAGCCGGTGCGCTCTTTCCGCTCGAGGTAAGGGATCACGGGGCGCACGGTAAAGGAGAGCGCTCCCTTTTGATCGGCGGTTAGCCGTATGACGATCACATTGTCCGGATAGGAGGCAAAATACTCGCGTTGGTAGGCAACTCCGCCATGCTCGTACGAAACGTGCGCAATGGCCTCATCGAGATTTAGCGACCGGCGGTAGTTCTGCACATCGTCCTGATCAAGATCGAGATACACTTCGGCAAAACTGGTCAAGCCGCCCTGTCCGTAACGTCCCAGATTGTGAACCGTCTTGTCCGTAACCTGGATGCGTTCGGTATCGGTGCGGCCGAAGACACAGGCACCAATATAGCCGTTGCCGAGAGGATAGGACCATTGCTCCCAATCGAAGTCGCGAGAATTCGGCCGCTTACTTGACTTCGTCTGCTCCCACCTGCTCCCACGGTTCTGCGCGGGTTCCGGCTCCCAGAGCTCGTAGGTCCTCGATGAGCCCCAGGCGCACGCCGACACCATCAGGCATGAAGCAAAAACCAAGTATTCTTTCACTGAATTCCCCGCATTTCCTCGAATCACAATGGAACATACCACACCAGACCCATACCATTCGATTATAGGCTACTCATCATCCCCACGCACATGGAAGTAATGATCTTAGTCATGGATGTTCTGATCTCTCAAGATCATCTGCGAGATCTTGCCACACTCCCCTCTGTGAGTATATGCATTCGTTGTTCCAAGCGTCCCATATTCCCACTTGCCTCATCCACAGCGACTTGGTTTAATGTATACAGAAGGAGGAGAGTGTATACACCATGAAAACCATGACGTTGTCATTGAGGATGGAAGCTGCGGAGGTGAAGCAACTGGACCAGGCCGCCAAGCACGAGGGCCTGGATCGCGCTTCCCTGCTCAAGCGCCTGTTGCGCCGCGGGTATGCTGATTACCAATACGAAACAGCTTGCGCAGCCTACCAGCATGGTGAAGTCACCCTTTCTCGCGCTGCCGAGATGGCGGGTATCAGCCTGTACGAAATGGTAACCCGATTGCCCCAGGCAGGCATCCAGCTTAATCTGACGGCAGAGGATCTGCGCCGGGAGCTGAGTGCATGATTGTTGTGGCCGATGCATGCCCCATCATATTCCTGGCGAAGCTGGATCGGTTGTCACTGATCCAGGGCGTCTTCCCAGGATCGATCCTCATGCCTGAAAGTGTGAGACGCGAGCTCATCCAGGATGCAATCCCGTTTCACGAAAGACAACGCATCGAGGCGTTCTTGAAGATCTGCCGCATTGAAACTGTGCGCACCCGCCACTACTCGACCCCGGGGCTGAGCCAGGCTGACAGGCATGTTCTGGCTTTGGCCAGTGAGCACCCGAAATCGATCATCCTGACGGACGACAGCTTGGTGCGGCGCATCGCACTGGCGGAAGGGCGCCCCGTCGCCGGCACGCTGGGCCTCATCATTCGCGCTGCCGACGCCAGCATCATGAGGAAACATGAGGCACGTCTCGCCGTCGACGCCCTGGTGGGAGAACACAAGCTGAGAGTCTCTGTCGACCTCTACCAGGAAGCCATTCGCCGGCTCCATGACTGAGGAAATGCTCAACGTATGAAGCACGCCCACGCTCCGGGGCTTCGTCGGGCCTACTGAATCGAGAACATGGTAGCTCGCGCCTTCTTCAAGTCTTGTGGCATGTTGCGCATGGAATCGGTTTAGTCCACGACAAAGTTGACGGAATAGTTGGGACGGGATAGTTTACGACAAAGTTCACGAGGTGGGTGCTCTTGCTGAGCATAGCTGAGTGGTGCGGGAGGTCCCCTTGACCGCGAGGAAGGGCTATGGGTAACGGGGGCCTGATGGCCGATGCGGCAGCACTGAAACTGCACCGTGAACATTGTCGTGAACTATCTCGGAAAACTACCTCGTGGACTTCGTCGTGAACGACTCCGATTAGGGCTAGTGACATAGCCAGCCTATTTACCTCCGGAATGGCGTGAGAAGAACCTACCCAACTGCCATGCGCCCGGCCGCGCTACTGGCAAGCTGTTCGGCTTGCTTCTATGTGCGTAGAAACATTTGTGTATAAAGGTCAGAGCTTGCCTGGTGGGAGCGAGAGATTTGTAGCCAACCGCCACGCCGTCCCTCCCCCTTTTTCGTCTCCCTCAGCGCAGCTGCGGGAGACGAAAAAGGGGGGAATGATGGGGCCTTCTCTGGCCATCAAGCTCATTCACCCACCAGACAAGCTGGTGGGGGTCCCTTTGTGCAGCGATCCTCTGTGTGGAGTCGACAGCATCAACAAGGCACTCCACGGCAATCCCAGACGCGCCCGTCGCGCACCAGATCATCCTGTTAATCCCGTTGATCCCGTCAGAATCCTTCATTCACATCTTTACGGTAGCATCTTCTTGTTGACAGCTCTGCAGCTAGTCGATCATCATAATCCGGACGGGGCCCAGCAGTCCAGCCGGCTGGAGCGGCGTTCTTTTGGATTCCACGTTGGTTTGAGTGAAACGCTGTTCAGGCGGGAGTTTCGCGTCGCCGATGATTCGGTTGGTCCAGTGGTTGGCCACTTCGATTTCGAGCTGATTTTCCCCGGAGCGGACGGCATCGGTGATTTCCAACAGCCAGGGCGCTGTCCAGACGACACCGAGATCTTTGCCATTCAACCGTACGCGGGCAATGCAACTCAGCTCTCCGAGATCGAGGTAGAGGGGGACAGTGTTCAGTGTTCGGTGTTCAGTGTTCAGTCGGGGGGGATTCTCTCGTTGGGCGTTGGTTGTTGGATGTTGGTTGTTGGGCGTTGATTCAGAGACAACGATCTCTGGGGAAGCCCCGCCCGCATTCTGATTACTGAGAACTGAAGAGTGAAAACTGAAGACTTTCCGATACGTGGCTGTTCCACTGTAGTAGCGTATGCCCGGTTCAGGCCGCTGAGTCCAATCGACCAGCTCATCAAAGACGATCGATTCGGGCCCACCCCATTTGAGGTCGAAAGCAACCTCCCACGGCCCGCCTATATCCATCACCTGCACCGGTTCGGCAAAGTTCCCACTAGCGCCTAACGCCTTGCTCCTAACGCCTTCCCTCCGGAAGACCACAAAGCAGCTCTCCTTTGCCGCAAAGGTCATGGGCACCACTGTGCGGCCGTTTTCCTCTCTCCACTCGGGCAATTCTCGTATTTCGCCCGTTACCGGGTTCCAAAGTTCGGGCTGCTTTCCTGAAACACGGAAGAGGACATCGGAATGGCTCTCTTCGACGGCCTGGTTGCTGATAAAGTAGATGTCGGTCTCCCCATCGCGACGGTGGATCTTCTCAAAACGGGCGTTGGGCGATGCCTTGCGAAACTCGACATCCGGAACCTGAACGTCCGCGCTGAGGATGTCCTCCAACGTGCCCTCGCGGTAGCCAGAACCAATGACCTGCACACCAGCCTCGGCGAGTTCTTTGATCTTCTTCTGCGTCTCCGGAGTGAGGAGCGCATCCGGAGGAAGCACGAGGTAGCGGTAGCTCATCCCGCTTTGCAGCTGGAGTCGTCCCTCTTTGGCCGTAGCCTGCAACAACACGTCTGCGTGGAGTGCGTCATAGTCGTAACCGGGAGGACAGCGAGGAGTTTCCCCCGGACGACTAACCACATACGTCGGAATGCGCTGATCCTGAAGGTAGGCAAAATCGGCGACAAACTTGCCTTGGCGCAACATGTACTGGCAGCGCGCCAGATAACTCAACCACCCGTCGGCCATCGGCCACCAGGTTAACGTGTGACCAAACTTGGTGCCGATTTCCTTTGTTTTCCACGGCCGCGACCAGTAGCCCGGCACCATATCCAGATCGGGTTGATGGATCCACTGATGGAACACCATCCGCGTCAGCCCATCACAAAACGCCAGGTCCCCTGCCCCTTTGATCTTGTAGGGATCACTCGCAAAGGCGTCTTGATACGCGGTAAAGGACTCAGCCTGGCAAACCTCTTTCCCGTAGATATGCGCCGCACTGGCGATTTGCTTGATCGTATGGTTGCGCTCGTACGAAACGGTATTGCCGTCAAAACGCTTGATCCAAAACTCCCCCATGGGAATCGCGGTCGTGCCATGAAACTTCAGTGCATCCAGCCAGTAAGTATGGGGCGCTCCGATCGGTCCGCCGGCCTCCGAATGAGAGCCCAGCAGTCCGCCCTCTTTCGCCAGGGCATCCAAGCGGCCATAGTAGTTTTCCGCGATCAGATCGCAGACGGTGACGCGGAAATCCTGTAGAAAGGCTTCGGTGGCTGCTGCGCTGTCGACCTGTATGCCCTGCCCCTTACAAAGTGCGGGCAGCCATTTCGTAAGGTCGTAGCCGCGGCGTTTCAGGAACTCCTCCGGCATCCTGGCGGTCCAATCTGGCTGTCTGATCTCCCAACTGTCGATGTGCAGGTATTGAAACGTCTTGCCCGCCAGCGGCCCGGCATCCGCTATCATCTTCGCGCCCGTATTGGCAAAGTGCAGATCCATCGCCTCAGCACTCATTGGATCGATTTCAAAAGCGCCCGTGTTTTTGGAAACACGCATGCCCGTCGCCTGACAGCCGATGCGGAGAATGCTCCAGTTACCATCCGGCGCATCCCAGAGCAACCGCCCCTCGGCGTCCATGAACTGGGCTAGATCCACAATGTGATCGCGCTGCCAGACCTCTGTTTTGCCAGAGACACCGTCCGGAAGTGGATGGGCCAGAACTGCAATATCGCGGTAGTAACGCATTCTGCCCAGGGATTTCGGCAAGACGATGTTGGCCTTCCCCGGCCCTTTGAATTGGCGCTCGCTGCAGGTGATCTTCTT
This sequence comes from uncultured Victivallales bacterium, assembly GCA_964497125.1. Taxonomy (GTDB): domain Bacteria; phylum Verrucomicrobiota; class Kiritimatiellia; order UBA8416; family UBA8416; genus CAYLXP01. Next base: position 13,548 of record CAZCDU010000069.1, on the reverse strand, counting down.
GATGCCATGTTCGGGGGTCACCCACGGACCACCAGCATTCCAGCCGCGGGTCATATTGGCAGTCAGTGTAATGCCCAGTCGATCGGCTTCGCTCACGGCGAACTTGAAAAGCTCACGCCATTCAGAACCCATAAAGGCCGGCCCGGGAGGAACTTTGTCCCCACCAGTATCCGCATCAAACAGGAGTGCCCCGGAAATCCCCTGCTTCTTCATCTCCTCGAAGTCCCGGGTGATCCCCTCCTTGCTGGCCAGACCGTTAAACCACCACCAGTAACACCAGGCTTTGGCAGAGTCGGGCGGAGTTTTGAACGACTGCTCCAAGGAACTTGCCGTCAAAACAGTGGAAGGTTTCAGGCTACTGTCTTTCGCGTTTGCGTTAGCGGACAGCGGCAAGCTTGCCGCAATGACGGACGCACACACGTTCTGAATCGATGATTTCATGACATTACTCTCCGGCGGCTTTCTCAACCATGATCTCTACCGGCCCCAAGAGGCCGGAAGGCCTCAATTCGCTACCAATGCGGGGACGTTTTAATGCCGTCCGAGTGAAGCGCTTCTCTACGGGTTTTCCAGCATCTCCGATCAGTCGATTGGTCCAGAGGTTGGCGACACGAATCTCCAGTTGGTTGGATGTCTTCTTCAACGCGTCGGTGATATCAATCCTCCAGGGCGCACACCAAATCGTCCCCAATCTGTCCCCATTGAGGGTCACCTCAGCGATTTCATGGACCTTGCCCAGATCGAGATAAACCCGTTTGCCTGATACCTGGGGCGAATCAAATGACTTTCGGTAGGTGGCCATGCCGGAGTAGTGCTTGATGCCGTCTTCTTTGCGCTGGATCCAGTCCTGAAGCACGGGAAATGTGACCGTTGCCGGGGCGCCCCACTTGGGATCGAAAGCGACCTCCCATGCCCCCTCTAAGGTGGTCACAGGTGTGATCTCAGGGAAGTTCACATCATCCGAATGGGCTGGACCTTTCGAGGCGCCGTTGCGGGGAAAGATGACAAAGAAGCTCTGATGGGGTTCAAAAATAATGGGCACAGCAGTGAGTTTCCCCTCACGGGTGAACTGCGGAAGTGGTCTGGTTTCCGCCGTTGCAGGATCCCATAACTGGGGTGCACCTTGCTGCACCCGGAAGCGACACGTAGCGTTCACTTTCTGGTTCTTCGTATGGGCAATGAAATAGATGTCATTGGACTCCGTTCGCCTATGGGTGAATCTGACGGGGTTGTCGGATTGAAAGTCCGGTGGCACATCCATCTGCTGAAGGATGGTAGCTGTTTCATCATATAAGGGGTAAAGGTCAGTTGTCGCAGTGTGCGTATCCCGGATTACCCGCCCTTTTCCGAGTCTCTGTTCCGGTGCGTTGGACGCTCCCCACAAGGTCTCGGCCAGTGCCTGCACCGTGGCATCGCATTGCGGGTAGTTCTTCAAACTGGGCGACGCTATCGGTGGAGCGCCGTATACGACGGCTCCCGCTTTGACCAGTCGGGTAATCGTCTCAAGAAGTTCGGGCGTCATGGTCTGAAAACGCGGCAGAACCAGTAAGCGGTACGACGTTCCGCCAGGAAACGTGATTAGCCCGTCTTTGACCGTAGCCCGTTTCATCAATATGCGCGGGGAGCAACCGTCGAAGCTGTAGCCCTTCTTGTCCGGACATCTCGTTTCCGCGTCGTCAAGCGCACTGAATGGCGGCTGGAAAATCTGAGGGGCGCCCTCAGGAGTCAGATACAGAATATCCGATACCGTTACCCCCTGTTGCAATAGATGCGAACAGCGTGCCACGTACTCATGGTAGTCTCCGACCAACGGCCAGAAGGTCTGTTTACGATTCCAGAATAAGCCATAGGGACCGAACGTCATCCCGGGTGCATCCTCATTGGACTGGTGGGCAAACCCGTGAATCGCAAACTTGTTGATCCCCGTTGCGAAAGCCCAGTCGGTCTGGTTCTTGAGAGTCCAGGGAGAACGCCCCCAGTTCCCGCGAGCAGAGGTAAAGCTTTCGGCAAGAACGATCGGTTTTCCCATGGTATGTGCGATCGAGGCCGCTTCAATACAGCTCCACCCGGACTCAAACGTATCAAACCAGAATTCACCGGCTGGATAGTCGGCGTATGAACCGAGGTCAAGGTCACCCGCCGGATTCATATCATAGGGCTCCATCATCAACCGAAGTCCTCGCTGATGACACAACTTTTTCAACTCGGCCGCATGGTTCTCGAGAAGCAGTTCCTGGCAGACCTTACGAACGTCCCATAGAAAACGTTCGGTTTCTTCACGTGACCCCACAACGCAGCCGGTGTAGGTCGCAAAATAGCGCAAGGGATCGTAGCCGCATTGTTTTGTGAACTCATCGCGGAAACCGGACGTCCAGTTCTGAGAACCCATTTCCCAGCTGTCGGCATCAAGTGCAACGAACCCGGTTTCTTGATCCTTCGGTCGTGGTCCGATTGCTTCCAGCAGCGGATCGAAAAAAGACTGAAAATGCTTGCCCAAGGCCTCTTTGCTGAACTTGTCCGATTCCAGCCCGAGCCCGGCGGCGGGTGCGGGCCGCGTATTCGCTCCTGTCGACCGCGCGGTGAGCCGGACAATAGTCCACTCTCCTGGAGGGACCTCCCACGTGAGTCGGCCATCGGCCTGTAATCGATTGGTCAAATCAATGATGCTGTTCGGATCAATCACCTGATCCGCCGTTGCTGCAGGATAGCTTTTGGGTGATGGCAGATGAGGCCGTACTCCTTTCTTTGAGGTATAGGGATCACGGATGAACAGTGCCTTCTCCATGATATCGGTGATGATCGGCTGACGACGGGGGAAGGCAAGCACGACGACATCCCTATAGAAACCGGCTATCTGCTCACGCATCTCAGCCGTTTGCTTGCGGTGGTAAGACGAGATACGTGGTTGCGGCCGCGGCAAAACCTGATCGAAGGTTGACGGTCCTTTTGTCGCAACGGTTGCCGGAACAAGATGCTGCATGGAGTCTTCGGCTTTGATCCAGGGCCCACCGGTTCCAGTCCATCCGGGCCCGGTAATGGTGGTGAACTCAAGGCCAAGTCGTTCGCATTCATGAACCGCGTGGACAAACTGCTTGCGCCACTTTTCGCCGAGATATGGGGTGCCACCGTAGGGAATAGAGACTTTGCAATCCATGTGCAGCACACCACCAATCCCCACCTGCTTCATGGATTCAAGGTCTGCCGTCGTGCCTTCGATGGAATAATGCCCGTCCTGGTTGGTCCAATAAACCCAGAGACGAGCTGTGTTAGGCGGAGTTTTGAACGATTGCTCCAGGGGACTAGCCGTCAAACCAGTGGAGGGAACTGGATTACAGCTCTTCGCTTCTGCGTAAGCGGACAGTGGAAGCGTTGCCGCAATGACAACCGCACACACCCATTTTATTAAATCATTTCGTTTCTTCATGTTTTGTTCCTGTTTACCCGCCATTGCGGTGGATCAAGCGCGGCTATCTGTCGTGGCCTGCATCTTGTTTGTTACCATTCTTATTTTCATTGTGGATCTGTTGGATCCAGGCGGTGGCTGCAGGGGCGACCAGTTGATGGCCACCGGCAAAAATGGTAACTGTCGCGTTGCCCGACTTTCTTCGAAAGAGCGGTTGCTTCTGCCCATAGGTTGGGTCTGACAGCTTGGCTTTCAGCTTCGGCGGAACCTTTCTCTTCTCGACAAAGAAGCGGATATCCGCCTCGGATATCTGATCGTCCGCTGCCGCGAGTTCGTTGAACGCAAGAAGTGCATGGTTAATGGGCACGATCCCGTCCTTAATTCCAGCGTTGATATGCAGTGTAGTCCCCTTAGCATTCTTCAGGTAGGTCACGGGGGATCGCTTTGCATACTCAGCGTCAACCGCCGGGCTAGCGCCCGGTGCCCCACCGCATGATTTCTCCAGGGCCTCGACATGCTTTCCCTGGGCATGCCAGGTCGCCAGGTCCGATATGGGAACCCAGGCTGACACTCCGGCCCATAGCTCAGGATGGTGTCCAGCCATGACCAGCGCCGTGTAGCCCCCACCCGACGTGCCGACAAGATAGACGGCGGACGGGTCGATATTGGTCGTCGTCTTCGCGTCCTCCACCGTGCTGACAATGTCGGCTACCACCAATTCCGACCCGGTTGCCTCCGGTCGATTGTTGGGGCCCCGGAAGTCAGGATGGATATACGCCCACCCGTGCTGAATACACCATTGCTCAATAGCTTTATGGTACTTCTGCTTATAGTCCCCGGACCAGGTATGGAGCGCGACAACAAGAGGCACGGGTGTTTTGGATGCAGGCGCATAAAACATGGCAGGCTGCTCGGATTGGTCTGCAGAGCTTTTGTACTTAATTTCCTTCGACTTTGGGGCAGGCATCTTCTCTGAGCTCGACTGACCGGGAAGCTTGAAGGTTGCCACCACCGCACGGTGGTCAGAGGGATAAGGCGAAACGACAATGTCCGCGTTCTCTTTGTTTTCCCCGATGATCTTTGAGTCGGTCACTTTCACGCCTGTGTAGTAAATGTAATCAATCCGGTCATGGTGGGTCCTTGGCTGATTAGACTTCTTCATAGGCGTCCAAGTGAACCCCGGCTTTGCCATCTCGTCGGGATAGATCGTGCGATAGGCATCGCCAAATCCGGCTGCGAGCAAGACCTTCGAGGTGGGATAAGCCACTTTGAGGGGATGACGACCGGCCTTAGCCGCGGCTTCGGTCCAGTCAAGGTGTGACGGTTCGTTGAAATCGCCGACCACAAAGACAGGCGCCTCTTGGTCCGGAAGGGAACGGATCTGCCTGAGTAGCATGGCGATTGTTTTGCTGGCGGGCCCCTTCTTGGAGGCGGCAATGGCCTCAGCCTCGGTTTTGATGTGAGGGATGAAGGGCTTGTCAGTTTTAGGCCAGATGGGTTTGATGCCCAAAAACTGGTAGGGCAGATAACAGGATGGTTTCAGGTGCAAATTGAAGATGTAGGCTCCCTGCCCCGAAGGCAGCTTGACCTTGATGCCATTATCCATCTTCTCAACAATCTCATAACGCGTTAAAATGACATTATTCTTGGGGTGCACATAATAATTCCAGCCCAGCAACTGAGCCAACTGCTCCGCATTCACGCCCTTTGGGGAGCGCGTTTCCTGAATGCCGACCACATCTGCCTTGGCCGCCTGAATCACCTTGACCGTTTGGGATAACGGTTGCCCATGCATCGTGCCACCACGATAGATATTGTAGGTCATTACCCTCAGGCGGGACTCTCCAGCTGGCGCGTTCTGGGGCGAACCAAAAGCCGTCCCAACAGCAGCCAGCGTTCCGATAGCAATAATCTTGCAGATTGTCTTCTTCATATTTCACTTCTTTACCAGCTTGCAGAGCTCTTGGTCACAGCCTCACAGTCCACGGTCCGGAGAGCGAAAGGCCATAGACGTCTGGATGGCATAGTCGCACTTGCAGCCAGAACTCGCTTCGGGAATCAGGAGCAATCCGCTAGCGGGGATCATGTTAATCCAACACCCCGGGCGAGTGACTTTTGTCACGAGACTGGTGGTGTGAGTTTCCAGATCATAGCGACTTGCGCTAGCGTTTCGAAAGAAGAAGGCATCGTTGGAGGCGGTCATTTGTCCGCAGGCGCGCCGGCGCCTGCGATTGGCTGTGTAGCCATAAGAACTCATACCATAAGAGGTGACGGGCTTTCCCGTCTTGAGCTCATAGCAATAGGGCTCCAGGAAGAGTTTGTCTTGAATGAGGATGGGGCGTCGATCGGCTTCCCCGTGATTCGTACTTCCCGGGAGCTTGGGGTCCATTTCCACTTCCCAGAGTTTTTCGCCCGTGCTCACATCCACGGTCAACAACTGGTACCTAAGCCGACCATTCTTCCCTTTGTGAACATAAACACCTGGAGTGTGTTCATTGATGCTTTTAGATCCACTGCAAACCAGGACGCCGCGATGCGCCGAGATGCTTACATTGTGACGTAGGGTGGAGATGTCGTGATCCTGTTTCCAGAGCAATTCACCCGTGTTTGAGTTCAAACAAATGATGGAACTTCCCCCCGAAAGGAGGTCTTTGAGCGTTTGCTCGCCGTGTAGCGTTTTCTCATTGTGACTCTCGATAAAGAACAGCTGGTCTTCGTATAGGCAAATCGAGGTTTGAACAATCCCCCCCTTTGCACGGTAGATCCAGCCAAATTCAGAGTTATCCTTTGCTTTTCCAAAAAGGGCTGAAGAGGTGATAAACGGCACGTAACCACGATGGGTGATGCTTACGGTATTTTGTCGGTTTTGGTTACGACGAATGGACCCCTTGATCGCTTCAGACCCGATGACCATGGATGGTGTCAGGCCGAGGTAGCCCCACTCCGTATTGGGACTTGAAACCTTTAATTGCCGCACGGTTTTCCCGGTTTCAATATCGAGCACAAGGCACTTTTCTGCTGCGGCGACGAATAAGGAATTATCGTCGATGGAGATGTAGCTGGAATCTGTTTGAGCCACGATTCTCATGGACTGAGGAATGCTCTTTTCCCAAAGCAGGGCGCCATTCCATGCGTCCGAACACATGATGATGTTCTCTCCGGGAATGATGAGCTTGCCACCGTGACTCAGGGGGGCCACGGTGCGATGATGACGGTCCACCATGTTTCTTGGGCCCGGCTCTCCAAACCACTGCAACCTCAAGGTAGAACTGAGGTGTCGCTCTTCGCTACAGTTGGTGTTTGAGGCGTTGGCATACATGTTGTTCCATGAGCCTGCGTTCTTCGGCTTCTGTCCGCGCAGCAGCTGTTGAAATGTCTGCCCCGACAAAGCGATGCCTTGAAAAGGTTGAAGGAGCTTTTGCAAAGAGTTGGTTTCGAATCTCTCGAGAGGGTCCAAAATGAGGTTGAAAATACCATCGACGTATGGGACCTGTTCGCCGAGATGATGCACGACCACTCTCGAGCCGTATAGACCTTGCTGAGCAAGAGAACGTCTCAGGGCATCCACTTTCTTCAGATCCGTTTCGACAACCGCGATGTGAAACTCACTTTCACAAGCCAAAGAGAGGATCTGCTCAAAGGACAGGTCCCTGACCAGAGCGTAGCCTTTTTTCAACGGGGACACATGTTTGAAGATATTCTTGAGAGGAAGGGCGGCACTGGCCTTTGGTGGCGCTTTGGGGACCCTCTTTACGATGGTTTTGGGAGGGATACTTTTGGCCTGATCGCCAAAGCAGTAAATGTCTCCCGTGTCGGTTGACGCATAGAGCTTGTTGCCGATGATGGCGAGCGAGTAGACCGTGCCGCGAACATTGCTTTCCCAGATGATTTCATTGTTTTGACTGTCTATAGCGACGAGTCTGCCGATTCCTCCTCCCAAATGAACATCGCCAACTCGTATGGAAGCCCACCGGAATTCCTTTGGCATCTTGAAGGTTGTTGCTTGAGACTTCCCTGCATTTTTCTTAATGCCAGAGAGAAAACTTGTTTTGGGACTCCTGCCTTGAGTGATCACGATTCGTCCCTCGTCATCTCTTCTTAGATAGCCTTGTGGCGAGTCCTTAACGACGCCTTGCTCAATGACTTCTCCTGTTTTGAGGTCGATGGCGCCGCGATAGACACCTTGGTTCGGAAAGAAGCCAGCACAGTAATGAGCGATATGATCTTCGATCAGAACCCCTGTTCGAATGGGCCAGAGGCTAATGAGGCGTTCATTCCCAGGCAAACGACGCTCTTCCGGGCTACCGCGGAGTTTCCACTGCAAGGCTCCGCTTTTGGTGTCGTGGCAGTAGATGTAGCCATCATCCGACCCAGTGATGAGCAGATCACCGTAGATACTGGGAGCTAAACGTACGGGACCTTCTGTGAAGGCACTCCAAACCTCTTCTCCTGTCTGGTTGTTCAGGCAAGTGATCTTGTCATCACTCGATGATCCGTAAAACAAGAGATCATCTTTGCCGACCAAATGATATGCGCGATCGAAGGTGACCCTGGGCTCGAGTTTGACATCGTGAAAGTAATCCATCTTTGCTGGAGCTGGCCACGCAGGTGATGGAGCGTGAGCCGTTTGAATATGCCACCGTCGTTCAAGGGGAAAAGACAAGGTGCCCGCGCTCACCCCAGATCTCTGGTTGTCCCCGAGATAGGTGAGCCACTGCCCGGGTTCTTCTTTAATCTCGCAACCCTGCTGGCTCTGAAGATCGCGTTCCTGAACGTGTTCATCTGAAAGCGCTACGAGGCAGGAGCACTGAATGAGGACAATCAGACACAATGCTTTCACAAGGCTAGAACTGAAGTATTTCACTCGTTTCATTAACGCTCCTCCTGAATCAAATCTGGAACGCTGATCTGATTTGTCAATACTCGCATGATACTCAAGCTTCTCTTTCTACCATTCAGAATACCACTGCCCGCTAGAGGCGCACATGGGAGAAACGATCTAAGACATGGACATTCTGACCTCTCGCCCACCCATGGTCGCCCCCCTCTCCAACTCGACTAGGAGTGGACGAAGGGCGTGGATTCGCCACATTAACTCCAAAACTGTCTCCTATGATCATATCTCAGGCCGCTGACTGAAGCTCCCCCGCTAATCCCTGAAGCGCCCCATCGTTGTCCTGATCCTCGTCCCGATCGTCGTCGATCTTCATCTTCGTCCCGATCTTTATCCCGATCATTGTCAATCCGGGGCACTTCCCGACGGATCCGGTGCCTGCTTCACTTCTTTCTCGTTCTCTTTCTTTTCTTCTCTGGAGCTGCTTTCACTGGGCGAGCATCTTGGTACTGATCGAGAGTCTGTTGAAGCGTGTCACGGGCTTGTTGCGCCTCGGGCGAGAGTTCGGTGAGCGGAGTCTTTTCCAGTCTGTCCTGGCGGATGTCATGGAATGCTCCCGTGCGGTAGAGTTTATAGCGTTGGCTCCTGGCCCATTCCTGAATGCCGCTTTTGCCGTTTCTTGAATACCAGCTGTAGATCCACTCTCTGGGTTGATAATCCTCGCCCCGCAAGAGGGGCAGGAAACTGCGGCCGTCGATGCTGAGGTCGGCGGGGATTTCAGTGCCTGCAGCTTCGCAGAGGGTGGGCAGGAAGTCGCTGAAGTCGACCAGATCCTGAGAAACGCGGCCCGAGGGTATGCTTCCCGGCCAGTTGGCGATCAGCGGCACGCGGGTTCCCGCATCCGTCATCTGACCCTTGCCGCCTGCAATGTCGATGCCGTTACACTTGGTAACGATGGGCTGGTCAGTGCCGTTATCTCCGGTGAAGAGGATGAGGGTGTTGTCACGCACACCGGACTTCTCCAGTTGGGACACAATCTGACCCACGAGCTTGTCGGCATAACCAACCATGTCGCGGAAGTGCCGCTGGTAATCCCTGCGGTCGCCCTTGTAGGCGGCGGAGCCAAGCCGCTTGGGATCCCAGTCGCTGGAGTTCGGCGTGGGGTCAAAGGGACAGTGGGTGAGAATCATCGGGTAGTAGACAAGAAAGGGCTTCTCTTTATTCTGGTCGATGAAGTCGCAAATGAAGTCCGTACAGACCTGGGGACCGTATTCGCCGTTGGTGAAATCCTTCTCTTCGCCGTTGAATTCAAGCAGCGGGTTCACAAAGCGTCGGTCGAACTTCTTGCCGCCCTCCTGGGAGCGGCCGCCGCGGGTGTGCTGCCACAGGCAGGATTGGTCGAAACCGAAGTGCTGGGCGGCATCCTTGTCCCTCCCGAGCTGCCACTTGCCCGCGATACAGGTGGCGTAGCCAGCCTGCTTGAGGAGCTGGGCGAAGGTGGTTTCCTTGCGGTCAAGACGACCGAAACCCACGTAGTTGTGCACGTTGTAGATGCCGGTCATAATTTTGACCCGCGAGGGGGTGCACAGCGGCTGGGCGTAGCAGTGTTCGAAGCGGATTCCTTCTGCCGCTAACGTGTCCAAATGAGGTGTCTGGCATGACTCGCTGCCGTTGGCACCGATGCACTCATACCCGAGATCATCGGCCATGATCAGAATGATGTTCGGCTTGCCTTGCGGTTTCGGAGCAGCGGCGTTCGCCACATCCGAGGCCCGAGAGGGTAGGGGAGGGGCTGCCGTTAGCAGCAGAGCAATGGCTGCTTTCATCACATCGCGGTGGTTACGTTGTTTCTTGTTCATTAGTGTTCTCCTGTCTTGTCAGTGCTGTTACTTCTCGAGAGTGGCGGGAGTGTAGTGTCCTGATTCTTCGGGGAAGTCATACCAGGTGATCTTCGCCTCTTTGGTCATCACATTGACCATGACCTCGAGTTTGGTGAATTTGCGGGTGAAGACGTGGCCCTCGCGCTTGAAGGGGCCCAGCGGTTTGCCGAGCGGGCGCTTGAGCACGTCAAACACATTGTTGTCCCAGATGTGTTTTTGCGCAGGATTGGCATCGACGCCGGAGTGGTAGGAAAAATAGGCATACGGCTCGACGATGGTCAAGAAGACCGCCAACGGGAAAGTAATATCCCTGCGCATGGCTGCGAACTTGCTCGCCTGGTCCTTGTGTTCCACCTTCGCGCCTCCGAGAAACTTGCCGTCCTCGAGCGCGCCCAACGGCCCGGATGTGAGCATAATAATTCTGCCCATCTTCAACGCCTTCTGCATCACTTCAATGCTGCCGGCGATCGCTCTGGCGTGGTCCTCGGCGGTCTTGTTGCGTCCGGCGTGGAACGTCCAGTTCTCAAGGTATGAGCCGTCGAGATAGTCCATGTGTTCTATGTTGCCGTTTTCTGTGAAGGCGATGCGCAGGGCGTTGCCGATGAGCAGTTTATCCTTGGGCATGCGGCGGCGAAGGTCCTCGGCCATCAGCCAGTAACCTTCGCGTTTCCCTGGCGCGCGCATAACCCGTTTGCCAATTGTATAGCCGGCCAAGTCAATCTGCATAATCGCGTCGATGAATACGCCGTCGATCGCCTGTTGGTCGAGCATCCCGAGGGCGGTCTTGACCCACCACTCGCGCATGGCGGGCACGGCGAGGTTGTAATACCGCAATCGGTCCCGGAACTTGACGACCTCACCGGTGTCTTTGCGGTGCATGGCCCAGTCCGCCTCGTTGGCGTTAAACTCGTCGTTGGCCTCGTAGGGATCAAATCTGATGCAGGCGTTCCAGTAGAAGAGCGTCTTGCAGCGGGGGTTGATTTGTTTGATGCGCTCGGCGGCGGCGAGGGTGCCTTTTTCGATGCTGCCGTAGGTTTCGTGGCCGTTGGCCTTTTCGAGCATCACGATCTGGTGCGCGGCGAGCTTTTCAATCATCTCGTCGGTGTAGGCCTCTTTATAGCGGATGGGTATCCACACCTGCACCCGGTCCCAAGACCATTCAGGGTAGTCCTTCTCGCGCTGATTGTCGGTGTAACGCGCCGGCTCCTCTGACAATTCCACTGCTTCGGGCGTTTTGCTTGTACATGACGTGACAACTGCCAAAATGACAACTGACGCAATACCGTTAAAGATTCTTCGCGTAGATTTCATATTCACTTTTTTGTCCTTATTGGTTAGAAGGCTCTGTCAAAACCTATTGGTCCATTGCCTATCTAACTATCCTCTTTGTAACGGGTTGCCAGCATCTGAGCCTTCTCCCCCGTCTTCCCGCCCTTTCGGTTGACGATTACGGGCGACGATTACGGTGGACGATTGTGAGGACTCTCCTCGTGGTCCGTAATCGTGGTCCGTAATCGTCAACCGATCCCCATTTTCATACTTTTGCCATTCAAGCTCTTACTCAAGCGAGACAGCTATCTCATGCAAGAAAGGGGAAATCGCCCTCTTTGCGAAGCTTTCAGCTACTTCCAGTCCAGTACGGCCTGGCGTGTCTCTATGTTGAGTTTGACCGAGACCCCTTCAAACTCACGTTCGTAATAGTATTTTCCCTTCTTTACCGCGTGGCCAAGGGGCTTGCCTATCCGTTTCTTGTGTTCAGGGTATTGTGGATACCAGCGTTCCTGAAGTTCGCCCGCCTGGTGTGAACTGGCATAGCCCATGTACGAGTACTTGTTGGCGCATATGAGGAATATGGCGAGCTTGTAAGGGAACGCCTCACGCATCTCCCTGAGAATATCTTCGTTCGTCCTCCCTTTGGCGTCAAAATGCTGGCCCATCTCGGGCATCACTGTCGATGCAGGAATGCTGTTTTCAACGTCTTCGACGTTCGCCTTTGGCGGTGGGGGGTAGCCGGCGTCGAACTGAAAGCACAGGAACTTGTCGCCCGGCTCTTTGCCGATCTGTATGCAGGTATCCATCAGCCGGCTCAGCAATTCCTCGTAATTGGCCGACGAGGGGGATTCTATCCATTCCATGTATGAGCCGTGAAAAAGGACATCGGCATAGCTCTTCAGGCAGTCCTCGTATCCTGAGCGCAGAGCGTTGGCAATGATGAGCCCCTTGTCCCCGTTTTTCCTGATATTCCTCTGCAGGACCTGGTTAACGAAAAGATTGCCATACTGCATCTTGTTCTGCGGGGCATCACCTATGGATCGTCGTACGGGGCGATAATTCATGAATATCTTCGCGAGGGCGTCGATCAGGACCCCGTCAAAATTCTCGGTCTCACACTGACTGCCGATATCTTCAATCCACCAGTCTCTCATTTCGGGAACCCTGAGATCAAAAAGGGGCTTCTTTGCTTGATAGATCGTAGACCCCATCGTCTCGTATTCTCCGGTAAGAAAGTTCTTCAGGAACCAGTCAGGATGATCCCTGAACAGGTCGGAGTCAAAAGTCTCATGCCAGATGACGACATTGCGGTAGCCGATACAGATCATATCGGGGTTATATTTCTTCAGGTTCTTGGCAAAATCCCATTCGTGCTTAGCCGTGGACCCCAACTGTATCATATCGAAGTTGGCTATGGTTTTCGCGTCATCTTCCGTGTATGGCTCTGTCTTGTATATGGCAATGTAGCGGTGGATCCTCTCCCAGCTCCAGGGCTTCTGGCGAATGGCCTCGGGCAGCTCCGGCTTCCCGACAGAGGCCACATCAACTCGGGGGTAATCGGTTGTTATCCATCGTTTTCCCTTGGCCCGTTTTTCAGGATTCCTCAGCTGTTCAGCCCAGTCTTCCAGATGCCTGTATTCTGCCAAAAGGGTTCTGATCTGTTCGTTATGCCGGGCATACCGATCCGGGCTACCCAATGTCATCCGGGCCTGCTGCTCCTCTGGCCTTTCTTTCAATTCCGGGTCCATTTCCACGGCGATTGATATCATCTTGTCCAGCAGCGCCTTCATGCCGTCCTCTGTTCGCTGTATTCTCTCAAGTGTTTCTTCGTTCAGCTTGGGGGCAGGCTTTTCATTTCCGGCCTTTGTTTCCTGTCCGCCTGCGGCGCAGCAGGCTACTGTGAATACCAGCAGGAATATGGGAGTTGATCTCAATTTCTTCATTTCAAATCGCACTCTCTTCTTTGTGCCTTCGTTCGGCGCTTCCGGGTTTTCCGGGTGTTTTTTCCTTGGCTATATGCACGGTTGTTCCAAGCGACCTCATCCTGCCAAAGAGATTCGACGAGGATCGAGATAATGATCGGGACAACGATGGTACCGACGAGGATCGAGACAAAGATGGGAGTGGGAATCGATGCGAACATCGGGGCCACAAGACGT
>CAZCDU010000068.1:0-24893 GCA_964497125.1 uncultured Victivallales bacterium | reverse complement strand
GTCTGCAACAACCTGATCCTTAGCCCGGATCTCGTCGTCGGACAGACCGACGAGCTCGTGGGGAAAGACGATCCAGCGGTCTGTCTTTCGGCCATAGAAATCGGGAACCAGGTCGGTCGTATTGGCCTCGGGCTTGTAGTAGAGTGTCGCCAGCCTGATCTCGGCCACCGACGGAGCAAGCAGCTCAACGACCTTCTTCATGGTGCTACCGGAATCAAAGATATCATCGATGACGAGAACACGGCTCTGCGTACTCACCTTCGCCAGGAGCGACTCCATGTACTCGATTCTGGGCTCCTGTCGCTCACCGATACCCACGTAGGATTCGGCCTTGAGTGCCGTGTGATAGGTATCAATCCCCTTGTGGAGCAGAAACTCGTGAATCACGATACCGACTGGCGTGCCGCCCCGCCACAGCACCAGGAGGACGTCAGGCACGAACCCGGAGTCGTAGATGCGCTTGGCAAGCGCAAAGGAGTCCCGCACCAGGTCATCTGCCCGAATGAACGCCTTCTCAACCATTGTTCTCCTCCGCCGCTTTGTGCTTCTCCAACAGCTGTGTTTTCAGCTCATCCATATAGCTGGCTAGTTTGACAACCGTTGGGCCGTAGCCTTCGCTGTACATATCCTCTTCAAGTGCTCGAGCCAACTCTCCCGCGGTCTGGAAACGCTGCTCACGCTCTTTTTCGAGCATGCGTAGAGCAATCATGGCCACGCTATCGGGAATATCGGGGCGGTAGAGCCGTGGATCCGGCACTGCCGCTTCGATCACATTCTCAAGCGCACGAGAGACATCACCATCGCAACAGCGGAACAACCGGGTCCCGGAGATCAGTTCATAATACACCAGGCCAAGTGAGAAGATATCGCTGCGGCCGTCAACATGTTCACACCGGGCCTGTTCAGGTGACATGAACTCAACGCACCCCACCAGGTCGTCTGATTCATCTTTCATGAAGCGGGAAGCCTTGGCCACGCCGAAGTCCGTCAGTTTCACCTCGCCTTCGGTATCGATCATGATGTTGTTTGGCGAGACATCCCGGTGAACAAGGCTGAGGGGCACACCTTCAGCATCCTTCTTGTTGTGCGCATACTCCAGGCCGCGACAGATACGGCTCACAATGAACGTCGCAAGATCTATCGGCACCCGTCGGACCAGCTTCGCGTGCATGGCCATGAAGTCGGTCAGCGTTATCCCGTCAATAAGCTCCATCGCGATGTAATAGCCACCTTCGTGCCGGCCGAGATGATGGATCTGAACGATATTCTGATGCACGAGGTTGGATACCAGTCGAGCCTCTCCAACGAACGAGGCAATCTGGCTTTCGCGTTGAGCGTACTTCGGCAGAATGGTCTTGATAGCCACGCGCTTGATGAAGCCCTCGGCGCCGAACTGCTGCGCCTCGTAGATCGAACCCATGCCCCCATCTGCGATCTTACGGTTGAGAGAGTAGGTCACCGAGCCAAAGATATCCCCTGAGAGATCCCCCCCCTCCTCGACCTCGCCACCGGCCTTGGAGATGATCGTTCCTGATGGGGCGTGGAAAGGGATGTGGACCCTGGCCTTACTCTCCCCCATCACGACACCATCCCCATCGTGCAGGGGTGTACTTACGATGCGTTCGCCATTGACCCAGGTTCCGTTCGTTGACCCGAGATCGGTAATGACGCAGTCCCGGTCACCGACGTGGATGCGACAATGCATGAGCGACATCGCGCCATCATCGATGACCAAGTCACTGTTGGGGGCACGGCCCACGGCCACAACCCCCTCCAGATCATATTTCGACCCCTTCAGAGGCCCAGACTCGAACACCAGTTTCATGCCCCGCATTATTGTGTTACATCCCCCTCATGTCAATGCACGCGCATTCTGCTTGTCCTATTTCGGCCCATCCCACATCATCTGCCCATGAACTATCAGCTCAACGTGCGGCTTAATGACACCGATGCGGCCAGGCGGCTGTTCTTCGCCAACCAGTTCGTGATGGCACATGAGGCGTGGGAAGCCTGCCTCGACAAGCTCGGCCTCAGCATCGCGTCAATCCTGGATGCGGGGTCCTTCGTCCTGCCCATCGTCCATGCCGAGGCGGACTACGCCGCGCCCGTTGCCCTCGGAGACCAGATCACCGTGTCCGTCACCTGCGATCGTATCGGGGAGAAATCGTTCAGCCTTGCCTTTGCCCTGCGGCGTGACGACGGGACCGAGGTCGGCACCGTCTCCCATGTCCACGCATCCGTCGATGCCGAAACGGGCGAGGCCGTGCCACTCCCACCCGTGCTACGCGACGTCCTCACCAGGCTGAACAACGAGGACTAACGACCTTTCGCCATGTGCTCCGCGGCGCGACGCCTCAGAAATGGCAAATCGACCTTAAGACCGCCTTGCGGATAGTCCCCAGGCCATGGCCATACCGCGTCGGGAACTTTAAACTTCGGAAGTCGGTCGGCAAGCAGACGCTTCACCTCGGCCTCTGACGGACCATCCTCCTGCGTCTCAATGAAAGCCGCCGGCCGTTCGCCGTATACCGCGTCAGGAACGGCGACAACGGCGGCCCGCTTCACGCCGGCAGATGCCATCAGCGCCTCCTCGATCTCCTCCGGAAAGATGTTCTCACCACCGGAAATGAACATACGGTCGAGCCGTCCGGAAACGGAGAGCCTCCCGTCATCATCGAACACACCGGCATCGCCCGTATGAAACCAGCCGTCTATATCGACACAGGGGCGAACACCACCATCCTGCCAATAGCCCTTGCAGAGCGTCTGCCCTCGCACCAGCAGCTCACAATTGGCCGCCGTCGTGGCTTCCCGGTATGGAAGCAGCGTGCCAGATGTCTTCAGCTCCATCTGATCGGCCCCGGCTCCGGTCGTCGTAACCTGGGATCCCATCTCGGTTGAACCGTACGAGAGATGCAACGGCACACCGATCGCGTGTGCCCGTGAAACAAGTCCTCCCGGTATGCTTGAGCCACCGGCCAGAACCGCCTTCAACGACGGCGGCACCCCATCGCGCTCCCACGCCTGCGCAAGACCAGCCAACTGGCTGCCGACAACCGAGAGGTGGGTGATGGACAGTTCGCGTACGGCTTCATCAAGCGGCTTGTCGGCGGCAATCACGACATCGGCACCGGCAAGCGCGGCCCGCATCAGAATCCCTAGTCCCGAAACGTGGTAGACCGGCAGCGAAAGCAACCAGCGGTCACCCACAGTCAACGGCATATTCTGGTTGGCACCCAGGGCGTTGCAGAGCAACGACCCCATGCTGTGGACAACCGCCTTGGGTTCAGCAGAGCTTCCCGAGGTCAATACAATGATGGCCGGTGCCTCCATGTCCGGTTCGTCGAAGGAGGCTGGCGCGGCATTCTCCATGTCCAGCAGATCAAGCATTGCTGTCGTGAAGAGGGCCCGCAGAGCAAGCTGTTCCACAAGCGCAATCCGAGCCGCGTCAGGCAGACGCGTACTCACAGGCACAACAACGGCCCCGCGCCTTAACAGGGCCTGTATCAGGACCAGGCACGAAAACGTCACTGGCGCGCACACCCCCACCCTGTCGCCGGCACCCACATCCAGCTGCGCGGCCATGCAAGCAATAGCCCGGTCGTATTCGGCGAACGTGTGCGAGGGCCCGCCGTCAACAAGAACGGCGAGAGCATCGGGATGAGATCGCGCTCTTTGCGCAATGGGCTCCGTGAACATCAACATGGGAGATCGATCTCGCTAGTATAGGAGGACAGGCCGTCCAGCGCGTTCACCCAGGAAGTCTCGGCATCCACAGCGCCATCCTTCCCAGGAACCAGACCCGTGGTGATTGTATCCGGCAGCCACCTGTAGGTCCCGAGTCCGGCATGAGGGCAGCCCATTGCCGATGCTACCTGTACAAGGAACGAGAGGCCAATGGGGGTATTGTAGGCACTACTGACAACAGCCGCACCGCCTCTGCGCTGCATAAGCTCAGCCAGCTGCAAGCAGCGCACCAGGCTCCCGGGAATCCGGTCAGGCTTCAAGGCAACCACCGAACGCCAATCGCGAATAAGGCCGGAGTATTTCCCTGGCACGAAAAGCGATTCATCTAGAGCCATCAAGATGCCGCTCTCTCGCTGAAGGCGCGGAAGCTCCCAAGGGTCCTTCAGCAATTCCTCACCGTACGGAATTCGCACCTTGGAGACCATTTTCAGAAACAGCTCGGCCTGGGCATAGGACCACCCCCGGTTGCCATCCAGGATGAACGAAACCCTGTCACCATATGCCTCCTGGAGTCCGCAAAGCGCGCGGGCCTCAGCCTCCAGCGTATCGCGCCCAACCTTAACCTTAATGACAGTGGGTTCTTGCTTAACATACTGGGAACATGCCGCAGACCATCCCTGCGGCGCTCCTGCGAGCAACCCATTCACACGGACCCTGGCAAGAGGGGCATCTCCCAGCAGTTGGCCAGGACGTATACCGCGCCGGTCAGCCAGAAGGTTCACCACCGCCATTGACAGGCCAAAGTGAAGCGACGGAATGGAAGCGAGCTCATGCAAGCCCCGAAAGATGTCCGTCAAAAGCTCATCCCGGGGGGCTTCATCGTTTGGGACAAGATGCGGACACAGATCGCCCGAGAGCCAGTCGGACAGAGATCTACGAGCATCGGAGCGTGACTCGGAATGAAATCCCGGTAACGGAGCAATCTCACCGATGCCTTCACCACCGGCATCGTCAGTGAGCGTTATGTAGAGTCCTGTGCGCTCCCTGAGAGTACTGCCCCTCATAACGATGGGCTCGACCAACGGGATTGCGAACTCATGTAAGGCCCTCAGTCGAATATTCATATGACCCATCCAATCGCAAACGTGAGGCTGAAAAACAGAAGTACGCGCCCCGTTTCAGCAAGTCCCGCGTTGAGAGCAGGACCCCCATCCGTCTGAAACACGGTACGAATCGTCGGAATCGACAGCAGCAGTGGAGCGATCGATGCCAATACGTAGATATGCCCTCGCGTCAGTACAACCAACACCACGGGGACAAGCGCCGTAACCAGAATGCAAAGGAGATACTCGGCCCGGGCAAATGCGGCCCCGAAGCGAACAGCCAACGTACGTTTGCCTGTCAGCACATCGGTCTCCCGATCGCGCAGGTTGTTCACCACGAGAATCGCCGTGGCCAATAGGCCGGGACCGACACCGGCAATCAGGACTGGGGTGTTGATCGTCCGGGTATGTGCATAGTAGGTGCCGCCGACCGCCGCAAACCCGAAGAAGATCAAGACGAGGATATCGCCAAGCCCCAGGTAACCCAGCGGATAGGGCCCCGCCGTATAGAGAACCCCCGCAATGATCGACAGGATACCGATAACGAGAATGGGGAGTCCGGCGCGATAGACAAGAAACGTCCCGAAGGCCGCGGCCACCAGGAACGCAACGAGCGTTGCCCAGCGCATCCCACGCAACGACACCAGCCCGGCCTGGGTCACCCGGGTTGGGCCCGTGCGTTGATCGGTATCCGTCCCATGCAGAAAATCGAAGTAGTCGTTTGCAAAGTTGGTGCCGATTTGAATGAAAAGCGCACCCATCACGCAGGCCACGGCGACCGCGATTGAGAAGCCCCCATCGTCGTAAGCCATCGCCGAGCCGATCAGCACCGGGGCAACTGCGGCAGGCAGCGTCTTGGGACGGCTTGCCATAATCCATGTCTGCAGTGAGGCCATCGCTTATCCAAACGTCCGTGACGCCAGGCTACGGTTGTCGTGGGTACTTGCTGAAATCAGGTGGGCGCTTCTCCAGGAATGCGTTACGTCCTTCCTGTCCCTCTTCCGTCATGTAGAAGAGCATGGTGGCATTGCCGGCCAGCTCCTGGAGCCCCGCCTGTCCGTCGCAGTCGGCATTCAAGGCCGCCTTCAGGCACCGCAGGGCTATGGGTGAGTTGGCTAGAATCTCGCGGCACCACTTAACGGTTTCCGTCTCCAGCTCCGCGTACGGAACCACGGTGTTAACCAGGCCCATGTCCAGGGCGTCTTGAGCACTATACTGTCGGCAGAGAAACCAGATCTCGCGGGCTTTCTTCTGTCCAACGATACGAGCCATGTAACTTGCGCCAAAGCCACCGTCAAAGGAGCCCACCTTGGGACCAGTCTGCCCGAAGACCGCATTGTCGGCAGCGATGGTCAGGTCACACATCAGATGGAGCACGTGCCCTCCCCCAATCGCGTAGCCGGCCACCATGGCGATGATGGGCTTCGGGCATGTGCGGATCTGCCGCTGGAAATCCAACACGTTCAGTCGGTGGACACCTGTAGCATCCTTGTAGCCCGCATCACCACGCACTTTCTGGTCACCGCCCGAACAGAAAGCCTTCTCACCCTCTCCCGTCAGAATGATCACGCCAACCGTCGCATCCTCCCGGGCATCCGCAAGGGCCTCGATCATCTCCGCGACCGTCTGTGGCCGAAATGCATTCCGTACCTCGGGACGATTAATCGTGATCTTGGCGATACCCTCTGCCTTATCATACCGGATATCTTCAAAGGACCCGGACGACTTCCATGCCGGTGTTGTCATAGTAACTCCTCTCGTACCAATCCGTGCTGTAGGAACTCTCTACATATGTCGGAAAAGCGTTGTGTATTCTCAATGTGTATGGCGTGGCTGCAGTCGCTGACGGAACGGCAACTGAACCGTCGATGCTCAGCCACGACGCCTGCCGCGAGATCACGGTACTTAATATCGTTCTCGCCGTAAACCATAAGGGCGGGGGCCTGAAGATCGCCAAGATGATCCCAGAGAGACGGCTGTTGCCCGGTCCCGGCGACCTCCAGAACTGCGGCGAGTTGTTCTGGATCATTCCCCAGTCGCCTCGCCAGCAGGCCTTCGTAGGCGGATGACATTTTCAGCCCACCAAAAAGCGCCTGGTCGTACCACTGGTCGAGGAAGGTGCCGTACGGCTCGTTTCGCAACCGATCCGCCAACACGCCGTCGGACTCCCGCCGCCGGCGACGCTCCGATTCGTCTGCAATCCCAGGCGACGCCGACTCAAAGACAAGGCGGTCAAATCGCTGCGGATAGGCAGCGGCGAGCGCCATGAGAATACGCCCACCCATCGAGTACCCGATGGCTGCCACGTTGTCCAACTGCAGCACGTCGAGCAGCGTAACAACGGTCTCTATATACGGGATGAACGTTCCGTGACAATTCGGATCAAAAGGAGACTGACCGTGACCGGGCAAGTCGGGAGCGATGCAGTAGAACGCATCGGCCAGCAGGTCAGCCACCTGCTTCCAATCCTCTCCGCTTCCCATGAAGCCGTGGAGCAGCAGCAACGGAGGCGTTGAAGGATCTCCCCACACCTGGTAGGCAAGCGGGGTCGCACGTCCATCCGTGTTCGTCATCGCCCTATGCTCCCGGCAACGCGGCGATAGACCGCCATGTTGGCCGCTTGATCGACACTCAACTCGATTAACGTGTGCCGATCACGCGTTAGTGCGGCCTGCAGATGCTCACGGAACTCAGCGTTCGTTTTCACGCAGGCATAGTCCAACGCAAACTGCCGGGCCGCAGCCTCAAACGTGTACGCATGCGGTGTTGTGAAGAACTCATCGAATGCATCGGTTTGATGCGCTACCGGAAGGTGGTGGAAGATCCCGCCACCGCCATTGTTCACCACCACAACGGTAAGTGGCGCATCGAGGCAGCCTATTTGCGTCAGGGCGTTGAGGTCGTGGATGAAACTGATGTCCCCGAGCACACAGAGGACCCGCTCTCCGAGGCCCATCCCAAACCCTATCGCTGTCGCCATCGTCCCGTCGATGCCACTGACACCGCGGTTGGCCGCGACCCGCCGGGGAAGCCGGTCGCCAATGGCGAATCGGTCACAGAATCGGATCGGCATACTGTTGCCTATAACAAGTCCCATAGCGGGATCGAGGGACGTGGAGAGAATATAGCCAACGGCGGCCTCGGAGACAGGGCAATCGCCACGGGACTCCGCTTCGAGAGCGGCTTTCATGCCGGCCAGCGCTTCACCGTCGGGGGTCTCGATGGACGCGGCATCGAAACGCGCGAGCAACGCATCGCTAACAGCCGCGATATCACCGGCCAGCGAGCAATCACACCGACGCGTGGGGTCCACATCGCGTGCCACGCCGGGAACCTTGACGTATGTACCGCGGAATCGATCCTGTAGAAATAGGTGGAGCTGCTTGGAGACAAAATTACCACCGACGTGCAGGACGAAGTCGGGGACAGCGCCATCCACAGAATCGCTCAACGTGAGCCGTTGCGCCAGCTCACACCGATCCGACACAAACGAAGGAACCCCATGAAGCCCGGAACGAATGTCCGCCCAGACGGGCCACCCCACGTGCTGCGCCAGGGCTTCCACGGCGTCCTGCTCCCCCGGTTGTCCGAGATGGCCGGCTACCAGAACAGGCGAGGCAGCCTTGGCCGCAATCGCGGCAACACGATCGACGGCATCGTCATCAAGCGGGATATCGTGAATATTGCGTTGTACCGTGCGCACATCCCCGATCTCGTGCGGTGGTGCCGCGTACTCAAAAGGCTCTCTCAGCATACAGTTAATATGGACGGGGCCGGGCACCGGTCCCAGGCAGCGATCGACCGAGGCGTTGACGGCATCGACAGGCAGTGATGACGAAAGCGAATCATCCTGCGGAGGCAGGTTAACAAAGTGTCGCACGAACTCACCGTAGAGGCGCTGCTGGTCCATGGTCTGATTTGCCCCGATGTCGTGCAACTCAGGAGGCCGGTCTGCCGTAATGGCAATAAGGGGCAGTGCATCGTTGGATGCTTCGGCGATGGCCGGCAGATAGTTCGCTGCAGCAGTTCCCGACGTACAGATCAACACCGCCGGGGTCGCTGTTGCGCGGGCATAGCCAACCGCATGATAGGCGCCCGCCCGCTCATCGTAGGCAATCACGCTCCGCGCATGCGGATGACGCGCGATCGCAATGGCCAAAGGTCCGGAGCGGGAGCCGGGCGAGACGACAAAGTAGGTGACGCCCCGGCGGACCAACTCACCAATAACTGTTTCGTGCCACAACATCGTCTACTCAGCGTGAATGACATGCAGGAAGTTCGCCAGCTTATTCTCGGTTTCCGCCCACTCCTGCTCAGGGTCGGAATCCCGAACAATCCCCGCCCCACAGTAAAGCGAAAGCGTGTTGTCGTGCAGCAGGCCGGAACGGATCGCAACTGCCAGTTCAACATGATCCTGGCGGACAATGCCAACCGGAGCCGCATACCATCCGCGGTCAAAGTCCTCAAAACGACCAAGCAACCTGAGAGCGTCCTCGGTGGGGACGCCGCCAACGGCCGGTGTCGGGTGCAACGCCTCAACAAGGTCCCGGTCGCTCACGGATGCATTCAGAACGCCCTTGATCTCCTGCAGAAGATGTTGAACCAGCACAAGCTTCATAACCACCGGATCCGACACATCAAGCGGACCATCGCAGAGTCTTCCAAGTGCAGCCGTGATGCAGTCGTGTACCAATGCGTGTTCATGGCGGTCCTTGGCGGCCGTCAGAAGCGAGGCCTCCAAGGCGGCATCCTCCTCGGGGCTCGCGCCGCGAGGACGCGTGCTGGCTAGCGCCTCGCTTAGGACCTGCAGCCCACGACGGGCATACAGACGCTCCGGCGAGCTCCCGGCGAACGCGCGGTCCGGCCCAAGCTGGAAGCAGAAGAAATAGGCCGGACTCGGCATGGCGCGAAAATCACGGATGAAACGAAACGGGTTGACGGAGCCCGCGAACGTCACATCCATCCGGCGCGCCAATACGACCTTCTCAACCGTCCCGGCAGTAATCTCGTCGATAACGTCTCGGACCTTGTCCTGCCATGCCGCGCGGTCGGACTCCCGCCGGTTCACAACGTGCTCAAACGGTGCGTCATCCAGCCCGGCAGGCTCGAACACCAACCGCTTTAGCCGTTCGATCAGCCGTGCCTCAACCAATTCCAGATCATCGGAGGTCTCAACCACCACATTGCAGCGCAGTACGACATCGGTCTTGCCCGACTCAATGACGAACTCAGGAAGGATGAACATGGATCGACCAAACTCGGCCCATCCCTCGGAAGGAGTAGAATCAGTATCAAACCGCATGCCTCCAAAAAGTGTAATCCCGGGATTAGCGTTGATCGCGGCATCAAGCTGCGCCCAAAGCTCGCCGTTGTCGTTCTCCCGAAGAAGGAGGGCCGCACCCACGCCCGCATATTGACAGTCACCCTCGCGCCCCTGCCAGTAAACCTTGGGATAGAGTGACTGGGCGGCAACCCAGTCGACGGGATCCAGCCCAGGTACAGGAACCGTGAAGCTCAGAATCCCCGGCGCGGTGCCCGCCTGGGCAAAACACGTCCGGGCAGCATGCACGAGCCGCTGATGACAGCCATTGAGATCGGAAGCGTCGCTGCTCATGACGGTTTCTGCCCTGTATAAAGCGAGGCCACGCCAAACGTGAGAGGCGTGCAGGTGCAGTCCACGAAACCGACATCCTCAAGCATACGAAGAAACGCGGAGCCATGCGGATAGGTCTCCACGGTTTCATTCAGATAGCGGTAGGCCTCGCCGTCACCAGAGACCAGGCCACCGACACGGGGTAGAATATGCCGAAAGAAAAAGAGGTACGGCCC
Source organism: uncultured Victivallales bacterium (assembly GCA_964497125.1). Lineage (GTDB taxonomy): Bacteria > Verrucomicrobiota > Kiritimatiellia > UBA8416 > UBA8416 > CAYLXP01. Next base: position 14,274 of record CAZCDU010000068.1, on the reverse strand, counting down.
ACGAACAAGCGGGCTTCGCGGAAGCGAGAACTCCAGGATCAGGGCTCGACCGCCGGGCCGCAGGACCCTGAGCATTTCTGCCAGCGCGAGGTCGGTGTTCTTCACGTTGCGGATACCAAAAGCAATCGTAACGGCATCGAACATGTCACTCTGGAAGTCAAGTCCCGTGGCATCGCCGCGCCGCAGCTCAATGGTATCGGCCAGCCCAAGACGGGCGAGCTTCGTCCGCCCGCGATCCATCATCTGCTCGGAGAAGTCCACGCCAACAGGGCGGACAAGTCGTTCACACCGCTTCGACGCCATGATAAGAACATCAGCCGTGCCCGTGGCAATATCCAGCAAGCGTACATCCCGGTCGCGCGGGATCGCATCGACCAGTTTGCGGCGCCAAGCCACATCTTGACGGAATGAGAGCAACCGATTTAGCCGGTCGTAAGTCGGCGCAATGCGATCGAACAGGCGATCAACGCCCTCTCTGGATGGCGATTCTTGTGGGGCCTTCAACGCGTCCTCCGCTCATCATTCCTCTGGAAACACCGGTGTATCGAGGCACGATAGGCTTATCATGCTCAAGGTGCAAGACGACTTGTTGTCAGGACTATAACCGGTTCGCGGGTCCAAATCTTCATATAGTGATTGACGAAGCAATGGTTCTCGCACTTGGCATCTGAATATCCAATATCCAACGCCCAAGTCCAACCGAACAAGTGGAGAGCCGCCGGAGGCGGAGAGTCCCTTGATCATTGGACATTCCTTGTTGGCTGTTGGTTATTGAATCTGTACCGGGGCAGAAGAACTGGGAAGAAACCAAGACCGGTGATCAGGGAAGCGTTCCCCCGGCGACGTTCGTTTCCAGATGCTCTTGACCGGAACACGAATTGGCGTATCCTCCCTTTCCATGGCTATCATTGAACATAATCCTGCTCCGGGGTCACGTGCGGTGTATTACCGCGGTGATACGGTTACCTTTCGCCTCGTATTGGACACGCCTCAACCCGGCAGCGCCTGGCTCCGTACCAACGTGGGCCACGCCCATGAACGACGGCAGGAGATCATCAATCACGTCGAACGCCAACAGCCCATTCTCTCCCGGGACTGGCATGACATAGAGATGCTCGTTGGGGAGGATGCCACGACGTATACGCTCGAGGTGCCTCTCACAGAAGTTGGTCGCTTCGAAGCCAAGGCCTTCTTTCTGCCCGAAGGGGAGAATGATCCCGTCTGGCCTGAAGGTGAGAATATCATCCTGAAAGTAGAACCCGCCGACACCGTCTGCGGGAATTCTGTCTATACCGCTTTTGCCCGGCAGTTTCGCCCCAGCATGACCCAGAGCAAGTTGCTGCCGCAACGCCAGGATATGCTCAGGAAGCTTGATGACGATGGGTTCACGGTGATTCCTAAATCGGGAACACTTCGCGGACTCGTTCAGCAGCTCGACCACATCATCGACAGAATGGGATTCCGCATTATTCAGCTCTTGCCCATTCATCCCGTCCCCACGACCTATGCCCGAATGGGACGCTTCGGAAGTCCGTTCGCCTCCATCGACTTCTTCGATGTCGATCCTGCGCTTGCCGAGTTCGACCGCAAGACAACGCCCTTGGATCAGTTCGGCGAGTTAGTCGACGGAATCCATGCCCGCAATGCAAAGCTCTTTCTTGATCTCCCCATCAATCATACCGGCTGGGCATCACACCTGCAGCTTCATCACCCGGACTGGTTCGCACGAACTGACGACGAGGCATTCCTCTCCCCCGGCGCCTGGGGCGTCACGTGGGAAGATCTCTCGGAGCTCGATTACGCCCACCGCGATCTCTGGACTTACATGGCGGGGGTTTTCCTCTTCTGGTGCCGGCGCGGGGTGGATGGATTCCGCTGTGATGCCGGCTACATGGTGCCGCTTCCCGTTTGGAAGTATATCGTCGCCAAGGTGCGGGATGAGTTCCCGGACACCATCTTCCTGCTGGAGGGCCTGGGAGGCAAAATCTGCGTCACGGAAGACCTGCTCGACAGGGCTAACCTGAACTGGGCCTACTCCGAGATCTTCCAGGTCGAGGACCGGCTGCACATGGAGAACTACCTGCCGCGTTGTGATGCGATCATGCGTGACTATGGCTCGCTCATACATTTTGCCGAGACCCACGATAACAACCGTCTTGCCGCACGCTCCCCGGAGTATGCCCGGATGCGAACCGTGCTTGCGGCGCTCTGTTCTGAGGCCGGCACCTTCGGCATCACAAACGGGGTCGAGTGGTTCGCCACCTCAAAAGTCGACGTCCACGGGGCTCCTCCTCTCAACTGGGGCGCAGAAGAGAACCAGGTTGAGACGCTTACCCGACTCAATACGCTGCTGACCTACCATCCGGCCTTTCACCAGGGAGTACCCCAGCGGTTGGTGCACACCCATCACGGCAATGCCATTGCTCTGCTGCGCACCCCACCCAACGCTGCCCCCGTCATCGTCGTGGCCAATCTTGATACCGACAACCCCGGGGCGGTCACATGGCAAGCCGCGGATTTCGATGTGGCAGACGGACAGTGCCACAACCTTCTGGATGATGGGGAGCACAAGCTCTTGTCAGACCACGCGCAATGGGTATGCGCCTTAGAGCCCGCCGAAATACTGTGCCTCAGCCCGGAGCCATTCGAAACGCCTGCGCCACGTCGCCTGCCACCCGCTATCGCAGACCAGCTGCAGCGAGCAACAGCCCTGTCGCTCTATCGCTTGTGGACCGGTAACGACGGTGTGGGAGAAGCGCAACCAGACAAGCTGGCTGCCCAGCTTATGGCCGATCCCATTCGATTCTGCGAAATGGTGACCGGCGATGTGCTCTCGCGTTCGGTCACTCTATGGCACTGGCCCAAGGACAAGCACCGGACCGTCATGCTGCCGTACGGCCAGGCACTGCTGCTTATTGCAGAGCACCCCTTCCACGCTGAATTGCGGACCGACGATTCACCGTTGGCGGTTGAGCGGAGCCTTCAAAGCCAGGACGGCAGCCATTTTGCGTTCCTGCACCCACCGGCCACTGACGGAACTGCCCGTGCGCTCACGCTTGCCGTCACGGTGCGTAGGGACAAGATCTCTGAACATGCCGCCGCTCCCGTTCTACAGCTCCCGCCAGGCGACAACGCGACGGTCGCAACTCGCCTCGACCGCGAAACGCTACGAGGCACTCGCCGCTATGCACTCCTCACGAATGACTGCGGGGCCATGAGCCAGGTCCGACTGGAGTGGGGTGAAATCGAGAGCCAGTACGACTGCCTGCTCGGCGCCAACCTGCATGAAGACGTTCCCGTTGACCGCCACATCGCGTTCTCGCGCTGCCGGGCATGGGTCGTATACCGGGACTACTCGCAAGCGATCACGCTGGACTGCCTTGAACACGTCACCGTGGACCTGGATCGCATGGTGCGCTGGAACTTCGACGTGCCTGTTGGACTCGGAAAATCAGTCGAGCTTGAGCTGACGCTCCGCCTTGTGCGAGGCGAGAATCGCGTGCAACTCGCGTTTGCCAGGGCGAGCGATGGCAATGCGGACCACCGACTGGACGATGATGACCCCGTCACGTTGATCCTTCGTCCGGACATCGAAGACCGCAACTTCCATGAAACGACAAAGGCGTCAACCGGCCCCGAAGCACAATGGCCCTGGGCGATCACGCCCCGGGCCGATAGGTTCGCATTCAAGCCTGCCTCGGGGCATACGCTCGAGATGGCGCTCCCCGGGGGGAGCTTTGTGCATGAAGCAGAGTGGACCTATAGCGTCCCCCACCCCTTCGAAGCCGACCGCGGCCTCTCGGGAGACGGTGATCTGTTCAGCCCCGGGTATTTCACGGTCGAGCTGTCCGGCGAAGCGACGGCCGTGCTCTCGGCAGGAATGGATGCGCATAGGGACACCGCTGCCCTCCCGCCGCCCGTGAGGCCGACCACGGGTGAACCACTGCCGCTGATGGACGCCATGAAGACCGGCATGGAAGCCTTCATTGTAAAACGAGACGATACACGCACCGTCATTGCCGGCTACCCGTGGTTCCTGGACTGGGGCCGGGACACCCTGATCTGTCTGCGCGGCATCATCGCGGCCGGAATGCACGCCGAAGCACGGGACATTCTCGTCCAGTTTGCAAGATTTGAGGACCGCGGGACACTGCCGAACATGATTCGCGGCAATGATGACAGCAACCGTGACACCTCGGATGCACCGCTCTGGTTCTTCACGGCGTGCGCTGACATCGTTGAGGCCGAAGGGTCAGAGGATTTCCTTCAGACAGACTGCCACGGTCGGACCGTAAAGGAGATCCTGCTTTCGATTGCAACGAACTACGCGGAAGGCACGCCAAATGGGATCTGCATGGATGTAGATACCGGCCTGATCTTCAGCCCATCCCACTACACCTGGATGGACACGAATCATCCCGCTGGCACACCTCGCGAAGGTTACCCCGTCGAAATCCAGGCACTCTGGTTCGCCGCGCTAACCTTTCTCGCCTCTGTTGATGAATCGCCACGCTGGTCGGACCTCGCCAACCAAGTGCGGGGATCCCTGCAATCGCTATACCGGTTGCCCGAGCGCAATGATCTGTCGGACTGCCTGTTGGCCTCAGCCGGCACCCCGGCAAGGGAAGCCACCCGCGACAACACGCTCCGCTCCAACCAGCTGCTGGCGGTGACCCTCGGCGCTATTGACGACCGACAGTTGGCCAGGGACATTCTCATGGCCACCGAACGTCTGCTGGTGCCCGGGGGCATTCGCAGTCTTGCCGACCAACCGGTGTCTCCCCCTCTACCCATTTACCGCGATGGCGAGTTGCTGAACGACCCCGAGCGTCCCTTCTGGGGACACTATAGTGGTGATGAGGACACGCGTCGGAAGCCCGCCTACCACAACGGAACCGCGTGGACATGGCCATTCCCATCGTACTGCGAGGCCCTTGTGAACGTCTACGGCCCATCCCTGCGGGAGACAGCACGCTCACTTCTGGGGAGTAGCGCCATACTCGCGAACGAAGGCTGTATCGGCCACATTCCCGAAATTCTTGATGGCGCAACACCTCACCAACAGCGCGGGTGTGGCGCCCAGGCATGGGGTGAAACGGAGCTCTATCGCGTGCTCAAACTGCTGAGCTGAGGCGTCCCATGGCGTGGTGCTTCCGCGCAATGCAACTCTTAATGCAACACCAGTTGCACTCTCCGCTTGACCATCGTGTCACGCTTTCGTAAACACTCACGCAGCCATCACAGATGGGCACCGAGAACCGGTGTAACGATCTAGAAATTGAACACACATTTTGAATACAGGAAGACAATCATGGCTACATCAAGCAAGGGACGAAAGCGGGTAACCTTCCGCATCGATGCAGAACCCGGCAGCACGGTTGCCGTCGCAGGCGACTTCAATGGCTGGGACCCGAAGAAGAAAGTTCTGGCAGACAAGACCGGTGATGGCAAATACCAGGGGGTCGCCATGCTGACCAAGGGCCAGCACGAGTACAAATTCGTCATCAATGACACCTGGACCGTCGACCCGAACTGTGATGACTGGAATCACAACGCCTACGGCTCCCTCAATAGCGTCATTGTCGTCAGCTAACGCGACCGACGCACCCACGACGATGGAACATGCCTGCCGGCATCCCGGGAACATCCTCGCATCGCCGGCATCATGTCCAACCGCCTCTACCTTAATAGGCTTGGCGGCACGTTCGTGATGTCGTACAACATCTTGTGACAACCAGAAGGCAACCCCCACCGGTCGTGGTGGACCTCGTTATTTTCGCGGAAACTGCCGGGTCATGCCCGCAGTTTGGTCTGCAACCTATTTGAATCAATCAGGAGTCTCCCAATGAAGAACGTCCAACTTTTCAGCGTATCCCCCGCGGTCCCCGAGCAGCTCGGGTTCCTCGAAACCTTGTCGCGAAATCTCTGGTGGTGCTGGAACGCCAATGCCACCGAGCTGTTCCGGCGCATTAACCCCCAAATCTGGAAGCAGTCGGGATACAACCCAATCAAACTGCTCAACCAGGTGCCACAGAAACGGCTTGAGGCCCTCGCTGAGGACAAGGCCTTTCTGGCGCACATGGAACGGGTCAAAGCCAATTTCAACGAAACTTGCATGGCAAACCGGGGCGAACCGGGAGATCAACCCATTGCCTACTTCTCGCTTGAGTTCGGAATCCATGAGACCGTTAGAATCTACTCCGGTGGACTGGGTGCTCTCGCAGGTGACCATCTCAAGGCAGCATCCGATATTGGCGTCCCCCTGGTGGCCGTCGGCCTGTTCTATCGCCAGGGCTACTTCCAGCAGTACCTCAACAATGAGGGATTGCAGCAGGAACGCTATCCGGAAAACGAGATCCAGAACCTGCCGATCAGCAAGCCGGTAGATGCTAACGGAAACGAAGTCATCGTCAGCATTCCGCTCCCTGAAGGGCAGCTCAAGGCGGCCGTGTGGCGCCTCAACCTCGGGCGCATTCCGCTTCTGCTTCTGGATGCCAACATCCCCGAGAACCACCATGACTTCCGCCACATCACGGCCCAGCTCTATGGCGGCGATAGCCTCAATAGACTGCGCCAGGAGCTTCTGCTCGGAATCGGCGGATTCCGCGCACTGCTGGCCCTCGGCTATGAACCCGCCGTCTGCCACATGAACGAGGGGCATGCGGCATTCCTCAGCATTGCGCGTATTGAGCACCTGATGAAGGATAAGGGCCTTACCCAGAAACAGGCCATGGAAGTCGTGCCGCGCTGCAGCGTGTTCACGACGCACACGCCTGTCCCCGCCGGTAACGAAACCTTCGACCCCAAACAGCTGCGTCCGCATCTGGAAGTCGTCGAAGCTGAGACGGGGCTGAGTGCCAAGGAGTTCATTCGGCTGTCCCAGCCACCCAAGACACCCGCAGACAGAATGGATAAGACCGAGGCCTCGATGACCATCCTGGGATTGCGGATGGCCAAGTACGCCAACGGCGTCAGCAAACTGCATGGCGAAGTTGCCCGGCAGATGTGGAAAGACCTATGGCCGGATCGCGCGGAAGAAGAGATCCCGATCGGGCACGTCACGAATGGTGTCCATGTTCCGACATGGCTCTCAGCCCAGAACGTGGAACTGTTCGACCGCTATATCGGTCCCGGCTGGCGCAACCATCCCGGAGCCAAGAACACCCTGGATGGTATCAGCCAGATTCCGGATGAAGAACTGTGGCGAGCGCACGAAATGGGCCGCTCACGGCTGATCCGCGCTGCGCGGGAGCACGCTGAAAGACAATACGAGGCACGTAACGCGAGCCGGGCTGACGTGGCTAAGGCAAAATCCATCCTGGACCACGATGTGCTGACTGTTGGGTTCGCCCGCCGTTTCGCCACCTACAAACGTGGGGCTCTCCTGCTGCGCGACGTGGAGCGCTTTGAGGCCATGCTCGCCAATGAAGACCGTCCCATTCAGTTCCTGTTCGCCGGCAAAGCTCACCCCGCGGATATCCACGGCAAGGAATTCATCCGTCGCCTGGTCGAGTTCTCGCGAAAGCCCAACAACCGCCGCCAGATCGTCTTCCTGGAGAATTACGATATCGGCATGGCACGTCGGCTTGTGCAGGGCGTTGACGTCTGGCTGAACACTCCGCGTCGGCCCATGGAAGCCAGCGGCACCTCGGGTATGAAGTCCGCAGCCAATGGCGGCCTGAATGCCAGCGTACTGGACGGCTGGTGGTGCGAAGGCTATCAACCGGACACCGGCTGGGCCATCGGAGATGGAGAGGTCTACGAAGACGCCAACTACCAGGATTCCGTTGAGGCACAGGCGCTGTATAATCTGCTTGAGAATGAGATCATTCCCACCTTCTACGACCGTGAGGCAGGCGACATCCCGACCCGTTGGATTCGCATGATGAAGCAGGCGATCCGCATGGGGCTGAAGGCCTTTACGAGTCATCGTATGGTAGCCGAGTACAACGAACGTTTCTACGTGCCGGCACTGGAATCGTATAGTCAGCTTCTTGGATCCGGAAACGAGGCGGTTGAGAAGCTTGTCAAACAACACCAGCGACTTGATGAACTGTGGAGACACGTTTCAATTTCGACGCCTGAATGCGGAACTGAGCTGGGCAAGCTACATGTCGGCGACCGGTTCAGTATCACGACCGACGTTCACCTGGGCGACCTGAAGCCGGAAGAAGTCGATGTGCAGGTCTACTACGGTCCCGTAACCCCCGAGTTGCACATCACGCACGGACGCGTGGCAATCATTCCTGCGGGCGAGGATGTTGGCAACGGCAACTATCGCTACAGCCATGAGCTCGACTGCGAGCGAACCGGACGCTATGCTTTCACAACGCGTGTGACCCCCAGGGGCGATGAGTGGAACCACGTCATGCCCGGGTTCATGACCTGGGCTGATGGAAACTAGAAAAGAGCGGACCTATGCAAAGTGCGATCAGGAGACGAAAACGGCGCAAGAACCCCCGGATTCTGATTGTCACACCGGAGATAACCTATCTCCCGCCAGGCATGGGAAACATGGCCAACCGCATGACCGCCAAAGCGGGCGGTATGGCCGACGTGTCATCCTCTCTCGTTTCGGCACTGTTCGAACTGGGAGCCGATGTCCACGTCGCGCTCCCCCACTACCGCCGTATGTTCAACATAGACGCGGGGCGACTCATCAACGAGGCGCTCCGCGTCTACATGAACAAGCTGCCACGGGCCAGAATCCACCTGGCCGAGGATCGCTGCTTCTACTACCGCGATGCCGTCTATGCCAATGATGAATGGACCAACAAGAAGGTAGCGCTCGCCTTTCAGCGCGAAGTCATCAACAACATCATTCCTTCTGTGGATCCCGATCTGATCCACTGTAACGACTGGATGACCGGGCTGATTCCCGGCGCGGCGCGCCGACTGGATATTCCCAGCCTCTTCACAGTCCACAATATCCATACACAGGAACTGACCCTCGCCCAGATCGAGGACACGGGAATCGACGCGGCGGAGTTCTGGAAGTACCTCTTCTACGGTTGGCCACCATGGAACTACGAGGAGTCGCGCGACAACAACCCTGTCGACCTGCTTGCCAGCGGCGTTTTTGGAGCCCATTTCATCAACACGGTTAGCCCGACATTTCTCGAGGAGGTCTGTCACGGACAGCATGACTTCGTCCCGGAGAACATCCGGTACGAAATCCTTCAGAAACGCAAGAATGAATGTGCAGCAGGTATCCTCAACGCACCCGACCCGGCCAATGACCCCGAGACCGATGAGTTCCTGCCGCAGAATTACACAGCCGCAACACACGCAGAAGGAAAGCGCATCAACAAGACCACGTTCCAGGAGCGCGTGGGACTCACGGTCGATCCCAATGCCCCGATCTTCTTCTGGCCCTCGCGCCTGGACCCGGTCCAGAAGGGCTGCCAGCTTCTTTCGGATATTCTCTTCGACATGGTGTCGAGCTACTGGGGTGATAACCTACAGGTCGCCGTCGTCGCCAATGGCGCGTACCAGCCCGTCTTCCACGACATCGTGCGACATCATGATATCGGAGATCGTGTAGCCATATGCGACTTTGGGGAGCCGCTGTCGCGACACGGATTTGCTGCATCTGACTTCATGATCATTCCTTCTCTCTTTGAGCCCTGTGGACTTCCCCAGATGGTCAGTAGCATCTACGGATCGTTACCCATCGCACGAAACACCGGGGGCCTTCATGACACGGTCACCCAGGTGGACATCCCGAGCAGTACCGGCAATGGGTTCCTGTTCAATGACTACGACGGCGCTGGCCTGCGCTGGGCCGTCGATCAAGCCATGGACTTCTACCGGCAACCCGTTTCGGTGAAGCAGGAGCAGATCTCGCGCATCATGCAGGAAAGCGGCGGACGCTTTAACCACCAGGTGACAGCACAGGCCTATTTCGACATCTACGAGAGAATGCTCAACAGGCCTGTCGTCCGGGATTTCTAGAGACAGACCCATGCCGCCCCAGGGCCGTGCCTTGGCCAGGTTGTACGGAGATGCTCAAGTCACTGTCCCCCGGCCGAGTCGTCCGGCAACTGACCTAGACTTGAATCCAACGCGTGGCTTGCGTAACATCTGAGCATGCAATCAGCGATTGATATACAGGGGCTATCCGTTGTCTACGCAACATCCCGGGATTCTGTAGCCGCACTTCAGGATCTCACCCTCTCGGTTCCCGCCGGCCAGGTCTTTGGGTTTCTGGGGCCGAACGGGGCGGGTAAGACAACCACCATGCATGTCTTGCTCGGTTTCGTACGGGCCTCGGCGGGGACGGCATCCATACTCGGTACCGATGTTCGTCAGTCAATTGCCAGGCAACGCATCGGCTATCTTGCCGAACATCCCAGCACGTACAAATTCCTCACGGGGCGCGAACTCCTACGCGCAGCCGGACAGCTGTTTCGTATTCCACGAAACGAACTCAACGCACGCATTGATGGTCTCCTTGACCAACTTGATCTCGGCTACGCCGGTGACCGACGCGTCGGAACCTACTCTCGCGGTATGCTGCAGCGCATCTGCGTGGCTGAAGCCCTGATCAATGACCCTGATCTGATTATTCTGGACGAGCCTACGAGCGGCCTGGACCCAATCGGCCGACGGCAGATCCGGAATATCATCGCCGACCTGAGAAATCGAGGAAAGACGGTATTCTTCTCATCGCACGAACTCTCCGAGGTGGAACTGATTTGCGATTCGCTGGCGATCCTCCATCGCGGCAGGCTCGTGGTACAGGGCGAGGCGGCCTCACTCGTACCGGAAGGCGAACGCCTGGAACGGTTCTTCATGCGCACCATTGGAGAGGCGGACGCCTCGGAGGGCGCGACCCCATGACACGCATTCTAACCATCGCCAAGGTTTCCTGGCTGGAGCTCATTCGGCGCAAGGATCTCTATGTTCTCCTGATTCTCCTGGGGGCCATGCTGTTCACGCTCGTGTCGCTCAACGTATTCGGACTGGGGAGCGTGGTTGGATTCGTCAAGGACGCTGGACTGCTGGGCGCCTGGCTGTGCGGTTGGATCCTTGTTGTAAACTGCGCGAGCCGCCAGCTTCCCCAGGAAGAGAAACGCGGAACCATCCTGCCACTCCTGGCAAAACCCATCGGACGCGGGGAGCTGCTTATCGGTAAATGGCTTGGCGCATGGTCGGCCGTATCTACCGCCGTTCTGACATTCTACCTGCTGACCCTGGTTCTCGTCTGGGCCCACGGCGGCCATTTCGATCTGCTGACCCTGGCCCAGGCCTTTGTGCTACACACGGCCGCGTTGGGTATCGTAGCAGCACTGGCCATCGCGTTGTCAACCCGGCTTAACCAGGATGCGTCAGCCACCGTTACGTATGTTGCCTCGGCAGCTATGTTTGTCATTGTGCCGAAGGTCCCGGAGATGGTCAGCCATGCCCAGGGCTGGCGGCAGACGGCCCTGATGATCCTCTATGGAGCCTTGCCACATTTTGAGCTTTTCGATTTGCGACGACGAGCGGTTCACCAGTATGGCCCGATGAGCTGGCCGCTGCTCGGTGTCATTCTCCTCTACGGAGCAATCGTGATCATCATCTTTCTGCTACTGGCATGGCTGGGTTTCCGCACCAAGCGCTTCTCGCGCGGCAACCAGGATTGAACACTGTGAGACCACACAAACATCACGCCGGACCCGCTATTCCCCATGGACCCGTCCGGGTTGTCGTGCTGACCATCGGTCTGCTCTGGCTGGCAGCCTTCTCTCTGGCCTGCCGACTGGCGCCGCACCAGGCGATCACCCTTGGAAAGGAGTCACACTCCCTTGCGCAAAACCTTTTCGGTGATACTCGGCTCGTTCTCGGCTCGCATCTCTATACACAAGCCGATGTCTACTTTCACCGTGGCGTCCCCCACCAGTCTGGCCCCGGGTTCCGACATGATCCGTTCCAGGTCATGCGGGATGAAGTCTCGCCGCGCGGTCACACCCATCTCGAAGGAGCCGCAGACATTCGCGAAATCATGCCGTGGCTGGAGTTGTCAACGCGAGCCAACCCTGAAAACCCGGAGGCATATCTCGTGGCGGCGTTCTGGCTTGCCGGCGAAGCAGAACGTCCTGACCTCGCGCGTTCCGTGCTCGACCGGGCACAATGCAATATTCCCTATTCGTATGAGATACAGCTCGCCAAAGGCCGCCTGGCACTGCATTCCGGTGACACCCTCGAGGCCGGCAAGGCCTTTGACGGCATGTTAGCCTTCTGGGAAGAGACCGCCGATACCGCCAATCCCGATCACTTGCTCGACAAGGCCGAGGCGTTGCTCTACCGTGCTCTTTTGCGGGAAATCAGAGGGGATTCCCGTGCCGCGATTGCCGATTTGGAGAACCTGCTGAGCATTTCACCGGACAGGCCCGCGATGCGAATGAGACTGGAGCAACTTGAATCGGGCAAGCCGGCGCAGCCTCCGGCACGTGACTTGCTGCGAACCATGCTGCGTAAGCACGAGACGCACCAGTGCAGCGCCTGCAAAGATGACGAGCATGGAGACGACGACTCCTAGACACCATGTATCTTGAACATTACAACTTGGTCGAGTTTCCCTTCAACATCACGCCCGACCCGCGTTTTCTCTACTACGCACCGCATCATCGGGAGGCCTTCGACCACTTGATGTATGGCATCACCCAGCGAAAAGGCTTCATTGAACTGACCGGAGAGGTAGGATCCGGCAAAACGACGCTCTGCCGGGCTCTGCTGAGCAGCCTTGGGGATGATGTCGAGACCGCTCTGATTCTGAACCCTTCGCTAACGGAGACACAGCTTCTGCGGGCCATGCTCAACGACTTCGGGCTCGAACCGCGGGGGCGTGACCGGCTTTCCTATATTGAGTGCCTGAATGAGTTCCTGCTGGATCACTACCACGAAGGGATTAACGTGGCGCTGCTCATCGACGAGGCCCAGGATCTCACACCGCAGGTTATGGAACAGGTTCGCCTGCTCTCCAACCTGGAAACAGATCAGCACAAACTCATTCAGATCGTGCTCTGTGGACAGCCTGAGTTGAAGAAGCGACTGAACCGACCCGACCTGCGCCAGTTGCGCCAGCGCATCACCGTACGTTACTACCTGCCCCCGCTCACCATCGAAGAAACCGGAAACTATATCAGACACCGACTCTGGGTAGCCGGTCCCGAGGCCACGGCCGCGTTCTCGGCCGGCGCCGTCAAGGCGGTTCATCGCTACGCACAGGGCTGCCCGCGACTGATCAACGCCGTCTGTGACAACGCCCTGCTCGCAGGCTACGTCGGTGGAATCCAGACTATAGCAGCACGTGATATCAAGAAGGCAATTCGCCAGTTGGAGGGTTGAACATGAGCCTGATTCAGGAAGCGTTAAAGCGTCAACAAGCAGAGACTGAGGGCACCACGCCCCCGGCAGAGCCTCAAATCACAACCCCCATCGCCGCGCCTCCTCCTCCAGAACCCACGGAAGCGCCGGCCACAGCTCCTGCGCCAACAGCACCACCAACACCGCCGCCCGTGGCTGAAGAACCTGTTCCGCCGGTACCGGAGCCGACGCCGACCCCGACGCCCGTCCCATCCGAGGCACCACCCCCGCAGCCGGACGACGAGGAACCGGAGGAGAGTGAGTCGAAGCCTAAGCCTGAATCGACGCGTGTGCTGCCCACACTGCTGGGAGTCATCCTGCTTCTGATCCTGCTGCTTGCAGCGATTGGCTGGGCCGTGATGTATGGCCTCCGCTATCTGGGCATCGGGGTTGCGAAACCCACGGAAACGCCGACTGAGGTCGTCGTTCCTTCACAGCCGGCCCCGCCACCCAGCCCGGAGCCACAGCCACAGCCCGAGGCAGCTCCCGGTCCGGCAGATCCCACGGAACAGCCAACGGACAGCACCCCGGCGCCGGAAGAGCCTACTGCGGCTCCGGACGAGAACCCAACGACGGAAGATCCCGTCCAGCCTGGACCCGAAGCGGCAACACCAGACGTGGAGGAATCCACACCTCCCGACGCAACGCCGGAGCCACCGCCTCCGCAACCAAAGCCTGTGGTCATCTGGCCGGCATTGAGTCTAAAGGGCATCGTCGGGGGAGGAACAAGTGGCGCGGTCATGATCAACGACAGAGTCATTGGCATTGACGAGCTCATCGAAGGCGTGCGCGTGGCTGGGATCGGCACCAAGGGAGCCTGGCTGGAGTACAAGGGAGAGCGCCGCTTCCTGAAAGTCGGGAAGTCTACCGACTAGCAGCCTGTCGGACTTTAATCAACAGACGCCAGTTGCAGGATATACCGTC
>CAZCDU010000067.1:0-25363 GCA_964497125.1 uncultured Victivallales bacterium | reverse complement strand
ATGCGAATGTCGGGTGAGTTCGCCGAAATCGAAGACAAGCATCTGCCCTCAGATCGCTTTCCGCCAGCTCCGCGCCCCCTCCTCTTCGTCTGCGAGGAATGGGCTCCCTTCGAGTACCTGGACGGTGATAAACTCAAGGGAATCGATGTCGACATCGTCGCCCATATCATGAAATGTCTCGGAATCCCCTACGAGATCCGGATTTACCCCTGGAGCCGCGCGTGGATGATGGCCGAGAACGGCAAGGCTGATGCTGTGCTTTCGATATCCTACAAGTCGTCACGGGAAGATGTGCTCCTCTATACCGATGACCAGCGGCAGTTCGCAGAAACCGGAGCCCTCCCCCAGCACTACCTCTGGATGTCTGAATACGTCTTCTTTGTGAAGAAGAAACACGCGGAGACGTACACCTTCGAATCCTATGACCAGCTCCGCGAAGCCGGTTACCGCGTCGGAAAGAACAGGGACTACTCCTACAACACTGAATTCGTTGAAGCGGCATTACCGGGACAAGAGTTCAACGATACGCGCGGCGGACTTGAGGCCCTGGTTGCAGAGGATATTGACCTCTACCCGATGGACAAGACGGTTGGTTTGGCGACGCTCAAGGAGATGGGGCTGCAGGAAAGTGTCACCTTTCTGCCTCGGCCTCTCTTCTCGAAACCGTACTTGGCCCCCTTTGTGAGGAAGTCTGACTATCCGGATATCGAATTGGTAATGAAGCGGTTCTACGACGAACTTCTGAGACTACGGACAACGGGGGAGATTGACCGAATCAGGAAAAGGCACCTCGCAAGTCAGTGATCATTAGGAGACACCATGGGAAAACCTAAAAGGATTGGGGTAGCCAGAGACCTGACAGTCTGGCTTGTGGCGGGCTACATGCTGCTCGCGGCCCCTATTGCACTCCTCGGGTACATGAGAACCATGCGTGGGGCAGAACTGGCGCTCAAAACCCAGGGAACCACACTTTGCACCAAACTCGCCAATGTCCTCCGGGAGCACGTGTGGAATCTTGATGATGGCGCCATCGCCCGCTATTTTCAGTCCTGGCCACTACCTGAACTCCTGGTGCACGTCCACATTTCAACGCAGTTTGGCGATCCCATAGCAGACCTCACGGTCTCAAGCGAGCAACGGATATCCCTATATCGCCAGGAGATTCGTTACGCTAACGAGACCATTGGGTCCATCGAAGTGGCGCTGAATCGCGTTGAGATCGATGCACTCCGCAAACGTACCGCGATCTTGGCAGTTGCCCTCTCCTTTCTTGTAACGGTAGCTACCGGCCTACTATCTGCGGCCGTGTTGAAGCTACTCCTGGGAAGACCGCTGCATCGGCTCGCCGTGGAACTCCAAACCATCGCAGCGGGCGACTATAGCGTCCACTTGCCACCGCACCACTACCGGGAAGTTGATGAGATCAACCACGCCGTGAACGATATGACAAAGCAAATCGCGGAAAGCACGGCGAAACTGGAGAGCGAGATCGAGGACCGACGCCAGGCCGAGAGAGAACTGCAAGTGATGAAGGTCAACCTTGAGACTCTCGTAAATCGACGCACGGTACAGCTCAGGGAGAGCAACGCCAACCTGTTGCGGGAGCACGAAGAGCGCAAGCGAGTGGAGCAGCAGATTCTTGACATCAGCACGCGGGAACAGCACCGCATCGGCCAGGATCTACACGATGCACTGGGCCAACAGCTGGCCGGCATCGCCTTTCTTGCGGCCTCGTTGGAGAGGAACTTGCAGACAAAGGGCTATGACGAGGCCTCGATGGCCCAGCAGGTCGCCATGCTGCTACGGGATGCGGTCTCGCACACACGCGACATTGCCCAAGGTCTCAGCCCAGTTGCCGTGGAAGCGGATGGGCTGATTACCGCCCTTCAGAAGTTCGCGCACAAGACAGAGGAAGTGTTCCAGATCGAATGTCGCTTCTACTGCACGGGAGAGGGCCGTGTTCACAGCAATAACGTTGCAATCCACCTATTCCACATAACCCAGGAAGCCGTTCATAACGCCATCCAACATGGCGGGGCTACCAACATCGAGATCCTCCTATCAACGGAGGGGGGGCGTGGATCCCTCGCGGTCAGAGATAACGGCAGCGGCTTTCACCCTGACAAGGATGGACGTGTCGGCATGGGCTTGGACACGATGGCTTATCGCGCAGACATGGTATCCGGCACGTTGGATATCCAGAGCAATCCAGAGGGCGGCACGACCGTAACGACCTCGTTCGCCAACAGTCCTGAACAGGACGCCAAAGACTAGTCAGCGCTCGTCATGCGTCGGACAAATTCAGTTATCCCGCATCGCTTGCCCACGGCATGAAGCTCGACGTTCGCATCGCGCAAAGCCGCTTGCAGCGAAAGATTTGCATGCGCAGCGTCAAAACCGCAATCAAACACAGAGGCGTAGCTTCCCATGACGCTCTCTTCGCCACGGGCAGGAAGGGGATCGGTTCCCGCCAGTATTCGATACCCCTGCCGGCGTGCGGCACGCATCGGACAAGGCGTCGGCCACACAACTGGCCTCAAGGCGGAATCACCGAGCAGCAATTCAGAGGGTCCGAACTGCTTCAGCAGAGATCTGACCACACTTGCGCGGCGAAAGAGCCATTTTCCAACGGCCCATGTGAGGACAGGGACACCCCCCACTTCACGGATACGATTAACCGCCGTTTCTGCGGGTAGGCCATCCGGGATCTCCGCGTCAGACGTAAGACAGAGAAGCTCCAGCCGTTCCTCTGTCACAATCTGTCGCCCGGGAGACAGATACAGCGGAGGCCGATTGAAGCTCCGAAGCTCAAGACAGACCCCATCCGCAGCAAGACCGACCTGGATCTCGTCAGAAGCTGGACCACCCGAACCATCCAGCAGAGCTCGATAGACTCGACAGTCGGAACGTTCCGTGAGAAACCCGACACAGACAGCCTCGGGAGCCAGGCTGGCCAGGCGCGAGACACATCCCTGTATGGCCCGCGCAAAATCATAGTGCGGGTACAGGTGCAAGTGAGTGTCTGCAATGATCATGCTCCAGAGCCTACCTGCAGAGCGCCACTGAACAAAGCGCAAAAAATAGGCTGGGGTCTTCTAGGGGCATCTAGTATGGTTCTCGCGATCCAAGGAGTGTATGCAATGTGCTCCCATTTCCTGAAACCTGAAACCTGAGACATCTCCCATGTGCCTCGCCATCCCAGCAAAGATCACGGCAATCCACGATGACCGCATGGCCACCGTGGACGTCAGTGGTGTACAGCAAGACATCTCCATTGAGCTCCTGGAGGACGTCGCCGTTGGTGATTACGTCATCATGCACGTCGGCTATGCGTTGAACAAACTTGATCCAGAGGAAGCCGCAAAGACGCTTGAGGTTTTCGAGGAATTCGATCAAGTCAAGGCCGCTGCTCTCGCATGAAGTTCATCGATGAGTTCCGAAACGGGGCAATCGCCCAGCGCCTCGCCGAGGCCATCGTTGGCGAATCGCGTTCTGACCGCGACTATCGCCTGATGGAGTTTTGCGGCGGTCATACCCATGCCATCTTCCGCTATGGCATCCAGGACCTGCTTCCGGACAGCGTCCGAATGATCCACGGCCCGGGCTGTCCAGTGTGCGTGCTGCCCGTTGGGTGTATCGACAATGCGATCGAGCTTGCAGAGCATCCCGGAGTCATTCTCTGTTCCTATGGCGATATGATGCGTGTGCCCGGAAGCGGCAAGAAGACATTGCTCTCGGTAAAGGCAACCGGGTGCGACGTGCGCATGGTCTACTCCTGCCTCGATGCACTGAAGATTGCCCGCGAGAACCCGGAGAGTGAGGTCGTGTTCTTCGCCATTGGCTTTGAAACCACAACGCCTCCCACAGCCCTGGCCATCCAAACCGCGCAGCGAGAGGGCCTCACAAACTTCACCGTTTTCTGCAATCACGTTCTCACACCGTCGGCCATTTCCAGCATTCTGGAATCACCGCATGTCCGTGAACTGGGAACCGTGCCCCTCGATGGCTTCATTGGCCCCGCCCATGTATCGACCGTCATTGGATCGCGTCCGTACACCTACTTCGCCGAGGAATACCAGCGTCCCGTCGTTATCGCCGGCTTCGAGCCTCTGGACATCCTGCAAGCCATCCTCATGCTGGTACGACAGATCAATGACGGCCGCCACGACGTTGAGAACGAATACACGCGAGCCGTGACCACGGCAGGAAATGAGAAAGCTCAGAAACTGGTTGCCGAGTGCTTCGAACTCCGCAAGACCTTCGAATGGCGAGGCCTTGGAACAATTCCCTATAGCGCCTTGCAGATCAAGAAGCAGTATGCCGCTTTTGATGCCTCCCAGCGTTTCGGCATCGTCTACACGCCGAAAGCCGACCATGCGGGCTGTGAATGCGGAGCCATTATTCGCGGCCTCAAACGTCCTCCGGATTGTCCCCTTTTCGGGACGGCCTGCACCCCGGACTCCCCCGTTGGTTCCTGCATGGTCTCCGCTGAAGGCGCCTGTGCAGCCTACTACCGCTACAGGAGTCACGTATGAGAATCCTGTTTCTGACGCATGCCTTTAACTCATTGACGCAACGCCTCTATGTCGAGCTCACCGGCCGAGGGCACGAGATCTCCGTTGAGTTTGATATTCACGATGATGTTACGCGCGAGGCCCTGGAAC
This sequence comes from uncultured Victivallales bacterium, assembly GCA_964497125.1. GTDB lineage: Bacteria > Verrucomicrobiota > Kiritimatiellia > UBA8416 > UBA8416 > CAYLXP01. The sequence continues at coordinate 20,699 of CAZCDU010000067.1, read as the reverse complement.
TCTTCCAGCCCGATCTCATTCTCGCCACATTTCTTCGGCGAGCCATTCCTTCGGATGTACACCAACGTTGTCGCTGCCTCATTGTGCACCCCGGCCCTCCCGGTGACCGCGGCCCGTCTTCCCTTGATTGGGCAATTCTTGATGGTGAAACGGAATGGGGCTTGACCGTTCTTGAAGCAGAGGAGGAGATGGATGCCGGGCCTGTCTGGGGGTCAGCGACGTTCCCCATGCGGCCCGCCACCAAGAGCAGTCTCTACCGCCGCGAAGTAACCGAAGCGGCCCTCGAGGCCGTCCTCGTGGCCATTGACCGCCTCGAGAGTGGGACCTATCAACCAAAACGCGTCCCCGGCGCCCTGCGGCCGGCCGTTCGCCAGGCTGACCGAAAGATCGACTGGGAACAGGACGACACACAAACCGTCCTGCGCAAGATCCGCTCTGCGGACGGACAACCCGGGGTCCTTGACCAGATCAGCGGACAAGACTACTACCTCTACAACGCCCATCAGGCCGAGAAACGAACCGGAGTTCCCGGCGAAATCATCAGCATACGCAACGAGTCCATCTGTCGGGCAACGGTGGATGGTGCGGTTTGGATTGGGCATCTTCGCGCACGGCCCACCGCGGCGGAATCCACGTTCAAGCTCCCCGCAACAACCGTTCTCGGCAGCTTGCCGGAGTCTCTGCCCACAGCGGATTCCGACCACGACGTCATCAGCTACCACGAAGATGGCGCCGTCGGGCATCTCGACTTTAATATCTACAATGGCGCCATGAGCGTCCGCGACTGCAACGCCTTACGCGACGCCATCATCGCCGCCCGCCAACGCCCCACCAAAGTGCTCTGCTTGATGGGCGGTGATGAATTCTGGTCAAACGGACTCAACCTGAATGTCATCGAGCATGCCGATCGGCCGGCCGAGGCATCCTGGCAGAACATCAATGCGATGGACGATGTCGTCCGTGAGCTCATATTGACGACCGACAAGATTACAGTGGCGGCCATGCGTGGCAATGCGGGAGCCGGCGGCGTCTTCCTCGCGCTCGCCGCAGACCGCGTCGTGGCCCGCCAGGGAATCGTCCTGAATCCTCACTACAAGAACATGGGGAATCTCTACGGTTCAGAGTACTGGACCTACCTGTTGCCCCAGCGAAGCGAGATGGGGCCCGAGCTGATGAAGCGTCGGTTGCCAATCGGCGTAAAGGAAGCACACGCTGTAGGACTCATCGACGTTGCCTTCGACGCGACGGACTTCCGTTCGGAACTGGAACGTTATGCCATCGATTTGGCATCACAGGCTGATGAGCTGATCCCGGAGAAGCAGAAACGGCGTGAGCGCGACGAAGCACAGAAGCCGCTCGAAGCCTACCGCAAAGAAGAGCTGGATCACATGAAGCTGAACTTCTTTGGTTTCGATCCCAGCTATCATGTCGCCCGCTACTACTTCGTCCACAAAACCTGCCATTCCCGCACGCCGCCATACCTCGCGGCACACCGGAGAAAAAGCCTGAAAACCTGAAAACGCGAGAACTGAAAAGGAGAAGAACAGCATCCATCCACGTTTCAGCTCTTCGGTCTTTCAGCTCTTCAGCTTTTCTCCCTAGATTCCCGCACCAAGGTCGTCCCAGGGACCCTCGGGTGTTTTCCAGGAGCCATCGGCTTCACGGATCAGAGGGCTGGGCTGTTGGTTGTAGACCTTAGAGCCGGGCGGCACAGAGTGCGTCAGCCAGACGTTGCCACCAATCTCAGATTTCTCACCAATGGTCGTGTTGCCGCCAAGGATCGTGGCCCCCGCGTAGACCACGACATGATCGCCGACATTCGGGTGTCGCTTGATGCCCTTGACGAGGTGACCGTGCTCATCCTTCTCGAAGCTCAGAGCGCCAAGGGTCACGCCCTGGTACAGCTTCACCCGTTTCCCGATCACACAGGTTTCGCCAATCACAACACCGGTACCGTGATCAATAAAGAAGCCCTCACCGATTGTGGCGCCCGGGTGAATATCAATCCCCGTCTTGGAGTGCGCATACTCAGCCATCACCCGCGGAATCAGAGGGACCTTCAGCTGATAGAGGCAATGTGCAATCCGATGAACAATGACCGCATAAACGCCCGGATAGCTCATTACCACCTCGAGCGTAGATTTCGCGGCAGGGTCACCCTCATAGGCGGCAAGAACATCCTTCTGCAAGACCGCAAGGATTTCCGGCAGCGACTTCACCAGGCTGGTAACGGCAGCAACAGCCAGTTCATCACATTCGGTGCAATCATCGGGGCAGCCACCGGTCAAGCACTGGTGTTCGAATGTCTTGCGGCACTGAACACGCAGGTTCAGAGCGGTCTTCTCCAACGCAATGGAATCAAGACAGTCACCCTCGCTGTCGGCTATATCGTTGCGCAGGTGGCACCCCGGAAAGAGAACGGCAATCAACTCCTCCAACACATCGATCACGGTCTGCTGCCCTGCCATTGAGATCCCACGGCGCACATTGTGTCGTGCCGGGCAGTTCTCACACTTGTCTAGTTCTACAAGAATGCCAGGCAGGATCTCATCAAGTTGTTTCTTCATCTCCATCAGGCGTCTCCCACTCATCCACACTCACGGCAACCGTTTCCGTTCCAGCCTTTTGCACCATCCGACCGGGCCACCTTGACCAGCACACGTTCCGCACCAAGGTTACAGAACCCAAGCTTTACGAGGAGCTTGCTGACAGGGCCCCTGGGGATACACATCATATCTAGAATATCGATCTTGTCGTTACGGCAAAGTGACACAAAATCGCGCAGTGTAAAGAGATGGATGTTCGGCGTGTCGTACCACTCAAACGGCAAGGACCCACCCACAGGCATGCGTCCCGTTGTCCAGAGCCGCAGGGCGTGCGAGTATTTCGCGAAATTCGGAAAGCTCACGATTCCCTCGCGGGCAACGCGTAGCATCTCATGCAGCACCTCTCTCGGCCGGCGGACCACCTGCAGCGTCTCGCTCAGGATGGCGTAGTCATAGCTCCCATCAGGAATCATGGCGAGTCCGCCATCCACATCCTCCTGGAACACATCATATCCCCGGTCAAGCACGCTGATGACCTGTCTCAGATCGTAATCCACGCCCACACCGGCAACACCGAGACGCTCCTGCGCAAGCGCCAACAGTTCCCCGCAGCCACACCCGATATCGAGAATTCTCGCCCCCGGCTCAACCATGCTCAAGAGCCGATCACGTTCTACCTCCGTACTGAGATACGTACGGCCAGGATTGGGATCCACGTAAGGCTCCGTTTCACGCTCGTCAAGCCGTTGTGGCACCCATGGCAGGAATGCCCGCATCACGTCCGATAGGTGATCAACATCAATCAGGAACGCATCGTGCCCATGCGGTGCCCGCAACATGCAATAGGAAACCGCCTTGCCTGCCCGCAGAAGGGCATTCGCCACTGTTTTCGACTGCCCTGGCGGAAACAGCCAGTCAGTACTCAAAGCGACGATCAACATCTTGGAGTCAATATCGGCAAAGGCGGCCTCAAGGCTTCCTCTCTTCTCAGCCAAATCGAACTCGTCCATGGCACGCATGATGTGGAGATATGAATTCGTATCAAAACGCTGAGTGAACTTGTGCCCCTGGTAGGTCAGGTAGCTCGAGACTTGGAATTCCAACGGTGCCTCAGGACTCATGTCGTCCACGTCGTCGCCACCGGCGCCATCCTGGCGCTCGCGGCCGAACCGCTCACTCATGATGCCTTGAGAAAGGTACGTAATGTGCCCAATCTGGCGCGCCTGGGCCAAGCCCTTTACGGGCCCTACCCCGTTGTCATAGTAGTCCCCGTCACACCACTCCGGGTCAGCGGTAATGATGTTGCGCGCCACCGTATCGAAGGCGAGGGCCTGCGCCGAGAGATGAGGCGCGGACGCAATGCAGATGCTGCGGGCCGCCATTCCCGGATGGCGAATGGCCCACTCCAGGACCTGCATGCCGCCAAACGAGCCACCAATTGTTGCCGCCAGGCGTTCGATACCAAGCTGCTTGAGCAAGAGGCAGTGCGCCTCAACAACATCGCCAACCGTCATTTCCGGGAAAGAGGCCCCGTACGGCTTGCCTGTCTCCGGGTTGACCGACTGTGGTCCAGTCGTGCCTTTGCAACCACCAAGAATGTTCGCGCAGATCACGTAGTAGTACCGGGTGTCGATTCCCTTGCCCGGGCCGATCATCTGGTCCCACCAACCGGCATCGACCTTCGGGTCTGTGTGGTATCCCGCCACATGAGCGTCGCCCGTCAGGGCGTGACATACGAAGATGGCGTTGTCTCGAGATGGCGTCAGCTCACCATACGCCTCGTAGGCAATCTCGAGCTGCTTCAGGCTTCCCCCACCCTCGAAGACAAACCCCTCCGCTGGAAGATCGATCTGGATCGTCTCCGCTTCTACGCGGCCAATGGACCCTTGGGTTTCTTTGTCGTTACTCACGTTCAGTTTCTTCCTCAATCCACTTAAGATAGTCTGGGCTTCCCCCATCAAGTCGCATGACCGTCAGCTCCGGCACGTCATAGGGATGCCGCTCACGAACAAAAGACATGAGGGACTCAACAAGGTCCTTGCGCGTCTTCATCAATAGCAGTAACTCGGGGGCATGTTCAACCTTGCCCTGCCAGCGGTAGGTACTGCGCACGGGAACAACCTGCACACAAGCAGCCAGTCTATCCCCAACCACGGCATCGGCCAACCGGTCTGCAGCGGCATCACCTTCAACCGTCGTGCTGACGACAACGAACTCCATCACATGTGCATCGCTTCTTTGCTTTCACGAGGCGAGTCTGCTTCGTCATCCCAGTAGGGAGACAGGCGTCGCAGGCTACGTACAATTCCAGGGAAGACGCCAATCACTGTATCAATCTCTTCCTCGGTTGTATACCGGCTAAGACTGAAACGTACCGAACCATGCATGGCCATAAAGGGCACCTGCATTGCCTTCAGAACGTGTGACGGATCAAGCGACCCCGATGTGCACGCAGATCCACTGGAGGCACAGATGCCGTACTCGCCGAGCTGGTACAGAATGCCCTCTCCCTCAATACAGTGGCAGGCCACGTTCAAGGTGTTCGGTAGTCTCTCCGATTCGCCGCCATTTACTTCAAGTGCCGGAATCTGCGCCAAAAGGGCCGCTTGCAGTCTGTCACGTTGCTTGCGTACCAGTTGTTCATCCGTCTGGGCAGCCAGGGCCAGCTCGCAAGCCTTGGCCAGGGCCACAATATGACAGACATTCTCGGTCCCCGCGCGTCGGCCACGCTCCTGGTGCCCTCCGCAAAGAAACGGTCGACACGGCGTGCCACGTCGCATGAACAGCGCGCCAACACCCTTTGGAGCATGCAGCTTGTGCCCGGAGAACGAAAGCAGGTCCACATTGACAAGCTCGCCCGTAAGATCCACGTCCAGCTTACCGATCGACTGCGTTGCATCAGTATGGAAGATGATGCCAGGATCCGTTTCCTTGGCAAGACGCGACAGCTCCTCTATCGGAAACACAACGCCTGTCTCATTGTTCGCGTGCATGATCGACACCAGCAACGTATCGCGACGAAGTGCCTGTATGAACTCCGCTGTATCGATCTGCCCCTGCCTATCAACGCCCAACACGGTTACATCACATCCCTCACGCTCGGCTTCCCTGCAGACCTCCAGTACCGAAGGATGCTCCACCGCAGTCGTAATGATGTGACGTCTCTTCGGGTTGGCTCGCATGCACCCGAAAATCGCGGTATTGTTGCTTTCCGTGGCACACCCCGTGAAGATCACTTCGCTCGGTTCGATGCCGCCGAGGCAGGCCGCCACCGTTTCCCGAGCCGCTTCAATTGCCTTCCCGGGACCCTCTGCCTGCTCATACATTGAACTGGGGTTGAAGTACTGGTCCGTCAGGAAAGGACGCATCACCTCGAAGACCTCCGGGGCAACCGGCGTCGTCGCGTTGTTATCCATGTAGATCGTCTGCTTCATCATCAACTCACCGAAATGACACGAATACGCTCGTCCACCTGCTCCTTGAGCGTCTTCTCAACCAAAACTTTCAACGTCGTGGCAGCGCCGGCACACCCCGCACAAGCACCAGCCAATCGCACGTAAACAACGGCATCCTTGATATCCACGATTTCCGCGTCACCGCCGTCTTTCTGCAACATCGGGCGGACGTAGCCATCCATAGCTTCTTCCACATGCTTTCCAAGCTGATAGGCGGAAAGTGGCGGCGGCTCCGCGACGGCGTCAGTCGCCACCAGTTCGTCACCTTCGCTCACCTGGGTCTCTGTACGTCCCCATACATCATCGAGAATGTCCTGAAGCCCGCCAGGCTTGTGATGGCACGACATACAGGCACCGCCCGCCTTGATCGCGTTGGTGATCTCTGGAATGGTCTTCAGCTCCAGCTCTTCAACCTTGCGACGGATGTAGGGCTCCGATAATGAGAAGCACTTGCAGACAATGCGCCCCTCGTCCATCTCATCCTCATGAACATCCACGCCCAGCGCCTTCAGGTTCACGCCTCGCTTCTGGGCCCAATTGAACACGGCCGCCTCGAGGGCCTCAGCGCCCATCACGGAGCAGTGGATCTTCTGCTCCGGCAAACCACCAAGGAAGTCCACGATATCATCGTTACTGATCTTTAGCGCCTCTATCGGGGTGCGACGCTCCTTTTCGATGATGGCACAGAGAGCTTCAGAAGCCGCAATGGCGGAAGTGCAACCGAACGTCAGGTAGCGCGCTTCGGTAATGACGTCTTTCGTTGCATCCTCACTATCGCGCTCAACCCGAAAGGTGAAACGCATCGCATCACCACACGCCACCGACCCGTGCTCACCGAGTCCATCAGCATTCTCAATCTCTCCCATGTGCGTTCCGGGCTTCCCGTGCACGGCATCCATGAAGAGCTGCTTCGTCTTCTCAGAGTATTCCCAAGCCATCGATTCCGTTCCTCTCTCGTTGCATCAACCGAAATTCCTGCGCCCCCCTAAACAAGGGCAACATAACTGACCCATAATTTGTAGCATTCTAGCACCCCTCGTGCAGAAAGTGCAACCTCTTGTTGCCACGCCCAGGCCCCCTGAACTCTCCCACCTTTTCGACTTGCGGCACAAACCAAAATCGCATAAAGACCTCGGCTCAAAGGCGCGATTCTTGCCACGCCACACATCAGGTGACGTAAACATGACCCTACACGAGTTTATTAAGCTTCAGATTCGTGAGATCGACCGCCACAAGTGGATCGAATCCCAAAAGGCCGGATATGATATGGGTGATGAAGCAGTCTTCGACTGGGTTGAACGTCATTCAGGCGATTTTCGGGCCCATGTGCTACATGAGCTTCAAGAGGCCATCGAGTACCCGGATGGCAAGGTGGCCCCCCCCATGGATCCCCACGCAACCATTCGCTGTGCGCCCCGTTGCCGGCGAACCGCGTAGCACTTACGGAAGCGTATCTCAAATACCTTCTGGTTAGTAATCCTCGCGCGTGAACCACTCCGCATTTTCAACCCAGTTTCCAGGCTCGGCGCGCTGCACGAAGTCGACAATGCTCTCAATGATCTCAGCATGGAGTCCCTCTTCGTCGGCCAAACGCTTAAACAGCTCCCGCGCCTCGGTATCAACGACTTCCTCTGCATGCTCCAGGTAGAAATCGCGGGCCTTGAACTCGACGTCCCTCGCCTTCTCATAAAGGCTGACTTCAGACAAGTTGAAATCGAATGTCTCGCCGCTCTCCATCATCACCTGGAAGAGATTCTTTGCCTCAGGGCGAACAACATCAACCGCCATCGCCGCCGGACCCTCATCTTTTAGCTGCTTGAGCGTGTTGTAGTGCTTGACCTCAGCTTCAGCCATCCGCTCCAGGATTCCTCGAATCCCGGCATCCATACATGTCGTCGCTAGCTCACGGTAGTATTTCTCACCATCAAGCTCCATCTGCATTGCGTAGTCCAAAACCTGCATCTCGCTCCCCCTTTTGAATTCACTCAACTCTTAAAACCAACGTCACACAGTCGAAATCCAAGACACGACTGAGCCTATCGTCCACACCTGCAAACCGGCAATTACTTTCTACTCACGAAGTGGGTCGCGTGACCCATGATATCCTCGGCAGCTTCCATGACCGTCTCTGCCAGAGTTGGATGCGCATGAATCGTGAGCGCGAGATCTTCCGCCGTTGCGCCCATCTCGATGGCCAGCGTTCCCTCCGCAATGAGCTCCCCAGCGCCGGGACCCGCAATCCCAACACCCAGCACGCGTCCGCTTTCAGGGTCGGCAATAACCTTCGTAACGCCGTCACTCCGTCCCAGCGTCGTGGCACGTCCGGAGGCGCCCCATGGGAATTTCGACACCTTCACACGGAGGCCTTGCTCCTTCGCCTCGCTCTCGGTGATACCAGCCCAGGCAATCTCCGGATCAGTGAACACGACGGCCGGAATCGCCTGGGGGTCATAGATCGTCTTTTTGCCCGCGATCGCCTCCACAGCCACCTTGCCTTCGTAGGTCGCCTTGTGGGCAAGCATGGGCTGTCCCGCAATATCGCCAATGGCAAAGACGGAAGGTTCTCCCGTCCGCCGCTGGGCATCCGTCACGACGAAGCCGTCATCGCCGACCTCAATATTGGTATTCTCCAGACCCAATTCCTGCGTATTGGGTTTGCGGCCAACCGAAATCAACACACGATCATACACAAGCTCGCTGGCCGTGCCCTTCTTGTCCTCAACCTTAACCGTCACGCTGTCACCCGCATCCACAATCTCGCAGACCTTGGTCTCGAGCATGATCGATGCAAACTGCTTTTTGAGTCGCGCGGCCAGCGGCCTGACCAGATCGGCATCGGCCCCGGCCAGCAGGCTGGGCAACATCTCAACGACGGACACCTCGGCGCCGAAAGACGCGTAAGCTTGCCCCAGCTCCAGACCGATATAGCCCCCGCCGATGACCAGCAGTTTTTCAGGCACATCCGGAAGATCCAGAGCCCCTGTGGAGTCAAGCACGCGCGGGGATTCCGGCGCGATAGGAATGCGGGCGGGACTCGACCCCGTCGCCAGGATAGCGGTCTTGAAAGCAACAGTCTCTTCGCCCCCATCAACCCGTTCGACACGCAGCGTGTTGCTGTCCACGAAGGTTGCCCGTCCCTGTATGAAGTTGATCTTGCGTGCCTTGCAGAGCTGCCCCAGCCCGCCGGTCAGCTTCCCAACCACGTCCGACTTCCACCCGCGCAGCTTGTCAACATCCAGCTGAGGCTCACCAAAAGTCACCCCAAAGGCTTCGGCTTCATGGGCCTCATTCAGCACGGCCGCCGCATGCAGAAGTGCCTTCGAGGGAATACAGCCGCGGTGCAGGCAGACGCCACCCGGGTTCTTCTCCAGGTCAATCAATGTCACGTCCATCCCCATGTCGGCGGCATAGAACGCGGCCGGATATCCCCCCGGGCCGCCCCCGATAACAACAAGCTCTTTAACGTCCGTATTGCTCACAACCTACTCCCAAACACTGGATTCTGAATACTTAGCCCGAAATACCCAACACGCCCTTACCCATCCAACGCCAGGACCAACGGCTGACGGATGGCTTCTTTGACCCACCCCATGAACCTGGCCCCATCGCTCCCGTCAATGACGCGGTGATCAAACGACAGCGAGAGCGGCAGAACTGTCCGCTTGGAAATCTCGCCATTCACCACACGTGGTTTCTCATAGCTGCGTCCCATGCCGAGAATCGCAACTTCCGGGTAGTTGATGATCGGCGTGAAGAAGGTCCCGCAGACACGCCCCAGGTTCGTGACCGTAAAGGTACCGCCTTCGAGGTCCTCGACCTGGATCTTCCCGTCACGACACTTGGCGGCAATCTCCTGAATCTCAACGGCCAGCTGGACCATGTTCTTCTTGTCCGCATCGCGGATAACCGGAACCATCAATCCCCGCGGCGTACTGACGGCCACGCCAAGATTCACGTAGGACTTATAGACAATCTGCTTGCTGGCCATGTCCACCGAGGCATTGAACTCCGGGAACTTGACCAGCGCCTGGGCTACAACCTTGCAGGCCATGACCGCCATGGTGAGCTTGCCGCCCTGCTTCACCGCCATGTCGGCGTACTGCTTTCGCAGTACCTCGAGCTCGGTGATGTCCACCTTGTCATGAATCGTCACATGCGGGATCTGCGACCAGCTGAGCGCCATGTGCTCCGCCGTCTTGTAGCGGATCACACTCATTTTCTTCTTCTCGATCTCGCCGAACTTCGCGAAGTCGGGTAGCGGAGGAAGCACAGCACCACCCCCCGCTGATGCCGTTGCCGCCGGAGCCGTTTGACGATTCTCGTTGAGCGCCTTGGCATAACGTTTCACATCGTCCTTCGAAACACGCCCTTTCGCCCCAGAGCCGGGCACTTCGGCGATATCGATACCGATCTCGCGGGCAAACTTGCGAACGGACGGAGCCGCAGGGACCTTCTTGCCGGCAGCCGATGCCGCAGCCACCGGAGCAGCCGGGGCAACCGGCTGCGCTGCAGGGGCGGGCGCCGGAGTCGGGTCGGCGGATGTGGCCTCGGGCTCGGCGGGCGACGCTGCGGGCGCGGGCGTTGCAGGCGCTGTGGCCGCGGAAGCCGCACCTGACGTTGCCGTGAACAGGGCCTGGCCAACAGCAATCTCATCGCCCTCGGAAACATGTACAGCCGTAACGCTGCCTGCCACACCAGAGGGCACCTCGATTGTGGCCTTGTCCGTTTCCAGTTCAACAACAGGCTGATCAACGGCCACGTCGTCGCCGGCGGCAACCATCACACGGACAACCTGGATAGACTCAATGTTCTCACCAAGCTCAGGCAAGCTAAACTCTGTGGCCATGCTCAACTCCTCACTAATTACACGCTATCAATCAAAGATACATCGGATTCTGTTTGTCGGCATTGATCCCGAGCTCATCACGGGCCTTCGTCGCCACCTTAACATCGAGCTGCCCTTCACGCACCAGTGAAGCCAGGGCTGCCATAGCGATGTGCTTGGCGTCGACCTCAAAGAAGTCACGCAGAGCAGGACGTCCATCACTGCGCCCAAAACCGTCGGTTCCCAGCGAAACCACGCGTCCGGGAATCCAGCGACTTGCCGTCTCGCAGAGCGCCTTAACGTAATCGGAAGCCGCCACCACGGGCGCCTCACCATCACCGAGACACTCCGCAATGTATGCCTGTCGCTCTGGCTCATCCGGGTGCAGCATATTCCAGCGCTCCACGCCCTGTGCATCAATGTAGAGTTCCTTGTAGCTGGTCACCGAAAAGACATCCGACGCGACGCCGTAGTTTTCGGCCAACAGGTTGGCGGCTTTGATCACCTCGTTGAGTATCGTGCCACTGCCAAGCAACCGCACGCGCGGTGCGCCGGCCTCGGACTCAACGCTCTGCAACTTGTACATGCCCTTCAGAATCCCCTCACGGGATCCTTCCGGCATCGCTGGCTGCGCGTAGTTCTCATTCATTACCGTGACGTAATAGAAGATATCCTCACCTTCCGCATACATGCGCTTCAGCCCGTCTTCAACAATCACGGCCAGTTCGTAAGCGTAGGCGGGATCATATGCCATCAGGTTCGGCACCGGCAGCGCCCAGAGATGACTATTGCCGTCCTGGTGCTGTAACCCCTCCCCGGCCAGCGTGGTTCGTCCCGCCGTGGCGCCAAGCAGGAATCCCTTGCAACGGCTGTCCGCGGCCGCCCAGATCAGGTCCGCAACGCGTTGGAAACCAAACATGGAATAGAAGATGAAGAATGGAATCGTATTGATGCCATGATTCGAGTAGGCCGTCCCTGCGGCGATGAACGAACTCAGAGAACCGGCCTCGGTGATGCCCTCCTCGAGGATCTGCCCATCCGTGGCCTCCTTGTAATAGAGGAGATTGTCGGAATCGACGGGTTCGTATAGCTGTCCCGGATGCGAGTAGATCCCGCACTGCCGAAACAGGGCCTCCATACCGAATGTTCGGGCCTCATCGGGAACGATCGGGACGATCAGTTTCCCCAGCTCCTTATCCTTCAACAGCTTGGTGAGGATTCGCACGAAGGCCATCGTGGTGGATACCTCGCGACCATCCGTGCCCTTCCGGAACTCCTCGAAGAACTCGCCCGACGGTGTTTCAAGCATGGACTCCATGCCGTGGCGTTCGGGGGTGAAACCTCCCAGTGCCTGTCGGCGTTCAAGCAGATAGCGCTTTTCGGCCGAGTCCTCGGGTAGCTCGTAGAATGGCAGCTCGTTAACTTGCTCGTCCGAAATGGGAATGCTGAAACGAGAGCGAAAACCGAGAAGTTCCTTCTCTTTGAGCTTTTTCTGCTGATGGGTGATGTTCAGACCTTCTCCCCCGCCCCCCATGCCATAGCCTTTGATCGTCTTGGCAAGAACCACGGACGGGACGCCATCAGCTTCCGTGGCTGTCTTGTAGGCTGCATAGACCTTCTCGGGGTCATGTCCGCCGCGAGCCATCCGCTGGAGCTGGTCATCCGACATGTGCTCCACCATTGCCAGCAAGCGGGGATCGACTCCGAAGAAATCCTCGCGAATGAAGGCGCCATCCGAGACGATGTACTTCTGGTACTGGCCGTCGACGACCTCTTCCATGCGCTTCGCCAGTAGGCCACGCTCATCATTATCGAGGAGGCGATCCCAGTCGCTGCCCCAGATCACCTTGATCACGTTCCAGCCCACGCCGCGGAAGTTGGCTTCCAGTTCCTGGATCATCTTGCCATTGCCGCGCACGGGGCCATCCAGGCGCTGCAGGTTGCAGTTTACGACGAAAATCAGATTATCGAGTTTCTCCCGAGCCGCCAGGGCAATGGCGCCAAGGGTTTCCGGTTCATCACATTCGCCATCACCCAGAAAGGCCCAGACCTTCTGATTCGAAGGCTCCTTTAGGCCGCGATCCTGGAGATACTTGATAAACCGCGCATGATAGATCGCCGTGATGGGTCCGAGTCCCATAGAGACGGTGGGGAACTTCCAGAACGTCGGCATCAACCATGGATGGGGGTATGATGAAAGGCCCGGATTCTCATGGAGCTCATGCCGGAAGTTGTTGATTTGGTCAACAGGCAGCCGACCTTCGAGAAACGCGCGGGAGTAGATCCCGGGAGATGCGTGCCCCTGGAAGTAGATCAGATCGCCCTTGTGATCAGCAGTCTGGCCATGGAAGAAATGGTTGAAGCCCACTTCGTAGAGGGTCGCCGCCGAGGCGTAGGAGGCAATATGGCCACCAATGCCCTCCTCCGAACGATTGGCTCGCACAACCATGGCCATCGCATTCCAGCGAATAATGCTCTTTATGCGGTTCTCAAGCTCCCGGTTACCGGGATAACGCGGCTGCTCAGATGCCGGGATGGTATTGATGTAGGGCGTATTGGCGGTGAACGGCAGACGAACGCCCTCGCGCTGGGCAAAGCTTGAAAGCTGCTGGAAAAGCTCACAGACCCGAGCCGGCCCCTCACGTTCCAAGACCTCGTCAAGCGAGTCGATCCACTCCCGCGTCTCAATTGAAGCACTATCCGCTTCCGGCTTGATACTGGTATCCATCGGTCCAATCTCCTCACTGCAATTCACGGCACGTTTCGAAACTATCCGTAGCAAATTTGGGCCAGTATCACGAAAACAAAACGGCGAAGCAAGCTACATGCTACTAAGTTGGTAACCTTTCCAAACAAGGACACCACGCTCTTTCTCCCGGAAGTGCTTTATCCTGTTGCGGAAGCTATAACAGGTGGGTACAATGGCGCCGTCGAAAGGGCATTTGGCAGTCTACGGGCTACCGTTTAACAAAGGGATTAGACGACATGGTATTTGATGATATCGATCACGAAGAGCACCACGAGGAGGAAGACACTTTCTTCTTTGATGACGAACACAAAGGCGAGCGACTCTTTTTCGTAGCAGCTGGCGCGTACGTTCAATACAAAGGAGAGGGAGACTACCCCCCCGAGGTAGAGGCCTGGATGGCTGCGAACGATGGTGACCTGCCCCCCTTCATGCCACTGCCCGCCCGCCCGGTTGAATTTCACGTCGACGAGGAGTGGGGTGGCCGCTATGCCATTCCATGGCCTGGCAAGGGCCCGCTTCCCGAACCAGTGCTGAACTATGTCGCCGAACATGGCACGCTCCCTCGCAACACGGCAATCCAGGACTGATTCCGGCTTTTTACTTGCCGCGATGCAGGCATCGGGATAGAGTTACCTATCTTGGTACGAGATAGAGGTACCTCAACAGGAGCAGAGGCATGGCCGAGCCCATTACAGTCAAGAAGAAGAAGAAGCTAACGATCAAATCGAAGGCCCCCAAGGCGACCGCAGTACCGGCAGCTGATGGCGGCGAAGCTGCAGCACCAGAAGGCGTCCCCGGAGCCGTCAACCCGTTCGACAACACGCCTGCGGTTGCAGCCGGTAAGCCTCCATCCTATGTATTTGTAGGGGTTCTTGCTATTCTCGCCACGCTGATGTTCATCGCAATCCTCGTGCTCCAATGGACAGAGTTCTCGTTCCTCCAGTCCGCGTTCCCACGCCCGATTCAGACTGGATTCTAGTGTCGCGTTGACCCTTCCTCTCATCCATAACCTTTCCCTGGACGCCTTGGTATCCGTCTGCAAATCGGCAGGCTATCCCTCGTTCCGCGCCAAGCAGATATGGCATTGGCTCTATGCCCGTCGCGCCGATTCGTGGAATGCCATGCACAATATCCCTGCGGATGTACGGCAGTGGCTTGAGCAGGAGTTCGACCTCAGAAGCGGCGAACTGCAGACCGTCGACGGTGAACCAGGCCAGACTCGCAAGCTATTGGTGAGCCTGCGGGATGGTGACGCCGTCGAAGCCGTGCTGTTGCCGGCCCGGGACGACCGTCATACCCTCTGTGTTTCCTGCCAGGTCGGATGTGCGTTCAAGTGCGCCTTTTGTGCCAGCGGACAAGCCGGTCTGCGCCGGAACTTGGAAACAGGGGAGATGCTTGGCCAGGTCCTGGTCGCAGCACGGCTCCTGAACAACCGCCCCTCCAACGTCGTCTTCATGGGGATGGGTGAGCCCTTCGACAACTACGACGCTGTTCTCGAGACGGCGCGCATCCTGAATGACCCCAACGGTCTGGGCATCGGCGCTCGCAGAATCACCGTCAGCACTAGCGGGATCATCCCCGGCATCGAGCGCTTTGCTGGAGAAAACTACCAGTTCGAGCTCTCCGTCTCCCTGCATGCCCCAAATACGGCAATCCGATCCCAGCTGATGCCAATCGAGAGCCGCTATCCGCTCCCCACACTCATCGATACCTGCCGGGAGTACACACAACGCACGAATCGTATCGTAACCTTTGAGTATACGCTCATTCGCGATCTTAACGACAAACCGAGCCACGCCAGGGAGCTGGTTGCCCTGCTCCGGAAGTTTCCCTGCCGCGTGAATCTAATCCCTCTGAGTCCGATCGCGGAATTCGATGGCGAGCCATCGCCTCCCGAGGCCGCGCAGCACTTCATTGACGTCCTGCAATCGGCTCATATTAATGCAACCCTGCGCCATTCCCAGGGCGCATCAATAAAGGCGGCGTGCGGGCAGTTACGCTTTCCTGAAAACGATAGGATATCGACATGACCATTGCCCCAATCAGCACCCGCACGACATGCGCTCGCGTACTGGCGCGCTGGATCACGACCGGCGACTTCCCCGATCGCATGCTCCCATCCGAATCCAAGCACCGCGCCTTCATTCAAGAAGTCGTCTATGGCGTTTCACGCTGGAAACGTCTTCTCGACTGGGTCCTCGAGGGACTCGTGTCCCGCGAGCCGGATCCCCAGGCCAAGAGCTACCTGATGGTCGGATTGTACCAGATCCTGCTAATGGATGGCGTCCCTCCCCATGCTGCCGTTAACGAAACCGTCGAAGCAGCGAAGAGTGATCTTGACGGCGCGCGCACACGATTCATCAACGGCGTGCTCCGTAATGCCCTCCGCAAAGTGGATCCCATCCGCGACTCTATCTCAAAGCAACCCCTCGGCATACGCACCTCGCACCCGGATCTGCTCACCAGGCGCTGGGCGAGTGAGTTTGGCAAAGAGGCGACGGCAGCGCTCTGCGACTGGAACAACGAGCGTCCATCCGTCGTCTTACGGATCAACGCCCTGCGCACCTCGCTTCAAGACTACACCGCGAGCCTGGTTGAAGCGGGCATTGATGCCCAGCCCCACCCCGCCAGCCCTGAGAACTTTCTGATCCTGCCTGCCGGCGTCCGAATCCGAGACCTGCCCGGCTATGCCGACGGCCAGTTTACCATCCAGGATCCCGCAACACTGCTGGCAGTCAACCTTCTCGACCTTCGCCCGGGACTCCATGTTCTCGACGCCTGCGCGGCGCCCGGCGGCAAAACGTTTGCCTGTGCTGAGCAGATCAGGAACGAAGGCCTCGTGCTGGCCGTCGACCGCCACGCCGACCGGTTGGATCAACTCAGGGAGAATGCGACACGTATGGGCTTCAAGTGCGTATCGATCACACAGGCGGATGCGACCACGAAGGCTGGGCTGTCGAACATTGCCTCCCAGCGAGGGCTGTTCGACCGCATTTTGCTTGATGTGCCTTGCAGCAACACCGGCGTACTCCGGCGACGCCCGGACGCCCGCTGGCGCTTCACCGAGAGGCGCCTGCAGAAGCTGGTCGGAGTTCAGTCGCGCATGCTGAACGCCTGCAGCAAACTACTGAAGCCGGACGGCGCTCTGGTTTACAGCACGTGTAGCCTTGAGCCCGAGGAGAATTCAGGACAGATCGAACGTTGGATCTCACAGAATCCCAGCTTCCAAATCGATGCAGAATCCGTCAGCATCCCCCCGGACTCCGGCATGGACGGCGCCTACGCCGCCCGCCTCGTAAAGGCTAAGAAATAGAAACCGCCGCCTTCCAAGACTGCGGTGACCGCTCACGCCGGCGGGAAGGACTCGGGGACTCGACCATTCCCGCCCTACAATTGCGCCTGGTATCAAACCAACGCGTGTGAGCATACAAGACCGCCGTCCCCGCATCCAGTTGGCGACAACTGGATGTCCTCCGAAAGGAGAGCCTGTTGTCGCCAACTGGCTCCTCTCACCCGCCGATGTCACGCCAAGCACGTCGCGATATTCACCAGACCACGGCTACCAATTCCCAAATTCCGCATTCCGAGTTCCGAGTTTGCCTGGTTTCGCGTTTGTCACGTTCCGCGCAGAGTTCCGGCCGACAGTTCCTCAAGGAAGCAGGCATAGGTCTTCTCAAGCCCGTCCCTGAGACTCACCTCCGACGCCCATCCCAGCGAACGTAGCTTGCTGCTGTCGCACAGCTTGCGGGGGGTACCATCGGGCTTGGAGGTATCAAAGACCAGCTGCCCGGCGTAGCCCACGACCTCCTGAACGGTCTCGGCTAGCTCTCGAATGGTCACTTCCGTTCCTGTGCCTATGTTGACCACGTCCGGCGGATCATCCAACCCCAGCAGAAACACAATCGCATCCGCACAGTCATCCACGTAAAGGAATTCCCGTGTAGGGGAACCGCTTCCCCATATCGTCACCTCCGGCACGGCATTCTGCTTGGCTTCATGAAAACGGCGTATCAGCGCCGGCAACACGTGCGACCCCATTGCGTCATAGTTGTCGCGTGGCCCATACATATTGGTGGGCATCACAGAGTGATAGCAAACGCCGTACTGGTTGCGGTAATGCTGACACAACTTCAGGCCCGCGATCTTGGCCAGGGCATAGGCTTCATTGGTTGGTTCCAGGGGCCCACTGAGCAGAGCATCTTCCGCGATGGGCTGTGGCGCCATACGGGGGTAGATGCAGGTGCTCCCCAGGAACAGAAGCCGTGACACGCCGGCCTCGTAGCCCTCATGCACGAGGTCTAGCGCAATGGCAAGATTGTCGCGGATGAACTGAGCGGGATAGGTGCTGTTAGCATGAATCCCCCCCACCCTCCCGGCGGCATTGATAATCACGTTCGGCTTCTTCTCAGACAGAAACGATCGAACGGCCTCTTGATCGCACAGGTCCAGCTCCGCATGCGTAGCCGTGATGGTGTTGCGGTATCCTTGTGCGTTCAGACTCCGAAGAATGGCCGAACCGACCATCCCATGGTGCCCCGTCACATAGATTCGGTCCGTTGTCTTCATAGCTCCTCCTAGGCGCCCGCTCCGCTCTGCTTCGCGGCCAGTTCCTGCCTTGCCAACTTGAGATCATGCTCAACCATGATCTTCACCAGGTCGGCAAACCGGACCCTGGGCTCCCAATCAAGTTGACGCTTGGCCTTGCCGGGATCGCCGATCAGCAGGTCCACTTCAGCTGGACGATCATAGCGAGAGTCATACCTGACGTACTTCTCCCAATCCAGGTCGAGCAGGGAAAAGGCCTCCTGGCAGAAGTCACGCACGGAATGCGTCTCGTTGGTGGCGATCACGTAGTCATCCGGTCGATCCTGCTGAAGCATCAACCACATGGCCTCGACGTACTCGCCCGCGAACCCCCAGTCCCGCTGGGCATCAATGTTTCCGAGGAAGAGTTCATTCTGAAGACCCATCTTGATCCGCGTCGCGGCACGCGTGACCTTACGGGTCACAAAGGTCTCTCCCCGGCGGGGTGATTCGTGATTGAAGAGAATGCCGTTGCTGGCGTGCATGTCATAGGCCTCGCGATAGTTCACGGTCAGCCAGTACGCATAGACTTTCGCACATGCGTAAGGGGAGCGAGGCCAGAAGGGGGTGGTCTCCGTCTGCGGCACCTCCTGCACCTTTCCGAACATCTCCGATGAAGATGCCTGGTAGAAGGCCGTGCGCTTCTCCAATCCTGTTTCTCGTATGGCCTCGAGAATCCGAACGGTACTCAGCCCCGTGACGTCCCCCGTGTACTCAGGAATATCATAGGAAACCCGGACATGGCTCTGCGCGCCGAGGTGGTACACTTCGTCCGGCTTCAGATCGTACAGCAGCTTCACAAGCTGCACGGAATCCGCCAAATCACCGTAGTGCAGATGGAGTTGCGTCCCCATGAGATGCGGATCCTGGTAGAGGTGGTCAATCCGACTTGTATTGAACGTGGAAGCACGCCTGATGATTCCGTGTACCTCGTAGCCCTTTGAGAGCAGTAGCTCCGCCAGATAGGATCCATCCTGTCCCGTAATGCCTGTCACGAACGCCCGCTTCATTCTCACCTCCCGAGTTATCAGTCCACCTCTTGCCAACGCCACCAACTCTAGCGCAACGCGCATGGTTTTGTATTTGCGCATATCCGCATTTTCTGATTGTCTATTTGCGCACCCCAACTGCCCCATACGATCAGCACGGAGCGCCGTATTCGTGAAAGAGCAGCCACCAACAGACACGAAACCTGACCGAATTCGCATTGCCGTCCTCGGTGATGCGGACTTCGCTCAGGCAACGGAACTGCTCCAGGGGGTAACGGAATTTGCCGAAAGCCAGAGGAACTGGGAGGTTTTGCCCCTCCACTACACGCAGGAACACCTCGTTGGCGATCTCATCCTGAGCAAGCGTATTGATGGTGTGATTGGCGCCTTTGTCAGCGACCGATGGATCCGCTCTTTCGTAGGCAACACCGGCATACCAGTCGTGAACACATCGAACCTGTCCTCCATCACTGCTGCACCATCGGTTATCCCCGACGATCGTGCCATAGGTCGCCTGGTTGCGGACCACCTACTCAAGCTGAAGTTCACGGCGTTCGCTTTCGGCGGCTTGCAGAGCTGCACATATAGTCACGAACGCCAGGCAGGATTCTCAGACGGCCTGGCCGATGCGGGGTTCGAACCTGTCCTGCTTCCTAACGCGGACATATCCCGACCTCTCCTTCCCTGGATCACAGCATTGCAGGAACAGCCTCAGCCCGTCGCTGTGTTCTGTGCCAATGACTACATCGCCCGCCGACTGATACTTGACGCCACGGGAGCAGGTCTGCCGGTACCAAGAGCCCTCTCCGTCATTGGCGTTGGCAACTCGGCACTCGACTCGTTCTTCGCAGGCATAGGAATCTCCTCGGTAAGCCTCCCCACACACGCCATCGGATACCGCGCAGCCCAATGCCTGGGTTCGGCGTTGGCCAAACCTGAACCGAACGACAGAGCGACAGCGAGCATCCGAATCGCCCCCGCCGGATTGATCCCCCGGGATTCAACAGGAGCCGGCGCCATACCGCCAATTGTGGCACGCGCACTCGACCGGATTGCATCGCAGCTCAACCAGTCAGAACTCACCGTGGCGTCTCTCGCCCATCAGCTGCGGGCATCGCGTCGCCTGATTGAGATTCGCTTCAGCGAATCGCTCGAGCACTCCCCGCATACCGAAATCACCAACCAGCGCATGGCACTTGCCAAGCGCCTCCTCCTTGACCCTCGCATTCGTATCGCCGATATCGCTCCCCGTTGCGGCTATACCGAGCTCTCCCATTTCTACCACCGCTTCAAAGCCGCGCACAACACCACCCCCGCAGCCTGGCGAAAAGCCGCCCTGAACCCCGGGGCCTGAAACTTGGTCTGTTCCCTATGGTCCTTCTTGACTCTCGCTGTAGGGTTGGCCGTCTCGGCCAACCCTACATGTCTCACTCCTGAATGATGCGGACTATGCAGGGTGGAAACTCTTGGGAGAGAACCAAGTAGGTGCATATCTCTGGTTCTTCGCTACTTTGCGTGGGTCAATGCCCTGTCCACGGCCTATTTCAACGT
>CAZCDU010000066.1:0-25517 GCA_964497125.1 uncultured Victivallales bacterium | reverse complement strand
TGTCAGCCCGTGTCGCGGGACGGCAAGGTCATTGCCGCAAATCGCCCATAGGAGATATTGCTTCACGGGGGTACTCTATTGCCTGATTGTGAGATGAAAAGGGAGACCAGAATGACATGTAGATTCAGGCGTTCGGTGTTGGGCATCTTCTTGGGTGTTTGGGTATTTGGGTATTTGGGTATTTCCGCCGCCCCGGCGGCCGACGGCTATTACACGGTGGAGCCGCAGTTCCATTCGTTCCCCGATCCGAACGCCCCCCGCTACCCGATCAAGCGGTTTGGTCCGGTGGGCATCGGGCTGGACCTGCGCAAGCCCAACTTCACGATGCACATTACCAATGTCGAGCCCGGCTCCCCAGCCGAGGCCTGCGGCAAGCTGAAGAAGGGACAAATCATTGAGAGCATCAATGGCCAGGTACTCAAGGATGAGGATCCGCGCGTCCTGCTGGGCAACATGATTACTGAGGCCGAGGCCAATGACGGCATCATGAAGCTGATGGTCAAGGATGATGCCGATGCAGCCGCCCAGGAGGTGATCGTCGAGCTGCCCGCACTGGGTGCCTACAGCAAGACCTGGCCACTGAACTGCAAGAAGTCGGACCGCATCGTGCGCCAGTTCGCCGATTACCTGGCTGAGCACAAGGAGTCGGCCGGCATCGGGTTGGATGGTGCGATGCTCTTCATGCTCTCAACGGGTGAAGAGAAGGACCTGGACGTCGTTCGCAAGTGGGTGGCGGGAATCGTCGAGCAGTACAAGGACGCTGAGGAGATCAAAACCTACCCCTGGTTTGCCGGCTACAATGGCCCGGCGCTCTGCGAGTACTACCTGCGCACCGGCGATGAATCAATCCTGCCCGTGATCGAGAAGCTGGCCGCCTACCTCACGCGCACAATTTACAACGGCTGCTGGATGGGGCGCGGCTCGGCGAATTACGGCTACATGGGCGGCGGTCACATGAATGCTGCCGGCGTGCATTGTGTGGCCTTTCTTGCGATGGCCAAGGAGTGCGGCGTCAAGGTTGACGAACACACGCTGCAAAGCTCGCTGCTTCAGTTCTACCGCTTCGCCGGTCGCGGGAACGTTGCCTATGGTGACGGGGAGCCCGAAGGCGGCATGGTTGACAACGGCCGAGTCACCGGCCTGGCCCTGGCCATGCAGGCCGCAGCCAACCTGCACCCCGATGGAGAAGCGTCAGTTTACGCCAAGGCACGCGATATCAGCGCCACCAAGGGGTTCTATTCGACGTCGTGGCTCTTTCACGGGCATACCGGTGGCGGCATTGGTGAACTCTGGCGTGGCCAGTCGATGGGACTGGTGAAAGACAAACGGCCCGAGGAGTATCGATCCTTTATGGACGAGCGTCGCTGGATGTACGAGCTGGCACGTACGCATGACGGTGTCTTCGGCTGGATCAGCGGCTGGAACGTCAGTTACGAAGACACGGCCAAGGGCGGCCGTGGCTGGGGCAACTGGATCCCGTTGGTATACACGTTGCCGCGCAAACAGCTGCGTCTGTATGGGGCACCGCCCTCCAAGTACTCCAAAACCTACAAGATCCCGGACCGCCCCTGGGGTAACGCAGCCGATGACGTGTTCTATTCCATGACACCGGGCGAATACAAACCCGGGAAACGACAGGACATCTCGAAGGAACGGCTCATTACCGATGCCTCCAAGCCGATCATGGATCGTATCAATGATCCGGAAATAGACGATGACACACTGCTGATGGTTGCCAATCACATCGACCAGGGCATTCGCACGGCAGCGGCTCGCGCCATCAACAATCACCAGCGTTATCACCTGGTCGTGCCGCTGTTGAAGTCTGAGGACCCACGCGCCCGCCTTGCCGGAATCACCTGTATCATTGGCATGGGCAAGGGCAAGCCGTTGCCGATCGAAGAGGTCACCGATGAGATGTTCAATCTCGCAGCCGGGATGGTCAACGATCCCGACGAGGCCTGGTGGGTCGCCCTCGGCGCGATGAAGGCTCTGAGTCGCGCACGTCCCGAGCTGGTGGCCCCGCACGTTGAGCGTCTGCTGACCTGGATGGATCATGGCGAGTGGTGGTTGCGCAATGCGGCCATGAGCGCGCTCGCGCCGGTTGCCGCCGACAAACGATTCTACAAGCAGATACTGACGAAGACCGGCGCGGTGATCGTTGGCGATCAGCGTGGCAAGCTGTTTGGTGCACTGGGGCGTGTCGTGGCGGTCCTGCAGGAGGCCGACCCGGAGATCCAGCAGTTTGCGATCAAGGCGCTCAGCAAGGCGTACGCGGAGTTCCCGACCGAGATCGTTGAACCCGGCGGACAGGATCTGAGTCCGAATATCCCCAGCATGCTGGGGTCGATTGGCGGGGCCATTGCCGGCATTCCCGGTGGCTATGACGAGCTGTATCGCATCGCGCCGGGGCGCTTCCCGGGCGTTGCCTTGCCACATGAGAAGGTCTTCTTCTCGGCTGACGTTTCCCAGTTCGGCCCCGAGCTGAAGAAGGCGTTTGTCCCGATCATCATGGATGACATGATTCCCGCCTACGTCGAGAAGAACCGCAAGGGTCTTGAGAGCGAAATGAAATCACGCCAACCCGGCCGTGCGATCGACGGGCTGGTGGCGCTCTACAAGAAGGCCGGAGTCGACGACTACGGCTGGAAGCTGCATGGCCCGGCTCGCGACAAGATCGAGTGGGACTACCTGACTTTCGATCCCCCTGAGAAGAAGCTCTGGGAGGGTAACCACCGCTTCCGTGAAGTGACGGTGCCGGCTGGCAGCGAAGAGTGGTTCGCCCCGGGGTTCGATCCCAAGGCCGCAGGCTGGAAACGCGGCAAGGCTCCCTTCGCCAACCTCGACGGCAAGCTCGCCCCGATCGGTGACTGCAAAGCGACGGGCCTCCATACGTTCTGCGGCTGCGGCGAACCGCCCGCCACGTTTTGGGACAAGGAGACTCTCCTGATGCGGGCCGAGATCAAGCTGCCGCCGCTGAAGGACGGCTATGCCTATCGCCTATTGGTCGGTGGACGTTCACACTACAACGCCGGTGGCGGCACCGACGTATGGATCGATGGGGAATATGTGAGCCATCAGCGTAAGGGTTGGGCGACCATCCCGGCGGGCAGTGGACGTCATTCCTGGCGCCCATGGGGTGTCACGATCGATTACGACCGCCGCGCGCACTTCGAGGACGGTAAGATCCTGCTCGCCTGCAACGGCTTCCTGCGCTGGGGCCACCGCGCCGACTACATCAAGTGCTACAAGACCTTCTGGTTCGAAGCGATGAAGCTGCCGGAGCTGCCGGAGGCCCCCGAAGGAGATGGTGTTAGCAAGTAGGGTGACCGCTTAGAGGACCTGTGCAAGTCTCGCCATCCAACGCGCACCTGCATCCAGTTGGAGACAACAGGATGTCCTTCTAGAGGAGAGCCTGTTGTCCCCAACTGGCTCCTCTTGAGGGCAGCACGCAAGAAGTTGATTTCGACTCGAGAGGCAAGACTCCAGGTCGATCTCCTGGTCGGGACTAAGGAGAGTGGGAATGACACGTAGATTCAGACGTTTGGTCTTGGGTATTTCTTTGGGTGCTTGGGTCCTTGGGTATTTGGGTGTTTCCGCCGCCCCGGCGGACGCGGCTGCCCCGGCGGTCGCTCTGCAGGCCCAACTCGGTGCTCCCTTTCGGGACAACGCGGTGCTACAGCAGAAGATCAAGGTTCCGATCTGGGGGACATCGTTGCCCGGAGCCAGGGTGACCGTTTCTTTTGATGGTCAGACGAAGTCTGGTGAAGCGGATGAGAACGGCGACTGGCGTGTCCTGCTTGATCCGATGGACGCGGTGAGACTGAAATCGGTCAATGAAGCGCCCTGCGGGAAGTCCATGACCATCACCTGCGAGAAGGATGGCAAGCAAGCCGTTACTGAACTCAAGAATCTCGTGGTCGGCGACGTCTGGCTCTGTGCCGGTCAGTCCAACATGGCGGGCCGGATGAAGCGCGCGGGACACCCCAAGAACTATCCGACCAACAGCGTCAACAATGCCAACTATCCGGCGTTACGCCATTTCCGGGCAGCCGAAGACACCTGGCACGTCTGCAATCCTGAGACTGTGGTTTGGATTTCGCGCGTGGCCTTTTTCTTTGCCCGCCGTGCCCAGCGTGATGCCCTCATCCCCATGGGGCTTATCGTGACCGCTGTGGGCGGATCCAAAATCGAGAGCTGGTTGAACCAGGAACCCTATGCCACGGGCGGCAACTACACCCGGCTGTTGCAGCCACACGTCGGTTACGGTATCCGCGGTGCCATCTGGTACCAGGGCGAGAGCAACGAAGGCGATCGACGCGGCTATGCACCCAAACTGAAATCCCTGATCACGGGCTGGCGCAAGGCGTGGGGCCAGGGCGATTTTCCTGTTTACTACGTGCAGTTGCCCGGGATCGGCAAGTCCAGTCTCGACACCCCTGCCGGCGGTGACGGCCGAGCGGAGATCCGCCAGTCCTGCGTGGATACGCTGGCTGTGAAGAACACGGGCCTGGTCGTAACCATCGACATCGGCGCTCCGGGCGAGCATCCTCCCAACAAATACGACATCGGCGATCGCCTGGCGCGCAAGATACTGCAGGATCTGTATGGCTTCAAAGAGCTAACCGCATGCCCGCTCTACAAGAGTCACAAAGTCGAGGGCCCAGCCATCCGCGTCTCCTTCACCGACGATGCGAAGCCCGGCCTCATGGTGGCGATCAAGGATGGTTTCGCGCCACCGACGCCGACGCCGGACGCCAAGATCCAGTGGCTTTCTATCCAGGCGAAGGACGGCAGCTGGCATTGGGCTGACGGCAGGATCGACCCTTCGACAAGCTCAGGGCTGGCGGCCGATACGCTGCTGGTGACCAGCGAGGATGTCAAAGAGCCGATCGCGGTGCGCTACGCCTACACCGCACAACCCAATGGCCACATTCTCTACAACAAAGACGGCATGCCGGTTGGCCCCTTCACCACTTGCGGCTATTGACGGGGAACGTTGGGCGATCCGAATGCGGAAACCGGGAATCGGAATGCGGAGTAGAGCCCAAAACGAGCGAGAAGAGTACTATGCGCTTCCCTCGCTCCAAGGTGGGCTCACTGAGTCTGACTGGCTGGGTCTATGGGGGGAATCATGGATGTAGGAACACGGCGCCCGGGAGAAGGAAATCACTGGCCACGCTTGGATATTCCGGAGGTGCAAATGGAGCAGCTTCGGGAGATTCGGGCTTGCATCAAAGGCTAAATCAAACTATTGTACATAGTCGTATAGATGATATGAAACGCCACATCACATTCATCGAGACAAGTATCTTCACGAAGCGCATTGCGGGGCTTATCAGTGATGATGCTCTCGCGAATTTTCAGGCAGAACTTGCGCAGAGCCCTGAAAAGGGGCCCGTCATTGAGGGCACAGGAGGGCTTCGCAAAGTTCGTTGGCAACTGAAGGGCAAAGGAAAGAACTGAAGAAGATCGTTGATGCCATCAAACGGGAGTATAGGAAATGAAGAAGGAACTGTTTGCCGAACTCACGGAGAGCCTGAATGAGGTCCTTGTGCACGCGCAAGGGAAGATCACTCTGAAAACGAAGAACGTCCCGATACCGGGGCCTCCCAAAGCCCGACCGGCAGAAGACATTGTCCGCATCAGGAAACGGCTCGGTGTGAGCCAGGCCGTGTTTGCCCGCGTGCTCGGTGTCGCTCGAGATACCGAAATCAGCTGGGAACAGGGCCGCCGCAGGCCGTCCGGCCCAGCCTTACGGCTACTTGAAATTGCAGAGCGCCACCCAGAGCACCTAGTGGAGGCGTAGACCGAAACCAGAACTGAATGGCATGCCGTTTGACGATGCTACTGCTCAAGGCACATCTCTCGGTTGCAACCAAGAGGAAGCACGATGACAACACAGATAAACGGATCACGAATTGAGCGGGATGCCCGCTTTGATGAATTTCTGAAAGTCTTGCGGCGAGAGGGGTCACCGGCCTATCTGCCATTCTATGAGCATTTCGCAAGTCCCGGATTCATGGCCAGTCGTGTGCCCGAAATGGCAGAGGTGACCGCGCGGGACGACCAGGAGCGATACTACAAACTCTACGCGGAGTTCTACTTGAGCCTTGGCTACGATTGTATCCCCCTGGAGATTCCCCTGAGTTTCGGCAAGATCGAACGCCGGCCGTCGGAGCATCAGAGCGAGAAGGGCGTCTGTATCGAGTCGATGGCCGATTTCGAAGCACTGGCCTGGCCGAACGAGGAAGCGCCGATAAATCTGGAGCCCTTTGAGATCGTGGGGAGCGTGATCCCCGATCACATCAAGATCATAGGCGGTGTCTGTGGAGGGCCTTACGAAGCGGTCACCCTGGATCTCCTCGGCGTGATGGGGCTGTCCTATGCCCTCGTTGACATGCCGGACGTGGTGGATGCCGTGTTCGGGAAGCTGCAGACGCTCTATACGAATGCGAACCGACAGCTCGCCGCCATGGACTGTATCGGCGCCACGCGGCAGGGCGACGACCTGGGCTTCAAAACCGGCACCTTCATGCCGCCGGACATGCTCCGCGAGCACGTGTTTCCGATCTACAAGGCGATGGTTGACGAGGCCCATGGTCAGGGCAAGCCGTTCATCCTGCATTCGTGCGGACAACTGGCCGAAGTCTACGAGGATCTGATCGGATGTGGGATCGATGCGAAGCACTCCTATGAAGACCAGATCACGCCCGTGTGGGAATTCCAGGCGCAGTATGGCGACCGTATCACGCCGCTGGGCGGGCTGGATGTCGACACCGTATGCAGCTCCGACGAACAGACGCTTCGCGCCTACACGCGGTCAGCCGTGGAGAAGTGCTGGGGCGAAGGGAAGTACTGGGCCCTGGGCACAGGCAACTCGCTGGCCGACTATATCCCGCTGGAGAACTACCTCGTGGTGCTGGATGAGGGACAGAAGACCGCGAGCCGCTGTAGAGCAACCTAATGACCTCGGCGTGGGTAGAGCGACGCTGCGGGCTACTCTCCAGTTCTGTTTCACGCAGAAATGGATTCTGAATTAGTCAGAGAAAGTAGGTACTCCAATGAACAGGACAAAGATATTTCTACTAGGCGGCCAATCCAACATGGTGGGGTCAGGGGAGATCAGGGATCTGACCTCGCCCTATTGCGATTCGCTACCGGCGATTCGGATCTGGAATCAGGAGAAGGGATGGATAGCCCTGGCGCCGGGGCATGATGGGCGCAGCGAGTTTGGGCCGGATATTGCGTTTGGGCATGAGATGGCCCAGTTGTTGCCAGGCGAGGACATCCGGTTTATCAAGTACGGTGCAGGCGGGACGGCGCTGTATGATGACTGGTCACCCGAGCTGAAGGGGCCGCAATACAGCCAGTTCATGGTGACTGCCAAGGCCGCTATCGCTGATCTGCGAAGCTCGAACACCGACTTCGAGATCGTGGCCATGCTCTGGTTCCAGGGCGAGAGCGATGCAAGCGAGGGACAGGCAGAAAGCTATGAAACCAACCTGACCAATTTCATCGCCCACATGCGCGAGCAGTTTGCATATCCCGAGATGCCGTTCATCATTGCGCGCGTCCTCTCGTTCTACGGCGGCGAAACAGGACAGGCAACCATCGTGCGCGACGCGCAGGTGAGAATCGGTGAATCCGACCCCCATGCGGCCTGGTTCGATACGGATGCGTCACCGGTTATCTGCCCTGTTGAGAATCAGGGCCATTACAACGCCGAAGGCAACCTGCTCAATGGCCAGGGCTTTGCCGAAGCGTGCAAGCGGTTTCTGGCGTAGGTCTTCGGCTTCTAACTGGCGCGTCTCCGAAAGAAGCCCCAACGGGGCGAGATATACCAGCCCAGGGCATCGCCCTGGGAAAGAACCCGAGATAGATTCAGCCCTGAAAGGGCGGGATATATGCAAGGGTGTTGATGCATCGGCCTATATTCAGGGCTCAGATGTTCGTTTTCATGTGACCCAGGGCGCTGCCCTGGGCTAGTGTATTTGGCCCTTTCAGGGCATAGAGCCTTTTCGAAAGGGTTCGACCTAACGGAGAGTGAGATGCCGAAACCGAATATCGTGATCATACTGGCTGACGACATGGGGTGGATGGATGTCGGCTACAACGGCAGCGAGATCAAGACCCCTCATATCGACAAGCTCTGCGGTGAAGGGGCGCAGCTGAACCAGTTCTATGTGATGCCGGCCTGCACACCGACGCGGGCCTGTATGCTGACTGGGCGCTATACCACTCGCTACGGCATGCAGACCGGGGTGATCAAACCGACCCAGGACCATGGACTGCCCACCGACGAGGTCACCCTTGCAGATGCACTGAAGGATGCGGGCTACTACACCGCCATTACCGGTAAGTGGCATTTGGGGCATGCCCGCGAAGAGCAGCTGCCCAGTCGTCGCGGCTTTGACTATCAGTATGGCTGCTATAACGGGATGATCGACTACTACACCCACATGTTCAACTATCGCATCCGCGGCATCAGCGCCGGCGGCATCACCGGCGTCGAGGACATCCAGGAGGAGTGGAAGGAAGACGGCAATGACTGGAATCGCAATGACCAGCCCCTCAACGAAGAGGGCTATGCCACGGACCTGATCGCCGATGAGGCAATCAAGGTGGTGAGCAACCACGACACCTCCGACCCGCTCTTTCTCTACGTTGCGTTTACCGCGCCGCACTCGCCGCTGCAGGTGCCGGAGCCCTATCTGGACATGTACAAGACCGAAGACATGACCGTGCCGCAGGGACCGGTTGATGCACCGATCTACTCAATTGGCGGGATGGCAAGCGAGGAGCTGCAGCGGCGCCGTGCCATCTATGCCTCCATGGTCACCTGCATGGATGACGGCATTGGCCGGATCATGGATGCCCTGAGTGAGCGAGGCATGGACGAGAACACGATCATCTTCTTCTGCTCGGACAATGGTGGCTGCCCGGACCTTGGTGCCCTCAACGATCCGCTGCGGGGATCCAAGACCTCGGTCTATGAGGGAGGCGTGCGGGTGCCCGCCTTCATGCACTGCCCGGAACAGATCGATGCCACCACGGTGGTTGACGAGCCGCTGCACATGGTTGACCTCTATCCCACGCTGCTGAAGCAGGCCGGCGTCACGGTCGACCAGGAGAAGCCACTGGATGGGAAGGATATGTGGCCGACCCTCACCGAAGGGAGACCCTCACCCCACGACGAGATTCTCATCAACGCCGCTCCGTACAATGGTGCGATTGTGGTGGGGGACTGGAAGCTGGTGCGTAATGGTCACATCTTCTGCATGATTTCCACCGAAGGCGAGGAGGACCGGTACGAGCTGTTCAACCTAGCCGATGATATGGGTGAGACGACCGATCTCTCAGCGCAGAACCCGGAGAAGCTGGCAGAGCTGCGGGCAAGGCTTGATCAGCACACCCGTGAAGCGGTCACCCCCTTCAACACCCCCGCGCCCTGGCCGCCACCACCGCCGACAGGTCCCAAGCCGAAACCTGGCGAGAAGTACCCACAAAGGTGGCGAGACAAGTTTGCCGGAACGCCCACGGCGTGGGGGCATGCTGAGTAGAGTGATGGGGTACCCCTCCTCTTTCTTTTCCTGACCGTCCCTGCTCAGTTCTGGCGCAGTGTGATCGGCGAGGGACCGAGACGGAAGAGATGTAAGGGGAGCGATTCGACGGGAATGCCGCTGACCGAGGAGGCCTGCGAGTGCCGCCCGCAGATGGTGCCATTCTGATACTTGGCGATCTGCTTCAAGTCTTTGGGGCGGGTCTGACCGGTCCACTTGACTTCAATTGGCCAGAACCGGCCATTGTTGACGTACGCGATATCGACCTCTCCCTCCGCCTTGATATAGAACGTGGGATAGACTCGGTGATAATGCGCGACCGCACACGCTTCCGCCACTCGTCCGCACCACTCTGCATCGGCGACCAGCGGTTGGGCCTGGTCGGCAAATGGCGCCGAGACCGGCTGCAACCATGATCGTGCCGCATGCAGAATGAAGGGATCGGTGAAGAACACTTTGCGCGCCTTCTTTGGCGCCGCGGTAAGCCGGTCTTCCCGGAGAGCCTGGTTTATCAACACAGCGTCCATTCGCTCAAGCAGTAGAAGATAATCGGCAATCGTGGCGGGATGATCTATCGAGAGGTCCTTCGCGAGGCCGTTCCAGGTGACCTGGCTCGCGTAGCGTTTCAGAATGCCTTGCAAGATCTCCCTCAGATACCGCTCCTGCTTGCCTCGCTTCGCCATGTCTCCCCGAATCCAATCGCTGTAGGTTGCAAAAGTCGCGGCCTGAATCAATCCGTGCTTCTGAACGTCATTGATCGCCGTGAGATAGCCGCCATGCAGCAGGTATGCTTCGAACTCCTCCTCCAGAGATTGCATCAATGCGGGAGAGCGTGCATCCATGGATGTGGCGAGGTCGGCGCCCAGCGACGGATTCTTGAGATGTACGGCTTCAGAGAATGACAGCGGATACAGGTGAAAGTCGACCTCGGCCTCTTCCCCCCTGCGTCCCGGAAACCTGACCCGCGCATCCCGAAGGATGACGGAATCAGAGCCGGTGAGCACCAGGACAACGTCTCTCAACAGACCGGCGTCGGCCAGGTACTTTACGCCACGGTCCCATTCGCTACAGTAGGTAACTTCGTCGAGCATGATGTAAAGAGGGGCGTTACCGGTACCCGATTCGATGTACTCGGTGAGGTGTCGCACGAGCGCGTGGTGATCGTCGATCAGCTCTGCCGTGAAGTAGGCGATCTGTGGGGGCGGGGCCGCGGCTCGCAGGAGTGCGGCCATTCTCTGCTTGAGCAGTGTGCTCTTCCCGACTTGCCTGCCGCCCGTGATAGAGTAGATCCCCGGTGTCGAGGGGAGAGCCCCAAGTAGCGGCGAAGAGTGAATCAACGGTTGCGAGCCAAGTCGCTCAAGGTGCGGATCATATTTCAGGAACGCATCAAGGCCGTCCAGGTGTCTATTGTGCGGACTGAATCGTGGATCCATCGAGCGCCTCCCAGTTTATTCATTGCCCATTGAATAAGTTTATGCACCATGATGCCCGCTTCCGAACGCGCCGTCAACGCCATAGTCTGCCGTAATCGTCAACCAGTCTCTAATCTCCTCTACTTCGCGGGTTTTGCAAAGGCGCCGGCGTTCTTCTTGAAGAGGCGCATGAAGTAGAACTCGTCCCTGACTCCCACGTCTGCTGCTGTCTCCTTGATACTCAGGCTTGCGGCGAGGAACTTCTTTGTGGCGGAGATGCGTGAGGGGCTGGTAGGTTGGAGCGGAAATGGAGAATACGTTATGCCTACGCTGAAGCTGAAGAAACACCCGCGCCTTTTTGCCAAGTCCGATATGACGGCCTATCTGCAGGAGCACTTGGCCAACCCCTATGTGAAGCAGGAGGCCGACGCGGTCATTGCCGATGCCAACCGGTTGGTGCGGCAGAAGCCGATCACCTGGGACGATATCACCGGTCCTGTCTACCCCATCAGCCAGCGAGCCGCCTCACAGGTCGAGAACCTTGTCGGTGCATGGGCGCTTACCCGCGATCCGCGCTTTCGCAAGGCTGCCTTCAAGCGGGTTGAAGCGCTGACCGGCTTTACTCACATCAGCTGTGAGGGGCACAAGGACAGGCCCGCCGACCAGGAGGACTTCTTCTGTCTTACCTACGGATGGCATGCGGTCGCGATGGGCTATCTGCATGACCTCTTCAGTGCCGACCTGACCGATGAAGAGGATGCCATCATGATGGCGTTTCTCGACAAGCACCTGATGAAGCGCGCTGAACGCTGCCTGGAGAGCCCGCCGTGGTGGGTCAACGCGGGGTGGTCCAACTGGGATGGGGTCTGTGCTGGGGGCATGGGAATTCTGGCGCTCTCGTTCTATGACCGAATTCCTGCAGCCAAGAAGCTGATTCCGTTTGTCGATAAGAGTCTGGATGCCTATCTGCGCTCCTATATCACCAATGGCGGCGGCTGCCCCGAGGGAACCGGCTACTATAACTACGGCATGCAGTTCGCCATTCCCTACCTCAACTGCTGGGAGTCCGCCACCGGCCGCAAGCATCCGGCAATGAAGATCAAGGAGCTTGGCACATCGCTGAACTTCCCGATGGATTTCCATCGCATGACCTTTGGCGACAATGATGGCTGGGGCCCAACCGGCTACCACTTCTGGCTGGCGGAACGCATGAAGCTGCCCGTGGCCGCACTCAAGGCTGCCAGCCATATCAGCGTCGGTGCCAACGCCAAGCCGAAACGCAAAAGCAGGATGGAAAGCGCTAACCGCGGCACGCTTCTCTACGTTGCCGATTCTCTGCCGACGCCGAAAGAGGTCGAGGCCTTCCGCAAGAAGCACGCTGAGAAGAAGCCTGTCGCCCGCGTCTACAAGGGCATGGGATGGAGCGCCATTGCGGATGACGACGCCTTCCCATCTCTGCGCATGACGGTCCGCGGCAACACCACGGCCCAGGCCGGACATGCCTCCCAGGATCAGTTCAGCTTCAAGTGCATGGTCAATGGCGAGGTGATGATCTCGGATCAGCACGACCGGCCCGGCGTTTCGTTTACCAAGCGCGGCAACGATGTCTATGGTCGCAGCGCAGCCTCCAAGAGTGGCCTCTTTGTCGAGGGGCTCGGATGTGATTTACGGATGGAGAACGACACCACCGAAGTCGTCAAGGGCAAGGGCATCACCGGCATCCGTGTAGACGGCGCTGCCTGTTATCTGAAGCGCTGGCAGAACGCCTTCATCGGTCGGCTCTTCCTGCTGGTGGATGGACGCTACTGGGTCGTGGTCGATCGGCAAAGCGCAGGCGCCAACTGCATGGAGGCGCGCTTCCATACCTTTGCCGAGAGCCGCCACGGCCGCGACTGGGTACGGCTCAAGAACGGCAAAGAGCGCATGACGATGAGCTTTGCGTCGTTCGACAAAGCGGTGCTGCAGACCTCCGCAGGTCTGCCGACATGGCCGGACGAGCAGACAACCATCTATCGCTGGATCACCTCCGAGCGCAAGAACGACAACGTACTCGTGACCGCCCTCAACCCCGGCAACAAGAAGCTCGGTGTCAAGTTGACCCGCGAGCCCAGAGGCAGCGTCACCATCGAGATCACCGAGCCCGATCAAGCCCCCCGCGTAATCCGCGTCAGCAAGGAACTGCGGCTGTTGCAGGGACTATCAGAAGCTCTATAGAAAGTATGAAGAGGTGAGTTGTCGCCGTCTAGGCCGTAGGCGGGGTAGCGCAGGGATTAGGCGTTAGGCGCTAGGTGTTGAGTGACCTTCACAGTTCTAGTGCCAACACATCGTTCACAGATAGGATGTGACCGATACAATATCCAACAGCCAACAAGGAATCTCCAAGATCCAAGTGAGCGAGAAACAGAGGATGAAAGGCCCCTTGGCCCCAAATTCGCATTTCTCGCTCTCTTCCCTTGGAAATTGGATTTGAGTGTTGGCTGTTGGATATTCAAGAGCACTGGCCACTGTGCACGATGTATTGGCACTCAACACCTAGCGCCTAACCTAACGCCTAATCCCTGTCCTCCGCCGCCCGTTACCTGATGACGAGAACTGAGCCTGCCGGGGGCGCGGTCAAGGTGACCGTGGTGGCGGTATAGTCAATAAACCAACCGTCCGGCAGGTTGTTCACGAAGGTCCCTGAGATCGTCCCGCCACCGGTGGCGTCAACAATAACGTACTCTGACTGGCTGGGGCCGATCGGGTTGACCTCGAGGGTGAGTGCCGACGCGTCCAGGGCCCCGCCCGTCATGACGATCTGGTCGGATGTGGCCCCGGTAACGTTGAAGATCAAGGTGCCGGTTCCTTCGACCGTGCCGCCCGAGATTGTCATGTCGGAATCGCCCTGCGATCCGCTGATGATCAACTTGCCGCCCGACACGTCGGTGCCGCCGGCGTAGGTGTTGGTGCCGGCGAGCTCCAGCCCGGCCCCCGCGTGCAACGCGTCGAAGATCACGCCGCCGTTCTGCATCACGGAGGTGATGAGAAGGTCGCCGTTCTGGGTGCCGTCACGCACCGAGAAGGTCTGGTTGGTGCCGTTAAGATCCAGGAAACCGGCGAAGATCCCGCCGTTCCCGTTGTTGTGGTCGTCGCAGAATACGCCGTTGGTCAGCGTCAGCGTGCCGGTGCCGGCGGTGTCGGAGACTTGCCCTCTCGCACCTCCGTTGTTGCTGCCCAGGGTCAACAGGCCGATGGTCGCATCGTAACCGTTCAGGTCCAGCTTCGATGCGCCGCTGCTATCCACCTGGACCGGGGTGCCGCTGGAAAGGGCCGTGCTGGAGCCCAAGGTCACTGTGATCGGTGAACCACCACGCCGGCCGATCGTTGTCGAGCCTGCATAACTGCCGGTTCCACTGAGCGTCATGCTGCCGTCAAAGATCCAAAGGTCTCCCATGGTGCCGTTCGTCATCGAAAGCGGGCCGCCGTAGTCAGGGGATCCGCCCGGACGCAGGACCAGGTCGACCGTCCCGGTGTAGCTGACGGAGGAGCTGCCGGGACCGGTCCCACTCAGCAACCCGCCCAGCGAACCGCCGCCTGACGCATCGGCGGAGAAATCGTCGCCGCCTTTGAGACTGACCCACAGTTCGGTACCGTCTTTGAAAACGTGGGTGCCCGTTGAGGGCATCGCGTCGGCCCGCTCATATTGTACGGATCCTTCATTGACCGTGGTGCCGCCATCATAGGTATTGGCGGCTGTGAGGATGAGTCTGCCGGGGCCTCCCTTGATGAGCCCGGCAGGAGTGCCGGCGTTGTTACGGATGGTACTGATCATCTGGGCGTAGCCATCGACGAGATTGCCGCCGCTATTGCCTTCATCCTTGTTGACCTTGATGGTGCGGTCCGCACCGTTGAGGTCGACCTGGTTGCGCCATGTCAGTTTCCCGTTGAAGTTGGCCCAGGGCGATTGGAGCACCAGTGCGGTCGGATTGAAGAGCGGGTCGCCCCACATGACTTCGCCGTCATTGTTGTTGAGGTTGATGGTGGAATTGATCCTTCCCTGGGCGCAGAACCCGCTCTCGCCGCCGGGAAGCTGGACCTCCCCGTCTCCGGTACCAAGGTTCCAATTCATGTTGTCGCCCCAGTAGCTCACGAGGACGCCTCCGTTCAGTACGAGATTTCCGGTGCCCAGATCATCAAAGCCATGGTCGAGTACTTGGCCGCCGCCACCGATGGTCAGGTTGCCTGAAAAGGTCTTGGCCCCGCCGTCCTTGACGTTCACTCTAGCCGGGCCATTTATGGTGAGGCCGCCGGTGCCGCTGATCGGGGTACTGAGATTCACTGCGTCCCCGGCATTGGCACCCACCGTGATGCCGCCGCTCTGATCAAGAGAGCCGCCGCTAAGCGTATAGGTGCCGGTGAAGTTGTCCAACGTTACACCGCCCGCCGTGACCGCA
Source organism: uncultured Victivallales bacterium (assembly GCA_964497125.1). Taxonomy (GTDB): domain Bacteria; phylum Verrucomicrobiota; class Kiritimatiellia; order UBA8416; family UBA8416; genus CAYLXP01. The sequence goes on along the minus strand of CAZCDU010000066.1, from coordinate 10,109 downwards.
CCAAGAGAGATTGTCCCACCCGCCCCGCCGTTGCCAATGATGGCGCCGCTGCCGCCAACCCAGTCGACATTGGCGCCGCCGTCCCACCACGCGCCTGTGGCAAGCCACGTGCCGCCACCGTCAGAGGTGCCTCCGCCGCTGGGATCCCACGTCAGGTCCGCTGCCTGCACCGTCGCCAATCCCAACACCATCGCCATCATTACTACCACAAATCTCTTCGCCATCATCCGGCCTCCTGGTTGGCAGTGCACACGCCCTGCCATTCATCACACTGTCTCATATATATACCGTACCATACTGCGGTAAGAACGTCGATGCGGCTTGTGCTGGAGCTCTTTTCCCTGTCGCTCCAAGAGCGAGGTGTCAGGTGTCAGGTCTGAAACAGCTATAGTCTGGGGCATAGCCCTTGCTGTTCTTCACATTTTCCGGTTGAGGTGATTGCATCCCGAAGGGATATCAGCTATTAGCCGGTGGTTGAGCGTAGCGGGACCACCGGCGAATAGCTGGGAAGCCTCCGACTTGCTCCTAGTCTTGATGTGGAACTCTCTACAGTTATGATGAGTGCCTTCAGTATTATGAAATGAACAGGCCCGTCGAGACTTCAGAAGGACACCGATATGACAGATGACGAAAGCACACGCGGAGCGCCCCAACCACACGGCATGATCATGTGTTACCCGGCTACGCGCTGGCAGGACGCGCTCCCCACGGGGAGTGGTGTCGTGGGTGCATTGGTATACGGGAACATCCAGAATGACACGGTTGTTCTGAATCATGACGCGCTCTACTACCCAACGGCGAAGTCGATTTCGCTGGATGTGTCGGATCAGTTGCCGGCGATGCGTGAGTTGATTCGTAACGATAAGTGCCGGCAGTCGGCGCAGTTGATGGAGCAGGTCTATACAGAGCGACTGGAAGCCAACGGTGGGTCGGCGGGTGGTGTGGCGCCGTATCAGCCATTTTGCTCCATCGCCCTGAAGGCGGGGACCGACGGGCCTTTCCGTGGCTACCGGCGTGGGGTCGACTTCGAGACGGGACGTGCCTGGGTCCGCTACAGCGACAATGCCGCGACCTTTACCCGCGAGACCTTTGTCTCCCGGTTGACCGACACGGTCTATCTCCGGATACGCAGCACGGTGCCGGGCACGGTCTCATGTCAAATCGGTCTTGGCGAAACGGTCAGCGAACAGCTCAACGATCGTGACATCTGCCACTCCTCCGGCGGCAACCCCAACTTCGAGACATCTGTTGCTGTGTCCGGGGAGAACCGGGCGTTGACCTTTACGGGGTGCTACGAGAAGACCTTGTCATTTGGTGCGGTCGCCCGGGTGTCGATTGCGGGCGGGAGCGTCAGCGCAACAGAAGATGCGCTGGTCGTCAACGGAGCGGACGAGCTGGTGCTGCAGGTGCGACTCTTCTGCGACGAGACTCCCGCCGACGCAGTGCCGCGACTGCTGCCCGAACTTGATGGCGCCGATGACGACTATGACACCGCCTTTGCCGCGCACGCGGCGGCACACGGCGAGCTCTTTGGTCGGGTCAGTCTCTCGCTGGGGGGTGAAGCGGCGCAGAGCAATGAAGATCTGCTGATGGCAGCCTACGATGGCGACGTGCCCGCAGCACTGATTGAGACCATGTTTGATTTCGGGCGCTACCTGCTGATCGCGTCAAGCCGCGAGGGCGGCTGGCCTGCCAATCTGCAGGGCATCTGGAATGGCGACTACGCGCCGGCGTGGAACTGCGATATTCATACCGACGAGAACGTCCAGATGAACTACTGGCCCGCGTTGCCGGGCGGGCTCGCCGAGACAGCCTTACCGCTCTTTGACTACTTCGAGACGTATCTCGATGACTTCCGCGAGAACGCCCGCAACAACTATGGTTGCCGCGGCATCCATGTGCCGCTGGCGATGACGACCCATGGCACGGTCACCCCCCTCAGCTACTCCAAGTGGACGGCCGGCGCAGGATGGATTGCCCAGCACTTCTACGACTACTACCTGTTCACGGGGGATCGTGAGTTCCTCCGGGAGCGGGTCGTCCCATTCCTGCGGGAGATCGCGATCTTCTACGAGGACTTCCTGGTTGAGGATGAGGCGGGTACGCTCTGCTTCATTCCGTCGCTCTCGCCCGAGAATCGCCCCGGCAACGGCAACAGCCTGGTGAGTATCAATGCCACCATGGATGTGGCGGTCTGTCGCGAAGTACTCACCAATCTCTGCGATTCGTGCGAGTTGCTCGAAATCGAGGAAGAGGGCGTTCCTCGCTGGCGGGCCATGCTGGGGCGGCTACCGGCGTACGCCATCAACGAGGATGGTGCGCTCGCCGAATGGCTGCATCCGGACTTTGATGACAACTATCGCCATCGTCATCAGTCCCATCTCTACCCGATCTTTCCCGGGTTCGAGATCACGCAGGAGCACAACCCCGAGATATTCGAGGCCGGGCGTATAGCGGTGGAGAAACGGTTGGTCGTCGGACTCACAAGCCAGACCGGCTGGTCGATGGCACACATGGCCAACAGCTACGCCCGCCTCGGGCAGGGGGATCGGGCGCTGGAGTGTCTCGAGCTTCTGACGCGCGGCAGCACGGGCCCCAACCTCTTCACCTATCACAACGACTGGCGCCAGATGGGGCTCACCTGCGGGGACGGCGCTATGCCGCCCTTCCAGATCGATGCTAACTTCGGAATTGCCGCCGCCGTGCTCGAGATGCTGGTCTTCAGTAAACCCGGCCTCGTCAAACTGTTGCCCGCGCTCCCGGCGAAATGGTCGAGCGGCAAGGTGACCGGCATCTGCTGCCGCGGCGGCATCACCGTAGATATGGCGTGGGATGTTGAAGCCGGTTCTCTAGAGGCGACGCTTGTCAGTGCCAGTGATCAGCGTATTCGGATCCGGCTGCCTGAGTGGGCCGGCGCGAGTCGCGAGGTGGCGTTGAAGGCTGGGGAGGTCTTGGCGATTGCGGGGTAGGCGGGACGACGAGTGCACTCGGATTATACAGGGGTGAAACTCTCTTCGTAGGCCGGGAAATCTTCCCGGCCGTTCAACTGAAGGGAGTAGGCGGGAAGATTTCCCGCCCTACGGAAGACCCGAAAAGCACTAGGAGACGAGTGGAGTTTCAGGCTAGGTGAGCGGAGGCCGTCTCAGTCTTCTTCATGCCTGACACCAGTCTCCACCTGCGGACTGCGCCTTGGCATGCAAGGTCGGTGTAACGGCTGGAATACAGGGGTTGTTCTGGGCGCGGTGATCGTCTAGCCTCTTCGCACGTTTTCTAACAACAGAGAGTGATGCGCAGTGAGCATGAAATCCAGATTGCAGAGCCTCACCATTCTACTGTTTCTTTCAGGAGTTATGATGTTCGGATGTCGTACCGCCGTAAGTGAGAGCTGGTCGTTCTCGGCCGGTCCAACCATGGTCGATGAGACGGTACTGTTCAGCAAAGGGGCAGAGCCTCCTGCTGCACGGCTGCTCTTTACGCCAACCAAAGTACTGTCTGTCGAGGCAGCCAACGAATCGGCTGTCTATACCGAAGGCAAGGACTACACCGTGGACTTGGAGCAGGGCTTGCTGGTGCTGACCGACGCATCGGCAATCAAGAGCTACACGCTGTATGGTGATGTCATCAGTCACGGTGGGTGGAAAGACAGACAGGGCCGAAACATCCTGTGGGGCGAAGGCGACCTGATGCACAGCCTGCAGGTCAAGGTCACCTATACCCATAGTGGTAAGGCTTGGGCAGGTGCGGCGTTTCTGCCCACGCCCCAACCCGAGTCGCTGCCGCTGACCACCGCAAAGCTGCGCGACGGCAAGCCATGCAGCATTGTGCTCTGCGGTGACAGTATCACCGAGGGGTACAATGCCTCCGGGTTCGTCAAGGCGCCGCCGCATCAGCCTGCCTATGGCGAATTGGTGATTGCCGCACTCAGGGAGCAGACCGATTCCGATATCGCCTACAACAAGATAGCCCGCGCCGGTGCAGGGGTCGGCTGGGGACACGGCCAGCTCGCGGCATTGAACAGCCACAACCCGGATCTGGCCATCATCGCCTTCGGGATGAATGATGCGGGCGCCCGCGGTGACCATGCCGCCCGTGCGGATAACTACAAGAAGCGTATCAGCGCCATGATTGAGGGCCTGCGCAAGCACAACCCAAAGGTCGAGCTGGTGCTCGTGGCAAACATGCTACCCAACACCGAGTTCAAACCGCATGAAGGCCACTATGAGAATCGCGATCGCCTGCTGCAGTTGGCCCGTGAGTATGACGGTGTCGTGGTGGCCGATGTCATGGCCGTTACCGAAGAGATCCTCAAGCGCAAGTCCTTTGCCGATATATCAGGCAACCATCTCAATCATCCCAATGACTGGCTGCACCGCCTCTACGCAGAGGTGATCCTGCGCGTGTTGGGCTGGTGAGAACAAGCGTTGCGTTTTCCGGATGAGAGGTGTTTCTACTTGTGCTGTGTGAGGAGCCTAGTCCTATGTGGTACCCCGGCTGTAGGGCGGGAATGGTTGAGTCCGCGAGACCTTCCCGCCGTCTCCCGATGCAACAGCGACCACCTCAAGACCGGCGGGACGCGGAGCGAGGCTGAATACTTGGAGGCCAACGACTCGGAGCCTCGACCGTTCCCGCCCTACAATTGTGCCCAGCTGGAGGTGGGTGTAGTATCGAGATCAAGAATGCACCCCAGAAATTCAGAAAAGACTAAAACAGGAAATAGAACCAATGACACAAGATACAGAACAGAAGATGAAGTGGTGGCGGGATGCCAAGTTCGGGATGTTCATTCACTGGGGATGCTACAGCGTGTTGGGGCGAGGTGAGCAAATCCTGGCCAGGGACTGGATGCCCTTTGATGAATACAAGGAGCTGGCCGAACAGTTCGACCCTGCGCCGGATTGGGCCGACCAGGTGGCCGACCAGGCCGTCCGGGCGGGCGCCAAGTATGTGGTGTTGACGGCGATGCATCACGATGGCTACTGCCTCTTCAAGACCGAGACCGATTCGTTCAACGCCGTCGAGACCGGCCCCGGTCGTGATCTGATTGCCGAGTATGTGACCGCCCTGAGAAAGCGCGGGCTGCGGGTGGGCATCTACTACTCCGTTCTCAACTGGCGTTGGCAGGGCTACTGGGCCCCGGAGAAGCATCCGGATGAGCTGGTGAAGATGGTGGATCAGATCCACACCCAGGTGCGGGAGCTGATGACCAACTATGGCAAGATCGACATTCTCTGGTATGACGCGCCCCGCGTGCCCGGTAGCGTCACCCCCGGCAGCATCGGTTATCAGGCGCGCAACAATGATCAGTCCCACGCGATGGAGTTCTACCGCACGGAGGCGCTCAATGACATGGTCCGTGAGCTGCAGCCGGATATCATCATCAATAACCGCGCCGGCGGGGACGTGGGAGATTTCGGCACTCCCGAACAACATGTCTCTGCGGATGACGGCGGACGGCCCTGGGAAGCGTGTATGACGCTCAACAACTCGCCGGGCTGGGGCAACATCCGTCATTCCATTGCCGACAAGACGGCGGGCGAGGTGCTCTACAACTTCATGGAAGCGGTTCGCCTGGGCGGCAACTTCCTCTTCAACATCGGGCCGGATGCCAAGGGGCAGGTCACGCCGCGTGATCGCGATGCCCTCGACCGCATCGGCAAGTGGCTGGAGATTCACGGCGAGGCCGTCTACGGCATGTACCCCGGCGACATCTACACCGGCCCCACGCAGGGACCGGTCTTCCAGTACGGCATGTTCACCTCCAGGGAGAACATCGCCTATCTGACAATCTTCTACTATCCGGGCGACTACATCATCATCTCAAAGCTCGGTCCTGCCGTCCGCAAGGCGACCTTGATGTGCACGGGTGAAAAGCTTACCGTCGAGCCCATGAAGAACGCCCGCTGGAAGATCTCCGGCCTGCCCGAAACACCTCCCTGCGATCTCGCCCCGGTCATCAAGATCGAGTTCGAGGCCCCACCATACCTGCTGACGCACACCGATGGGTGCTGGCTGGAGGGAGCCTACGAGGCGGAGGCCGCGAGTCGGTGATCGGTACGATCTTTGTCGTCGGCTCGGGCGACTACCGGTTCGAATGGACTGCCGCTGATCGAGCGAATTGAGCCGGCTGAGGGAGATAGGTTATGGGGACAGATTGTCGCTAATTGTTTATGCCACATATGAGGCATCAGAAATGCCGCCAGGTTCTCAATAATCTTTCACCGGGAGATACATTACATGCCTTGGTTTAAGGGAAATACTCACACACATACGTCACGTTCAGATGGAGACACCGAGCTGGATAGCGTCGTTGAATGGTACGCCGCACGCAATTACGACTGGCTGGCAATCACCGACCACTGGCAGGGCCTGTCACGAGACGAGGTAAATCGATTGTCAGACAAATATGAAATCTGTGTTGTGCCCGGCAATGAGTTCAGCGGAACAGCTCACGTTGTTGGGCTGGGTGTCACCGACGATATCTCGAAAGAAGAATACACGATCAACAGAGATGCCGCGTCGCATTTGCAGACTGGGGTAGATGTCATTAGAGACCTCGGTGGTGTACCAATTCTTGCGCATCCCAAATGGTTGTACCGCTGGGATCTGGAGGAGTTGGTTCAAATCAAAGACTGCAACGTGTTCGAAGTCCATAACGCGGCGCCGGATTGCAACACATTCGCAGCAGGAGGGGAGCGTGGTACCGACGAACTCTGGGACGATGCATTGAACGCCGGATTAAGACTCTACGGCGTCGGGAGCGACGATTCTCATCATTACGATCCCGACAAATTCCACACTAAACACACCAGCGCTCACGGAGCCGAAGGGTGGACGTACGTTGAATGCGGCACCTGCGATGAGGTATCAATCTTAAAGGCTATCGATACTGGTAAATGCGTTGCATCATCAGGCCCGGGAATCACACAGTCATGTCTGATTGATGGCAGCTATGTCATCGAGATCGACGAACCGTATGAATGGTTCAGGTTCACAACCACGTTCATCGGTAACAATGGTCTCCTGGCAACTGAGCACGGTAGATCTGTCAGCTATCAACTGACCGATGCGGATACATGGGTGCGGGCACGGGTGTTCTGTTCGTCTGGGAAATACCTGTGGACTCAACCCGTGTTCCCGAATCTGACACCGTAGAACGAGGTGGGCCATAGACTCCCTATTGGTGTAGAAACAGGCCCTTCGGGGCTGGGGTTGACGACTGCCGGTTCGAATGGAAGCGTTGATAGTATGAGCAATCTCAAAGCGACCTGGGCTGACCGCCTGCGGCTTCGGACTTGATCTGTCATCCGGTGTCGCTGAAACTGTGTTACTGTAATCAGCCTATTTGGAACTAAAAGAGTGAGGTGGCGATATGTTCAACGGACTTGGGATGAATCTTGGCAATCTATCACGGCTGTCCAACGCGGAGACGCGTTCGATCTCGGCTGAGAATTTCACTGGAGAAAAGGGCCAGGGCGGCATGGCCACCGAGGGGACCGGAGCGAAGTGTGCCCGTGATCTCGGGCAGGGCTGGAAGGTGTCGCCTTCTGTTAATATCGCCGCCGGCGAGACGTTTACGCTTGCCAATATCGAGGGGATGGGCGCGATTCAGAGCATGTGGCTGGCCGGCAACATCTGCCGCGATCTGATTATCCGGATCTACTGGGACGACCAGGACGTGCCATCGGTGGAGTGTCCGTGGCCCGACTTCTTTGCGCTGCATTGGAACTACAACGGTGTGCAGGTCAACTCCGTGCCGGTTGTGGTGGCGCCCAAGAACGGCTGCAACTGCTTCTGGGAAATGCCATTTCGCAAGCGTTGCCGCATGACGATGGAGAACATCAACCCCGACAAGGAGCTGGTGGTCTACTACCAGGTCAACTACACGCTGACCGAAGTCCCGGAGGAGTGCGCCTACTTCCACGCGCAGTTCCGGCGTACCAACCCGTTGCCCTACAAGCAGGACTATACGATCGTGGACGGAATCAAGGGCGAGGGCCACTTCGTAGGCACCAGCATGGGCTGGGGAATCAACAACAACGGCTGGTGGGGTGAAGGCGAGATCAAGTTCTTCATCGATGGCGATGGCGAGTACCCCACCATCTGCGGCACGGGGACCGAGGACTACTTCGGCGGCTCCTATAACTGGGACGTCGACGGGGAGTACGTCGAGTACACGACCCCCTACCTCGGCATGCATCAGGTGGTCCGCCCCGACGGGACCTACCAGGCCAACCACCGACATGGCATGTATCGCTGGCATGTGATGGATCCCATCCGCTTCAAGGAGGACCTGAAGGTGACGATACAGGCCCTTGGTTGGCGTGATGGTTGGCGCTATCTGCCCGGCATGCACGACATCTGCTCCACCGCCTTCTGGTACCAGACGCTCCCAGCCGCACCGTTCCCGCAGCTCCCGACGCGGGATGAGCTGGAGATTGTCTAAAAAGGAACAGCAGCAATATGGAAACCAAGGCCCCGAACATCATTGTGTTCTGTACGGATGAGCACCGCTGGGATCACCTGGGCTGCAACGGGAACACCGTCGTGCAGACCCCGAATATCGACCGCATCGCAGCCGGCGGTGTCACCTTTACCAATGCGCACTGTAGCCACACATCATGCATGCCTTCGCGTGCAGCCATGTTTAGCGGGCTAACCATCCAGGCGATGGGGCTTCACGGCTGCAATCCGTCTATTCCGCCAGATATTCCGACCATGCCACAGGTTCTCGTCGACGGGGGATACCGCACGCACTCGGCAGGCAAGTTGCACATCAGCAGCTGGGGTCAGGACCGATTCACCGCGAATCGCGACGCTGCCGATCCTTCGCAGTATCCTGAACGCCACGCCAACTGGAACCAGGGGCTGATCAGCGAATCCCCCGACAACTACTTCGGCTTGCAGACGGTGGACATGGTTACCGGGCACGTGAACTATGCCAACGCCGACTACAAAGTCTGGCTGGAGAAGCATCACCCGGGGGCATTTGAGAAGCTTGCTGCTTCTCTCCGTAATCCGAAGCCCGTGGAGATCGAACCGGAACTGCACTACAACCACTGGATTGCCGATCGTTCCATCGACTTCATCAAGCGGCAGACCAAGCGCAAAATGAATGCCCCATACTTCCTGTGGTGCTCATTCCCGGACCCGCATGAGCCGTTCGCCGCCGTGCGCAAGTGGAGCGAGGTCTATCGCCATGTTGAAGACATGGAGCTTCCCGAGCACTACTGTGAGACCTCCCCGCACAATCGCAGCAAGACCTTCGATGATCTTGACCAGCAGACGGAGGGCTATGACCTTGACCATATCAAACGTGCCTTACGCGAGACCTATGGCATGATCAGCCACGTCGATGAGCAAGTCGGTCGGGTCATGGAAGCCGTGGAGGCGTCTGGCCAGGCCGACAACACGGTGATTATCTTCACTGCCGACCATGGTGAGCAGCACGGCGAACACAACCTGCTCTACAAGGGACTCTACCCCTACCAGGGACACACCAGAGTGCCATTCATCCTCAATGTGCCGTGGGCGGATCCCAATCACCGGGGGCAACAGGTCGACACGCCGATCAGTAGTGGCTTGGACCTGATGCCGACCGTGCTGGACCTGGCCGGTGTTCCCCAGCCTGGTGCGGGAACCACCGGGCTTGATGCGGATGCCCGCACCTTGCCGGGAGAGAGCCTGGCGGCAGTTGCCCTCTCCGGCACGCAGCCACAACGGCGTAATGCCATGGTAGAGTTGAGCGCGCAAACCAGCGGCCCCGGCGAGTGGGTGCAGATGCGTAAGCTGGTGACTGAGGATTACAGGCTGATCGTCTACTATCCCACGCAAGAGGTGCTGCTCTTTGATGTGCATAACGATCCGTACGAACAGGTCAATATCGCAGACCGCCCCGAGAGCAAGGCAATCATAGCGGATCTTATGGCGCAGATGCTGAACGAGGTGTCCCGCACCGAGCGCTGCCTCCCAAGCCCACGGACCAGGCGGCACGTGTAGCGTGATGGACCGCTTATACTACACGGGGCGCGTACGGCGCGTACGGGTCAGGCGCGTACGGGTCAGAGTACCAAGAAAGAGTCAACGGTAAATTCTGATTAGATTTGAGACAA
>CAZCDU010000065.1:0-26200 GCA_964497125.1 uncultured Victivallales bacterium | reverse complement strand
GGCGACACCGCTTTTCCCTGACCGGCAGACTCAGCCTGTTGTAAAGCGCCCCAAGTTTCCACACTGTATAATCCGGCGGAGGAACGACGCCGGTGGCCCCGCCAACCCGAATTCAATCCATCCTCCAAGTTCTCCCTCCGACAACCCATACTCACTCCGAAACACGCCGTGTCTCGAGAGCCTTCTTCACGGCCTCGGCAACTGCCTTGCCCACGACCTGCTGCAACGGCCCATGCCAGAAATGCACATCGGTGCCCTTGCTCCAATCATCGAACAGATCGGTTGTCTCTACAGCGTTGCGGACCGCACCATTGAGATCGTTAATCAGGATATCGGGGTGCTTCGCCATTACCTCCATAGCTGCACGATTGAAAACGAGATCCTCGTCCTTGCGCCGCCCCATCAGACCTGCGGCCCAACGCCCCACAGAGCTATTGGGAACCGGCGTCGTGGAACACCACATCAGCGTGGCGCCAGTCTTACGCATAATGGCGATCTCGCGTTCCAGGTTGGCCTTGTAAGATTCCAGGTCGAGTTGGTAAGCCCCATAGGTCTTGCTCTCTTCGTCGTAGAACTGCTTGAGATCGTGTAGGCCATGATTGAACTGGATCAAATCCCAGTGCAGCCCTTTGCTCTCGTAGTCGCCCAGCCACAATTCCATGCAGGCAGCACCGCGATCTGATGGCCCCGCATTCCCTTCAACACGGTAGTAGTTGGCAATGCCCTTCAACTCGGCCTTAGCCGCCTCGTGGTAGTTCATGCTGATGGAGTCGCCGACCACGAGAACGCGCGGCAGATTGGGATCGTCGACGGTGCGGGGGTCAAGCTGCGGCTCGATCTCAATCCCGGAAATGATGAATCGACCATCAACGCGCTCACCCTCGATCCGGGCCTCCCAGAAGCCCTTGGCGAGCACTTCGGCACTGGCCGCGCTGTATACGTCCACGGCACCATTGGGTCCCAGCAACGAGGCCGTAACGCTCTTGCCATTGAACTCGAGGATGCCCTGCTTGTGCTTGCGATCACTCTTGTCCGGTGTGAACCAACCAACAATGCTAGTGCCATCCTCTGAAAGGCCGTGCGGTTTGTCCGTGCTCGGCAGTATTCTGACATACCGATCCTTGAACATCTTTCCTGCCTTGATCGCGGCGGTCCATTGCTCGCCGAGGTCGTAGAACTCGACCAACTGCTTCCCCTGGATATCCTTGAAACTCTTGTGTCGAACAACCTTCTTGAATTCAGTCGTGTCCGTCCAATAGACCGTATGCCGCGACTTCCCCTCGTCCGTCTTTGGATCGATGACGGTCTCCTTGAGTAACTCAAAACGCTTGGCATCCAAGTCGACACGAAAGATCTTGCCCCTCACGCCATTAAGGTCTTCTGCTGCATTCACACTCAACACTCCACTTGCCGCAACGCAAACCGCGCCCACCAACCACTGCTTGACCAATCCACACATACACACATCCCGGTTCCAGCCCCGCGCTCTATCAAAAATCCAGCCCTTCCATAGGCTAATCAACGTTTCATTAAGCACTTGTCGCGAAATGGTTCTTCTCCCCCAGGAGTTAGGCGCTAGGTCTCAAATGCCAGGACATCGTAGACACATCAACCAGACTATCTGAATATCCAACAGCCAACACTCAAATCCAATTTCCAAGTGCTCGCATCCCGAACTTGTTTCGGGGGAAGAGAGAGAGGAATGCGAATTCGGGGCCGGAAGTCCCGCCATTCTCTACTTCTCGCACAATTGGACATTGGAGATTCCTTGTTGGCTGTTGGATATTGAAGAGGTCTTGGGTCGAGTCAAAACCGTTCTGTCTACGATGTGTTGGCATTCAACAGCTAATGCCTAGCGCCTAACTCCTATGTTGCCGAACCCACCGCCTAGACCGTCGCAATCCGCCTTTTCATACTTCTAACAGCACCCACACAGACTACCCTGCCATAACGTTCGAATCGGGCGTGTCGTATGCCGCGACGATGTAGGGGTGATCTTCGTTGTAGGCGGCCAGCGGTTTCGGGTCTGCAACGCGGCCAACTTCACGGCGCCCCTCGCCTTTATCGCCAGTCACGGTATCACCGAGCTCCCGGCGAGCCATCTCCGCAACCGCCATCAGGTCTTCAACCACATCCGGATGCTGATCAATGACGTTGTGCTCTTCGCCGATATCCGCATCGAGGTCATACAGCTCAGGATCCTCGCGTTCGGCATCACCAAACACGGCGCCCCTGGCAAAGTGTAGTTTCCATTTGCCTTTGCGCACGGCTTCGAGGTTGCCGATGCGGTAATGCCAGAAATACTCGTGCGGGGATTCTGCACCCTCTTCACCAAAGATCAGCGGGGAGATGTCCTTGCCATCGATGGCCCTGTCCTGAGGCTCAACCGTGCCTGCCATGCGCGCAAACGTCGGCATCATGTCCATCGAGGTGACCAACTCGTCACAGGTGCGACCGGCCGGAACCTTGCCCGGCCAACGGACAATCAAGGGAACGCGCTGGCCGCCCTCCCACGTCTGGAACTTGGTGCCACGCAGCGGGGCATTGCTGCCGCCCTCGCCACGGCAACGGGATCCGTTGTCGCTCGTGAAGATCACCATCGTATTCTCATCCAGACCCTGTCGCCGGAGCTCATCAAAGATCACGCCGGCGACCCAGTCGATGCACTCGACAGCCCCGCCATATCCGCCGTTCTCAGCCTGGTTCAGAAAGCGCCGCGGCACGAAGAGCGGCACATGCACATACATGTGTGCCAGGTAGAGAAAGAAGGGGCCGCCCTTGTTGTCACGAATGAACCGGACACACTCCTCGGTATAGCGTTCGGTCAGCCCACGCTGATCCGGTTGCTCCTGAATGACCTCGTCATCTCGAAGCAGGGGTAGCGGTACACGCTTGTGCCGGTTCTCCGGCTTGCCCTGAATGCCCATATCGTTGCTGTAGGGCAACCCGTAGTACTCATCGAACCCATGCTTCGTGGGGAGAAACTCCGGCTGATCCCCGCAATGCCATTTTCCGACGATCTTGGTACGGTACCCCTGCCCTTTCAGGACGTCAGCAATCGTGATCTCGTCTGGATGAAGCCCATAATCGTCGCCGGGAAAAAGCACACCTTCGATCCCAACACGTTGGGGATAGCTTCCCGTCATCAATGCCGCACGTGAAGCCGAGCAGACCGGCGACATCACGTGATAGTCCGTGAAACGCACGCCCTCCTCCGCCATCTGGTCAAGGTATGGCGTCTTGTTAACCGGCGACCCATAGCACGCCAGGTCGCCATATCCCAGGTCGTCGCAATTGATGAGAATGATGTTGGGTTTGTCCATTGTGCCTACTCCGGTTTCGTGCGGTACTCGTCCTCCAGCTCCTGCCATCGCGCCTGCAGCTCGCGGCACTTCTCCGGATTCGTCGCGGCCAGGTTGTTCATCTCACAGCGATCCGTCGAGAGATCATACAGTGCCCAGGGATCATCGGTGGTGCCCTGATTCACGAGAGACTCGTTCACCAGTTTCCAGTCACCCACCCGCAGGGCACGGTTGCCTTCATGATGGAAGTAGATGTGGTCGCGCTCGACGCTGCCGTCCTGCTCCAGCGTCGGCACCAGGCTCTTGCCCGGCAACGGCGGCGCTCCCTCGGGCAACGGACTATCTTCAGGGCAGACCCCTGCCAAATCCATGAACGTCGGCATGAAGTCAATCACATGCCCCATATCGTGCCGTAGCTCGCCGCGATCCTCGATGCCGTTCGGCCAACAGGCAATCAACGGGGTAGCCACGCCCCCCTCGTGTACCCAGATCTTATGGCGGCGGAACGGCGCATTGCTGCAGGTCGACCAGCCCGGGCCAAGGCACAGATGGCTCATCTCCGATCCTGGCGGCACGTCCGGGTCATGTCCCTTGCCCCGGATCATCATCTCGGCGCTGGCGCCGTTGTCGGAAAGAAACAGCACCAGCGTGTCCTCCAGCACATTCATCGATTCAAGCTGATCCAGTATTCGGCCAAGCTCCTGGTCGGTGCGATCCACCATCGCCGCATGGATCGTCATCTTCGTGGCCTGGAAGCGCTTCTGCTCATCGGTGAGCGAATCCCATGCAACCGCGTATTCGATTTCGCCCGGGCCGAATTGCGGTCCCCATTCGTCCTTCTTCGCGAGGAAGTGCGGCGCGGGCACGTCCGGCTCGCGAGCCGAGAGGTCGCAGTTCACGATGCCCATCTCGCGCATCCGCTCCCAGCGGCGCTCACGCATGACGTCCCAGCCCTCGTTGTAGCGCTCCATGTACTTATCGATGTCCTGCTGTTCGGCCTGCACCGGGAAGTGCGGTGTCGTGTAGCAGACATAGTGGAAGAATGGCGTGCCCGCATGATCGGCCTGGTGCTCCTGCAGGCATTCCAGGGCGTGATCGGTTACCTCCGTGGCCGAGAACTTGCGGCTGCCGTCTTCCTGGGGGAAGAAGTGGTTGAGTTGCTCGATATCGTAGCCGTAACTCTTATCGAACTTGCCTTCGGCTTCGGGATCCTTCGTGTTCATGACGTGCCACTTGCCGGAGTGGTAGCTGCGGTAGCCTGCTTGGCCGAGATAGTGAGGAATGAGGCGCTGCCACGGTGTTCGGAAGATCGGTCGTGGAGGGTCCATGCAGACCTGTGGCGCGTAGTAGCCGGTCAGGATGCTCGACCGCGTCGGCCAGCAACGGCCGGTGTTGTAGAACTGCGTGAACCGCACACCGTTGTTCGCCAGGCGATCAACGTTGGGTGTCTCGATCTCCCCACCATAGCAACCGGGATCCGAGTAACCCATGTCGTCCATGAGGACCAGCATGACATTGGGCCGACTACCCGCCAGGGCTTCGCTCACAGTTTCTTCATCGCTCATACCGTTGTTCCTTCTCAGCTTTTCGTTCCAGAATCATTCATACTGGCATGGATGTAGTCACACGCACACGCTGCAAAACCATGGTTGCAGCTGGCGTAAGGGGTGGCATGCTCCCAAAGTGTTCCCGTCAGCTCTGCCTGAGGACCAAAGACAGCACGTATTTCGTCAAGCAACCGCTCGGTCTCTCCGTGGCTCTGCAGCAAATCAAACCGCAACAAGATCCCGAAGAGCAGTCCTGCCGGATCCAGCTCTTCGGGCCCCTCCCGGCATGGCCCCCATTCATCCCGCAAGCGCTCCCACAAATCCCCCATGCGATCGCGGTCCGTGACTCCCGTCCAGAGAGCATGGTATTGGCACGCCTCGGTTCTCGCGGCCGTTTTCTGAAGCTTCCCATCAACCCGAATCGACTGATCGGCAAACCAGCGGCCATCCCAGGACTCGGCCAGTACGGCCTTGCGTATGCCATCGGCGACAACGCCCCACTCGGGACGCTCATACAGCCTGGCAATGGCATCCAGGCAGTGTGCGTACAACATGTTGGTTGGGTGGTTGATGCCTTCCGTGTAGTCATTGGCAGCAGACCAGTCCACGAAGATCCAACCGGGCAGATTCTCGAGAAGCCCAAGGTCATTGAGGTGTGGTTGAAACCAATCGACCAGCGCCTCCACGCGCGGACGAGCGAGGTCGCGAAGGGCCTGGTCACCCGTGCGCTCACAGTAGTCGACAAGCTGGAGCAACAGCCACATGGCCCAGTTCGGGATATAGGCGCCATTGCCCAGCCGGTCACTGGGATAGCAGTGCGGCACCATCCCATCCGGAATGCCATCGAAGGCTTCGGGGAGGAAGTAGTTTTCAAGGAAGTTGCGCTCCACGCGGCTCTCGCCCGTCAGCACCCGCTCGGCCCTGGCCGTGAACCAGGCATCGCAAGGATAGCCACCGCGCTCGCGACTCGGGCAATCCGTGAAGAGATCAATGCTGTTCGTCCGGAATGTCTGCCGGGCTGCGGAGAAGACGTCGGCTAAAACATCGTCAGAGCCCTTGTACACCGTGGCGTCTGTCTGAGGATGGACGTATTCGCGTACGTATAGGGAATCCACGCTTATGGCGTTGTCCATTGTCACCACGCGCAGAAAGCGGAACGAATACGGCGCCATGGATTCGAAGACATGCTCGCCCGGCTCCAGCTCAAGGGTAATGGCCCCAACGCCCAGTGTACCGTCGAGTCGACGGGTCTCGTCAAAGACAAGATAGACACGTGTCGCACCGGAGCATTGCAGGCGTATACCGATGAAACCTCCCTGAACACGTCCGAAATCATAGAGCGCGTGCCCCGACGCCGGAATTGAGTCAGTCGTCTGCCCGGATTCTGCACTCTCCTCGACAAACTCAAGTTGATTCAGCTCGGCGGAAACATCGAGTTCAAGCTCTTCGAGTGGGTACCCTCGAACACGCTTCCCGATAGCGCGTCGTGCCAGCGTGGATTCCAGCTCAGGAACCGGATCCCTTACGACGACCGGACCTTTGGCAATATTCTCAACGGGGCTGATGCAATCGAATCGCGGCAGAGGAACATGGCGCGGCAAAAGCAAAAGCTCACTCACGCACTCACAGGGCAGTGTTTCCCGCTGCCCCTGACCAAGACGCCATGCATGACAATCCGGGGCCAGTCGATACGCCTCGACAAAGGGGCGCTGCTTGCTGAAGCGCTCCACCTTCTGGATGCGCTCAGGCAGGACGCAGGCCGTGAACCCATCGGGCGTTGCCGCGACTACCGTCCCATCACAAACGATCTCCGCCTGCAGAAATGGAGGCTGCAAAACAGAAACATAGGAATCAATGCCGTGGCTCAGCACCTCGATGGCAATATGGTTCTCGCCATCGCGTAGCCATGCGTCCAGCGGCCACTCGTCGACGCGAGCATACCCATAGGCCGTTCGTGCAGGCCCAAAACCTGCGAACTCGCCGTTCACCCAAATCCGGTACGAGTCGGCACCGGTAACGCGCAGTAGCGTACTGGCGCCGGCATCTTCGACATGCCAGGCCGCATAGAAACCGGCAACCTGGTTCCAGACATCGCGCCGCCCGGACAGCCATACTGCTTGTGCTTGTTGAAAGTAAATACCCAAAGTGACTCCTCGCCTCGATACGCCAAACGCTATCAACCCAGAATTGACTAGTTTAGGCAGCCGCCTACAGATGCGAACACTCCCCATTTGCGACAAGCAGGACGAGCAATCACGACAACCGCAAACACACCATCCCTCTGCCGCAATTACGGACTACCCCCATTCTCGCTTAATCGCTATGTTCACGCCATGACACTTGAAGCAAGAGATCCACGGCAGCAGTTCTGGGTGCAGGCCACTCGGCAGGAACTAGAAGGAAAACTCGGCACGACATTCTCGCTCTCAAACGGGATGTTGGGCCTACGTGGCGCCCATGAAGAGTGCCCGGCGTGGGGCCGCCCGGAATTCTACGTCGCCGGAACCTATGCAACCGGCCCAGCCTCGCTGCTCGGATTCCACGATCCCGACCACATTCTCACCCATCCTGACCGCATGACTCCCGAGGCACTGGAGGCCGCCACTCACAACTCCATCCAGACGCTCCCCAATCTCCCCTTCCCCATCGCCCTGAAAGTCACCGTGGCAGGTGAGCGCTTCGATTTTGACTCACACAAGATCCTCAGCGCCGAACGACTGCTCGAGATCGACGAAGCCATTCTGCGTCGCACACTCGTCTTCCGCGATGATGCAGGACGCCGCACCCGGATTGACTCGCAACGCTTTGTCAGTATGGCCGATCCCAACCTGGTTTGCCTGCGCGCATCGGTGAGGCGCCTCAATCACGAGGAACCGGTTGAGCTCGCCGGCTATCTGCACGAGCAGGTTGCCAACACCAACGACGTGCCGTTGTGGGCGCCCGGTCAGCGGATCGACAGTGATGCCATCCAGGGCATCGAGTGCATTACCACGGATACCGACATTCATATCGCCGTCGTCCAATGCCAGAACGTCATCGAGTCCGACAGCGAGATCGCGATCGAACTCTTCGCCGTGGCCGGAACAATGCCGCTGAGTGAAGCGCGCAATCGTGCAGAAACGGCATGCGCCCGGGGCTTTGCGAAATGCGCCACGGCTCATAACAAGGCCTACAAGAAGGAACGCCGCGCGGCACGCGTGGAGTTCGACGGCAGCCCGTCGACGGTGCAGGGCTTCAACTTCGGCCAGATGCACATGCACATGGCACTAAGTCCCATCGCCGAACAGACGGGAATCCCCATCAAGGGACTCACCGGACATGGCTACCGCTTCCTTACTTTCTGGGACATGGATTTCCATATGTTCGGCTATTACCTCATGACCAAGCCCGAACGCGCCCGCAAATTGCTTGAGTACCGCTACAACCAACTTCCGGCCTACCGCGAGAATGCAAAAAGGTGGGGCGCCAAGGGCGCGCAGGTACCGTGGGAAACGAACACACGCGGTCTGGAGGAGACCGCCCCCTGGCTCTGTCTCCAGGAACGCGAGATCCACATCTCTGCCGACGCGGCCTACATGTTCATGCGCTATGCCGACATCACGGGCGACACAAGCGTCATACGCGATATGGGCGCCGAATTTGCGTTCGAGACGGCGCGCTTCTACGCCTCACGCCTGCGCTGGAATGAGGCCCGGTCACGTTACGAACTCCCTGATATAGGTTGCCCCGACCAGTACCACACCTTCGCGGACAACAACGTCTTTATCTCGCTGATGGCGCAATGGAACCTCGCCTACGCCGCAGAGCTCTTCGCGAATCCAGACTACGACGCCGTTGCGTCCGGGATTGGTGTTGCGGCAGAGGAGGCAACCACCTGGCGCGAGATGGCTGAGACACTCTTCATTCATGAACCCAACGACGAGGGCATCATTGAGGAGTTT
This sequence comes from uncultured Victivallales bacterium, assembly GCA_964497125.1. Classification (GTDB taxonomy): domain Bacteria; phylum Verrucomicrobiota; class Kiritimatiellia; order UBA8416; family UBA8416; genus CAYLXP01. The sequence continues at coordinate 17,410 of CAZCDU010000065.1, read as the reverse complement.
GATGGCTTCTTTGAATTGGACCCAGACTTGGAGGGCATCTGCGAGACGTACTGCAGTCACTCGCAAGCCGTGAAGCAACCGGATGTCCTCGCAGCCTTCATCCCGTTCGAGAACCGCTATTCACGTGAGATCCGCCAGAAGAACTGGCACTACTACAATGCGCGCACGCTGCACGGCTCCTCACTCTCGCTGCCCGGCATGGCCTATGCGGCCGCCCGCTGCGGGCTGAACGATGAGGCCCTCCACAATCTCCACGCCTCGTGCCGCATGGACCTGGACGACGTGAACCTGGACACCGAGCGTGGCGTTCACGTTTCCGGGGGTGCCCTGGAATGGTACACCGTGGTCCACGGATTCGGTGGCCTCGATGCCACGAGCGAAGGCCTGACCATCCGGCCTAACCTGCCGCGTCAATGGAACCGCCTTCTGTTCACCGTACACTGGCATTTTCAACCCGTCACAATAGAGATCACCCGCGATGCCGTCACCGTCAACGTCGGCCACAACCAGTCCTGTCCGGTTCCCGTGCGTATCGCCGAGGAGGAATGGATTGAGCTCGCGGCAGGATCAACACTAACTCGGGAGGACGACTCATGACCCAACCTGTCGATATCACCTTTATGGGCCATATGTGCTATGACGAGATCCACCCCTTTGGCGCTCCCCCCGCAACGGCTCCCGGGAGTGCCGTGCTCTGCGGTGCCATGGCCGCCGCCCGTGTTGGCGCATCGGTGACCGTCGTCACGCGTATGAGCACCGAAGACGAACACATCCTGAAGCCAATGCAGGACCTTGGCATCGACTGTGTGTTGGTGCCAACGGAACACACCACCTTTATGCGTGTCGTACACCCGTGCGAGGATGTGGACGTACGGGAAATGGATCAGACCAAGAATGCCGGCTACTTGCAGGTCGACGACATGCCCCCCATCGAGAGCCGCTTTGTCCACCTGGCCGGCATTACCGACCAGGAGTTCACGCTCGACCTGATCCGCGGGCTGAAGGATCGCGGCTACAGCGTCTCAACGGATATGCAAAGCTTCGTGAGGCAGGTCGATCCCGTCACGCGCAAGATCAGCTTTGCCGACGTGCCCGCCAAGGCCGAGATCACCTCGCTTCTCGATCGCGTCAAGCTGGATGTCGTGGAGGCCAAGCTCCTGACCGGGCATGATGACCTGGAGAAGGCAGCCCTGCAATTCGTCGACTGGGGTTGCCCTGAAGTGGTCATCACCCGATCCGACGGCGTCCTCGCACGCGTTGATGGCGAAACACGCTTTGAGCCCTTCTCGAACAAAAGCGTCGTGGGCCGTACCGGGCGTGGCGACACCACGTTTGCAGGCTACATGGCCAGGCGCCTCGCACACAGCCCCGCCGATTCACTCAAGTTTGCCGCCGCCCTGGTCTCCCTCAAAATGGAAACCCCCGGCCCCTTCTCCGGCACGCTCGAGGATGTACTCGCGCGCATGGCGGAAGCACACTAGTCGGCGAGTTTGTCGTGTTCTTTGGCGTTTCCGGATGTGTTGATAATCTCGCTATAGCGTTGGCCGTCTCGGCCAACCCATCGCCGAAGGCGATGCCAGCCCAGCGGGCTGGAATACTCACTTGATCAGGCTCCGCCTGCTCCTGTTGGCCGAGACGGCCAACTTCTTGCTCTATAGCGGTTTAGGCAAAGCTGTGGCCACAGGCACAGGCTCCCTCGGGGACTCGGGAAGCCCGTCCTACAACTCCAGATATCGTAAAGACCGTGTAGGACAGGCTTCCCCGATTCTCATCGGGGAGCCTGTGTCCGGGCGTAGAGGAAGGGCGCACCGGCGCTGAGACTCCCCGCGTTACACAAGACATCGCCCCCAGCGAGGAGCCAGTTGGCGACAACTGGCTCTCCTCTAGAAAGGACATCCAGTTGTCTCCAACTGGATGCAGCCACCGCACCCCATATCAACAGCAGCCGCTTTCGAGTCCCAGTTTTGGAGTGCGGTGGCAGAGGGCCTTCCCAGGTCCGGCGACACCGCTTTTCCCAACCGCGCAGTCACGACGCCTCGGGGCAACCGTGCTAGGACATCCCTCGTAACATAAGGCCCCACCGCACTCTCACCCAAAATACCGATCCACAACCTCCTCGGCCGTGCGGAGCCACTGCGTCAGGGTGTCGGGGTTGTTGGCGATGGTGCTGATATCCTTGAGCACAAACTCACATGGCGTCCCATGCCGTTTACAGGCTTCCAGGTAGCCCGTCATCTCCTCCACAACCGGTGCGGGGTTGAACGTGCTGGAGCTGACGTTAGCCGGGTTGGGTTTTGCCGCCATCACCAGGTCTTTACCCATGGCCTGTGCCGCGCGCTCAGGATCGGCCCACGGGGTAATTGAAACCTTGCGCAGGTTGCTGAAGCGCTTGCGCAGGATATCAATCTTCAGATCCATCGGTTCGCAGCAGCCGTAATAGAGCAGCCCGCAGCCACCAAAGGTCTTCTCGTTGTAAGCGAGATCAAACTCGTCATGCATGTCGGGGGAGACCGAACCGAAGATCTGTGCAGCACAGCGCCCCCACACATCTTTGCGACGGACCTTGCCATCGAAATCCTCGGCAGGGAGTTCGTCCGAGCAAGCGACGGTACAGTGCAGCTCAATCTGGTCGGGATCCAGAAGATCCAGCTCCTCGTACTGACGGAAGGTACTCTCCACAATCTCCGTGAAGCGTTGTGCTATCTGGTGCATAAACTCCGGTCGCATCGCCAGGTCCATCAGCAGACCGTCGACTCCCCGGTAGCGTGCAATGGTATCCCAGATGTTGTACTGCAGGGCATGACCGTGCAGCTCGACAGGCAGGATCCCATCAAACACCTCGTGTGCCAACTCCAGGGCTCGCTCTGTCGCTTCTTCATTGTAGCTAATCTCCGGAATCCGGAACTTTGCCAGGTCATCTTCATCCTTTAGCAGGTCCACATATTCATGCGCGCTAATATTGGTGCCCGTCTCGCTCTGGATCTGGGTTTCTTCTACGCTCACACCTATGCCCGTGGAACGAATACGCTTCACGACACGGAATGCAGGCGGCACCACCATGTCGCCCTGGAAGTGCTCCCACTGGTACAGGACTTTCCTCAGACGCCCTTCGAACCCTTGCAACTCCTGTGAGCAGGTATTCACCAGGGCATCGTCCTCTATCTCCCCCCAAGGAACCTCGCTGATCAGCACAACCGGCCTGACCACGTCAAGTGCGTTGGTTCTCCTGTAACGATCCATTCGCTCCTGCTGAACGTCCAGGTTCGCGATCTCGCCATAGCGTTCAGCCAGGCCTCGCAGTATTTCTCTATCTGTTGCACTAATCACTCTCTCAGCTCCTGTCTGTATTCTCGTGATGTCAACTTAAGGCAGATACGCCCCATCCCCATCCAGGCCCAATCAGTCTCGCCCTTCCGTTGAGATGCTAAGCGGAGTGCCCTCACAAAGCGACACACGCCAGTGCCCATCACCATGCTCTTCATCGCGCTCAAATGCCCCGGCGACATCGGCATTAACAGTCCCCACCCAGTCGGGCAAGCGCAACAACACCTGCTGGTCGCACCGGCTCATGATCACTGCGTTCAGGGAGCCCGACTTCGTGCTCCACGCCATGTCAACCGTGATACCGCCACGGCCGTTGATGCCCGTCACCGTTCCCTCGGCCCATTTCGCAGGTAGAGCCGGAAGAAGCTTCAGTAGCCCGGGCTTGCTGAACACAAGCATCTCGAGAACGGCGGCGGTGATGCCGAAGTTGGCATCAATCTGGAACGGCGGATGCGCAAACCAGCCGCCCAGGCTGAGGCCCATCGCGCGCCAATCATTGTGATAGGTAAAGAGGTTTGGCCCCGTACTGCTGCGGGAGAGGATCTCCATACATTCGAGCGCCCGATCCCCCATGCCAAGGCGTGCATAGATGTTGGCCATGTGCGCCATCGACCAACCGGTCTGGCTAGTCAGACCAATCACCAGGCGTTTCTCAACGGCCACACGACAAGCGTCGAAGATGGCAGGATTCGACTCCTCCGTGACTTCAAGCCCAGGAAAGACCGGGTAGACGTGCGATTGGTGGCGATGATGATAGTTGTCTTTGAATGCCGGGTGCAGCCATTCGCGCATCGCACCATCTTCATTGACCTCGTAGTCCGGCAGTTTGGCCAACATGCCCCGCCATCCCGTCACATTCTCGGCTTCGATTCCCAACCGATCGCAGGCATCGCAGAGATTGGACAGCACCTCTCGACATACTGCCACGTCCATCGTGGCGTTAATGGACAGCAAGCTGTTGGTTCCTGTGGGACGGTTCTCGGGGGACAGCGACGGATTGAAGACCAGCTTGCCGTCTTCGCCATCAAACAGGAAATCCTCGTAGAACAGCGCCGTCTCCTTGAGCCATGGAACCACACGGTCCTTAAGGAATTCCAGGTCACCGGTGAAGAGATAGTAGTCATAGAAGTGCTGCGCAATCCAACCTGCAGCGGCCGTCCAGTTTGACCATACACGTGGCACATCAATGCCGTTGGTCGTCATGGCGATCGGAATGAGTATTCCGCGGCAACCGAAGATGTTGCGGGCATTTTGACGAAAATCATCCAGGTGCTTCTCGAAGTAGTCAAACAACGGCAGGGCAACGTCGGCAAGCCCGCCCGGCATCGCCTGCCAGTAGTTCATCTGGATGTTCTCGTCCGTGTGTACATCGGAGTTCCAAGCCGGTGCATAGTCACCATTCCAGAGGCCCTGCAAGTTGGCGGGCCATCCCCCGGGACGGCTCGAACAGATCAGAAGGTAGCGACCAAACTCGAACATGGTCTGCGTCAAACGGGTCGGCACATCGCCATCATAGGCAGCCATCAACATCTCTTCGTTGGTCTGCGGCTGGTCCTGCCCCAGCTTCAGCGTAACCCGGTTGAAGAGCTCAGTGTGCAGCGCCACGTGGTCGGCAAACGCGGCGTCGAATGCGACGGGTTCGACGGCATCACACGTTTCTGATAGCGCGAGACGCACCTGAAGCACCACCTCATCGGCCCCCTTGACCTCCAACTGCCCGTCCACTTCGTCAAGCGTGCCACCGACGGTTACCACCTGTCCTTCAGCCGCAAACGATTGACCATTGGGATAGCGACCACTGAAGCTCACCGTTCGGTTGTCCAGCGACGCCCCCCGTGAGGACTCCAGATCGATATCGTCACGCTTGGAGTCCGAATGCCCCACTTCCGCCAGCTGTTCGTTCTGCGCTCTATTCAACGCCACACAACACGAGACAACGCCCGGCTTGTCTGCCCGGATCCTCAGGAATACCGTATCCGTCACCCTCGACACGAATACCTCGCGCGTAAAGGTTGCCGTATCATCGCTCCACGCCACCCACGCCCGTCCCGTCGCAAAATCGACACCCCGGCGATACCCATGAAACGGCCCGTCCGTCGGCATCGTTAGTTGAATGGAACAGAACGGCTGATACGGATCTCGTCCCGAGTTCGTGTGACCGGCCTCTGAACCGGTCCGCCTGAGGTGAGCATCGGGCATCAGCCCGGCGGCCTCCTGGCACTGCCCCTCGTTGATCAGCCGCCGCACCTCCGGCAGCAGGTCCGAAACGTCAAAGGCTTCAAGCCTGGCTCGTGGGTAGAAGAGCCCATCATGATTCACAAGAATGGTCTCTTTCGTTATCTGCCCATAAACCAATGCCCCAACCACGCCACTGCCCGTCGGCAATGCATCCTGCCAACGTGTCGCCGGATAGCGCATCGACATGCCCTGTGAATCTGTAGCCTCATTCATGACAATATCCTCATTTCATTCAACAATTGTAGGGCGGGAACGGTTGAGTCTCCGAGACCTTCCCGCCGTCTCCAGCCGCTAAACCACCCGTAGCCCCTCAATACCCAAACAGGTAAGCAGTACGCTTGCCAAATCCACGCAGCTCTCGTGTATCTGACGTGCACCTGCATCCAGTTGGCGACAACTGGATGTACTTCTGGAGGAGAGCCTGTTGTCTCCAACTGGCTCCTCTCGCCCACCAACATCACAGCAAGTACCTCAATAGACTCACCAGAGCGACAAGCTCAACGGTTACCCAAATATCACCCGAAACCTCTTGCTGCAATTCTCCGTCGCCGTAAACACAAGCTCAACTACCCCTCGCTCACCAGGCCGCTTACGCAGCGTGGCCCCCTCGCACGCACTGGGCTTGTAACCATTACATGCAATCGTCAAGACGAACGCCTCCCCGCCTATCACATCCACCCGTCCCGTCAGGGCGCCCTTGCTTGCCATCCAACGCACGTTGTGACACTCCAGCATGCCTTGCATGATATGGCGGTTGGTTGAGATCACCTGCGGGTGCGGCGATACCTTACGAACCGAAACCATAGCAACCGCCCCACCCCGGAGCTCGACGGCAAGCTCGCCCTTGCCTTTCAGCTTACCCAGGTACCTCTGATCCCAGAAGTCGAACGCATGGTAGCTTTCACGAGCGTCCAATCCGAGGGACCCCGTCTCGGCCTGCTCTCCCGAGAGCGGCGCCGCAATCGTCTTTCGCCCTCGCTTGTTGCTATTGATAAGGAGAACCTGCAGCCAGTCTTGATTGACGCTATAGACGTAGACCGATGGGTGCGCCCCGCCCGTCAACATATCCACGGGACGGGGAGATTGGGTGCCGCCAAACATGGGGTAGAGCCGCGTGACGTCATGGAACATCTCATCGGTCATGGAGCCGATCGATGTTCCGATCTCAAGGCGTCCGGACAGGAAAGCGATAATGGTCAGAAAAGCCCGCCGCTCGTAGTCAGGCAGGGGCTTGCCATTGTTGATGAAGGATTTGCCATCCGGGTAATAGAGAAATACCGAGCGCGACTTATACCAGCGCAGTCCCATTCGCGTGGCCATCTCGGCCTCGAAATGGCTGGCATCACCCCAGACCCGCTGAATGTCCACGATGCCGGCCGTCACATCCAAACGCGGTGCATCTTCATGCGTCGTGCCACCAAGGTTGCGCTCATGCAGGAAGGCATCCTCACCCAATCCTTCACGGCAGAGCTTGAAGAGCTCACGATAAGCCGAGGACGTGGTGAAACTGCGGTCTTCGAAACCGCCGTCGCTCGCCCACGCCGTTTCGGGGTAGTCAAACTTGATGCCCTTCATACCGGCCTTGCGAAGTCGCTTCCACACCCTACGGCAGTGCGCCCTGAACCCCGGGTCGCTATAATCGTATCGCACGAGCGGACGATGATGGGCATGCTGCAGATGCAGCTGAGAGATGTCGTTGTTGAGCATCCATTCAGGATGGGCGACAGCGAAATCGTTGGAAGGCATACTCGCCTGGAAGTAGGTAAACGGTATGCCACCACGCTCTGTGACCGCCTTGCAGAACTTGGCGAAGGTCTCGTAGGGTTTTCGAAGCGAGCCCTCCTTCGCATACGCCTCATGCCCTTCTCCCGGTGCATACGCAGCCCAATGCTTGTCATCCCACCAGCCCTGCTGAGTGTCGCCATGATTCCCGCGACAGTACGTGTCCGGCTCAAGGCGAACAGCCAGGGGCGAATACTTCATGAACCCCCTATCCCTGGCAATCTCCGTTTGCTCGACCAGTCCCGGAGAGTTGTTAATCGGCTTAGCCTCCCCAAGATACTGGGTTGATACCATCCAACCACATAGCGTAGGGAAGTCGTAGTTGTTCGGCTTGGCGTCATTGGCTGCACGAAGCGCCAGGCCATAGTCTTCCAACGCCTCAAACGGGTCGGCCGTCACGAAATCCAGGTAGCAGGTATCGGGTGACCGATACGTCGCACCGGCGGCAATCCACTTCCCTTGCGGATCCCAACAGGCCAGGTTGATGTTTCTAAACCCCTTGTCCTGCATCCGGTAAGCCTTCGCGTGGCGCCAGGCTTTCTGACCGTCCAACAGCTCAACACGTCGGCCAAACTCCGCGTAAGCCAACCCACCGGCCACCAGCGACCGACGGACTCCACGATTCTTGTAGGTCAGCATTGCCCCGTTGACGGCTTCGATCTGCCACCCCTTCTCGACCACGTTTGGTTCTGCACCGGCACCGCTTCTCAAGACACGCGGTTGCTCAACAGTCTGCCCCTTGAAGAGTTCTCCCCCATACAGCACATCGACGTGCTTTACCCGTATGGGGAAGCCAAGTGTGTTCTTCACCCCCCAGCCGATCTCAATGAATCGTCGATTCCGGTAAAGCGTAATCATGAGCATGCGGACCGGGCTGTAGCCGGCTTGGGGAGTCGCCGTAACCGTGACCGTTGTTCCCTTCCCAAAAACGGTCTCGCGCTCTGTCTGCTCACAGGCAAAAGACGTCTCGACCTTCGCCCACACAGGTTGCCCCGTCCGATCAACCTGAAACGAGGCGTCCTTGAAGACAAGCGTGTTCGAGGTCCGGTCCGTGCCGGACCATGTGCCCTTCTCGAGATCAATGGCGATCTCAAGGAACCTGTTCCTAACAGTGACTCGATTGTCTCGCGCTTTCAGACGAACACCCGCCCCTCTTCACCCATCATGTTCCATCACCGAGATCAGTCCCAGCAGACCACCCCAGTGGTAGAAGGCATCGCTGTTCTGCTTGTCCGTGCCGCACCCCATACCGGTGTCGCCGCAGTAATTCTCATGTACGTGACCGTGCTCGCGCCACTCCTGCAACAGCAGTGCTTCCGACTTCTCAACCAGGGCCTTGCGAGCCGTGGGCAGGTCGTACTTGCGGATGCCCAGGTAGACCAGGAAGTTCTGCGGCGCCCAGATACGGCCGCGCCAGTAATCCTGTTCCGGGTACATCGGGTCGTTGCGCGCAATCGAGGGCATGATCCAGTCGCCCCAGAACTCCTCCGCGTTGAAGAAGTGCTCGTTGATCATACGCTCGGCCTGCTCCTGCGTCGCTGCCTCAGCCAACAGAGGATAGAAGTGCGTAGGCGAGTAACGATGCTGGAACTCGCCGGTGTCCAGGTGCTTGTTGAGGAACAGTCCCGTCTCCTCGCTCCACAGCGACTGAAGGCTCTGCGTATAGCTCGCCGCGCGCCCCTCCAGCTCGGCAACCACATCGTCCCGGCCGATGCGTCGTGCAAGCTCGGCCAGTTCACGACAATCCGTGATGTAGAACGACATCAACCCCACGTCCGCCAGCGCCATCAGGTTGCGTTCCTTGTCGTAACCGACTTCTTTGTACATGGGCGAGTTGTCCAGCCCCGACTCCAGCATGGAGGCAAATTTCGTGTTGAGCACGACAGTTTCGAGAATGTGACCGATCCTGGCCTCGTAGGGATTCGAGCCCCAGCAGAGGTAGCCGTCCCAATCACGATTCTCCGCGTACCAGCGGTTCCAGGCCAACAGTTTCTCGAACAGCCGCTCTGCCAGCACCGTCTCGCCATGCATATCGCAGAGAGCACGCACCGTTATTGACCCCACAGGGGGCTGGGAGCGATCGTGCGTCTTGAGTCCGTTGGCGCGCGTCATGCCGGGAACCATGCCTTTGTCCGTTGCCAGCTCGGTAATGGCGCAAGCGTTCGAATAGGCCAGTTCCTTGTTCTCCAACCCCGCCATCCAGGCCGCGAAGTAAGTATCCCAGTCAAACAGAACCCAGCCGCCATTATCACAGCTCCAGATGCGGCTGACCGGCGAGATGACCCGGTCGCGGAACGGATCGTAGAGGGTATCCCACGCCAGGCAGATCTGCATGGCATCGTAGAGCTCCTGCTGCCGGGTGTCCTCCCGCTCACGGCTGGCCAGGTATGCTGATTTCGCGTCGGACACAATCGTCTCTGCATCGGCCAGACGTTTCGTGTCGGTCGCAACGCAGATGGTTCCCTCGAGGGGGACCATGAGGTACGGCCCGGTCATTTCGGTAACGGGTTCCTCGCGCAGGTTTCCCGAGACGGCAACAGAGACACTCGCTTCGTCGTTCTGAATCACGAGGGTATCGCCATCGCGCCGGGCATAGCCGGGGCGTCCCCAGAGCACGCCGCCTTCAACCGTCAGGCACGCCGTCTTAAGCTGCGTGTTGCGGGGGGTGACGACGGCGAACCAGCTGCCGTCGTCTACGGCGGTCTCGACCCGCACGTTTACCCCGTCCCATTCCAGTTCGAGCGACGTGAAGGAACCGTCGTAGGCATGAGGGCCGGGCAGAATGCTCTCCACCTCACTTGGGCCGGCCGTCCCGGATTTGCCGCCCTTCTCGCGACGACCAATTAGCGCCTCACGCAGGCAGTGGCCGCTGTGATAGCTCTTCACTCCCAGGGAGATCGCGAATCCCTCCGGCAGATGGACATGTGACAGCACGCTTCGTACGTTCCAAGTGTTCCAGCCTAGCTTCATGGGGGGATTCTCCGTGGTGATTTCAGTCAGATTACGTTGAATCACCAAAGACGAGAAGCGTAAGTTTGCGTCAGCAGTCCCCCACGATCACGACAATACAGGACCAGCTTAAAACGCGGCCGCCATTGCCGGGCTTGCCCTGTCTCCTATACAGAACTGTGACGCCCGTCTGAGTCATATGCGAATCAGGGTGAAACGTCCCTGTATTTACGGCTCTTCGCTACTTTGAATGGGTAAGCATAGTAAGCGTTAAGCTTGGCGTTCGGGGGTGCTGTTGACTTGGAGTGCGGTGGCAGAGGGCCTTCCCAGGCCCGGCGACACCGCCTTTCCCCAGTGCGCAGACTCACCCCCCAGCACGACGCAAAAGCGGTGTCGACGTCCTGCACTCGCAAGCTCGCTCCGGACTCTGCCACCGCACTCCAAGTTTGCCCGGGATTAGCGCCAAGATTAACGCTTACTAAGCATGGAAGAGAATCGAACATCCAACAACCAACGCCCAACAACCAACGCCCAGGGAGAAGAGGAGAGAATCTGCAATAGGCTATCAAAGAGCAGCTTGCGAAGTGATGCTGGACGTTGGTTGTTGGACGTTGAAATGGGCCGTGGACAGGGCATTGACCCACGCAAAGTAGCGAGGAGCCTGTATTCACGGCCTTCAGGCCGTATCTTCAGACTAGCCTGCGCGATGGCAGCGCATCTGGTTTTGGGCAAGCCCGTTGGCGACCGCGTCCCGCTCGAAATGTGCGGCTACCCCTTCACCCCACTCATGACAACGCCTTGAATGAAGTAGCGCTGGGCCAGGAAGAAGATCACTAACACCGGGGCCACCATGATCAGGGACCCGGCCATCAGCAGGGAGAAACTGCCGCCGCTCTGGAGCTGAAAGCTGAAAAGACCGAGGGCCAGGTTATAGAGCCGTTGGTCATTAACATAGATCAGGGGCCCCATGAAGTTGTTCCATGATCCCATGAAGGTAAAGATGGCAACCGCCGCCAGGGCCGGGCGGACATTGGGCAGGATCACGTTCCAGTAGGTCCGCAGGAAACCGCACCCATCAATCTTGGCTGCATCGGTGAGATCCTGGGGAATGCCCTTCATGGCCTGCACGAGCAGGAAGATGAAGAACGCGTTGCCAAACATGGCAGGCACCCACAACGGCAACAGGGTGTTGTACCATCCGAGCGTCTTGAAGATAATGAACTGCGGAATCATCGTCACCTGCGCCGGGATCATCAGGGTTGATAGCAGCAGCACGAAAAAGAGCTTCTTGCCCGGCCACTCCATTCGTGCAAACGCGTAAGCCACGATCGAGGAACTCAGAATCGTCAGCGTGATATTGGCGCAGGCCAGGAAGATGCTGACCCAGAGGTAACGATCAAAAGGCACCTGCTTGAACACGAGCACGAAGTTGGCGCTGAGCTTTCCCCACCAGGCCCGCAACGGCCCGCTACGGACGAGCGTCGCCTCGATCAGGACCTCATTGGGTGCCAGTCCCTTGGCATCGGACACGGCACGGATCAAGGTCCAGTTCTTCTGCATGGGCTTATCATCATCGGCACTGGGTTCCTGGAAGGTCACCTCGGACCAACGCGACCCAACGAGCACAAAGTCTTCGTCTGCCTCGTAGCGTTTGCCTTTCATGTGCACCGCCACACGCAGCCGGTGACAACTCCGATCCGCACGCACAGGAATCGAGATCTGTTTGATGTCCGCGACGTCAAACGGCAGTGAGAAACGAGTCTGAAGCATGGCTGAATCCGACGCATCGAAGCGATAGTGCAGGTCCCGCACGGTCGGCTCGGCGCCCTCAAACGACTCGGCCAGAACAAGAGCCCCCTCGGCAACGGCCCACTGCGATCCCGGCGCATACTCCACGAAATCCAGCTTTCGGATCGTAGGGGAGCTGATCCCGACCCGCCGGTAGATCTTATCAAAGCTCTTCTTCAACCGCTCGGGCTCGGCAGCCGCAGCCCGCACACCGGCCATAATCGTCGCATCATCCTCACCCCAAAGTGTGTCAGGCAACACCCCAAGCAACTCGACCCAGGCTCCGTTCATGATGGACGGTACTGCAGCAGCATGATCAACAGGCAGGCTCCCGGCAACATCGGCATCCTCAATCCGTTCACGCAATACAGCGCGAATACGGCCCTGGAGACTCTCCCACCTGGCACCGTCAAGGTCCTCGGGACAAGCCATCTCACCAAAATAGTGGTGGTCGACATAGGGTGATGCTGCGCGGGGTTCAGGCGGGCTTGGCAGGATACGAAGGCGTTCCGGCACCAGCTCTTCGTCCTCCTTCATGGCTGTCAGCAGCAACCAGAGGAACGGGACCAGGAAGATAGCGCTACCCACGAAAAGGCAGGCATGCAAAGCGAACCGGGACTGTGTCTTTAGCTGCATGCCCATTATCCATCTCCCTGGTAGTGAACCCAGCGTTTCGAGTAGCGCATCTGCAGTAGCGTCAGAACTAGCACGAGCACAAAGAGAACCCAGGCCAGCGCAGAGGCATACCCCATCCTGAAGAACCGGAAGGCCTCGTTAAAGACCTTGTAGGCATAGAACAAGGTGCTGTTGACGGGGCCGCCCTCGGTCATGACGTAGGCCTGGTCGAAGATCTGGAAGGTGGCAATCAGTCCCATGATCATGTTGAAGAAGATATAGGGACTCAACATCGGCAACGTGATCGTAAAGAATCGGCGAACGGCCCCCGCTCCATCGATGGCGGCCGCTTCATACAGGGACTCGGGGATCGACTTCAGTCCACCGAGCCAGATCACCAATCCGCCGCCGACACTCCAAAGTCCCATGATGATCAGGGCCGGTTTGGCCCACATCTCGTCCAGCAGCCAATTCGGGCCCACGATGCCGAAAAGTCCGAGCGCCGTGTTCAGCAAGCCGCGATTGGGTTCAAACATCCAGATCCACAGCACTGACGAGGCGACCACCGGCATCACCGCCGGCATATAGAAGATCGTCCGATAGACCGACATGCCCTTCAGCTCACGGTGCAGCAAGAGAGCCAGCCCAAGTCCGACACCGAGGGAAAGCGGCAGGCCGATCACCATGAAAATGGTATTGCCAAGCGCCTTGTAGAACAGCGCGTCATCAAAAAGCATCTGCCGGTAGTTGCCCAGCCCCGTGAAGACTGCCGGAGAGAAGACGTCATAGGTGCAGAAGCTGATAATCAGCGAAAACAGGATCGGACCGCCGCCAAAGATCACGAAGCCAATGATCCATGGCGATGCACAGATCGTACCGTCCCACAGCTCGCGGCGGAAGATGCCCTTGATGTGGCGGCCGCCGATCTTCCAGATCAAGACTCCTGCCAGGGCGACGGCAACAACATATAGCGCGATCATGATGGGCCACGGGACCTCAGCACCTTGCGGAGGATCCAGCACGCTGTCCAGATCGCGTTGCACGATGACCGTGCCCTTCGCCAGGGCCTCTTCCGGCGTCATCTTATGGAACAGGGCCGCTTCCGTGGCATTGACATGCTCCTCCCAAAGACGCTGTCCAACAGGTGTTACGGGACGGTAGCGGCTCTTGGGAAGTAGTGACAAAATCTGGCTATAGGCAACCCGGAGGACCGGCGGAATATCCCGCGTGTTCGCAACATACTTCTCATAGAGCGCCTGTGACGTTGCCCGGTTGGGACTATAGCGTGGAATGTAGATACGCCCCATGCTGCGAGCCAGCTGGGCGCGTCGCGCGTGCAGCATCATCTCCGCCCGGCGGGAGACCAGGGCACGAATCAGCAGCCATGCCGCCTCGGGGTCGCGCGCCGTCTTGGGCACGGAGAACGCGTAGCCACCACTCCAACTGATGGGTTCTGCCCCCTCGTCGATGCGGTGTTGCGGAAGCGGTGCCGGCGCCACGAGAATGTCCATGTCAGGCTTGTAGGCGCCCAGGGAATCAAAAAACCAGTTCCCGTCAATCTTCATGGCGACCTGGCTGTTGAGGAACGGGTCCAGCGGCCCGGTCTGCAGGGACTGCTGGAAGGCATAGACATCCTGCACGCCACCCAGCGCATCATAGATACCCATCATATAGTGAAGTGCGCCGGCGACCTCCTTTGAATCCATCCTACAGGTCTTGCCGTCCTCACTCATAAAGGACGCACCGTTCATCCAGCCGTACATGTAGAGCGAGGCGTTGCCGAAGTTGGGGGCAAAACCAAGCGTCTTGATGCCGCCATCCGGATATCTGCGCGTCAGGGCCAGCGCATAGGCCTTCAGCTCGGCCCAGTTCTGCGGCGGCCGCACCTCGCCGACCTTGGCCTCGCCGGCCTGGACCTGCGGCTCGTCGGCCTTCCACACGTAGCCCGCGCGTCGGAGTAAGGACTTGTTACAATACAACGCCCGGTTATCGATGCTGTGCGGAATGCCGTAGCACTGGCCCTGGTAGACGGTCTCGCCCCAGGCCGCCTTGAAGTAGTCCTCGGGCCGAATACCATCCGGATCGTCACGATCCCGCGCGAGAAACTCGTCCAGGGGCAGAAACGTGCCGCGTGCAGCCCATTCGGTGATGGCAAAGCGATCGTAGAAGATCACATCCGGCGGAACACCACCGGCAGTCCCCAGCAGGAACCGCGTCGGATCACCTGTCAGGTTGCGAACCGCTGCCGTCCCACAGATCACGCGGTAGCCGGGATTATCACGTTCAAACTGTTCCACCACGGGCCGGTAGTCTTCGATCTGCGCCGGGTTGGCAAACCAGATCGAGACCTCCTGGCGGGGATCCTGATCCCACTTCACGTGCAGCGTCAGGATACCGACGACGAATACGCCGACGATACCAAACATCACGGCGTTCGATCGCAATGTGTTGAATATGGCTTTCATTCCTTCAACCGCAGCGTCTGCGTAACCCCAATCGTCCGTTCGTAACCGTCTGCACCGCTCACAGTGATATCAAATCCCCCGCCCTGTGCCTGGCTCAATTCAAGACCTAACGCTTCGCTGCCGGGGTTGAGTGCCGTCACCTGCAGACTGTGACGCGACGGACCCCTACTCATCCAGCGAAAAATCTGAGTTTGTCTTCCAGGCGCAAAGGGCATGCCGCGAGATTCCTGCATGACGCCGCCACCAAACGTGGCGAAGCTCATCATTAGCGTTTCGCTCCCGCTCTTCAGCGAGACCCAGTCGTCACCACGCGTGTGGTCAGCGTAGGTATGAAAACGCGACTCCATCCTATGACCGGGCGCCGCATCGACCACAAGCCAATAGCGGCCATCCACCATCAGAATCAGCCGGCCAATGAAGCCACGCCACCGCGGCAGATAGATCTTTGACCCGTCAATACGGATACCCATAAGGTCATCCCCCTCGACCACCTCGGTTTCGGTACAAACCGAATTCTCGCGGCAACCGAGACCATCAACGAAAAGCGTGCTCTTGGAGTCGGCCCTACGGTTATAGAGGTGATGACCGTAAGCCGAAAATGTAACCGAGTTGTAGCCACCGCCGCCCTGATCAAGAATCATCCGCTCACCGTTGACCATGCACTTGAAACTCATCAGGTCGAGGTGACCGTGCCCCGCAATCTTGCTTGAGCCACCACGGACCGCTAGCCGCAACGTTGGGAAGGCAGAATCATCCGCTAGGGCGCCCCAATCCAACCCCTCGTAAACCCGCGCAACGGGTTCCTTCTTCAGGGCATGAGCTTCCTTCAAAGCGGACATCTGCTCTACCGTCGGAATGAAGTCAGCCCCATAGAGATTGTCACCCAATGCCGTTCGCGACAGCCGGCGCCTCTCGCGCGGCGCCACCGGCACCAGCTTCTCCAGGTAAGTGGCTGCTCGCAACGCAGCATCCGGTCGGTTGAGGCGTTTCGCCAGCATGAAGAATATCCCGGTCGGGTGCCACCCGTCGTTGTCACCGAAGGTGATGCCCGTGAAATCAAGCGGGTACTGGAGGGATTTCCCGAGCTCCTCGATCTCAAAAGCCGGATGTTCTTTTCCGGTGGCGTGCTCCCAGCTCACCAGGTAGCGCATGGCGTAGTGCATGCCGTAGTTGTAGTACCCCGTTCCCTCGTGACAGCCGCCGCCGTTCGCGATGTAGGATTTAAAATACTCACCCAGTGACTTTTCAACAAACGGAATCAGCTTACGGCACTCGGGGCGGTCATCGTAGAACGCCAACACCATGATCCCCATGCCTCCGGCACAGACGCCGTTCCAATTGGACCACTGCTTGTTAGCCCACCAGGGAGGACGTTCGGCGCACCGTAGCGCTTCCTTCAGGTAGAACCGGTCGATCACATCAAAGAACACCTGCTGTTCTTCAGGTGTGATATCAGACCGGAACAGATCGTACATGAGTCCAATGTCGGCGGCATGCTCCCCATAGCTCAGGCAGAAGAACATCTGTCGTTCATGGGGCATACTCGCGTTTGCTTCGCAACTGACCTGGTTCCAGTTCATCAGGTTGCCTAGGTGTCGTATGGCGGCCGCGCGATACTTGGGATCGTGGGTCAGGACCCAGGCCGAGGTCAGGCACTGCAGATGACTGGCAATCACCCGCGTCCCATGCTGAGTGCTGCCAGCTTCCGCAGGGCCAATCGGCTCTGCCGCCACCAACCAGTCCGCATCTTCCAGCACGCGTTCCGCCAGGCGCTTGAGATAGGGCGTATGCAGCTTATCCTTCAGGTTAAGCGCCGTATCTTCACTAACCCACAGCCGCGGTGACGGTTTAAGCGTCAACGTCTCCCCGTGAGCCAAGCCGGCCATCATCCCAACTAGAACCAGCATTGCCGTCTTGATCATCCTCATCATCACGATACCGTCACTTCCTCGTTTCCGTTAGACTCACCCGATTTCCTCAGTTCCTGCGCCTCTCCCCACCCCGCATCCAGTTGGCGACAACTGGATGTACTTCCAGAGTAGAGCCTGTTGTCTCCAACTGGCTCCTCTCACAACGCAAAGCCATTGCGACGCCCCTCCGCATCCAGTTGGCGACAACTGGATGTCCTTCTAGAGGAGAGCCTGTTGTCTCCAACTGGCTCCTCTCACAACGCAAAGCCATTGCGACGCCCCTCCGCATCCAGTTGGCGACAACTGGATGTCCTTCTAGAGGAGAGCCTGTTGTCTCCA
>CAZCDU010000064.1:0-26307 GCA_964497125.1 uncultured Victivallales bacterium | reverse complement strand
CGGTTGAGTCCCCGAGACCTTCCCGCCGTCTCCCGATGCAACGCGCGGCTCTTGGTTAACGGGGCGTTTGAATTGAAGTTTCAGACCAGAAAACAGTGAAGCGCCAGGCTCGTGCCTGGAACACAATCTGAGAGCGTACTTGAATATGAAGAGTGCAAGAACAGAGTTCCTGGTGAACCGTGATTGGCGGTTCACCAAAGGGGATTCGGCTGGGGCCGAGGGCGTTGATTTCGATGATGCGGCCTGGGAGCCTGTGGGGCTTCCCCATTCGGTCAGTATTCCCTATTGGATGGAGCTTGAGGTCTACGAGGGCGACACCTGGTATCGAAAGACGTTCGCGGCGCCTGCCGAGTGGCAGTCGCGACGGGCATTTGTTGAGTTCGAGGGCGCGTTCCAGCACGCCTGGGTCTATCTCAACGGCAAGCTGCTCGGCGAACACAAGGGCGGCTATACCGGATTCTGTTATGACATGACGCCCGCGCTGAACTATGGCGGCAAGAACGTGCTGGCGGTTCGCGTCAGAAACGGCTGGGACGCCACCATCGCGCCGCGCGCCGGCGACAGCATCTTTCCCAACGGGCTGAACCGCAACGTGCGCTTCATTATCACGAATGACCAGCACATCGACTGGTGCGGCCAATTCATCACCACGCCCAACGTCAGCGAACAGAGCGCCACTATCCAGGTCGCAACGGAAATCAAGAACGAGGCGGAAACCGATGTGTCCTGTCTGGTTCTGGTGGAAGTGCGCGATAGCGACGGGCAGGTCGTGACGCAGTCCGAGACCCCGGTTACGCTGCCTGCCGGACAGGTGGTGACGGTCACGCAGGACCTTCCCGAGATCGCAGATCCGAACCTGTGGTCTCCGGACAGCCCGTACCTTTACGGTGTACGTACCCGCCTCAAGAACGAGACGGGGCTGCTGGACGACGTTCATGAGCGCCTGGGGATCCGCTGGTTTGAGTTCACCGCTGATGAAGGGTTCTTCCTGAACGGGAAGCACCTCTACCTGTGGGGGTTTAACGTTCACGAGGACCGTGCCGGCTGGGGGTTCACCGGTACGGACGCGGCCATGTATCGCGACATGAAGCTTATGAAGGAGGCCGGCGCCAATTGCATCCGGGCCTGCCATAACCCGCACCCACGCGCGTTCTACAGCGCCTGCGACGAATTGGGCCTGCTGGTATGGGACGAATTGCACTTCTGGGGGCGCGGCGGGTTCAAGGGTGGTGAGGAGGGATCCTACATGGCCGAGGCCTACCCGGCTGTTCCGGAACCACGGCCTGAGTTTGACCGGAACCTCAAATCGAATCTCCGGGACATGATCCGCGAACGCCGCAACCATCCCAGCATCATCGCCTGGAGCTTGGGCAACGAGACGATCATGCAGATGGAGGAGCCGCTGCTGTCGGAGGTGAAACGACTGTTTACGGAATTGAACGCAATCGCCCACGAGCGCGACCCCACCCGACCTACCGGCATGGGACAGGCGTATGAGGGGATTGCCGACATCGATGGATTCAATGGCGGCGGCCCCCAGGAGAAGAACGGACACGGGCCCATCCTGACAACAGAGTTTCATTTCGGGCATGAGCCCGAGCCGGCTGCGTGGCGTTCCGGTGCCATTTGCTGGTCCGGGTTCGACTACGGTACGCATTGTGGCCGTCCGGACGGGACGAGTTTCGGCTATTTTGGTGCGGTGGATTACCACCGGCTGCCAAGAGATCGTTACTACGTGATGCGTGAACAGTCCACAGGCATTCCGCAGCCGGCCATGCCGCAGGATGGTGCGCCGTCACAGTTGGCATTGAGCGCGGATAAGCGAACGGTGAAGAATGACGGTACGGACGATGCGCAGTTGATTGTTGCCGTGTTGGATAAGGACGGCAATCGGATTGCCAATGATGTGCCGGTGGGTTTTGCTATCGTCTCCGGTCCTGGACAATTGCCGACTGGCCGAATGTGGGAGACCCGAACGAGCAATATGGGACGCCAAGCCATTGAGTTCCGCAGCCACCTTGCGGGAACAACCGTCATCGAGGTATCATCACCTGATGCCGCATCGGCGTCCATTGAAATTCTAACCGTCGAGGGGTAGATAAGTGGATTCGAAACGTAAGAAGAGCAAAGCAGGGGCCTGGCCGGCAATTGGCCTGGCTACCGGGATCGTAACGCATGTAGCCAGCGCCTCTCCCGTGGCGCCTCTTGCTGAACGCCTTGGGAATGCCTGGATGAAATATGATGGCTCGGTTCTGAGCGTGTCGACAGGCAGAGCCAGGCGGGACTGGAAGCTGACTCCTGTTGGGTTGGTGACGACCTCTGTGAAGAATGAGGGAACCGGAAAGATCTGGTCTGACCGGTCCAGTCAGCAATGCGACTGGATGATCGCTCAACTGATTGATAAGGACTCGTCTGCCGAACTGATCAGTCTCACGGCCGAGGCGTCGGATGACGAAGGGTTCGTTTCTGTTGAATACCAGGTTCGTTAGCGTGCCACACGTAGGGATCGAACGGATGAAACAGTGTGTCTTGATTGGGGCCCTGATGTGTGCGGCCGTGGCCGTCCATGCACAGCGCCCGTCGCAGCCTAACTTCCTGTTGGTCTATGCTGACGACCTGGGCTGGCAGGATCCGAAAGTATACGACAACATGGCTACCAATGTGCTTGGTACTTCCGGTGGCACCAATGTTTATGAGACGCCGTACATGGATGCCCTGGCCTCGGAGGGTGTTCTCTTCCGTGAGGCCTATTCACCGCAGTGCGTCTGCGCTCCCAGTCGCGCCGCGATCCTTACCAGCCAGGCCCCGGCACGCCTCAACTTCACCACGGTGAGCGGCGGATCTGTCTGTCCGCAACCGGGTGGCCCGAATAGTCGGATGATCACGGCCTATCATAATCAGCGCCTGGAGGCAGAAACGGTGACGTTGCCCGAACTGCTTGAAGCGGATGGCTACCTGAATGGGCACATTGGCAAGTGGCATCTGTCAGGGCCCGGTCCGCTTGAACATGGCTTTCACTATTCCAACGGCCACCGCGGTGTGCAGAACGGCATGGCGGATCGTCTGAGCGGGTTCGCCACGACCAACGCGACGGATGCCTATCAGCTTCAGGACATCAGCGGACAAGCGTCCACGAACGGGTTCGCCTTTGACCAGATGACGCAGAACGGGCTCGATTTTCTGGCCCAGGCCGCTGTTACCAACAAGCCATTTTTCTGTTACTTCGCCACCTGGCTGGTCCACAGTCCGTGGCAGATACGCACGGAAAGGCTGCTGGAGAAATACGCACTGCGCATGGGATACAGCTACCCCCTTACTGGCGCCGAGTCGTTTCCGGTTGGGCAGAACCATCCCATTTATGCCGCGATGGTGGAGACGTTCGATTACAACCTGCACCAGTTGATGACCTTTCTGAGGAATACGGACGATCCGAGGTGGCCGGGGCACAAGCTGGTTGAGAACACCTATATTATCCTCACGTCTGACAACGGCGGCATGGAAAATGGAGAACCCAGCGGGACACCAACGGATAACTATCCTCTGAGAGGGGGCAAGATCAACCAGGAGGAAGGTGGCACGCGTGTTCCGTTCCTTGCTGTCGGGCCAGGTATTGCCTCAAATATTGTCAGCGATGTCATGATCAACGGCCTCGACTTGATGCCGACGATCCTGAGCCTTGCGGGATCATCGGTTCCAAGTGGCCTGGACGGACTTGATCTGACCACGCTCCTTCTCTCCGACCCAACGGACAGACAGTTAGTGACCAATGCTGTCGGCGACGTGCGCGACACGATGTACTGGCACTTCCCGCACTCCGGGCAGGATAACGCTTCCATCCGCAAGGGAGGGTGGAAGCTCTACCACAACTTCGATAACGTAAACCACGGCGGCCCGAGAAACCCCTACCGCCTTTACCAGCTGTACGATACCAATGGCGTACGTGTGGACATCGAGGAAGACACAGACCTGTGGGACGATGAAGCGTACACGAACGTAACCGCGGAGTTGGCAGCAGACCTGCATGGTTGGCTGGATGATGTTGGTGCGAATGTTCCCTACTACAATCCTGACTACCCGGCCAATAACTTGCCCGGCCAGAGCGAGGTCCCGGCTGTAACCGCGAATGGGCGCGCCGGGGACGTGGTCTGGATCGAATTCGAAACGAACAAGTCCGAGGTGGTGCGGGTAGATTTGCTCTACACGTACGCGGGCTTCAGTGTGAACCAGACATGGCTTCGCAAGGTCGGCACGATTACGGAGCCCGGCCGCGCTGAGGTCAGCATCCCGACCGGAACAACGCACTACGTGTTTAACCTCGTCGATGAGAACAACTTCATGGTGAGTTATCCGAGTGTGGGAACGGGTAATGACGGTATTCCTGACTCCGCTCTGGCATTGTCCTTCGCAGATCCTGTCTACGTGAATCCCGGCCCCCAGGACGTCTATTTCCTGGAGAACTTCTCAAGCGCATTGGCGGGGGGCGGTCTCACGCGAGACAGCGTTGGGTTCCGCGCCGGTGGTGCGTGGGAAATCGATAGCGGCAAGTTGAGCAATACCAGCCTCGTGAACAATTCGACGGCAGAGGGAGCCGCAGGCGTCATCATCGATCTCGCTTCCCTGGAAGATCCCACGGTGAACGAGTTTACCTTGAGCTTTGACTACACGTTGGCGGAGTACACGGAGACACTCTTCGTCCACGTCTGGGGCTATATCGACCATAGTTCATCATCGAACACGGCGATCATGAATCATGGGGCGCAGAACGGAAACGTGTGGGAAATTGCGTCCCCGACATACATGTTCAGCTACAACTTCGGGAACCCCAACGGCGAGTGGCTTGGATCGAACCGGGGCGAGGCTGGTGATGCGGCAATCTCGTTGGCCGGCTTCACCAGCCCGGATACCTATCAGCGGACATTCGACCTGTCCGGGTACACCACGGCTTCTAACACATTGGGAGCCTATGATTACCTGGTTGTGGCGTTTACCCGCAGCATTGCCGGGAGCGCACCGGCGGTGACAATCGACAACGTGATGATCACCGTACCAACGAGCAACCAATATGCTCGGTGGGCGTACGACGCGGGCCTGAGTTCCATCCCCGATAACTCCAATCCTGATCTGAACACCGTAACCTCGGGTGGGCTGAACCGAGGGCAGGTAGGATGGCGCAAATCGAGTGGGAGCGCCTGGACAGTGAACGAGGGCATTCTTGGCAATGCGAGCACGGAGAACAATAATGTGGCGGAAGGAGCCATCGCCCGGGCGTTCAGCCTTTCGCCGTTCAGCAATCTTGACTCCGGAGAGCTTTCCCTCCAGTTCGACTACTCGACAAAGGATGCCGCCGAGAAACTGTTCGTCCATCTCTGGGGGTATGCGGAAACGACCAACACGCCTCCCTCGATCTGGCTTATGAATCTCGGTGCGCAGAGCGGCAACGCCTGGCAGGGGGCAGACACGAACCTGGTCTCCGCGTTCAACCTCGGGAAGCCAGACGGTGCATTTCTGCCGACAGCGGGGAACGCCGCGGATGCGGCCGCTGTCCTGACGGGGAGCACGGGGGAACAGAGCTACAGTAGCACATTTGACCTCTCCGGATTTGCGCCTCCGGCATCCAACACGGTGGCGGGATATGACACACTCGTGCTGGCTTTCGCCCGCGAGATAGCCGGGGCCGTGGCACCGGAAGCGACGGTCCGCAACATCGTGCTTGCCGTGCCCGGCGGGGACACCATCTTCTCCTTTCTGCGGGCAGAACCCGAAGACGGGGTTCTCAAGGACCCCGACTCTGACGACCTGGTTAACCTGCTCGAATATGCGTTGGGTGGAGATCCTACCGGCGGTGTGGATGTCGGCATCCTGCCGGTGCCCGCCGTGAGCCCGGACGGGAACCTTTCGTATCAGTACCGCCGACGTATTGACCATGCCGCCCGTGGGCTTACCTATACCGTGCAGCGCGAGACCAATCTGGTAGCTGGCGCGGGATGGACTACGAATGGATGTGTCGAGGTGGGGAGCTCGCCGATCGACGCCGGGTTTGAGAGTGTTAGCAACCGACTTCAGAAGACGGATGTTGTCTTTGGTCGCCTGGTTGTTGGGATTGAGTAGGGGAATTGAAGATTCTGAATGGTAGTGGAGCAGAATCCGCGGAATGGAGAAGGGCTTTATGTGGTTACTAGTGTGTGTGGTTGCGTTGATGGTTGCAACAGGGGTGCGGGCTGATGAAACGCCTGCGGTACAGGCTGGGCCGAACATCGTGATCTACATGATCGACGACCTGGGGTGGAACCAGATCAGTGCGGGGCAGGGGACGATGGGGACGCACACCGGGGAGTTTCTGACCCCACATCTCGAGAAGCTTGCCGCCCGCGGGTTGAGTTTTACCCAAGCCTACATGCAGCCGAATTGTGCGCCAACCCGGGCCGCTCTGCTTTCCGGGCAGTATCCGGCGCGGGTGAACAACGACGTCTATGTTGTCGGGAATCTGAACCGCAACAAGGCGCCTGGCATCACGAAAGAGGAGGCCAAGTTCAAGGGGCCGAAACAGAGCCAGGATGTGGCAGCTGAGGCGATTACGATCGCCGAGGCATTGAAGCAGAACGGCTATGCCACGGCTCACATCGGCAAGTACCATGTTGGCGGTCACGATGGGGACGAGGCGACGCTGCCCGAGAATCAGGGATTCGATATCAACATCGGCGGCTTTCACCAGGGACATCAGCCCGTCTGCTTCGCCAAGCAGGTGAAGGGCGCGTGGACATTTCCCAAGCTCGGGCGCGGCGATTTCGACCGCTTTGCGGAGCCCTACACGAAAGCCTACGTTGAGAAGTACGGTATTCCGGCAAGTCAGATCGGCAAACCTAGGCATGTGTGTGACGCGCTCGCCGACGCCATGGAGGAGACGATCAACAAGCTTCATGCCGACGGAGAGCCGTTCTATCTGCAGTTGCATGCGTATGCCGCGCATGGCCCCGTAAAGGCGCGTCCTGACTTGAAAGCCGCCGCTCTCAAGCGACTGGATGCCAAGGGCGGAAAGAAGGCGGAACTGGCGGGGTTTATCGCGGGCATGGATAATACCCTTGGGCGCCTCATGGCGGCCCTGGAAGACCCTAACGCCGATGGTGATGCGGCCGACAGCATCGTGAACAACACGCTTGTGATCTTTACATCTGACAACGGCGGCAAGCGCTACAAGCTGCTCTATTTCTACGAAGCCGATGAATGGGAACTGTACGATCTGAGCGATGACATCGGCGAGGAGCACAACGTGATTCAAACAAAACCTGAGCTGGCGGCGGAACTGTCGAAGGCAATCAGGGCCTGGCTGACGCAGGAACACCCGACCTGGAAGCCGAAGTACCCACTCGATAAACAGAGCGGCAAGCCGGTACCCCCACCCACTTCCTGCAACGAGTGTGGGCGGGAGGTCTTGAGGAGTCCGAACCGAGGCCTGGCGTGCGCAAACAAGAGAATCTCTGTGCGCAAAAGGGGTAGTTTCTCTGCTGGGGTTTGTCGGACAATGGTCGATAGTGACAGCATAGGTACTGTAGATTCATGGCGCAGGCGGCAACGACGCCACGCGACGTGACTCAAGGAAAAGGAGAGGGAGAAATGAAGAAGATGACATTGGCAGTCAGCCGCCTCAAGCGAAGAACCCACCCCTAACCCCTCCCAGGAGGGGAACTTCCTGCGCTGGCACGCTCTGTACGAGGTTGTGTCTCGAATCTTCTGCAATTTCAGAACGACATGGGCAATCGGACTGCCTCGGCTGAATATCCAGTAACCAACAAGGAATATCCAACAGAACAAGGCGGGAGAGCGAGGGTAGCGAATGGAGAGTGCTTGCACAGACCATTCTCAGGACTCGCCCACTTGGAAATTGGACATTCCTTGTTGGCTGTTGGATATTGAAAAAAGGCTACGACATGCCCTGTGTCGGAGTCATAGGTCTAATTGCAGAAGTTTCTGCACGCTTCCCTGTACGAGATCCCCTCCTGGGAGGGGCAGGGGTGGGTTTGTCGGCGAAGAGCCACAAAGCTGCCTGCCATTCGCGCCACGAAGCGCTGGTAACTGATGAAAGAGGCGCTATAGTGTCCCGGCGTAATCCGTACTGCCGAGCGTACGGGACTGGACATGAGAGAAGGCTTTATAACAGAAAAGCGAAGCAACGAGGGACAGCAAAAGGTGACAAAGGGACTGGCGCTACTGATGACATCCATTCTTACAACTTCAAGTGCAACGGCCGGAGCCAAATGGCAGGCTTCCTGGATTGGCATTCCGAAAGTGACTGGCGGAGAAACTGTGGCATCGGAGGATGCTCCGGCTATTGTTGTCACCAAGGCGCTATACGGAGTTTCCGGCGATCCGGCTAGGCAGGTCGATCTGACGAAGGCAATTCGGCAAGCCGTGGCGGCGGGTGACTTCACGGTCAGCGCAGATAACGCGACGGCGGGCCGCGATCCAGCGCACGGGGTCGAGAAGACGCTGGAGCTGGAGTATGCTGTTGACGGCAAGACCGTGAAGCGGTCGATTGCGGAAGATGTTGCCTTTGATCTGGCAACAGGAAAGCAGATAAAGTCAAAAGCTATGCCACGCGCAAAGGCGGTCAATCAATGGAGCTGCTATCGGAAGGTGCTGCATCTCGATGAGGCCCCGAAGCAGGCCGAGGCACGGATTGCCGTGGATTCCAAGTACTGGCTCTGGATCAATGGCGAGTTGGTGGTGTTTGAAGGGCAGCTCAAGCGCGGGCCGACGCCGGATGACACCTATTTCGATCGAGTCGACCTGACGACGCATCTGCGTCAGGGCGAGAACACGATTGCGGTGCTGGTCTGGTACTTTGGAAAGCACGGCTTCAGTCACAAGAGCAGCGGAAAGGCCGGATTGGTGTTTGACGCAGACGTGGACGGGAGACCTCTGCTGAGTGACAAGAGCTGGAAGGCGATGATCCATCCGGCCTATGAAAGCACGGGCGGGCCTCACCCTAATTACCGCCTGCCCGAATCCAACGTTCGGTTTGATGCCAGGAATGATATCGTCGGCTGGCAGAATCCGGGCTTCGACGATTCAGCCTGGCTCGGTGCGGCCGAGTACGGTGTGCCGCCCTGCGGCCCATGGAACCAGTTGGTCGAGCGTCCGGTTCCCCTCTGGAAGGACTACGGGCTGAAGGACTATGTCAATGCCGACGAGCTTCCCGAAGTCTCCAACGGAAAGGTGATCAAGGCAGAGCTTCCCTACAACGCCCAGGTGACTCCGTACCTGGAGATCGAAGGGCCGGCGGGTAAGGTCATCGACATCCGCATGGACAACTACAACGGCGGTGGGCCACCCAATGTTCGTGCAGAATACGTGAGCCGCGATGGTGTCCAGGCATACGAGAGCCTTGGCTGGATGAACGGACACGAAATGCACTACACCATCCCCGCTGGATTCAAGATCCTCGCGCTCAAATACCGCGAGACGGGATACGACACCGAGTTTACCGGTACCTTTGAATGCGATGATGAGTTCCTGAACCGCTACCGCCGGAAGGCGCTGCGGACGCTCTACATCACCATGCGGGATACCTACTTCGACTGCCCGGACCGTGAGCGCGCCCAGTGGTGGGGTGATATGGTCAACGAGATGGGTGAGGCGTTCTATGCGCTTGATACGAAGAGCAATGGACTCGCGAAGAAGGGCATCCTCGAACTGGCCAACTGGCAGCGGAAAGACAACACGATTTTCTCACCGGTGCCCGCCGGCAACTACGACAAAGAGCTGCCGATGCAGATGCTCAACTCGGTCGGCTATTACGGCTTCTGGACGTACTATCTGTACACAGGCGACCTCGAGACGTTGCGCACTGTCTATCCGGCCGTGAAGCGATATCTGTCTGTTTGGAAGTTGGGCAAAGATGGTCTGGTCGTGCCGCGCAAGGGGGGCTGGACCTGGGGAGATTGGGGCAAACACAAGGATATGACCATCCTATTCAACGGGTGGTACTACCTGGCTCTCAAGGGGCAACTCAACATGGCAAAGGCTGTTGGGGAGCAGGGGGATGTTGCAGGTATCGAAGCGAAGATGAAGAGCATCGAACAGAACTTCAACAAGACCTTCTGGAATGGAAAGGCATACCGTTCCCCGGGATACAAAGCCCAGACCGATGACCGTGCTCATGCCCTGGCCGTGCTCGCTGGGTTGGCCCGGCCCGATCAGTACGAGGCCATTCGCGAGGTATTCCGAACCCAGGAATACAGCAGTCCCTACATGGAGAAATACGTGGGCGAAGCCCTGTACGTGATGCGCTTGGAGGACGATGCGATTGCCCGCACCAAGAAGCGATTTTGGGAGATGACGGATCACCATTACACCACGCTGTGGGAAGGCTGGGCAATTGGCCGCAGTGGGTACGGGGGCGGAACCATCAACCACGCCTGGTGTGGCGGTGCGCTGACGCTGCTATCGCAATACGGTGCCGGCGTGGCTCCGGTCACGCCCGGGTACGGGACCTATCACGTGTTGCCGCAAATGGGGCCGCTGAAATACATCAAGACAACCGTTCCTTCGGTGAAAGGTGATATCAACGTGGCACTGCGGAATGCGACGGAAGCCTTCCGTGTAGAGCTTGATTCGCCGTCAGGTACGGCGGCCGTTGTCGGCATCCCCAAACGTGCCGACTCCACGATTACCCGTGTCGAGGCGAACGGCAAGGCAGTCTGGGAGAACGGCAAGGCCAAAGATGGTCCCGGCCTGGAGTTTCTCGAGGAGACAGAGCACTACATCAAGTTCTCTGTTCAGCCTGGCCGCTGGGTGTTCGAGTCCAGCTTGAGCGAATTACAGGGAAACTGAAAGGGCCCCAATAGGTGCCTTCTCTGAGAACCTTGCAGCCTGAAGACGCTGACGGTAGTCTAACGCGATTATGAAACAGAGCACTACTCCACCGGCCCGCAAACCCAATGTCATTATCATGTATGCCGACGATCTCGGCTATGGCGATGTGGGCTGCTATGGCGGAACCGCCATTCCCACCCCAAATATCGATCGTCTGGCGAGCGAAGGACTGCGACTGACGGATGGCTATGCCACCGCGGCCACCTGCACCCCCTCGCGGTACAGCCTGTTGACAGGCACGTACCCCTGGCGCAACGAGCGCGCCGCCATCCTGCCCGGCGATGCACCGCTGATTATCGGACACGATGAGACAACGCTGCCTCGCCTGCTGAAGCAGGCCGGTTATGCCACCGGCGTGGTCGGCAAGTGGCACCTGGGGATCGGGAGCGGTGACACAGACCCGTCTTCGTCCGAGAACTACGCCGGGGTAAACTGGAACACAGAACTCGCCGGTACCCCGAACGACATCGGATTCGACACCTCCTACATCATGGCCGCTACCAACGACCGCGTTCCCTGTGTCTATCTGGACAACCGCCGCGTGGACAGACTCGATCCCGAGGACCCGATCGAGGTGAGCTATGGTGGAGAGAATCCTTTCCCCGACGAACCCACAGGCCGGGAGAATCCCGAACTGCTGAAGATGCGTTACAGTCATGGCCACGACTGCAGCATCGTCAACGGCGTCAGCCGCATCGGCTACATGCGTGGCGGCAAAAGTGCGCTCTGGATCGACGAGGATATGGCGGATGTGTTTGCCGAGAAGGCCACCGACTTCGTGAAATCCCACAAGGACGAGCCGTTCTTCCTCTTCTATCCGTTCCATCAACCGCACGTGCCGCGTCTACCGAATGCCCGTTTTGCCGGAACTACCGGCCTGGGACCGCGCGGGGACGCGATTGCCGAGATGGACTGGTGTGTCGGGAACATGCTGGACACGCTGGACGAGCTGGGATTGTCGGAAGATACCATCGTCATTTTCAGCAGTGACAACGGCCCGGTGCTGGATGACGGTTACGAGGACATGGCCGCCGAGCTTACCGGCGACCATCATCCTGCCGGCCCGTTGCGCGGCGGGAAATACAGTCGTCTGGATGGCGGCACCCGCGTGCCCTTCCTGTTGCGCTGGACCGGAACCGTGGAGCCTGGAGTCTCTGGTGCGCTGGTATGCCAGTCCGACTTCTGCGCCTCGTTCGCCGCGCTGGCGGGAGTGGATGTGCCTGCGTCCGCCTGCCCCGACAGCGAGAACCTGCTCGATGCCTTCCTCGGCCGCTCTGATACCGGGCGCGAGGTACTCGTCACCGAGGGACTGCAGGCCAAGACACTCGTCCGCAAGGGTAACTGGGTCTTCCTGCCTGCGCTGGATGGTCCGCGCTACGGAGGCACCGTGGGTAACGACACCGGCAATAGCCACTGGGATCAGCTTTATGATCTGGATGCCGACATCGGGCAGCAACGCAACCTAGTCCGGGAGAAGCCGGAGAAGGTTGGCGAGATGAAGCAGTTGCTGGCGGAGATTGTGGGGTAGGGGGACGGGGCTGCGGCCCATAGGTGTTAAGCTAAGGACCTCAATTTGGCATGCAACATACACGCTATTAGCCGTTTATGCGTAATGCGATCCGAATATCCAACAACCAACAAGGAATTTCCAGTATCCAAGGGGAGAGCCATATCTGGCCATGTCACTTCTGGCATTAGCGGTCCGCTATCACTATTTGAGTCTCTCCTTGATCGGTTGGAGATTCCTTGTTGGTTATTGGATATTGAGTCAAGAACGGGTTGCTTAGCTTAACACCTATGGGCTGCGGCCCCGTCGCTGGGGCAACGCAAGGCACGATAGCGGCAACAAGCCACTAGGATCAGCTATATGATCTTGATGCCGACATCGGCCAGCAACGCAACTTGGAAACAGCCGGAAGACTACATCGCCCGAGTCGCCAGGTCAGCGCGTCCTGAAGACTCGCTAGTCGCGAGTCGCTGGTCGCTAGTCCAGAATTTCCCGCCCAGCCTTGCTGCAGGAGTGCATCAAAGAGAACCATTTGTCTATGTTCGCCTGTGTTTCCGTGCGTTATGCTCCGTCCCAATCATGTCTCGCGCGGCGTGACGCTGGGGCACGATCCTGATGAAAGTGGGGAAGTCGATATGTGCGATAATAAGCTTGGCTGTGTAATGGGGGTGGGATTGATGTTGGCTTGTAACCTTGCAGGCGCGGAAGAGACTCTGCCGCCTCTGAAAGACGGAATAGCTCCTACGACGGTTGAAGAAACGTGGGCCGGGTTTGACCCGCGCAGAGAGCCCCTCGATGTAGAGGTCCTTAAGGAATGGGAAGAGGACGGCGTAGTCGTGAAGGTCATCCGCTACCGCGTTGGGATTTTCAAGGGCAAGAAGGCGATGATGGCGGCCGTCTACGGCTACCCGAAGGGGGCAAAGAACCTGCCCGGACTGGTGCAGCTCCACGGTGGCGGCCAGTCGGCCCAGAGCTCCTTCGTCGTCAAGGATGCCAAGAACGGCTATGCGACGATATCCGTGGCCTGGTCAGGGCGGATCATCTCAACTGAATACACGGTCTCCAATAAAGAGAAAGAGATGTTCTGGACCGGCAACACGGAGGATCCGGATTACATGGTGACGACTGATTGGGGCGCCCTTGATGGCTATCACCATCACTGTCGATTCAAGGGAAACAACTTCGTGCAGAATCCGCCTTCCGATAGCACGATTGATCCCGTCAAGTCACCGCGCAACAGCGGCTGGTTCCTGGCAACCATGGGCGCCAGGCGGGCTATCACCTTCCTGGAGCAGCAGCCGCAGGTAGACGGCGACCGGATCGGTGTCTGCGGGATGTCAATGGGCGGCAAACTGACCGTGCTGACGGCAGGGGCCGATCCGCGAATCAAGGCAGCAGCGCCAGCCTGTGGCGGTATCACGGATCTTTCTACGAGAGGAAGGACGTTGGCCGCTGTGGCTGATGATGAGTACCTCAAGCGCATCACCTGTCCCACCATCATCATGAGTCCCAGCAATGACTTTCATAGCCATGTGAATGACATTCCTGCGGCGGTAGGGTCCATCAAGAACAAGCATTGGCGCGTGGTGTGTTCACCAAACAAGAATCATGGTGACCGCGGCGAGTATTCTGTTGGTACGCTGCTCTGGTTCAACCAGTTCTTGAAGGGTGAGTTCGCGATGGCCGCAACCCCGAAGACCAAGCTTACACTGAAGACGGCAGACCGCACGCCCCGCTTTTCGGTCACGCCGGACGCTTCACAGAAGATCGCGTCGGTGAATGTCTATTACACCCAGGATGGCGAGAGGAATGCGGCGGAAAAGTACTGGCGCCTGGCAGAACCTATGACAGAGGGAGAGACGCTGACGTTTCAGCTCCCGCTCTTAAGCGTCGACAAGCCTTTGTGGGCGTATGCTGATATCAAGTACGCCCTTGGCAGGACGGTCGAAGGTGTTGGCTACAGTGGTGAGAAGGTCAAAACCGACTTTTATCATCTGGCATCGCTGGTGGAGATGGTAAGCGCGGCGGACCTCAAAGATGCCGGCGCCGTGGCTACGATTGATGAGTCCATATTGAAAGAGGACTTCGACGACTACAACCCGGATAATGACCTGACGGTGGCATTTCCCGCGTTTGGCTTCAGTGAGGGCATTTCATGTGTTGCCGATCCCGGTGGCCGCAAGGGGATGTCGCTCGCGATGAACGACGGGCCGGATTTCGATTACGCCTGGCAACCACTGCTCACAGTGAACACCGCTGTTGTGCCTTTCATGGACACCGACGAATGGACATGCAGTGCTGACATTATGTTGGATGCCAGGAAGCCGGTTCCACTGACCGTTGAGTTCCGCGCCAGGGATCACAAGAAGAAGTTCACGCCCGTCGTTATCGATGACAAAGGCGAGATTTCAGCGCGAGGCAAGACGACAAAACAGCTATGCAAGGTTGCGCCCGGCTCATGGTGGACGTTCTCAGTCACGTATGATCTCAATAACTCAACGCATTACCGGGTGACGATAAAGGATGCTCAGGGCTCTGTGCTTGCGGATGAATCCATGGAGATTCAAGGCGACGTAGGTGCAATCAACTGGGTGGGCTTTATCGCTCACGGCACCGCCGAGGGCAGTCTCTATGTCGACAATGTGGCCCTTGAGCAAGTGGAGTAAGGATAGGGAGACCTCCCATGGTTGAATACGCCCCGATACTCGGACAGTCTACAAACTTGGCATTCACAGCCGTGCTGGCGATGCTGGCAAGTTCCGTTCTTGCGGCAAACGCTGCTACGGACTACATCGACGAAGTCGCGCCCGGCGGGACCTTTCGCTATGGCATTCATAACCTCAAGTGGACCGCGGATGACGACGGCAACCGCCTGATGGATCTCGGCGAGGTGCAACGCGAGGATAATGGCCAATGGGTTGAGTTGGAGAAGGGAGACTTCGACATTACGGTTGCGCGCAGACGCTCGGGCATGTATCTGCCGAATGCCTACGTCTACAAGAAGACGCCGACCCGGGACCTGGCGCTCTATATCGATTTCCCGGAGGATTGGACGCCGACTGACAAGCGCCCGGCGATGCTGTGGTTCTTCGGTGGCGCCTGGAGCGTGGGAAGCCCGTCGCATTTCAAACCGGTGACCGAGTACTTCGCCAAACGAGGTGTTGTCGCGATTTGCGTGGACTACCGCATCGGCAAGGTAGATGGCAACGACCGGAACGACTACCGGGGTGCTCTCGACGGCAAGACGGCGATCCGCTGGGTGCGCAAAAACGCCGCGAGATTGGGGGTCGATCCTGGCCGGATCATGGCCGGGGGCGATTCTGCCGGCGGACATATCCCGGTTGCAACTCAGATCCCGACGCTGAACGATCCCGATGACGACGTGGCGATCTCGGGAAAACTGTCGGCGTTGCTGGTGCAGAATCCCTACGTGGTGCGTATCAGCGAGGAGAGCTGGGTGTTCCAGATGGACTTTAAGACGCTACCGCCGGTGTGGGTTTCGTATGGCTTGAATGACACGGCTGCCTACAACGACAAGCCCGGGAACCGGCGCGAAGAGCGCAATGGCGAGAGCTTCATTGCTGAACTGAAGAAGGCCGGAATTCCCCTCCGAACCTACCTTAAGGAAGGGCAGGGGCACGGGTTCTGTTCCGGTCCGCACCTCGACGCCAGCACTCGTGACATCGACAACTTCCTCCAGGAATGCGGTTTGCTGCCCCCGCCGAAAACTGAACTGCCCGACAAGATGACCGGGGCTGCACGTAACAAGCACATGCACGCCGCTCTCGCCGGCAAACTGAAGCGTACGGAACCGAAGATCCTCGAGTTTCCGACCAAAGACTAGCTTGGCAGCCTAACAATCCCCCGGGCTTGCCCCGGGGAGTCTCAGGCTGTCAAGCTACAGGAACGGGACCACCAACCCGCCCCGGGGCGAGCCCGGGGGATTTGGGAACTGGAGAGTATCATAATGAGAATCATGCAGTGCTGGGATGATGGCGACGTTGATGACATCCGCCTTGTCGAGATCTTGAAGAAGCATGGCGCCAAGGCCACGTTCAACATCTGCCCGGGCGGGGCGAAATCGGAACGCCGGAAGGCGCATGACTTCGGCGGCAAGTACGATGTCTACCGACTGACGCTGGACGAGATGCCCCAGGTCTATGATGGCTTCTGCATCGGCGGACACACCATGACCCATCCGCTCTTGCCAAAGATCGATCCTGAGTTGGCCTATGCGGAGCTTGTTGACTGCAAGCAGTTCATTGAGCAGCATTTCGGGCAGGTTGACTGCGGGATGGCATATCCCTGCGGGCAGTATGACGATGCGGTCAAAGCGCTGGTCCGCAAGGCCGGCTATCTCTATTCGCGGACCGTGGGCAACGTGGAACTCAGACTCAATGTCGACGACCCCATGGCGCTACACACGCACTGTCACTTCCTGGCAGCCGATTTCTGGGAGAAGTTCGAGGCGGTCAAGGCGATCGATGGCGACTTCTACTTCTGGGGGCACACCTTCGAACTCATGAGTGATGACGCCGGCTGGCAGGACCTGGACAGAATGATCGGACGCCTCACCGACGACTCCGCAACCGAGTGGATCGACGTCAGGGATCTGTTTATCAGATGAGCCGCAGGCGCCAGTGACGCGCGATTACTTGGGCTTACTCCAAGCTCGCCGTCTTCGGCGTGCACGAGCGGCTACCCCTTGTCCGCATCGATGCTGTGGTGTCGTTTACGGTATTCGGTTGCCGGCATACCGATCAGCTTGGTGAAGCGGTGGGAGAAATACAGGGGGTCCTTGAAACCGACCTTGGGGGCAATCTCCTTGATTTCAAGGTTCGTTTTCGCGAGGAGACGGCGGGCCTCCTGCATACGCATGTTGTTCAGGTCATGTTTGAAGGGGAGCCCGAACCGCTGTTTCCAGTTGCGGCGGAACGTTACATCGGACATGCCGTATTCCTGGGCGAGGGCCTTGGTGCTGTGTTGCTTGTCAAGTCTGCCGCCCAGAATCATGCGAATATGGTCCAGGTTGGCGTCATGCGGAGTGCTTGGCGGCGCCGGCAGCTCAAGCCGGGACTCGAGGATCAGTCGCTGGCAAATGCGGTCGATGCGGTCGGTCATGCCGATCGCCTTCCGGTTCCGGAGGCAGTCGATCAGCTCATTGACCAGGCGGCGAACGGTGTGCACCGACGCAATCGGCCAGACCGGCTCCTGGTCGGGATGGATGCCCCATCTCTCGAACAGTGGTGCCAGCTCAGGGACATAGGCTATGAATACCTCTTCCCAAGCCGAGCCCTCCGGTTCCGGTCCATACTCCTCGTAGACTCCTGGCCACACCGTGAGGATGCAGGGGGATTCTACCGTAAACCATCGGCTCCCATAGCGCAGCCGCCCCCGCCCCTTCAGAATGAAGACGAATGACACGTCCTGGGTCTCGCGCTTCATCCACAGCTCCTTGGTTGGCAGATATCCCAGCGACCTGACCGCGGGGGCCAACGGCATAACTCGGGGCAAGTCATCAATGTGAAACCAGAGCTCTCCCATAACCTCACTATCCTGCCGTGATGTTGGTTTTTGGTCAATGGTCGTGATCAAAAAACCAATATCTTCGATCAGGGGTCCCATTCACTCGCATGCGCGATCTTTCGTATAATTGGGGGAACGTGTGGAACCAGTCCGTCCTGCAACCTAATGGAGATAAGCAATGAAGGATCGCATTCTCAGCTCTGCTCGCACCTCAAGCTCTCGTCTCGGCTCACTGCTGAGAGAGGTCGTGATTGTAGGCCTCGCTATCGCTGCCTTGGCTTCAATCAGCCACGCCGGTACCACCAATATCGTGTTGCGTCTTGATGCCTCGAAATGTACGTCGGCCGGCACCATCAGCATCTGGGCCGACACCTCGGGCAATGGGCACGATGCGGCGGCCAGCGGCAATCCGGAAGTTGTTCTGAGCGGGATGAATGGGCTTTCGGTGGTGAGGCTTGACGGTAATGATTACTTTACTATCCCGGACAATTTCACTGCTGGCAGCGCTTTTGTTGTGGCAAAATATATCAGCACAACATTCAACGGCCACGATGGACTTCTCAGTGGTGACAACACCGGAGACGGCAATGCCCTTTACTTTTCTGGCAGCTCGGGAAACTCATACCTTGCGGGTGAGACTTCATTGAATAGTCGCTATTTCGATGGTGTCTCTGGAACCACGGGACCCACGGCGCTTAGCATAGACCAAATGAGTCTCTACAGCGGAACAGACAGCACGCCCACGGCATGGAATGGCTACGCCATCGGCGCGGATCGGCCTACTGGTCTCTTTGGTGGTAGTCGCGCCTGGGACGGCGACATTGCCGAAGTCATCGTCTATGATGATGCGTTGAGTGATTTCGACCGCAAGGGCGTTGAGGTTTACCTGGATGAGAAATGGGACCTGGGACTCAATTTG
The DNA here is from genome assembly GCA_964497125.1 of uncultured Victivallales bacterium. Taxonomy (GTDB): domain Bacteria; phylum Verrucomicrobiota; class Kiritimatiellia; order UBA8416; family UBA8416; genus CAYLXP01. The sequence continues at coordinate 7,483 of CAZCDU010000064.1, read as the reverse complement.
CGGTCCAGCTATGGTGCGGCCAACTTCAACGGCGATCTGGATTCCCTTGGCCTGGGGCCGGCGGAACTCACGATGGCCCTGCGGCTGGATTCCTCGGAATTCAGCTCGGCCGTTACCGGCCTGGAGACATGGTCCGACACCTCGGGCAATGGGCACGACGCCACGAGGTCGAACCCTTCGCTTCGACCGAATGTCGTGATGGATGTGCAGAACGGCCTGCCGGTCGTGCGGTTCGACGGATCGGATGACTGCATGACCGTCGCGCATACCTACACAACGGGCAGTGGATTCATCGTCGCGAAGTATGACGCTGACGGTGATGACGCCAAGTTCGATTGGTATGACGGACTGTACGGTTCGGGCACCGACAATGGTGGTTCTGGAATGTACTGGACTGGCTCGAACAACTCAGGTAGTTGGGAAGGAGGAGGCCAGTTTAGCGGTTCCAGATACCGCGATGGTGTCCTTTCCGGTGCAGCGCTTTCCGCACCCGACACGTTTCACCTCTATAATGGGGTCGACACGACTCCGAATTCGTTCACGGCTTGGAGCCTCGGCAGGGACCGTGCTATTGGCGGGCGCACCTGGCAAGGCGACATCGCTGAGGTGGTTATCTATGAAGAGGCCTTGAGCGACTACGACCGTAAGGGAGTTGAGGTCTACCTGGACGAGAAGTGGGGGCTGGGCCTGAATCTCCGCAGCACCTACGGCCCGGGCAGCTTTAACGAGGACCCGTATGCGCTCGGACTGGCAAGCCCGACGATGGTTCTGCGTCTTGATGCTTCGATCCTCGGGGCCACATCTGCCCTCGCAACCTGGGTTGACCGATCGGGTAACGGCCACGCGGCCACGCAAGGCACCGCTGCAAACCAACCCAGCGTCGTTTCGGGCGCACAGAACGGCCTGTCTGTCGTCCGCTGTGACGGATCCGGTGACTTCATGACCGTCGCGCACGCGTACACCTGCGGCACCGCGTTCATCATCGCCAAGTATACCAGCGCAACCTTCAATGGGTGGGACGGACTGTATGGCTCTGGCACAGACAACGGTAGTTCTGGACAATACTGGTCGGGCAACAACGGTGCGGCTACCTGGGGTAATGAGCCAGGAGGCGGCTTCCATAGTGCCAAGTATTTCAATGGCGCTCTCTCTCATACTGCGCTTACCTCGCCATCCGCATTCAATCTCTACAGCGGCGTCGACACGACACCAAATTCGCACACGAGCTGGAGTATTGGCAGGGATCGTGGTATTGGCGGTCGCACGTGGGAGGGCGACATCGCCGAAGTGGTTGTCTACGAAGAGGCCTTGACCGACTTCGATCGCAAGGGAGTCGAGGTATACCTTGATGAGAAATGGGGGCTAAACTTGGGACTTCGCGCCAGCTACGGGACCGGAAACTTCAACGACGACTCTGAGGCCCTTGGTTTCCCGTCAGGGGCAACGCTGTTCCTCTTCCGGTGATCTGACCGTTTAACGCCCTGAGACGGCGGCGATGAAAAGGTTGGTACTCTCGCCGGTTAAGCCTGCTCGTCTGAAGCGTAGCTTTACTAGTGTGTTGGGAGGGGGACCTCCTGTATAGTGTGCAGATAGGAAGACGATCTGATGAAGATTCGCATAGAAGAGTCCGGGACCGCACCGAGGAGTCGGGTCACCCCATGGTTGAGGAGCGTCGCGCTTGTAAGTGTGGCAGCATGCTCCATGGCTCCACTGAACGTGGCCGCTGGCACCAACCTTGTCCTCCGGCTTGATGCCGCGCAGTTCCAGTCTGCTGGAGCGCTCACCGTATGGTCTGATATCTCTGGCAATTTCCATGATGCAACGGCAGGCGGCAATCCAGAAGTCGTTCTTGACGAGCTGAATGGCCTGCCGGTCGTCAGCTTTGACGGTTCAGTTGACTACATGAGAGTATTGCACAGCTACATAACCGGCAGCGCGTTCATCGTTGCCAGGTATGACGGCACGACGTTTGACGGGCACGATGGACTGTACGGTGCTGCGACTGGAAATGGCTCCAAAGAGCAATACTGGTCGGGGGGGCACGGAGGTATCAATTGGGGCAATGAAGCGGGTGGCGGCTTCGTGAATTCCAAATACCTCAATGGCAACCTTTCCCATCAGGCGCTTACCGATCCCGCGGCATTCAACCTCTATAGTGGCGTCGACGCAACGCCGACTAATTTTGCGAGCTGGGGCCTTGGAACTGACCGAAGCTGGACAAGCGGACGACTTTGGGAGGGCGATATCGCCGAAGTCATCGTCTACGACGATGCACTGACCGATTTCGATCGCAAAGGCGTCGAGGTCTATCTCGATGAAAAATGGGGGTTGGGGCTTGGGCTTCGCTCTTCCTACGGGGGAGGCAACTTCAATGATGATCCCGTTTCACTGGATTTGTTGACCACTGAAAGCAGGACGATGGTCCTGCGTCTTGATGCGTCGCGGTTTCGATCGGCCTCAACGGCACTTGCCACGTGGCCGGATCGTTCGGGCAGGGGCCATGACGCGACAGGGATGGGCAATCCTGCAGTTGTTCTGGATGAATTGAACTCGCTTCCGGTGGTCGATCTCGATGGCAATGACTACTTTGTCATCCAGGATACCTACACCGCCGGCACCGTTTTTGCCGTCGCCCAGTACAACACGACTAATGGCAACTTCACCGGCCACGATGGTCTGTATGGTGGGTCCGGGGGGCACGCGAGCAATATCTACTTCAGCGGCTCGGAAAATTCAGCCAATTGGAACACAGAGTCTCCCGTACAGATGCGGGGAACCAAGTATGATAATGGCATTGGTCCCGGTAATAGCGTTGCCGCTCTTGGCCAGTGGAACCTTTTCAGCGGAGTAGACAGCACGCCAGTGTCGTTTTCGAAGCACAATATCGGTGCAGACCGTTCCGACACTTTTGGTGGCAGCCGTGCGTGGGATGGTGACATCGCCGAAGTTATTGTCTACGAAGAACCGCTGAACACTTTTGATCGCAAGGGAGTCGAGGTATATCTCGATGAGAAATGGGGATTGGGACTCGACCTGCGCACTACCTACGGTGAGGCGAGCTTCAACCCCGATATCTTCGCCCTCGGCCTGGAACTGCCCCCGGGAACGCTGATGTTCGTCCGCTAGCTCGACAGTGACAACGATACCCCTGTAGGATGGTGACTGACTACGTAACACCTGGCACCTAATCTGTTGAGTGCCAATACATCGTGCCCAGTGCCCAGTGCTCTTGAATATCCAACAGCCAACACTCAAGTCCAATTTCCAAGGGAAGAGAGCGAGAAATGCGAATTTGGGGCCAAGGGGCCTTTCATCCTCTGTTTCTCGCTCACTTGGATCTTGGAGATTCCTTGTTGGCTGTTGGATATTGTATCGGTCACATCCTATCTGTGAACGATGTGTTGGCACTAGAACTGTGAACGATGTATTGGCACTCAACACCTAGCGCCTAAGGAACGTAACCATGACACCACGTGAGAACCTGATCAGTCTATACCGAAGACAGGGCTACGAGCATGCGCCCGTCGGGTTGGGGCTCTGCCCGTCGTTGCAGGAAAGATACAAGGAGATCGCCGGCGACAAGCCGATGGCGGAGCATTTCGGCTATCCGGAAGGCTTTGCGAGGCGCCATGTGCCGGGGCTGAAGTTCAAGCCGCGCGATCCTGTTGACTGGACCGTATACTTCGATGCACCGCTGAAAGAGGGCACGACATTTGGCGCTTACGGCGTTGCACATGAACCCGGGAGCGAAGCTGCTAAGCATATGACCTATATGCGGCATCCACTGGGCCGCGCCTCATCGCTTGAGGCGTTGCAGGCGTTTCCATTTCCTGCGTATGACACCGAGAACGTGCAGCATATACGTGACGCCGTCGAGGCCACCCATGCGGCGGGACTGGCAGCTGTCGGAGGCATGCAGTGCACGGTCTGGGAAAGGGCGTGGTACATCCGTGACATGACCCAGTTGATGATGGACATGACGATGGAGGACGAGAAGGCCTCGTTCATTCTCGATAAGATCACCGACCATGCTTGCCAACGCGCTGCAGCCTATGCCGCGGCTGGGGCGGACATCATTGAGCTAGGCGATGACGTCGGCATGCAGGAAACCATCATGATGTCGAAGGAGATGTACGCGGAGTGGCTTCAGCCGCGGTTGGCCTGCGTGATTGCCGCCGCCAAGGCGCAGAACCCGGACGTTCTGATCTGGTACCACACCTGTGGCTACGTGGAGCCACTCATCGATAATCTGATTGAGGCCGGCGTGGAGATTCTGAATCCGATCCAGCCGGAGTGTATGGACTTCGCCGAGATTCACGCCAAGTACGGCGACCGGCTCTCCTTCCATGGCACGGTTGGCACCCAGACGACCATGCCGTTTGGTACGCCGCAGGAAGTCAGGGCAACAGTCCACCGCAACCTGGAAATCGCAGGCGAGCAGGGCGGCCTGTTCTGTTGCCCCACGCACATGCTCGAACCCGAAGTGCCATGGGAGAACATCGAGGCCTATGTCGCGGCCTGCAAAGAATTCAAGACGGCGGGAAGCTGATGCTGTCAAGAGTTCGATGTATCCCCTAACGGAGGCAAGATGCTAACCAGTCACGACTACACGTATATGTTCTGGGCGCACGGCTGGCGCGGCGAATCGCCAGATGGCAAGCGGGTCATGTGTGTACGGACAGGCGACTACGGCTGCGCGTTCGATACGGAGACAGCGGGGCTCCTCAACTTTGGCCCGATTGCGAACACGACCAGCGCATCCGAGGCCCTTATCGAGGACAACCAGGCCATCTATGGTCTGTCCCCTGCCACTCTCACATGGGAGCTCACAGTCGGAGGCAACAGCTACATCGTGAGGCGCTCCAGCACACCCGACCGGACCAAGGAGAACCTGGAGTCCCTCGGGCTTCCGCTGTCGCTCCTGGATGACGCGACGCCCGGCGAACAGACGCGCATGATTGTCAGCGGACGCTTTGTTCAACGCTTCGACATGGAGAAGCTCTGCTTCGAAGATGCCCATGGCGAAACGCTGCCCGTCACGGGGCGGGTGGAAGTCACGGCATTGCCGCACTACATGGCCGTGACGATGGAAGTCGGACAGGATGCTGGAGAGGGAATCGATGTGTCGTCGCTGACCGCACGATTGCAGATTGCCGGCTCCACGGTTCGCGTGTCGCCAACGCAGGTGGCCGAGGTCCAGCAGGATGACGCGACATCGGAAACCAGCATCGCAGTCCCCGCTGCTGTCATTACCAAAGAGCAAAGCCTTCGCCTGAGCTTCTTTGTGGTCCCCGAAAGGCGAGCGCCCGACTTCAGCCCCGTCAGTGCCGTCTCTGTCACGGGCGAAGGCTTGGGACCATACACTGACCGGTTGACCAGCCGGTACGACGCTGAGCGCGGGCTCCACTGGCTCTCGCTCCCCGGACTGAGCGGGGCGTGGGATATGGAGAACAACCGTGACATGATGGAACGGGTGAAGCTGACCATCGCCAACGCCTCTGACCGGCCCGCGCGGGTTCCGCTTGTCTTCTCAAAAGATGGCGAGTTTGTGGGCGTGACCGGCCTGACTCCTATCCTGCGTGACCTTGATGGGCAGCCGCTTGGCATCCCCGTCCAGGTTAGCAAGAACTGGCACACGACTCCGGGAAAGACCTTTCTCTACCAGGGGCCCTGGTTCCAAGGCTACACGGTACTTGAGGTCGCGGCGGGCAGCACGTTCGAGTGTGAGCTCACGATCGCGTACGCGCTCTGGGGAGGGGTCCCGGCTGCATCGCATGCCCAGCTCTGTCTCATCGGGTACGGCGGCAACCAGCTTTGGGATGAGGCCGCAATCGGTAGTTTTGGTGAAACGATCACCTATGATCCTGATGTTTGCCTGGGCCGGTCCATCATTGACGATGTGCGTCCGCTCATGGTCAGTGCCATGGGGGGCGGCAAGTGGAGCTGGACCAATAATGTTGGGGGAGGGGACTTCCTCGTCTACTTCAACGAGCGGCATGAGAAGCAGTACCTGACGCGCATGAAGGCCTTCTACGAACACTACGGTCCGAATCTCACCAATGTTCACTACGCCGGTGTCAGCGCTGACGGCAAGATCGAGGCCCATCTCAAAGTTTCCACCCCGAGATGCGATGACATCAATCGCGCGTATCACCGTTTCCGCTATGACGTAAAGGAGCCGGTTGAGTTCTCCCGCCTTGCGTTCTACCAGCTCGGATCCGATGGGTACAACAATCACCAGTTCAACAAGATGGCCTGGGGTGACAAGGGGGGGCTTCAGCGGGAATGGGAACCCGGTAGAGGCGGACTGACGTATGAAGTGACCGGTCTTCCGTGCGAGGGTGAACAGACCTGGTTCTCGTTGCATGACTCGATTCCGGGGCTGACGCATACGGACGGGGCTAGGGAAGCCTCTGGTGCCTGGGCAAACCGCGGCATGGTGATTCGCTCGTGGTCCGCGCGTCTCGGTGGCAAGGACGTCCCGTACCCGCACGCATCTGTGTTTCTTACCGAGGACAACATCGGGTCAGCCAACGTCGAGATCTCAGCGCCGCCTGGCGTCACGCAGCTACTGCCCGGGGACTACGTAGAGTGTGAAGTGGAGCTGCTCATCCTCCCCATGAGCGCTTCTGACTACTATGGCCCGAATGAGCGGCTGCGTGCCTCGCTTGATCGGGCGCCAAACTCGTGGGAGTCAGTCCACCGCCAGGCCGTCGGCAACGACCTGCAGGTCACAGCGTCGACCGGCGAGGTCCTGCACCTCTGCCCGGTGATTGTTCGGGCAGACGATTCCAATGTGGTCGAGTTCGAGATCCAAGGCGGAATCAGCTACGTCCCTGTTACGGTCACCGGTCTGTCCACATGCCGCAATATCTGCCTCTTCGAGCATCGTGACGGTGGCTGGCGGAAGATCGACCAGTCAGTGCAGGGCAATGACTTCTGGCAGACGGAATACGATCCCGAAGCCTGCACGTGGACGCGCATCTACAACGTGGATCTCGGGCAAGGCGATGGCATCCAGGCGTTCCGCGTCAGCCGGGAAGCGTGATGTTGAGGTGTTGGCTGGAGTTTGACCATTGCATTGAGGTACTGGCTTCCCTGTTTGCATCAGAATTCAAGTTCCACCTATGAATGATCCGAGCGCGCTCGGGGGGCTTTGCTTGCGTGAAACTTCACCCTCAGTTCCGAATTCCGCAAAGGTGGACCGTGGCCTCCGGACGCGGTCGAGCAAGGCAGGCGCCTGTCATGTGACAGTGGGGAACATCGTGCTCTCCTGTCTCTTGCAAGGCTCATCACTTGCGCGACGCCGTCCGGAGGCCGACGTCCACCTTTTCCGGTCTCCAAGTTTCGCCCTTGATTATTCCGAGCGTGCTCGGGGGCGGAGCTGACCTGAAACTTGAACCGTCTTCTTGATGCTTACGCATCTAATTGTAGGGCGGGAATGGGCGAGTCCCCGAGTCGTTGGCCTCCAAGTATTCAGCCT
>CAZCDU010000063.1:0-26713 GCA_964497125.1 uncultured Victivallales bacterium | reverse complement strand
CTCGACCATCAATTAGCATGAAAACACCACCATCATTTATCGCGTCCGCTCTCACGCGGTGCATGTGCCGTCTTGTGGGCGCGTCCCGCCGACAGCGTGTCGGCAGGGATCGCTGAGGTCGCGACAGCGACACCATTGGGGGCGTTGGCGCGGAGCTTGGCTTCAAGCAAGATCCGTGAGCAACGCGGGGTCTTCAGAGCGCGTGCATCCACCGTTGTCATTGCCGATTACCGTTGCGCGTGCGAGCCCGGAGCGGTTGGCGTGGAAGGTGCTCTCCTCCCGCACCTTCCATGACAGACGCGGAGGGGATGCGTGGAATGAGCGATGGCACTATCAATGCGGATTGCGCGGGGGATGGGCAGCGCTGGTTGCCGGATGACTTTTGACATCGCCAACCACGGAGGACGTGGCGCTCAACTTGGCTTCAAGCAAGTTGTGTGACACGTCCGGTGACAGTAGGATGCGGCGGGGCGCAGGGGGTCGCCTGTCTGAGCGAAGCGAGTTTCCTTCGCCTGTTCGAGGCCGAAGGCCGAGTCTCCTTCGCCTGTTTGAGATCGCGTAGCGATCGAGTCCCTCTGGTAATACACACGCGCGAAGCGCGTGTCCTCAGGCGTTCGCATCAGAGCGTGCCGGTCAGAGCAGGATCTGTCGCAGTGCCGCAGGTACTGCCGGGGGTTCTCCCCCAGAACTTCCCTATTCCACACGTGGAACAGGTACCCAACTACCCCCTCTCCATAGACAGCAGTTCATGCTTGTACTATCCCTGAAGGGTCCCTCGCTGTGATGACCGTTACACACGGAGTGGTCTAGCCGACGGCGACGCTATGCGCTATGGCAGTCTCACCAGACGGGAACATTTGATATATATCGACGGCACATGTGCGCGTCAGAGCGCGGACGCAAGAGCGCGTTGCAGAGCAGGCGATTGCGCGGAACGCTCGGGGTTTCCCCCCGGACTTCCCTATTCCACACTGTGGAATAGGTGACCCAACACCCCCCTTCCATCGACAGCAGTGCATGCTTGTCTCTCCCAAAGGGTCCCACTCTGTGATGCTCCGTTGTCCACTCGGGATGCTTGTCCGCAGCAGGCGGGTCTGGCCGACGGCGTCGTTACTCACTTGGAGGTCTATAGCAGACGGTACCAGCATAGGGATGATCGGATGATAATTAGATATGGGAGACGCCTTGCATCAGACGTCACGATTTAGGATAGTTGGCCTCAAACCAAGATCGAGTCGCAATAAGGAGGCTCGACCATTTAGGATTTTTCGGCTCAACACCATAAAGTGGGGCACACCCACTTTCACCTAAGCATACATTACGCTTAGCCGTCGTCTGTCGTTCTCAAAGTTCCTGAATGCTCCGTCTACGCCAGGGGAGTCAGTTGAACCGCTGTGAGCGTTAGACCGCGTTCGGCGTTCTCGTCGATGGCGTTAGCCACGATGCTGAGGGTGTGGTCGGTGGCTTCGGTGATCTCGATCTGCCCGAGTGTTGTACGTACGGGCTGAAAGACCTTGGCGCCTTCTGCTGTGTCGAGGCCGTCGTTCGTCAGCGTTCCATGCAGCGCTGTTTCGCCCAGTGTCGCGGTCACTTCGGGTTCGCCGTATTTGTCCAGCATGTTGCGATTCACTTTGCGCTCCAGGGCCACTGTGTACGTGCCGGGTGTCTTGACGCGGAACGTCCAGGATGCCTGGTTGTCTGTGTCTGTCCAGCCCGAGATGACGCCTGACGGCTGGGCTTTCATGCTGCCCTCGATGTCCGCGGTGTGTGGCGGCAAGGTGATGGCGGCGGCGCCGTCCTGAATGACGATCTGCTCGACATCCGGGGCACCATCCAGTGTTACCTCGATCACCGAGTAGATGGCTTCCGGTGCCTGATCCGGCAGCGAGAGCGCCAGCGTATCGCCATCCTGGCGGATGCCGATCTCTACATCACTGTCAGCCAGCAATCGCGCCCCGCTGACGGCGTTGCGCAGCCCGTACAGGCAGAGGTCACCCGTCGGCCAGGCCTTGACGTGCAGGTAGAGGGTGTTGCCCTTCGTCGTCACGCGTCCCCAGTTCGGATCAAGCAGGAACGGACTCGCAACAGTTCCGTAAATGGCTTCACCATTGCGATCCAGCCATTCGCCGACTTGCTTCAGCAGATCAACGCTGGGCTGCGGGATAACGCCCTCTGCAGTCGGGCCGACGTTCAGCAGGTAGTTCACGCCCTTTGATGCGCAGTTCACGAGTAGCTCCAGCAGGTATTCGAGTGACTTCCAGTTGTGGTCATCGCTCTTGAATCCCCACGTGTCGTTCAGCGTGGCAGGCGTCTCCCACGCGCCTTCCACGCGCCCCGCGGGATGCTCGTTGTCACCCAGGCTGCCGTAGTCGCCCACATCGTGACCGACGCGGCCGCTGACGAGGCAGGCAGGCTGTAGCTCGTGCACAAGGTCACGGAGCGATGCGCTCTGCTCAGGGGTGATCGCTACCGGTGTATCAAACCAGATCAGACCGATGGGGCCGTAGTTCGTTAGCAGTTCTCGCAGGTTCGGCTTTACGACATCGTCGAGGAACTTCTGGAAGTCCTCCAGCGGGCGCGCGTAGCTCAGCCACTCTTTACCTTCGCCCACCTCATCCCAGTGGCCGGCGCCACCCGGTGCATGCCAGTCGAGCGCTTGCGAGTAGTAGAAGCACAACTTGATGCCGCGCTTGTTGCAGGCCTCGGCGAGTTCCTTCATCGGGTCGCGCTTGAAGGGCGTCTTGTTGACGATGTTGTAGGGGTTGCTCGCCGAGTCGAACAGGCAGAAGCCGTCGTGATGCTTGGACGTAATGACGAGGTATTTCATGCCCGCCTGGTGTGCCACCTCGGCCCACTCGTCGGCATCGAACTTCACCGGATTGAAGGTGTCGGCCAGCTTCTCGTACTCAGGGATCGGAATCTTGGCATTGCGCATAATCCACTCGCCGATGCCCCGGATCTTCTCGCCTTGCCACTCGCCGGCCAGACTGGCATACAGCCCCCAGTGAATGAACATGCCAAATCGCGCTTCGTGCCACCATGCCAGTCGTTCTTCTGCCGTCATACTCATGCGTCGCCGCCCTTCTAATTCTACAGTCTATTCCGCAATCCGTTTCGTCGCCTAATCCTTGTTCTCGCCAGATTCCTCAGGATGTTCAATCACACCCTCGACGTAGTCCTTCGGTTCCAGTGTCTCGATGGAGTCTTTGATGTGAGAGCAGCCGCCAACTCCCTGTACCTCGGTGTTGCCCGCGAATTTGGCCCAGCGCACGCCGTTGGCGAGTACGTGGAGGATCTCTTCGTTGTGGTAGATGGGGTAGGTCTCGTGTCCGGGGCGGAAGTAGAAGACGCGGCCCCTACCACGCTGCCAGGTGCAACCACTCCGGAAGACCTCGCCGCCTTCGAACCAACTCACAAAGAGCAGCTCGTCGGGCTCGGGGATGTCAAACTGCTCGCCATACATTTCGGTGTTGGGCAGTTCGATGTAGGGCCCGACGCCCTGTGTGATCGGATGGGCGGCATTCACGACCCAGAGCCGCTCACGTTCCGCCGCTTCACGCCAGCAGAGCCCGCAGCTCGTTCCCATGAGGCGCTTGAATATCTTCGAGAAGTGACCTGAGTGCATCACGATCAGGCCCATGCCATCAAGCACGCGCTGCTGCACCCGGTCGACGATGGCATCCTCGACCTGTCCGTGCCCGCAATGGCCCCACCACATGAGGACATCCGTGTTGTCGAGTACCTCCTGGGTCAGTCCGTGTTCCGGCTCGTCGAGTGTGGCGGTACGAACCTCGAAGCCGGGTTGCTTCCGCATGTATGCGGCGATCGCCCCATGCATGCCCTCGGGATAGAGGTTTCCGATGAATTCATTCCTCTGCTCGTGCAGGTTCTCATTCCAGATGGTGACACGGTAGTTTTCCATTACTTATCTCCGATCAGTTTTTCGACGCCGGCGTCGATCACCGCTACCTTGCGTTCTGTCTTCACGGCTTTGACGGCCGCGAATACCATGGCGACACTCTTGATGTTATCGTAGCAATCGGTCAGGGGACGCTCGTCTTCCTTGATTGCCCTGATGAAGTTGTTCAGGACGAATGCCTGGGCCTCTTTTCGCATCTTGCGTGGCTTTATCTCTTTGGTCTTCGTTGGGCTGTATCCTTCAGGAATAGTGTGGAGAACGGCTTTGCCATGTTCGTAGATAATGGTGCCTTTGCTGCCCTCGATCTGCCAGTTGCCACTCCAGTCCGAGTAGTCCCCTTTGGAGCACCAGCTTGCATTGTAAAGCACGCGCACCTCCTCAGTCATGTCGAAGACGATGGCGGACGAGCAATCACCGGCGTAGTGCGACCATGAAGGATTCCAGGCCGACCCTCTGACCGAAATCGGATCGAGGCCGGTGAGGAAGCGAATCAGGTCGAAATGGTGGATCGACATGTCGATCAGAAGCGGATAGGGCATCTCTGCTCGGAAGCCATCGAAGTTGACGCCCTTGAAGAAGTCGATCTTGACCTGTCCGATGGTCCCGATGGCGCCTTTCTGCACCAGGTCCGCGATCGTATACATGATGTCCTGGTAGCGGTAGTTCTGGCTGACGACATAGTGGCGCTTGGCCTTGCGGGCCGCCGTCAGCATCGCCTTGCAGTCGGCCATCGACTCAGCCATCGGCTTCTCGCTGATGACGTGGAGTCCGGCCCGTAGAGCGGCCACCACGGGTGCACGGTGGAGTTTGGGCGGCGTGGCGCAGACCAGGGCGTCGGCCTCGACATTCTTGAGTGCCTCCTCAAGCGACCGGAAGCAGATCGACTGATCATAGCCATGCTTTTCGCAGACCGCCTCTAGGGCGGCTGGGTTGATGTCGACCAGGCCGACGACTTTGGCTCTCCGGTCGTTCTTCAGAACATTGGCCCATACTCCCCCGAATCCCCCGACACCGACCTGGATGAAACGCATTGTGCTCTCCCTTGTGATTGGAACAATCAGAAAGTAAGCACTATAGAGTGGTGCCGCGCATTTGGTCCAGAACATGCGCGCGAATATCAGGGATACCTGGATCCAGGGGAGGGCGCCGGTTGTCTCCTACCCGGGGTGAATCTTGAATATCCAATACTCAACAAGGAATATCCAACAGAACAAGGCGGGAGAGCGAGGGTAGCGAATGGAGAGTGCTTGCACAGACCATTCTCAGGACTCGCCCACTTGGGAATTGTCACTCCGCTTCGCTCCGTTGCTCTCCGAATACGGAGAGCCTGTCTCCCGTTGGTCGGCTGGACATTCCTTGTTGGCTGTTGGATATTGAGAAAGGGCTACGAGATGCCCTGTGTCGCAGTCATAGATCTAATTGCAGAACTTTCTGCACGCTACCGGCTGCAATTACAGCGATCTACTCCTTCGCCACCGGCGCCCATAGCTGCGCATGCGCGTCAGCCTAAGGAATCACCGGTGGCTCACTTCTCTTTCGTGTTGTTCCGCGTTACGCAATCGCAATGAACTTACTGCCGGGAACATTGCAGATTGGGCACGTGTCCGGTGCTCCTCCCTCAACCGTGTTGCCGCATACGGGGCATACGTAGATGCTGGTTGCAGGCAGGTCAGCTCCGCCCTTCACGGCCTCCAGGGCCTTGCTGTAGAGACCGTAGTGGATCTCCTCAACAGCCAGGGCATTCTTGAACGAGAACTCCGCCGGCTTGTTGCCTTCCGCCTGGGCCTCGGCCAGCATCTTGGGATACATCTCCTTGAACTCGAATCCCTCGCCTTCAATGGCTTCTTCAAGGTTCTCGCTCGTTGTCTTGATGCCTCCCATCACGCGGAGGTGGGCATGTGCATGAATCGTCTCTGCTTCTGCCGCTGCGCGGAAGAGCTTCGCCACCTGCGCCAGTCCATCTTCCTCCGCCTTCTTGGCAAAGGCCAGGTACTTGCGGTTTGCCTGGCTCTCACCTGCGAAGGCCTCCGCCAGATTGTCCATCGATGCCATGTTGTTCTCCTTTCGTTGGGTTGGTTACGTGTGCTCGATACCCACGTGGCTCGAGATCTCCGAGTTCGTTGTAAGCAGGTCGTCCATCGAGAGTCCGTGTACGTCGTCGTGGCCGGTCAGCCGGGCGAACTCCTTTAGTTCGTCTGTTGATACGCGGAAGAAGTTGGCCACCCGTGTCGCTGAGCGGTCGACGTCAAGGCGAGCGCGCAGCGCCGGGTCCTGGGTCGCAATACCCACCGGGCACTTGCCGGTGTTACAGATACGGTACTGCTGACAGCCCACGGCCATCATCGCTGCTGTGGCAACTGCAATCGCGTCGGCACCCAAGGCTAGCGCTTTGGCGAAATCGGAAGAGACGCGCAGCCCACCCGTGATGATCAGTGAGACGTTGCCGGCTTCCATTCGGTCTATGACTTGCCGGGCGCGTGCCAGCGCGAATACCGTTGGCATGGACGCTGCGTTCTTGACGACCTTTGGTGCCGCGCCCGTTCCTCCGGCGCGTCCGTCAACCGTTATGAAATCCACACCGGCAGATAGGGCAATCTCGATATCCGCCGCGAGGTGACCTGCCGCCAGCTTGATTCCAATGGGTTTTCCTCCCGTCTTCGCCCGGAGCTCTTCGACGGTTCGCTTTAGATCGTCCGGTGTGCGAATGTCCGGGAAATGCGCCGGGCTGATGATATCCTGCCCCTCCCGCTTTCCGCGAATGGCCGCGATCTCAGATGTTACCTTGTGTCCCGGCAGGTGCCCCCCCATGCCCGGCTTAGCCGACTGCCCGATCTTGATCTCCACCGCATCGACGTGACTGAAGACCTCATCCGTAGCGCTGTACTTGTTGGGAACGTACTCGAAGATGTACTTGTGCGCCGCCTCCATGCATTCGGGCAGCACCCCTCCTTCACCGGAGCACATGGCGGCTTTCGCCTGGGCACTGCCCCTGGCCAGCGCCAGCTTGGCTTCACGTGACAGCGCCCCGAATGACATGTGCGAGACGAGGAGAGGGCTCTCGATCACCAGGGGCAACGCCGCCCCAGGCCCGATTACCGTTCGTGAGCTCACCGGCTGACTCTTGTTCAGTGGCAGCGTCGCCAGCTGTGCTCCCCTGATGAGAATCTCGTCCCACGAGAACGTCGGCACACGCGTTCGCATCGGCTCGATAATGGATTGGCCAGAATCTGCGATGCTGTGAATGTCGGCCATGTGGGTCTCGAAATCGTCCACCGGTCGTCGCCATTCTGCAAGGTAGTCCGCCGAAACGGCCTGCGGCCCCTCGGGGGGAATGGGTGGTACCGGTGCCTGCTGATCAACAGAAAAACTGTTCTTGTCCGATCCACATACCGGGCAGACCCACCCCTCGGGTAGATCATCCCACCGGATTCCTTCCCGGGCCTCGTCATATACGTGGTCGCATAGCCCGCATCGGTAGACGGCTGAGGTCGGTTCGGGTGTTGAAGGTGGCGGCGACACGTCACTCACATCCGGCTTCTGTAATGGCGCGAAAGCGGATCGAGGAGACCCGCAAATCGGGCAGACCCAGTCAGGGGGAAGATCAGCCCACGAGGTTGATTCCACTCCTTCATCATAGATGTAGGAACACAAACCACACTGCCACGCCTGACTGTCCATGTGTCTCCCTCCCTGTTTTACGGTTTCATGTTGTCGGTTTCAGCTGTCTATCCGGTCTTCGCGCACGCCCGGCACTTTCCCCTCATCTCCACGTACACGGCATCAACGTTTCCCATCTTCTTCACTTCGGGTGGCGGGGGGAAAGCGTTCAGCGCATCGCTGTAGAAGTCGCTGACCGATCCGCACTGCTCGCAGACGAAGTGGTGATGAGGGCGGATGTTGCCGTCAAAACGCATCCGGTCCACGTGCGCTCCCATACGCAGGACTACTCCCTTTTCTTCGAAGAGCCTCAGTGTGCGGTAGACGGTATCCAGGGACATGGATGGGATACGTTTTCGAACGCGGGTGTAGATCGTTTCGACATCGGGATGCTCGGTGGTGCGGGCCAGTTCGCCGTAGATCTCGGCTCGCTGGTGCGTGGCCTTGATGCCGTGTTCACGGCATAGCGCCACGAACGCCTGGTATTCGTCGTCCGACCTGTTTTTTGTGCGGCCATAATAGATAGTAATGATTACTACCTACAAACTATACGCATTCGCGGGATCGCCGCAAGCTCCAATTCTCTTCATTCAGCTTGATCTTCAGCGACATCATGCGGCCATGTTCCGCGCACAGTGAGGGACATACTGTGTATTGTACAGCTCCCTATTCCGTGCCGAATTCGGCCAGGTGGGAGCGCAGGTTCTTGAAGGTCACGGCACCGACGCCCGGGACGCCCTTGATGTCATCCATTGTGCGGTAAGGTCTGTTGTCGATGAGCGCCTGCGCCATGGTTGGTCCGATGCCGGGGATCGTCTGGAGTCGAGCCTTGGAAGCCGTATTGATATCAACGGGTCCCAGTGGTGACAGCAGGCTTTCCTGGATGGCACGGATCTCTGAGGCCTCTTTGCGCTCTCGGGCTCGCAGACTAATGAGCAGTTCCGGATCCGTATCCTTCCATACGCCCTGGCGTCCAAGCATGGCTGCGCTCTGCATGTCATCCAATCGGGCAGCCATCTCGGCATGGTGCATACCATGCGGGGTCTTGCGTGCAACGCCGTAGGCCCTGGCCAGCCCATATTGCACGAGCAGCGTGGACAGGTCTTTACCATCCGCAGTTTCAACAAACCCGTAAACACGCCCGCCCGAGGTCCGTCCGGGGGCCGATGCAAGAGAGGTGTAGAGCACGAACGGTCTGGCGAGCTGTTTCCGGACGAAGTCTGTCGCCTGGTGACCGTAGGCCACGGTTGTTGCGTGGTCCGGCAATCCGAAGTAGCGAGTCTGCGACCTGACGCGGCGCGCACCCGTTTCCGTGGCGACGGACGTCTCTGGACAATCGACGAAATAGAGGCGGATCGTACGCTCGTCGGTTCCGAGTCGGACACGGAAACTATCACCATCGTTGCTGTCGTCCGCGACAAGCGCTACATCGCGGTACTCGCGCAGCTCTCCGGCCAGGATGTGGGCAGCGAGCAACCCCAACGCCGACACCAGCAGTGTCGTGATCACGCTGTGTTTCCGGTACCCAGTCATGGCCGTATTGTCGCCGTTTTGGCGCTGAACGACAAGAGGAACGTTTCGAATGCGGAATGTGGAATGGGAATTCGGAACTCGGAATTCGGATCAGTTTGATTTGGCTGGTCCGTAGGCACCGTGTGCGGGTAGGGTTTGGGTATGAACGAAGAACATGTAAAAGCTATTGATCTCGCTGAAGCGGGGGAGTGGGATGCGGCACACCGGACGGTCCAGCCGCTGAGCGATCCGATTGCGTGTTGGATTCACGCCAATCTGCATCGTGAAGAGGGAGACCTTGGTAATGCGGACTACTGGTATCGTCGTGCAGGAAAGCCACGTGTGGATGTGTCCTTTGCTGCAGAGCGTGCCACGATCCGTGCGGCTCTTGAGGATTAGGCATCAAGCAGGTCGGGCACTATCAGCTTGCTCCAGGCGCTTTCTCTCAGGTGTCTAATGGCTGCAACACATTCAGCGTAAAACCATGCCGGCCTGGAACCCACATATCCCTTGACCCTTTTCTGGAATCTCGTCACGATTTATTGGGGATGTTGAACGAGAAACTAGTGAGGTAACAGCATTGTCCATGCTTGCGAGAATAGTCAGGTTCTTTGTTTTCTGTGGCGTGGCGCTGCTTCCTGTCTTTGCGGCATCTGCCCCTGATGAACGCGGCGTTCTCACCATAGCCGAGATCTGCCGGGATACGGACGGCGATTACCTCCCGGAGTTACTGGGTCAGACTGTAACGGCGAGGGGCGTCGTCACGGTGGGAACGGGCACGTTCCACACGAAGCGGCTGCAGGGCTTCATGCAGGATGAGACAGGCGGGATTCAGCTCTTCTCCAATCGCCCCGACATGGATGTCCATGAGGGAGATCTAATCGAGGCGCATGGCCGTCTGGCCAATCACAAGGGGCAGACGCAGCTCCGCGTGGAGAGCTACAGCCTCTTGCAGCAGGACGTCGCACTTCCTGAGCCGATCCAACTGTCCCTGCACTCCGTGAGTACGTCGGAGCTTGAGGCACAGGAAGGCATGTTTGCCACTGTGAGCGGGCGGGTGGCCGGTAAGCGCAGAAACCAGGGCGGGCAGTTTCTGTTGCTGGAAGAAGATGCCGTGACGGCAGCGGAGGAGAAGCACAGCCTTATCGTGTTCATTCACAACACCCGTGGCGTTGGTATCTCTCTGGATCCCTATAGTGTAGGTGATGAGATTGAAGTGCGTGGTATTGTGAGTCAATATGACTATGGTCCTCCGTATGGTGAGGACCATGAGATCCTGCCGCGTCATGCAGGCGACATTCGTGCGATCGGACTCACCCGCCGTTTCTATCGCAACGCGCTTGCCTTTGGTCTGCCTGCGGCGCTTGTGCTCCTGGCCTGGATGGTCGGCCTTCGCCTTCAGATTGGGGTGCACACCCGGAAACGGATTGAAGCCGAAAGGCGGCTGACAGATGAACGGAATCGACACGCCGTGGCCCTGCGTTCCATCGGTGAGGGCGTCATCGCCACGGACCTGGACGGGGTCGTGACGGTGATGAATCACCGTGCTGAAGTCCTGACCGGCTGGTCTCAAGGCGACGGGGTGGGGCGTCACCTGGCTGAGGTGTTTCCTGTAGAGGAGGCTCCTTCGGGGCGCGAATCAGAGGGCCTTCTGCACGAGGTACTGGATGCAAACGCGGTATTGACGTTGCCGTCGGATACGGGGCTCGCCCCTCGTGAAGGGGAACCACTCCAGATTACGTGCACGGCATCTCCCGTGCGAACGTCACAGGGCGAGCGACTTGGCGCCGTGTTTGTTTTCGATGATTGCTCGGAGCGTGCGCGCATGGAGATGGAGCAGCAGAAGGCGAGCCGGTTGGAGTCGATTGGCTTGCTGGCCGGCGGCATCGCGCACGACTTCAACAACATCCTGACTACGATCGCCGGTAGCCTGTCACTAGCCAGGCTGGATATGCCGGATGATATTGACGCCGATATTGGCGGCATGCTGGCAGAAGCCGAGAACGCGGCAATGGATGCGAGGGCGCTTACGAATCAACTGCTGACCTTCTCGCGTGGCGGCGCCCCCGTGAAGGAAGCTATGCTGCTCGGAGATCTTGTCCGGGATGCAGCGGCTTTCGCCTTGCGAGGATCCAACGTGAAGATCGAAGCGGCCATTGATGACGACCTATGGCCCGTGGAGGCCGACGCCGGTCAGATGCGACAGGTAGTCCAGAACATCGTGCTCAATGGCCAGGAATCGATGCCGGACGGTGGACACATCCGCTTGACTGTCTCGAACGCTGCGTATGGTCCCGATGAGGCCCCCTCCACGCTGACGCTTGGCGAGGGGAAGTACGTCAGAGTTACGATCCAGGATTGCGGTTCCGGAATCTCGCCCGAACACTTGGATAAAGTCTTCGATCCCTATTTTACGACAAAACGGAAAGGCAGTGGTCTGGGTTTGGCGACATCCTATTCCATCATAAAGAATCACGGTGGTCACATCACCGTGAAGTCCAAACTCACGGTGGGAACGACTTTCGATATCCATCTTCCGGCCACCGAGGCCGCTGTCCCCGAAAGCGGGAAGAAATTGCGTGCGTTGGCTTCCGGGTCCGGTCGTGTCTTGATCATGGACGACGAGGAGCACATCCGGGCCATGGTCAAAGCCATCCTGCGTCGGGCAGGTTATGACGTTGCCGCTGCAGCGGACGGACAGGAAGCCATCGACGCGTGTTCATCGGCCAAGCGCGATGGACATCCCTTCGATGTGGTGATTCTCGATCTCACGATTCCAGATGGCATGGGTGGGCAGGAAGCTATCCAGCACCTACGTGAAATTGATCCAGACCTGAAGGCTATCGTTTCGAGTGGATACTCAACAAGCCCGGTGATGGCCAAGTTCGAGAGTTACGGCTTTGATGGCATGGTCCCCAAACCTTACACAGCCGAAAGTCTGGCCCACGCCGTGCAACGTGTCTGTGCCGCTTCCTCCGCATAGGACGTTCCGGGAATCCGCGCTGCGCTTGGGGTATAGCCTTGCTTCGGGACGGTCTTCCGGCTACCGCCCACGATTCTTGAACACATAGTAGTACACAGGGCACTTGCACACCTGGCGCCCGGCTCCGAATGTCCAGCGGTATGGACAGTCCTCTTTGACTTCGGACTTCAGGAAAAGGATATTCTCCGGAATGGCATAGTCCACCTCGCATATGGTCCGTTTTCCGCACTGTCCCGTTTCCAGGCAGGAGAACTCGTAGGGGCAATCGGTGGCTTCGAGTATTGAATCTGGTACCGTGTATGCCATGAGTCGGTTGGTCCTCCGGTGAATTCCTCTTGTCCTGACTCAGATTACACATATGTGTCGCTGTATGTCCAGTCGAAATACTGCACATGATGTGTGCGGTTGGTATGCGAAGCATGCAACATCACCCAGGCGTTTGTAGTCCGGCCTTCAGGCCGTATCTTCTGACAGGGAAGTTTCAGGTCAGCCGGGCCGGCGGCCCAGTCATTGGGTCATTTGGCTCGCTTCGCGAGCGTCATTAGTCATTGGGAAAGAGGACCGCATTAATCATGCGGGAAACTTCCCAATGACGTGCCGAAGGCACAAATGACCAATGACGGCGGCGTAGCCGCCTAATGACGAAACGACGAGTGAAACGAGGAAGTTTCAGACTAGCCGGGCCCCCGAGCGTGCTCGGATCATTCAGGGGTGAAACTTGGCGAGAGGGCGCTTGCCACTCGGAGAGTGGCGCGTACTAAAGTAGCCCCCACTCTCCGAGTGGTAGGGCTCGAGGGCAAGTGGGAGAACGGCGTGAAGTTTCAGGCTAGGGAAGCCCCCGAGTGGACTCGGATCATTCAGGGGTGAAACTGAGAATGAACATCGAACATCGAACATTCAACACTGAACATCGAAGTCTAGAATTCTCTTCGTTCGATGTTGGGCGTTCGATGTTCGATGTTGGGCGTTCGAAACAAGCGAGTGTAACGAGTGCAGTTTCAGACTAGCTGCCTGGGTAGCTGGCCTCTGCCGTGATGGCGATGCCGCCGCGGGGGTTGAAGACTCCCTTCACGATGGCTTGGCGTGGCTGCAGCAGCTCGACGATATCGTCGAGGACACGGTTGACTACCTCTTCATGAAAGGTGCCGTGGTTCCGGAATGAGAAGAGGTAGAGTTTCAGCGATTTGCTCTCAACGCAGAGCTTGTCAGGGATGTAACGGATTGTGATATGGCCGAAGTCCGGCTGTCCGGTCATGGGACACAGAGCGGTGAACTCAGGACAGTCAAACTCCACCCAGTAGTTGCGGTTGGCGTAGCGATTCTCAAACGCTTCCAGCTTGGCCTCATCGGGTGAGTTTGGGTACTTGGTTTCGCCCTGACCCAGTAAGGTGAGTCCGTCGCGGTTCTCTGTCTGCTCTGTCATCCTACTACTTCTCCGTCATGGCCCAGACTCCCTGCCACTCTGCGGGCGGGGCCGAAGCCAGCCTTGAGCACCGATCAGCATAGATGCGGGCTGGTGGGTCCGTTTCCGCCAGAGCCCGGAATTGCGTCTCTGCGTTCTCGAAGTCGCCACCGTAGTACAACTGCAGTGCGTCGGCAAACGCTTTTAGCGCATCGTGACGTTCGACGAATGCCTCAGGAAGGAACGGCTCATACACGGTCACGGGTTCCGTCTTGCCCACGACCTGCACGCGTGACAGTTCACGCGTGGGGAAGGCACTGGCGATGGCGGACCTGGTATACTCCGAGATCATCAGGTAGGTGCCGAATTGCTTGTTAATGCCTTCGAGACGCGCCGCCAGGTTCCCCGCATCTCCCAGGAAGGTGTAGTCGAACCGCTGGTTGGAACCCATGTTGCCAACCACGACTCGTCCCGTGTTGAGTCCGATTCGAACATGGATATCCTGGCCGTAGTGCTCTTTGAATCGTGGTCTCAGGGCTGCCAACGTTGCCTGGCAACGCAGAGCCGCGCGGACCGCGCGTTCAGCGTGGTCGTCCTGTTCGAGCGGTGCATTCCAGAAGGCGATGATGGCGTCACCCTCATACTTGTCGATCGTGCCACCCTCCTCATGGATGACATCAGTCATGGCCGTGAGATATTCGTTCAGCAGACTGGTCAATTCTGTAGGCGTCAGTCCCTCGGATATGGTGGTGAATCCCTGGATGTCTGAGAAGAATATCGAGAGCTCCTTCTCTTCGCCGCCCAGCTGCAGGGCGTCGGGATTCTGCATGAGTTTGTCGATCACAACCGGGCTGAGGTATTGCTTGAAGGCGCCTTTGATGAAGCGCTTCTGGTGACCTTCAAGGGCGTAGTTGACGATGACGGCCGTCAGTAGGGCCAGACCGGCGGCAACGATGAGAGGAGCAACGGGAAGCCACAGTCTGGCTGGGTAGGCGAGGAGCCCGGCGAGTGGCGGCAGCGCCAGAAGTACCAGGAAGCCCAAGGTCGTCTGATGCCAGTTTTGGCAGTGTCTGCCAATGATGCCCGCTACCAGCGCGGCTACAATGATGAGGAGTGCGGTGACTGGTGTGGGAAGCTGCCTCGCGAAGTCATCTGAGAGCAGGTTATCCAGAAACGTTGCATGTACCTCGACACCCGGATAGGTGTGCCCGACTGGCGTCGGCTTGAGATCCATGAGCCCCGTGGCGGTCAGGCCAAACAGGACGTAGCGGTCCTTGAATACAGCAGGATCGATGATCGGGGAGCCTCCCTCCAGAATGCGCAATTCCGACTGCAGGACGGCAGCGGCACTGTGCATGGTGTGAGTCTGGGTCTTCCCCCGGAAGCGCAGAATGGCGTCACCCCTGGCGTCTAGCGGCACGACGTGATCGCCGATATGCATCCCATCTTCCGTGAGCTCCAGCCGTGTGTCTGGATTCGCTGCCAGGTAGGCTGCCAGTCCCAGGCTCGGAACGAACTGGTCGTCGAATATGCGACCAATCGGAGCTCGGCGGAAAAGGGCATCAGCATCGGGGACAGCGGCTACATTACCAAGCCGCGTGACGTTGGTCGCAATCTCGGGTACAGGAAATGATGCCCGTGGCATCGCCAGTTGCTTTCGAAGTCCTGGATTTCCGGCGAACAGCGTCTTGGAACGATCACCGACCTGCGATATACCCTCGGGCCATTCGGTGGCCCCGGCATCGTCACGAGTCTTGAGTGTTAGTGCTACTACGCAGGGAGGTCCCCCGGCTATGGCTTCGCCAAAGCGTACATCATCATCGACCCCGAGTTCGCTGCTTTCCGAAAAGACCAAGTCAAAGGCAACCACCTTTGCTCCGCCACGCTGGCAGAAGGAGAGGATGGCACTGTAGACTTCGCGGGGCCATTTCCATGTAATCCCAATGAGGTCTTCAGCTGCGTCGAGCGCATTCTGGTCAACGGCAATCGTACACACCTGGCTTGTGGCTGGGCCGGGCTTGGCCAGCAAGCGCACCCGCCAATCCCAGGTCTTGGCTTCCACCCAGTCGAGTGAGCCGGTTGTGTAGAGCCCCACCGTGACGAGAGCTGCCGCCGCGCCGATCAGCAGGCCTTGGGTCAGGGCTTTGCGTTTTGTGTTCTGCATTACAGGAGTCCCCGGGATTCTCGGTCAGGGAGTCATGGCAGAATCATTGGGATTGGATCTGGATAATCATTCTGCCGTCAATCATTCTGCCAAGTATCTCATTCTCAGATCTTGCCAAGTGCCTTCTTGAACCGGGCGTCGCGCTGCTTCTGGGTAGCGATCTCGGTTGCGGTGCCGATCTGCGCCTGGATGTCCGCCACGCGATCGGCGGGGTCCGGGTGCGTTTTGGCGAAGCCGCGGTCGTCGTGGTCGAGCTTCTTGTCCATTTCCGTCAGCATGTTCCGCAGCCCCACCGGGTTGTACCCGACACGCTTGAGAATGGTGATGGCCGTGGCATCGGCTTCTGTCTCGAGCTTGCGGGCATAGCCGCTGTTCATGACGGTTGCGGTGACATCGCCGATGGCGCCTTCGAAGGCTGTCGTCAGCTGGGCCAGCTGTTCGCCACCCAGGTTCTTGGCTGCTTCGGCCCCAAGAATCGTGAATGCCGATGTCCAGCGGCTCTTCTTGATGGCACGCAGCCCGTGTTCATGCTGAACGTGGGCAATCTCGTGAGCGAGTACAGCCGCGACTTCATCCTCGTTCCGGCAGCAGCGTAGCATGCCGCGCGAGACAAGAATAAGGCCGCCAGGCGCGGCGAAGGCATTTACTTCGTCCGTATCCATCACCAGGAAGTGATAGCCGCCAAAGGTCTCCGGCTTGTCGGACGCCATGGCCAGTGCCTGCCCCAGCGTGTTCAGGTAGTCGTTGGCGGCTTTGTTGTCGTAAGGCTTATAGGAAGCCAGAATCGAGGCAGCGACCGACCGGCCGATGTAGTATTCCTGTTCGGGTGTGAGTTTCTCGAAAGCCTTGCCGGCAGCAGAAACGCCCTTGTTGATGGAGCTTGCCTCATCAGCGCTGATCGTGCCCGTGGCGACGCCGACGGCGGTGCCGGCCTGCGTGGCGACTTCGAGAAGTTTGCAACCGGAGATGGCTACCAGGGAAGCGACGGCAAGTGATGCTAGGAGGAGCTTCATTCGGCACCTCCTTCCGGGGCCTTGACTTCGCCCTTTTCGAGGAACTTGACAATTGTCGGCGTCGGGATGGTGATCTTCTCCATCTTGTCGACCCAAGTGAAGTCGATCCCTTCGTTCTGTTCCTTGAACTTGGCTTCCACATCAGAGTTGAAGCCCTTGCCGGCCAGAGCCTGTTCCTCACTGGATACGGCTGTTGTGGCGTCACCGTCGCCGGAGGCGAGCTTCAACTTCTTCTTCGTCAGCGCCGATGCGTTCATCCACCCTTCGGTTCCGGCATCGTCTTTGCGAACGCGCATCCATGCACCCTTTTCCTCAAGCACGGTCACACGTGTTGTATACGCAAGGTCAGAAATGACGCGACTGAGATAGCTCGGTGCCGACCGAAGCTGCCCTTTGCGAACCTGCACACTCATGGTCTTTGTCTTGGCGGCAAGAGCCGGCATGACTGCCAGCAGCAGTACCATTGCCACCCAACGGGTTGATTGCCTCATATCCATAGTCTCCTTCAGTTAAGTTGCTCGACAGCGCGGATTGTACCGGAGGTCTCTGACGGAGACAAAGCAAAATCACTCCATGAATTCGCTGGAGTCGATGCCGCTGTCGCCCATGAGGCAGCCGAGAGTCAAAAGGGCGTAGAATGTGTATTCACAGTCAGGCAGAGGTTCCAGCCAGTGGCCGGCATAGCCGCCCTCGTCGGATTGAAG
This sequence comes from uncultured Victivallales bacterium, assembly GCA_964497125.1. GTDB lineage: Bacteria > Verrucomicrobiota > Kiritimatiellia > UBA8416 > UBA8416 > CAYLXP01. The sequence goes on along the minus strand of CAZCDU010000063.1, from coordinate 9,359 downwards.
GCTTTCCGTGAAAATGACAGAGCCCTCAGTCAATTTCCGCGTGGGATGCTCAAGGATACGGGCAGCGTAGATGGCAGTGGCCGTTGAGAGCAGGTCAGGCATTGGCGTGTGGGGACTGGCGAGAAAGCCGCCGTCCGGGCCGGTCTGGCCCCAGAGCCATTCAGCGGCATCCCGATTGGGCTGGCCGGATAGACAATGCTGGAGGATGAGGGCGCCGGCGGTTGCGAGAACGGTGCCGGATGCCAGGCCGCGTTCATTGGCGTAGCCACCATCGGTGGTGCGCAGGGCCGTGAGGCCCTCGAGCATACGATCGGTGGCCGGCAGCTCCTCTCCCATGTCGCCGTAGGCTGCAAAAGCGAGATAGTTGCCAGTCACCGAACTGTGACGGGCATTGTGCACCGTGTTGTACCCTCCATCGGGTGTGCGGTGGGCTTCGATGCGCTCAATGACGTTGTCTTTTACAGTCTTCGGTACAGTGGTGCCGGGCAGGCGGGTCCAGCAACGAGCCAGGCAGGTCAGATGCATGAAGTCGAGATCGGCGCCATCGCCGTGCTTTTCGAGGTAGGAAGGAAGGCTCTCCAGGGGAAGTTCTTCGCCCAGCGCGAGGAGGGCGTCGATCCCGAAAACGGTATAGTAGAGATCCGACGTGCCGCCACGATCCAGGAACCCGCCATCGGGAGACCACTGCCCGTGAAGGAAGCCGGCGATCCGGTCGCGCCGCCGGCCAAGATAGGGGAGTGCCGTACGGGCAGCTTCCAGCATGTCACGTGAAACCGAGAACATATCAGAAACACCCTTCCAGCTGATTCCAGAGATCGGCTTCGGGAGCCGGGGCCGGAATGCCGCGTTGCCGACGTGCGAGGTGGTTTCGTAGGACGACGGTGCGCCTGAGATCGTTGATATCCATACCGGGAAGCTCGGGCACCTCCAGCACGTAGTTTGGACTCAGTTCGACCTTGAGACGGTCGTAAAGGGCTTCCATGTGCGAGGCAGCTTCATCGGATGTCATGGTGGCATGTGTCCAGTCATAGCCGTAACCGCGGAGGGAAAACCGCTCACGTGATTCCGGTGACGCTACTCTCGAAAGGGGAAGCACCCCGAAACGGAAGAACAGGTATCGGTGTAGAGCAGGGCCGTCGGTTGGGTAGGCATTGAGGAGGTCGACCGTGTTCTGCAGCGTGGCTTCGGTTTCACCGGGGTACCCAACGATGAAGGTGCTCTTGGTGTTGATACCGGCCTGTGTGAGATGGTGCAGGCCCGCCAGAATCTGCTCGGGTGAGGCGCTCTTGCCCATGTTTTTCAGGATTCCTGGATCTCCGGATTCTATGCCCAGGAGTACTTCAAGACACCCGGACTCAGCCATGAGTGCGGCGATCTCCTCATCAACGATGCTGATCCGGACCATGCCTCGCCAGCGTACGCGCATACCTGAATCCATGATTGCCCGGCAGATGTCGCGGGCGCGCTTGCGGGAGGAGAAGAGGTTGTCGTCGGTGAAGTAGACGCGGCGAATCCCGTCCGTAGGAGGAATGGTACGGACCTCATCCACAATGGATTGGGCGGTGCGGAGATGAATGGGTCGCAGGCCGCGAAAATCACAGAACGTACATTGGAATCCGCAGCCCTCGCCGGCCTGGACCGGGACGTAGACCCGCCCGGGAGGCAGGGGGAATGCCGACCAATCCATTTTGACCTCATGATAGGGATCGGGGGCTTGCGGGGTAAACTGCCAGCCGCCGTTGGCGTAGATCGCCAGGTTCGGCAAGTCGCTGTAGTCGTTGCCATTCCGTAGGCGTTTCAACAACGCTGTCAGCGTGGACTCGCCGCTGGAACTCACGACGAAGACATCGACCGGTGAGGGGCGAGTTGGGTCCGTGAAGAAGTTATGCTCGCTGACGGCGTCACGGATATCCTCTTCCATAGTGCCATCATCCAGCAGCTGCTTGTGCTTGAATGACTTCCAGACCTGGATGCCGCCGGCGATGATGGTTGTGTTGGGGGACATCTGTTTGATGGTGGCGGCAATCTTGTCGATGTGTGTGGCAAAGGGGAGGAAGGTGGTAGAGATGACGACCGCCCGGGGCTGTTGCTGCATGAACTGGGCAAAACGGGCCTTGTAGGGCGAGAGTAGTGGCACGATTTCGACGTTGAGGCCGTGTTCAAGCAGATAGGCCTGTAGATAGGGTGCGTTGAGGGAGATGAAAGGAAGTCCTGCGCTAACAAGCTCCGCTTGGGCCGCATCGGCATCGCGCCCATGGGCGAAGTAGCGTTCCAGGAAACGAAGTGATGCAGGATAGCCCTCAACCGATAGCCGCGTCCTTTCGCGCACATCTTTCCCCAGATACTCATCCGGCACATCGCCCCCGATGATTACCGCGTCAAGTTGGTGCCTCGAATTCATGGACATACATTCTGCACGATTGACGTCAGAGGCAAGCGCATAACGGCAGATTGCGGTTTGAAATAGGACATTGCTTTGGTATCTTCTAGATATGAGTCCGACAGTGTTCAGAGAAAAGGGGTTCCGTTTCTACTTCTTTTCCCTGGAGGAGGACCGCATTCATGTCCACGTGGCCTGTGCGGACGGTGAAGCAAAGTTCTGGCTTGAACCGGAGATCGATGTCGCAATGGCGAGAGGCTTGGCTGCACACCGGGTCAACGAGGTATGGAAGATCATTGAGGAGCATCAGGATGAGCTCAAAGACGCTTGGCGCAGACACCTCCACGCTTGAGGTGACTCATATTGATAGCCGTGGACTTTGGCTGTACGTGAATGGCAAAGAACACCATATGCCGTTTGACGAGTTTCCCTGGTTCGCGGATGCTACTGTGCGACAGATCTCGAATGTCGAAAAACACGGTCCCACGCACTTCCACTGGCCTGACTTGGATGTGGACCTGACGCTCGACATGATCGATAACCCCGGGAAGTACCCTCGCCGATTCACCCCGTAGTGCGGGCTGATGCCATGGGCTTCTCTCTCGGCGCCTCCAACCCTCGCTAGCCAAAAAGCTTGCCGGCGATGCGGTGGAGCAGGATTTTGAGGTTGCGGTTTTTGAGTGGGCGCAGGGCGGACAGAGCTTCTGACTTGTGGCGCTCAAGAAGCTCGCGCGCAGTAGTCTCGGCGCCGAGTTGGGATACGATCTGTCGTGTTGCTTCGCTGTCGAGTCCCGTGTTGTTGCACCAGGCATCTGCCAGTGCGCGGCGCTGGTCTCCCTCGGCGCGGTCGTGGGCGATGGCGAGCACGATTGAGGGGCGATGCTTCTTTACGTCGTCGACATCCCCGCCACGCTGATAGTCGAGAAGGTCATCCTGGATTTGATAGGCAATACCGATTGCGAGGCTGAAGTTCTTGATGACCTCATGCTCTGCCGGTTCCGCATCGCCGAGAAGGGCTCCCAGCCCAAACACGACCTCGAATGACGGCGCGGTCTTGTAACGGAAAATATCGATGACCTCATCGGCCGTCAGCGGGGTGGGTTCTTCCATCCAGCAAAGCTCAGCGCCCTGGCCCAGGCAGAGATCGCAATGGCCGCGCGTTGCGAGCTGGAGCATGGCATTGGTCTGTTCAGGTGAGGCGCCGCACTCGGCGATCAGGCGGTAGCCGCGGCCCAGCAGGAAGAGTGCAGCCGTCAGGGCAACAGGCACGCCATGCTTCTCATGGACGGTACTTTCGCCGTAACGCTTCTCGTCACGGTCCTGGATGTCATCATAGATGAGCGACGCTTTGTGGATGCACTCAATGGCGATGGCTACATTATGGACGGGTGAGGGGAGGGGAGTGTGGAGTGTGGGGGAACCGCTGATGGGTACGGATGGGCTTGGATGCTGCTCGTCGACTGCTGATTGGCTGTCCGCTGTCTGTGGTCTGTGGTCTGCGGTCTGTGGTCTCCCGTCTCCGCTCCGCAGCGCCTCGTAGACTGCGGCGGTCAGGAAGGGGCGCCAGCGTTTTCCGGATTTGGTGAGCCAGTCAATGCTAATGGTTTCGGTTTCTGTAATGCCGGTACCAAGGACTTCCGTTACGGCGTCGGGCTTAAACCAGCTCTCCACGCTTTTCTTCAGCGCGTTCAAGTCGAGGTAATCGCCGCCGGCGTCTTCGCTCGACAGGTTCAGGAAGGTCCGCACCCAGTCTTCCATGACCAACGTATTCTCACAGCCCTCCTGCAACAACGGGATGGCCATGCCGGGGACGGCTTTGTCGGCCATATGAGGGAAGGTGCGTTCAAGAGAGGGCATACAGCTCACACCGATGACAGCATCGATGGCGCCCTGTTCAAGCAGCGTACTCACAATACTGGTGCCCTCAGCGACGAGTACGGCGTAGCCGAGAGCCTCGGCGGCCTCGGACAGCCCGCCGATGCAGCAGCCGCCACACTGCTCACAAAGCAAACCGTATTCATCAAACTCGGCTTTGCACTGCTGGGTGGCGCGGAGGCAGGGCGGCAGCAACAGTGTACGGCGCCCGAAAGGAATTGCCGCGACAACCGGTCGCCAGATCTCATTGTTGATTAGGACGATCAGGAATTCCCGGTAGTGTGCATCAAGGCCCTGTTCCAACAGAAGCGCATCGGCTTCCGTTTCCAGCTCGGAGAATGTTAGGGGTGGCGTGGTCTGGCGGGTGGTCACGAAGGCCTGCACTTGCTCGAGAAGTGTGTCCCACTCATTTGCCGGGGGGACGAAGAACTTACCGGGGGCGGCATCGGCGCGAATGCGCTCCTTGTGCGGGGTAGCAGGAGTGGCCGTAACAGGCGTCATGTTGCCTCCTCAACGGCTTCTTCCGTGTACTCCTGGGCCATGCGCCGGGCCAACGCCTTCAGCTTGCGTTGAGCCAGCACCGAGTGGATGCCCTTTGAGGCCAGCTCGCGCTTCTGCTCTTCGAGGCGGTCTTTGGCCTTTTCCAGATCTTCGGGATGCACCTCGGCCCCATTGATGGGATTGTCAATGACCTTGGGGAATATGATGGCAACGGCTGGGCAGACCCGCGCACAGGCCGGGCAGTTGTTCTTGCAGTTTTCGGGCTGCGTGACGACGACCTTACCATCCTCGGATTGCGAATAGACGCCGAAGGGGCAGAAGCTGAGGCACTGTTTGCAGTTGGTGCATTTCTCGTAGTCGATAATGGGAAACCAGGGAACCCAGTCTCCCTGGGGGGTGACTTCATCGTCTATGGACGAACCGCTGATGGGCGCTGATGGGCACGGATGCTCGTCGTCTGCCGGGAAACCTTTAAGGGATTCTGTGCGTAGATTGGTGATTTCAGCATCGTCACGCAGGGGAGATCCGGCCCATTGGAATAGCCAGCGGATCGCGCGGGGGTAGCACGCGGCAATCGTCAGATTCGGGGTCGCGGCCCACTCGGTGAGGCGCTCGTCGTGCTGCGCGGCCAGTTGACACAGGTCGGGCACGGCGATGATCTCAGCATCGGCACTCCCAAGAGTATCGCGGATCTTCTGTTTTCGCTCTTCAGGGATCAGATCCTTGAATGAGCAGTTGCAGTAGAGGATTGTTCGGCGTTCAGTTTTCTTCATCGTGTTCCACAATCGGAATAGTCCTAAATACTGCCACGCCGTGGCATGGTCGGCAATGTTCAAGTCGTGGGGGGCAACAAGATATGCTCACAGAGGGTGGGGACAGACAAGAATGGCGCTTAGATAAACTCTCCTTTGCACCAACCCACCCCTGCCCCTCCCAGGAGGGGATCTCGCGTAAAGTACGCCGGTGCAGGAAGTTCCCCTCCTGGGAGGGGTTAGGGGTGGGTTCTTCTTCGGCGATTATCTAAGCGCCATTCGGGACAGACAATGAACGGTGGGGCGAGGCAATAGAAAGCTGGGCGAGGCAATAGAAAGGTAGGGCGAGGCGTCCCTGCCGAGCCGGGATAAACGATACAGGGCCTTGTAGTCGGTCAACCCCAGATGATTTCTTCCTGCCGGCAATGGGACTGATTCGGCATCCGCATGCGATCATCGCATGCACGCATTCGCATATCTGGCTCGCCAGGGACGACTCGCCCTACCCGAGATGGTCGTTGCGTGATTCGCGCACTCCCCCCCTCCCTCCAAATTTGTGCCTTTGAACAATGCGTGCCATCCGTGTAGCATCCGGTCATGAACGAACGACTCGCAGTTGGTCTTGCTGTGATCCTTGCTGTCGTCAGCGCCGCGGGGACGATCGCCTGGTGGATGGGGCGGGATTCTGCCGCTTGGGTGCGACTCGATGTGCCCGGGCTGGACGATCCCGACGGCCGCAAGGCGGAGGACGCTCGCCGTCGGACCCAGCAGGCGTTCGAATATGGTGAGATCTACCAGGTGTTTGATGTTCCCGCGCCCGGCACATCGGGCGGCTGGCCCCGCTTTCGTGGCCTGAATCTTGATGGCATCAACCGGCAGAATACGAAGCTGGCGAGTAGTTTCCCTGCTGAGGGCCCCCGTGAGCTGTGGCGGCTTAACCTGGCGCCCGGCTACGCCGGGGCCGCCATTTACGACGGGCGTGTCTACGTCATGGATTACCTTGAAGGTCAGGGCGATGTCCTGCGCTGTTTTGCTTTGGACGATGCGCGCGAATTGTGGCGATGCGGTTATCGCATCCGGACCCCCAGTAATCATGGCATCACGCGCACAACGCCTTCGGTAACGAAAGACTACATCGTCACCATGGGGCCGATGGGCCAGGTGATGTGTGTCGACACGTCAACAGGCAAAGCACGTTGGGGCATGAGCCTGAGCCGTGAGTATGGCACTCGCGATCTAAGCGGCTGCTGGTATGCCGGGCAGTGCCCGTTGATTGACGACGGCAAGGCCATTATTGCGCCCGCCGGTACGAACGTGATGATGATTGCCGTGTCGTGTGAGAGTGGCGAAGTGCTCTGGGAGGCCCCGAACCGCCATGGCTGGCGCATGTCACATGCGTCGATCCTGCCCGTCACATTGGCGGGGACCAAGATGTATGTCTATGCGGCCGTGGGGGGCATCACGGCCGTGGGCGCCGAGGGTGATCTGGCCGGCAACGTACTCTGGGAGACGGATGCGTGGACATCGGCGGTTCTCATGCCATCACCCGTAGCCTTGGGTAATGATGAACTGTTCTTTACCTCTGGGTATGACGGTGGTTCGGCCCTGATCAAGGTCGTCAGGGATGGCGAGGGTTTCCGCCCTGAGATTGTCTACAGCTATACCGGCAAGCGTAAGTCACGAGATTGCTTTTCGACTTACCAGCACACGCCGATCTACTTCAAAGATCGCCTCTTCGGAATTCAGTCGAACAGCGCACGTGAACGCAAGTTGGAGTTTGTCTGCGTGGAGCCCCGTGCCCCGGGGGGGCGCATCGTTTGGGGCAGTGGCGCGGATACCGACTTCACGTCACCCAAGAAGCGGGAAGCGTGGGGGCCGTACATCTTGGCCGATGACAAGTTCTACGTGATGGGCGACACCGGACTGCTGGCGATGTTCAAGGCTGACACTGTCGCCTGCCACAAACTGGGGGAGTGGCAGCTTCTGGATGATGGCCACGAGGTATGGGGGCCGATGGCAATTGTGGACGGGCGCCTGTTTGTCAGGGACTACTCCCGTCTGGTATGCTTCGATCTGAGATGAACCGGAAAACAAGAACAACGTTGAGAGTGGCGGCATTCCTGCTGAGCGTGGTGGTATTGTGTCTTGTTGTCTGGACGCTTTCGCACCGGCAAGCCGGTACCGGGCGACGAGGTCTGGGCCGCAGTTTCAGTTTTGATCTGGTGCGTCATCTGGACGTCGATCCGGAGCTCGTGATCTACGATGAGGCGGAGGCCCTATTGACGGGGATGGATGTCGTTACGGCATTGGCCGTTGGTCCGGACGATTCGATCTACGTGGGTGGTGACCGGTCAGTACGCATTCTATCCGCCAATGGTGAGGAACGGTCTCGAATCGATGTCGACGCTGCGCCCAGCTGTCTTGCTGTGGACGCCAACGGCACGCTATACGCAGGAATCGGCAATCACATTGAGGTCTTTCATGCCGGCGGGGTGCGGATGACATCCTGGGAACCCTCTTCCGAAGATGCTCTTCCGGTCTCCATCGCGTTGAGGGATGGCGACGTTTTCGTGGGTGACGCGCGCCATGAGCAGGTGTTGCGCTACGACCGTGGCGGCGTGTTGGTCGATAGCATCCAGAGGTTGGTTCTGTTCTCAAGCCCGATCCTTGGGATGGCCGTTGACCCCGAAGGTGACTTGTGGGTTGCCAACGCGGGAGGACGCGAGCTGCGTTGCTATGGCCGCAACGGTTCGGTGAAGAAGGGCTGGAGCAAGTCGGGCCGTGATATCGGCCATTTCTCGGGTTGCTGCAATCCGGTCGATATTGCGATTCGTGCCGATGGCAGCATCGTAACCAGCGAGAAGAATATTGTGCGCGTGAAAGTGGTCAGCCCTGCCGGAGAGCTGATTGGCGTCGTCGCCGGGCCGAAGGCATTTGACCAGTCGATTACCAAACTGGACATTGCCGTGGATTCTCGCGGGCGGGTGTTGGTATTGGACCCGATCCGAAAAGCAGTGAGGGTATTTGTGGCGAAGGAGCAGAAAACGTGAACCGCGGCAATCCGACATTCAGCATTGGCAGGCGTGAGTTCTTTCGCGCGGCTGCTCGCTACCTGGTCCTGGGGGGGATGACAGCGATTGGCATTCTGCTGGCGCGGCGGGGTGGCATTGACCGGAGAACGCAGCGATGTGACCGCAAGGGCGTCTGCTGTGGCTGCCGGACGTTCGACACATGCAGGCTGCCGGCTGCGCTTTCGGCGAAACTGGCCAAGGCGGAGGGAGATGCCTCTTGAGCAAAGACGCAGAGCCAAAGAACAGTCGGCGTGAGTTTTTGAGAAACTGCGCGCGCGGGGTTGTGGGGGCCGCCGTTGGTGGCTCGGCCGTGGCGGCTGCCGTGCGGGCGGGGCGTAACGACACGGTCTGGCAGATCGACCCCTATAAGTGCACCCAGTGTGGATTGTGCGCCACGGAGTGTGTTCTGAATCCGTCCGCCGTGAAGTGTGTTCACGTTCACGCCCTTTGCTGGTATTGCGATCTGTGTGGCGGGTATCACCAGAGCTACACGCAGGATACCGATACGGCCGCCGAACACCGGCTCTGTCCAACGTCCGCGATCTCACGCACCTACGTTGAGAACCCCTTCTACAAGTATGACATTGATGAGCCAAAGTGCATTGGATGTGGCCTCTGTGTGAAGGGCTGCAGCGCGTTTGGCAACGGTTCGCTCTTCCTGCAGGTTCGCCACGACCGCTGCACGAACTGCAATGAGTGTGCGATTGCCCGTGCCTGTCCGGCCGATGCATTCGTGCGTGTTCCCGCTTCGGATCCCTACATACTGAAGAAGCCGAAGAG
>CAZCDU010000062.1:0-26736 GCA_964497125.1 uncultured Victivallales bacterium | reverse complement strand
GTCTCAAATCTAATCAGAATTTACCGTTGACTCTTTCTTGGTACTCTGACCCCTTTTCCCGGGGTTACCGTAGGCGTTTGATGCGCTGCTTGTACCAGTGTTTCAGGTCGTAGAGGCCGAAGGTGATTTGGATGCGCAGGGCGAGAGTGGGGTTGATGCGGGAGAAATAGCTGTTGAGAAAGATGAGTCTCTCGGGCCACGTCAGGCGGTGACAGACGCGCTTGAGATCTGACAGACGGCGGCCCTGTGCAACGGGACGGCGGAAGAACCGGGCACGCGTGGTATCAATGAGGCTGAAGCTCGGTTGTCCGTCATCTTCGACCTTCATCAGGATATTCCCGGACGAGTAGTCGCGAAAGAAGACGCCCCTACCATGCATGCGCAACGTGAATGCGGCAAACTCACGATAGAACACATCCTTGGACACGCCCTCGTACGAGCCCTTACCTCGCGCAAAGTCGTAGAAAGCGCTCCGGACAGACCCACTCGAAGAGAAGGCCTCGCACACGAAGTACCCCACCCTATTGCCGGATCGCTTGGTCTGCTCGAAGAAGGCCAGCGGGCGAGGCGTGGCGATACCCCGTCTCTGAAGCTCGGACGCCCCGTTCCAGCTCCGCAACGAACGACTTGGCTTGAAGGTATCCAGCAAACGGCGAACCGGCGACCTCACCTGCGATCGTTTCACCACCACGTCTTCAGCGCCCGGCGTCGGCAAGGTGAGTGACCAGACAGTGTTGCGGCCGTCACGCAGAATCGATTTGTCAGCCGTTTGATCCAAAGCCGTCGGATGCAGCGCGGCCACAACTGCCGCGGGATCACCCTCAGCGGGCGTGACAACAACGCCACGCCACTGCTCATCTGCCACGCGGCGCAGAACAGCATTCGTGGTCGAATGAAATCGATGTTGTTTCATGACTGCAGGTGGCGTGTGCCGGACGGCTGGCGGCCGGTCCCATGTGAGAAAAACGGGGTTCTCACCAATCACGCACGGGAATGTCTTCAGGGAATCGCCGTCGCGTAGGCGGACATTGGCACTGGCAAGGGCATCCGCATCGTACCAGGAGGCCGGATCAAAACCGTTGCCGTTCGTCGTCCATGCGACATGCAAGCAGGCACCGTCTTTCGTGAACTCCAGAACGCGAAGATGCAGCGATGACGAATGATCCGTCACGAAGCGGGCACCAGACAGCATCTCAATGACAGTCTTCAGGGCGTAGAAGGCCGGACGACGTCTGTAATCCGACACCTTGCCCTTTGCCTTGCCATAGAACGTGACGTGCGGAAGCTCGTCGGGGTACTCGGTTGAGCCGTCATCGATGATGCCTTCGCGTTGGCCAATCATGGGCCCCCAATAAACGCGGTCGAAGGTGCCGGAGGCGGCCAACAGACAGAGATAACGCGAGAGGTAGTCAGCCTGTTTCGCGGAGGGATCCGCGAGTTGCCGACGAATGCGGCGCTCACTCCAGGCGACGTGGCCACACATGAGCTTCTCAATACCAAAGCACGACGTGATCTTTTTGAGTAGCGCTGCCTTCTTGACGACGTTGTACTTGATCAACGGCGCCAGCGTCCATCCGAGGATCTTATGGTCATAGGATTCCGGCTCGGTTGCCCGCTCGGCGAAAAGGTTGTCGGAGTGAATGGCAGGAAGCATCCCTTCCCGTTTGGCAATATCAAGAAAGCCAACGTTGTAGATGGGTTCAAAATCGGTGACGTTGGGGGCCGCAATCTGCACGCCCTGAGCCGCGGCTTCCTCGTGGGCAATCCGCCAGGAAAGAACAACGGTTCCGAAGGAGTAGCCCGACCATTTCCGGCGATTGCAGGTAGAACCAAGCTCCACCAGCGTCAGGCGGTCGCCGTATCGCTCGAGTGTCTTGCGCACAAACAGCCGCCACGCCTCCTGTGCCGCTGCCGCATGCATCTTGCGCGCTTCTTCACGAGGCTGCACCAAGTGAAGACAAACACCAATCTCCGCCTCCAGGAGCTGCTCGAGAAAGCGACCGATATGGTCGTCGGCAGAGCCATAGGTGTAGTCCAAGCGGACATGCTTGATCCCAAGGTCCCGCAGTTGGTCAATGTTGTACTGGTCGCATTCGGGGTCCGGCGAAGAGGCCACACAGATGCCAAAGAAGTCGTGTGAGATCTCATGGCTGGATTCAAGACGATGACCGCCCGGCAGTACGTAGCCGCCAGTCAGCAGGAACCGCAGATTAGAAAGCGCAAACTGCCACACGTATCGACGCGTATCGATCGCGGCTTCTCCATCGTTTATCCGTTCGGTCTCGCTCACGTCATCCAGCCCTTTTTCCGCCAGAACCGTTGGCTCTTCTCTATCACTCGACGCCGGATCAGATCCTGCTGCCGCGACGAGAGCCCCGCCGCATCGACATAGGCCACCCAGACCCGCATCCGGTCGGCGAGCGAGAGTGAGTGCTTGAAGCGATTCACGTGATCCAGATCGTGCAACCGCAGGTGACGCGGCAACCGTTGCCAGTGCGACCCCTCCTCGTTGTCGATCCAGCTCAACGCGAATCCCTCACTCGTTCGCCGGCAGAAGATGTTACCGCAATGCATATCGCCATGGAAGAGTCCGCTTGCATGCCACCGCCCAATCTCGCGGCCCAGCTTCTTCAAGAGCTGCCGCTTCTCGTCAAGAGAACGAACAACGTCTCCGTCACCGAGATTGAGAATCGCGTTTATACTATGGCAGTCCTTCAACTCCACGGTAATCACAGCACTTTCGACAACGACGCCCATCCGGCGACGCTCCATCAGGCACATGACCTCCGGCACGTCAAAACCCAGGCTGGCAACACGGTTCTGATGCGTCACCGTGTGGCGAGCTCGAGGGGGCTTATGAAGAAAACGCAGGCTCCTGATCGAGAATCGCTTGAAGAAGCACTTGCCCAATCCAGGAACATCATTGCTCTCGGTAGCCCCACCCCAGGCATGCCCCTTGATTAGTGTCATGCCCAGGAGCTCACCATTCCAGTAGCTGCGAGCCGTGCCGGTCCACTCAGCGCGACCCGGCGGATAGTAGATTGTCACAGTCTTGCCACGGTTGTCCCGGAACTTGTTCCACAGCCATCCTGAGGGAACCCGGCCCCAACGCTTCGCAATGGCAGCACGTAACCCGAACTCCATTGCCACAAGATCGCGCTCCAGCGAAGAGGAGCGAAAACGGTTTAGGTCGGCCATGAAGAAGTCGATCTCATCGAAGGACAGACCATAGGCGGACAGGAAACCGGGAATGCGGGCTGTGCCTTCGTAGCGCGAGACGTACATGCAGAGCGACAGCAGGTCACGCCGGCCCATGCGTGCGCCGCTGATATCGTAGGGAAACAAGATAGAGCGTTCCATATCGATGAGGTAGAAACCCGGCTCTGTTTCGGCATCCTCCGTCACGAGAATATTGCGGGGAGAGAGTGCGCCGTGGTAGGTGCCGGACTCATGGGCCCGACGCACAATCTTGAAGAGCGGTGCCAGGTCAAGGTGGGTAAAGCCCCTCCCCTCGCCCGCCAGTGCCTCAAGAGTATCCCCTCCCTCAATGCACTTGGTCACGAGCACCTCGCACCGATCGGTTTCAGGTGTGCGGCCACAGAAGACGCCAAGAGGCTCGGAACACGGCACACCAGCTTGGACCAGGCGCGACAGGGCCTCAAACTCACGCTTGGACCGACGCCCCTTTGAGATCTTGGAGCGAAACAGTTTGATAGGGTTGATGTGACGATACAGTTTGAAGACACCATTGCAGTCAGCATCAGGGCAGGCCTGCTTCCAAACGAGCGTACCGCGTTCAGACTTTATGATCTCGATGCCGTCAGTCGCTGCAACACCGCGATCGCGGTCAGCAGCAACAGCTCGCGCAATACTAGCCTGAAACTTCCTCATGTTACTCCACTTGTCCTCGAGCCCTACCACTCGGAGAGTGGGGGCTACTGAAGGTCGCGCCACTCTCCGAGTGGCAAGCGCCCTCTCGGCCAACACTACACAACCCCCACCACTCAGCTCCGCGCCTATGCTTTGACGATCAGGGCGTAACGGTGTCCCGACGACAGGACGGCCAACCAGGGAGCCGTAACGACACGCGCGTTCTGCTCTGCGGCGAGTTCAGAAAGACGACGGTGCGTCATCGTCATCTTGGGGAGTTTCTTGTTGAAAGGTCGGCGAATACGGCGAATCGTATTCTTGATCGAGTGGTAATCGAAGTAGGTCATGATGACAAACCGCTTCGAGACTCGCAGGAGTTCACGCACGAGCTGGTCACGATCCTCTGCCCTGGGGAGATGGTGATTCAGTCGACAACAGACCGAGCCATCGACACTGTTGTCACGCAGCGGAATGCTCAATGCAGATGCCGTCATCCACACCTGCCTGGTATCGGCCACGGGATTCTGCTTCGAGTGCAGCACCTGGCCCAGCGCAACGTCGGCCTCAATGATGGCATCCGAGGACGGAGCAAGAGCAGGTGTCAGGCGACCGCCACCACAGGGAAGATCAAGAAGCAGGTTGCTGCGCGGCTGCCTACCGAGGAGGCGTTGCAGGAGCTTGAACTCCCGAATCGTGCTCCAGCGCTTTCCGAATCCCTTTTTATAGGAGGCATTGTAGCGTTCGGCATTCTGGAGATCCTGGTAACGCGCTTCATACGCTTCCCGGGTCTTCGTTTCGAGCCCCTTGCGCTCTTCTGGGTCAACCCGCAGCATCATAAGGACGCCATCGTGCATATCGAACGATGCGTTGCATGCGGCACAGGTAGCGGAGCTGTCTCCCAGCTGGACCTGTCCCGAACACTCCGGGCACATCAGTTTGTCGTCTAAAAGTGAGGGATCACTCATGGATATCATTCTCCGGTTGATTGAACTGCTCAATGGATGGGCTCAGCCATCCGTATACTCAATTTCTGTTGATCCTGCGGAAAGGGCATCTTCCGTTACGTTTATCCTCACGCTTCCCGGCTCTCCCGTGCCCGTCACAAAGCAGCGACCTGTGCCTGCGTGAATCTCCACAACATCACGTGGTGAGAAGAGGCGGGCACGCCCGGGCCCTGTCACTGAGAGATACACTTCACCGTGATAGTCAGAGACGACGACACCGTTCGCATCCACCACCTTGATGAACACCCCCACCGTTCCGCGTTCGGTCAAATCGACGCTCTGCTGATCCGGCTGAACATGGATGGCTACGGCCTCGTCATAAGGCTCCAGAATTGTCTCTTGCACGTCATTTCGCCCATGTGCCTTGATCTGCAACACGGCTGGGTGAAATGGCACGGTGACAAGCGTATACCGTTTCGCGGGTACATCCGCAAGGACGTTCCCCCCGGCCGTCAGCACGAGCCGTTCCGCATTCGAGAAGAGGTGAATCTGGCGTTGTTCTTCCTTCGTGTGCGATCCCCAGTTGCCATGTGCAGCAACGAACAGGTCGGACGCCGTCATCGCCTGAATATAGGACGCGGACATTTTGGGAAGCCGCCACGCATCGACCATACCGGGACGCCGGCGGCAGCGATCCCTCCGTTGGCTCGCATAGTCCGCAAAACACCAGAGCGCGTAGCCCGCCACGAACGGACGCTCCCCGATAAGGGCAAAATCGCGTTCCCATGCCGCAACCTGCTTGATCTCGGCCTCCTCGTCACCGCGGCCGGTGTAGGCGCAGTTGCTGACCTCACTAATCACAACGCTGCCACTCCGACGCAAACGGTGGGCATCGTCCAGGCGGTTGAGCTCATAGTTGATGCCAAGCACATCCGTCTGCTTGAGGGTACGCCAGCGGATTCCACGGTGCAGGTGGTTCTCCGCGTAGACCGTGGCCCGCGTCGGGTCGAGCTTGCGGGCGATCTTCTGCATGAAGCTGAAGGCGAGGCGGGAGCGTGACTCGTTGGCGAAGCCCCACAGGATAACGGAGGGGTGATTACGATCGCGTTGTATCATGGCCCGGAGCTGGCGGCATGCGGCAACGGCCCACGGGCCGGGGCGAGCGCTCTTCCAGGAAGCAAGCTCCGCGTAAACCAATAGGCCCAGCTCATCGCACGCATCCAGAAAGGCGGGGTGCTGCGGGTAGTGCGAAAGGCGGACGAAATTGAGTCCCAGGTCACGAATCTGCTGCGCATCCTCCCGCTGCAGCTCGGGGGGCAATGCGCTGCCGAAGCCAGGAATCGATTCATGACGATTGACGCCGTGCAGCGCAACGCGCTTGCCGTTCAGAATGAAACCGCACTCGCCATCGAACACGGCTTCGCGAATACCAAATCGCGTGGCGGCCGTATCGACGGTGGCGCCTTCGATTTCCAACCGGCATTCAACACGGTAAAGGGACGGATTCTCGAGATCCCAACGCTCAGGCTGATCGACACCCAACTCAACGCACACGCCACACGATCGACCGGGGGCTAGTTGCATCGGCTCAGTAGAGCCCGAGGCTGCCACGTCACCAGAGGGTGATATGAGAGAGACGGACACCTTCGCAGAGCGGGCCTCACGCAACGTGTTGTGCACGGTGATCGAGGTACTCACGGTTGGGCGGGAACTCATGGCATCGCTACAGGAGACATGCAGGTCGCGGTCATCCAGACAGACCCCCGGCAGCTGCTCGAGCCATACCCGCCCTGCAAGCCCGCCGTGCAGCAAGAAATCCGGGTTCTTCTTCCCGGGGAGCACGTTGCGCTTGTAGGCGTTGCTCAATTCGATCTCGACGGTGTTCGTTTCGCCGGGAAGCAGGTAGCGCGTCACATCCTCGCAAAGCCCAAGGTACTGTCCGTTGATATGGGATACACGGCGGCCATTGATGTGGAGCAGCCCCGTTCCATAGAAACCTCCTGACCGAAGCTGCCAGCGGGGCTGATCGTCAGTGCCGGAATCGCCCGTGGGCATGGTGAAAGTCAGTGCATAGTTGCCGGTGCCCTGCGCGTAGCGTACCCCCATCTGGAACGTATCCCGTTCGTTCCAACAGTGAGGGAGATCAACCGTGGATGTACCCGAAGCGAAGTTGGAACGGAACTCCCAGCCATGATTCAAGGGAACGGTCAGCCGGCTGTCGGCATTAAGCGTATCCATCCGGCCCTCCCCTGTTCAGCTAGCCGTGCCGTCGGCAGCCTTCCGGCTCGCACGACGACGCTTAAGGGCGAACTTCAGGCTGCGCATGGGTGTTCGCATGAGCTTCCTCACCAGCGCGAAACGCTCGCCGAGGCTGGTCAGGCTGAAGGGGGCGCCTTTCGGGATGTACCAGTTGTTCAGACCGGTGCGTTTAACCAGCTGATAGCCCTGCTGAACCAGGTAGCGGTGAGTCTTGAGGTCAACCAGGTGATCCTCGACGAGCAGCAGGCGTGGGCACTGGCGCGAAAGCGTGATGCCCTTCAGAACCTCCAGCTGGAGCCCTTCAACATCGATCGACAGGAAATCCAGCGACGGCAGTTTGGCTTCATCCAGCACATCGTCGAGTGTCCGTACCCGCACCTGTTCGACGCGGTCAACGGTGAGATCGGACGGCACAGCACTCAGCCCCAAACGCGATTGGGCAAGGTCAGGGGTAACAAGGAAGCTCGTGTACTCCGGGCTCCCGGGCGCACCACAGGCGATCTCCAGCACGGTCGACTTCGGGCGCTCCCGTCGCAGGGCTTCACACAACTCGGGGATGGGTTCAACAAGCAGTCCCGTCCAACCGCACTCCTCGAGATGCCACGTCATGGACGTCGACTTCGGTTCGTTGGCGCCGACCTCAACGAAATTGCCTTCGGGGGCTTCGCCAAAGAACAGCCTGATGAGTTTCTGCTCGGCGATACGCTCACGCAGCTTCCGGTCGGTAATGTCGGCAAAGTTCTTCAGGGAAAACGGCTTCAGAGCATACTGCATGGCTATCCAAGACCTCGTTAGGTGCGACTCACCCGTTTGACTTCTTCTTCCGGCGTTTCGCGATCGAGCGACGTAACCGGTAACTGACGGCGGCTAGTTCCACACGGATCTTTGCCACGCCGTAGGCGAAACCCGGCGAATACGGAAGGCAAGCGAAGGTGGGCCCCCAGCTAATCTGCGAATGCCCGGTAAAATTGTATGGCCGCCATTCGTTGTCGCCGGTCTCGGTAATCGATACGATTCGTTTCTCGTCAAGCTCCTTGTAGGCAGCCACGAAGGCAGGATCATCGCTGAACAGTGCCGAGGGATAAGCGGCATCGATTAGCTTGCGGATCGGTGAGCCTTTGTAGCAGTCGTGGATAAACACGGCGGGACAGCGTCCTGTACCGAGGATCCGGTAGGCCAGGGCCAGGGCGCGGTGCTCTTTGGGGCCATCGATAACCACGACATCGCCCTCCTGAAGCATGGCGGGAATGACTTCGCGCGCGTCGCCGTAGTGGAGTTCGATGTTCTTTTCATCGCTGAGGCGCTCCTCGGCAACCGGGACATCCGGAGAATTGCGGTCAAACTCAATGCTGGCGACGGTTGTCTCAGGGAAACTCCGACAGAAGACCAGTGTGCTCTGGCCACGTGCACGGCCAGACTCGACCAGCCGGCGGGGCGTTGCGTCGGCCAGGCAGGAATAGACGAAGAAGGCCTCCTGGAAGAGGATGCCTTTGCTTTCGTAAGGGATCTCATCAGCGAGTTTCTGGAAGTCCTCAATCCGCTCTGCCGCCCGCTCCCGCACATCTTCAATTGTCAAATTCACATCCATTAAATGCCTTCCTGTCGCTTGCGCGTGGTCATGGTGCAAGGAAGCGGCGTATGACTCAAGATATTTTGAGAGATCGTAGTGTTGGCGGTCGTGGCCAACTGCTTTGGATCCCGCTCTCGGGAGCGCTGGGCTTGGGATCTGAATCCTAACGGATCCAGCTACATGTGAGCGATGGACATTCGTGTCCTTTGCAGCTGGTGCCTGCCCTTGCAGCAGAGGTCCGCCCCTGCAGCTGGATTCACTCCCTGTAGCTGGATTCGTGAGAATTCAGAGGCGCAACAACCTGTCGTAGACATCCTCAAGCCGCTCGGCCTGGCGGATGGCGTTGTATTCGGCATCGACGAGGGCACGGCCGTTGTTGGCGAAATCGAGCCACCTATCCGGGTTGGAGACCATCTCCACGATGCAATCGGCGAGTGTCGCAACATCCTTCTCTTCAGCCAGCAGTCCGTTCTCGCCTTGTCTGACGATCTCGGGAACATCGCAATGCGTGGTGGCAATCACCGGCATGCCGCTGGCAACGCTCTCCGTGATGGTCACAGGAAAGCCGCCTTCGGCATCACCGTTTGCGGCGTGCACGCTCGGGTTGAGCATAATGTGGCACTCACGCACGCGACGTAGATACTCATCATAGGGCTGCTGTCCGACGATCTCGACACGGTCCTCCAGGCTCTCGTCGCGAATGCACGTTCGCAGCGCCTCGATGTTCTGGGTCGTATCGTGGTAATCCCCCCACGTCATGATCAACAGTCGTGCATTCTCAACACGGCGGGCGGCCTTGGCAAACGCCTGTAGCCCGTACAGGTGCCCCTTCTTCTCAATCGCCCTGCCCGCCATTAGAAGCGTGACGTTCTCGCCCGCCTGCACCGCCCGCGGGGTGAACGCAATCTTGTCTACATCAATGCCAAGGTGCTGAACCACGACCTTGTCGGCATCGCAACCCAGGGCAATGACTTTGTCCCGCATGGCATTGCCCTCAACCAGGAAGAGATCCGAGGCCTCAAACATCGCGCTGTATGCACGCATCCAATCCGGATCGCGGCTGCCCTGCCAGATGTCCGACCCATAGAACGAAACGACATGAGGAATACCGGCAGCCCGCGCCAGGTGGTAATCTTCGCGGCCATACTGTCCAGCGTGGCTGTGCAAAAGGCAGGCGCCCTGCTCCTGAATCGTCTTTAGCCTGTAAGGGAAGTATCCGAGCTTCTTTCTTCGAAGCTTCTCAATGGCAACGCCATACCAGGGCAGGCCGTAGAGCGGGAAGAGGCCATCGATGGGAAACGTGTCCAGGTTCTGCACCCGCTTGGTGAAGACAACCGGCCGATAGCGTTTCAAGTAGATGAGCTGATTATAGATCCACGACTGCGACATCGGCAGATAGGGGTTCGTGGAGTGGGCGACAATTGGGAGCGATGAAGATGCTGGCATGAGATGATCCTACTCGGGCTGCTTCAACATCTTGATAACAGAAGCCGGCACCCCCCCAACGAATGCATGCGCGGGAACATCCTCCCTCACAACAGCCCCGGCACCGACAACGCAACCGTCGCCGAGTGTGACGCCGGGAAGGATGCATACATTGGTACCGATGTAGACATCATTGCCGATCTTGATTGGCGCGTGATACGGCTGCTTCAACTCCTTGACCGCGGATGCACCGGGATCCCAGTGCGTCAACAGGTTGACCCGATACGCCAGCGTCACGCGATCCCCAATCTCGATCCGATCTTTGAAATCAAAGAGACAATCCATGCCGATATAGACGTTGTCACCAATCGTCAGGAAGCCACTGAGGTTCTTGGGTTTGCAGTTCGCCGTGCGGAACGGTGCGTGGATACAAGACTCGGTCCCCATGCTGACACCTAAGGAGCGTAGCAGGCGACTCCTTTTCGGGTGTGGGCAGGTCTGAATGACCTGGCGAACACATGCGCTGGGCAGATGGCGATAAAGCATACGGTCCCCTATCCCAGTACCTGGTGAAGTGCTGCGATGACATCCGTCACATCCTGATCGCTCATCGCCGGCGACAGCGGAATGGAAAATGTGCGGTCCGAGATGAATTCGGCGCCCGGCAGTGGCGCCCTGTTACAGCCTGCATCCCGGTAGAGTTTGTGGCGGTGCAGCGCGAGATAGTGGACTCCCGTGCCAATATTCAGCTCAAACATCTGTTCCAGAACCTGGTCACGAGTAACATTGGTGTTGTCGAGGTCAAGAAGCGGGGTATAGAGATGCAGGGCATGGACGGTATCGGGCTGAGGATCCAGGGGTAGCAGAAGCGGAAGATCTGCCAGCTCCTCCTGGTAACGGTCCCAGATTTCCCGGCGGCGTTTGGCAAAGGCTTCGATCTTCCTCAGCTGACACAGCCCCATCGAGGCCTGCATATCGGTCATGTTGTACTTATACCCACACTCCGCCACGGAGTAGTGAACATACCCTTCGTCGGAAAAGCGCTTCCAAGCGTCTTTACTCATGCCGTGTAGCGAAAGCACATGCAATCGATCCGCAAAGGCTTCGTCATCCGTGACGATCATGCCCCCTTCGACCGTCGTGATATTCTTGGTCGTATAGAAGCTGAAGCAACCGGCTTCGCCAAACGTGCCACAGTGCTTGCCTTTCCATTCCGACTCGATGGCGTGGGCGCAGTCCTCGAACACCGTCAGGTCGTGCGCTTCGGCAATCGCCATGATGCGATCCATATCACACGGCCGACCGGCGAAATGCACGGGCAAGATGGCCTTGGTACGAGGCGTAATCTGCTTCTCCAGGGCGTCCGGGTCGATATTGAGCGTACGTGGGTCACAATCTGCCAGAATTGGCATCGCGCCAGTGTGGAGAATGGCATTGGCACTGGCGCAGAAGGTCATCGGCGTTGTGATGACTTCGTCCCCGGGGCCGATACCAAAGGCCTGCATGCAGAGGTGCAGCGCCGCCGTGCAGGAGTTGGTTGCGATGGCGTATTTTGCCCCCACGTAGTCCGCGAAAGCGCCCTGAAACTCCTTCACCTGGGGGCCGGTGCCAACCCATTTTGACTGCATGGTCTTCGTGACGGCCGCGCTCTCCTCGTCGCCAATCGCCGGCTCACCAAACACCAACATTTTGTCCCGCTTTTCCATGCGCGCCATCGTAGGACATGGGTCTATGGAGTCAATACATATCAGGGAACGGGAGGCGTTGGTCTTTGGTGAGTGAAGGAACTATGCACCTAACGGGTGACGGTTGCAGAAGATCTGAATTCTCACGAATCCAGCTACAGAGAACAGAAGGCAGTGGGAGATGGGCTACCGCCCGGGCAGCAGCCAGCGTAGCCACCAGGTGTGGACCCACCAGCGGTTGGGCTTGGGGGTCGGTGCGCCACCTGAACGGGCGCGATCCTCGATCATGTGCCATTTGAAGTTCAGGAATGTCCGGCTGTGGCCGGCTTTTGGCCCATATTCCTTCCACGCAGCACGCTTGGATGCCGCGAGCTCCTTGTTGTGGCTGAGATCCCGCTTGAGTGAGTGAAACCCGGGGGCATTCTCTGCCGAACGCAGGAGGACTTTGCAGCGTGACGGCAGGTAGAGAAAGCGTGTCCCATTGTATCGCTGCCAACGCCAGAACATGGGGTCGTCAAACCCGTAGTGACCGCAGAACTGTTCGTCCGTTCCATGAAAACGGAGAAAACGCGCTCGCGAACAGAAGTAGGTGTTTGGATGGGGTTTGTGCTGCTCGCCCGTGTCGGACTCCCGCTGAAACTTGTACATCGTCTTTCCGGGATTACGGCGCCGGATCATCTCTTGAAACGACTCCGGCGTGAGCATGTGATCCACATCCGTCATGAAGAGCTTGTCGGACCCCGCCATCACGACCCCCAGGTTCCGGGCGCCCGGCTGGTTCCAGGCAATATCCTCATCCACCCTGAGCAGACGAAGATTGAGATCGATATCGGTCGGAATCTCGACCTTCGCGGGGGAGCCGTCATCGATCAGCACGAAGAGCGTGACGTCGAGGATCTCAGACGGATACGCCGCATATCGTCGCAACACATCCACAACAGGGGGTTGATCCGTCCCATCGGCGTAGAAGGGAACAATATAGGTAAGTTCAATATGGGACCAGTCATTCACAATGCAGTTCCTATAGCATGACCTTGCGGCCAACAGAAAGGGGAAACAGCTCTCGTCAACGAATATGGGTGGCCTGAACGAGGCCAATGACGAGGAACACGATATTGGACAGCCAGGCACCAAGCCAGGGAGGAACCATGCCCGTTGAGCCAACGAGGAGTCCGACTTGCGCCAGCGCATAGAAGCTCGCCAGCAGCCCCATGGCGGTGAACACCGCCGCCAACATGCCCTGACGTCCCGTACGCGCGCCGGCCGGGATGGCAAACAGAATGACGATAAAGCAGGCCCAGGGCATGGCCAGGTGGCTGTGCAGGTTGTAGCGCTTCTCGGCTGATGCCCGCGCTGAGAGATTGTCGTGGGTTTCGAGGTAGTGATACATCTCAACGATATTCAGAAACTCCCATGGTCGAACGGTGCTGACGAAGACAGACGGGCGTTCGTTGTAGTCCATCATCTCAACAATGCTGTTGCCATTGGCACCCAACATCTCCTCCTCGCCAATGGGGCTGTCGTTGGGCCCGAATCGTTGGATCGTCGGCCCGTGAAACCACCACTGGCCATCATGGTACTGCGCCATGCGCGCCTTCACGACGCTCTCGCGCAGCCCTTCCGGCGTTTCCTGCTTAACTTCAACATCGTAGATGGTGTCCGGGCTCTTGGTATCGAAACTACTAATGAACCACTGACGCTTCGCCGAAGGATTGAGATAGATACACTGGTCGACAACATTGGTATGAACGGGAGCAAACCGGTTCGACCGTACTTCGTTCGTCCACTCCATCGCCCTTGGAATCCACAGCTCATTCAGAGCTGCCGCAAGCAGGCTGGCGACTACCCCCACCCCCAGAAACGGAACCATGATACGATAGATACTGATTCCGCTGGCGCGCATGGCGACCAGCTCACTGTTCCGCGTCAGGGAGTACAGCGTATAGAGCGTTGCCAGCATGAGGGTGGCCGGAACCAGGTACTGCAGTGTTGGTGCGAGACTGAACGCATAGAAGCGCAGGATAAGATGAATCGGAGGCTTGGCATCCACAATGCGGCGCATGTCCTGGAACAGATCGTTGACGATAATCAACATCAGGAACGCGGTTAGACAGTAGAACACCGGAACCAGAAACTCGCGCAGCAGGTATTTGTCGATCAGTTTCATAATTCGATTGAAAACGTACAATCTGAAAGCAGTCCACCTCAAGAACCAAAAACGCTGGCATTCACCGTACAGCTGTGATTGCATCTCCGCCATGCAACTTCGAAGACGAATCAGGCTGGTTTCAGAGTTCCTCCTCGTTGTCTTCGCCCTGTCGATAATTCCGCTTCTGTCGCGTAGGGCCGTGGTTGGGTTGTCGCGCGCACTAGGAAACCTGGCGTGGCTCTTTTCGCCGAGATTAAGGCGTATTTCGGAAGCCAATCTCGACATTGCTTTTGGTGATTCGAAATCCCACGAGGATAAGAAGGCTATCAGCCGCCGTTCTTTCCAGAGCTTTGCCCTCGTGGCCCTGGATTCATTCTGGCTGAACCGCAAGACAACAGAACGCCTGGAGGCATACCTACGCTATGACGACTCGTTTGAGGTCGTATTCAGCGATCCGCCAGCCATTATTCTTACGGCGCACTTGGGCAACTGGGAGATCGTCAGCCTTGGGTGCGGTCTAAGGGGGGCCCCCATCACCTCGATTGCGATGCCACTCAAGAACCCCTTTGCCGATCGTGCCCTGAACCGGCTGCGTGAGCGGACGGGGTCAGAGATTGCGGCGCGCAAAGGCGCGATTCGGCATATCATCAAGGCGCTGAGAGAGGGACGAAGCACCGCACTGCTGGTCGACCAGAATACGCTGCCGGAAGAGGGTGGCGTTTTCGTGCCGTTCTTTGGTCTCTCCGTTCCGGTCTCAAAGGCCACCGGCTCGCTCTGGTCCCGAACGAAAGCCAAGATCCTCGTAACCTGGTGTGTCCCCGACGGCCAAGGCGTTTACACCGTTTACTCGCGACCGCCCTTCCCGGCCAAAGGAGAGTCACCATCGACGGAGGAAATCACGGCCCGCGTAACAGAAGAGCTCGAGGTCGTCATCCGCGAGAACCCGAATCACTGGCTGTGGTCCTACAAGCGCTGGTGCTTCTACCAGGAATCGGACGATGCGAATCAGTACCCGTTCTACAAGAAGTCGTACGAGGACACCATGAGGCGACGCGCTATGCGCCAGGCGAGCGAGGAATAGACATGCATCTTCTCACTGTCACCTCAACCAATGATCGCTCGGAAATCGAACTCTACCGGACGCTGGTCAGCCGGGGACACAAGGTCGACCTGATCTGCTCACCACACTGGAAGGGCGAAGCCCCGCTGATCCGGGGTGGTATCGACGTCATCAAGATGCCAATCCAACACCGCCTGGATCGACATGCAGCAGGTGAGATTCGGCATATGGTCCACAAGCGATCGCCCGACCTCATCTATGCTCCGGGCAATAAGCAGCTGTCGGTTTCCCTCCTGGCCACGCGTGCGCACAAGCGTATTCCCGTACTCGGCTACCGCGGGACAACCGGCCACCTCAGCCGCTGGGATCCGGCCTCCTGGCTGACCTATTTCCATCCCCGGCTCAAAGGCATTGTCTGTGTATCGGAAGCCGTCCGGCGCTACCTCCTCAGCAAGCGAATCCCCGCCGACATCACCCATACAATCTACAAGGGCCACCGTACCGAATGGTATGACGTGGATGCCCCCGCAGATATCACGCAGCTCGGCATTCCACTGAACGCGTTTGTGGTTGGATTCACTGGAAACATACGCCCCGTTAAAGGTGTCGACACCTTGCTGCGGAGCCTGTCGCATCTTCGCGCCAGTCTGAACGTACACCTGCTATTGGTTGGCGAGGTACGCGACAAGAGGATTGAGGCGATGGCAGCGAACCCGACCATCGCCGAACGCGTCCACCTCGCGGGCTATCGCAAAGATGCTGCACACCTGGCGGGGGCGTGCGACGCCTTCGTGATGCCGTCCATCGAGCGAGAAGGTCTGCCGCGTGCCGTCATTGAAGCAATGGCGCAACGGGTGCCGGCCATCGTTTCCGATGTGGGAGGCATGCCCGAGCTTGTGGAAGACGGCGTATCGGGATTGGTGGTGCCACCGCGTGACCCAAAATCACTTGCCGATGCCATTGCCTCACTGGCCGGCAATCGAAAACAGCGTGACACGCTGGGAGAAGCCGCCCGTGAACGCATCGAAACCGCCTTCAACATCGAGACCACGATCGAGAAGATGGAAGCGTTGTTTGAGTCGGTGGCCGTCTAGCCCGAGGTCTCACCATAGCGTCGGATTCTGCGGACTGAATTCTAACGAATCCAGCTACGGGGGTGGAATCCAGCTACGGGAGTGGAATCCGGCTGCAGGAGAGGACGCTGATGGAAGTAGCTGGATTCGTTAGAATTCAGATTCGGTGAGCGACCCTATTCACCTTGCTTCGTGGAATCCTGTTTCACCTCAACGAAAACGGGCCGGCCGCTCAATTCCGTTCGTGTTCCGGTGTCCGGTAATTCCAGCTCACAGGCTGTCTGTGTGGTATAGGCAATCCAGAACCGTGTGCCATCGTCCCGTTTGAAGGCAAAACCGACCGCGCCGGCATCGTTCAGCTCACGACGGTATTCAAACGTGGCGTTACTCACCCATTTCAGGAAGGTCTGCAGTTGTTTGAATGCCGGCCTATCCCGCCAGCGCTGATGGTCGGAGTCGTCGACCAGTCCATAGCCCTGCGCCACCAGTCGCCACCAGTAGACACGCTCAACCAGCCCCGAACAGAGGGCGATCAGCAGATAGCGGATCATGTAGTTGGCGTAGTCATCCTCCGACACGCTGGGATCATTGAAACGAGGGCCGGGCGAGACGTAAGGAGAACCGACCGGAGAGTAGACGCCGGTCCCGGCGAGTGGCCAGTTAACCTCCGAGACGACGAAACGATCCTCACAATGTGGGCTCTGCCTGGCGATGGCACGTCCCAGGGCGAATTTCTCCAGGGACGAGAGGCGGCCCTGACGATTCTCAGGGGCGCCACGGCGGTCGACGTAGAGGTGATGCGAAAGCGCGCTGAACTGCAAACCGGATGGAAGACAATCGAGGGCTGCGAGCACATGGGGGAACTCGGCATCAATGACGGCAGGGCCCGTCAGAGAGAGATCGGGATACGTCGTGCGCAGCACCGAGACGTTGGCAACCAGCTGATGATACTCGGCGAGATCCCATAGACCCCATTTGACGCGATTGATCGCGTGCCCTATCTCCACGCTCTCCACGATGTCGCCGACTTTCGACAAGACGTCGTCGGCAAAAGCCCGCCAGGACGCGGCATCCTTCACGGCGTTGCGGTCCTGGACCAGGCCAATACTGACAGGATATCCGGAAGCATGGAGGCGGCGCACCGCCATCACCGTCGCCTCGCGATCCGTAGAGCTCTTGTGATGATAGAATCGCACGAAAACGGGCACCGGCCCAAGCGACGCCAACAGGGCGAGCTGCCGTCCAAGGCGCTCCTCGGTGGGCTCGACAGCTATCCCGATGCGCCCTTTCATCGGAACCGGCGCACCATATGCCTGCCGACAGAGCGTCCGGTATTCTCGCCAGACGGGAACGAAGGACTTGAGGGTGGACACGATTGGCCGCCATGCGTGTGACAGCGGATAGTACCGCTTGCGGTCTTTCGACAACAGCGTTGTCTGGGCCTGGCCAGAACGTTCGTCCCAGATCCACAGGTCCGTTTCGACCGGGTAGCCATGAGGATCACTGGCCGACTGACGCTTCTGCAACTCCCTCACGGGATGGCGCAGGCGCCGTGTTCGGGAGTGCCATGCATAACGCCTGCGGTAGCGTCTCTCACAGACTTGGAATTCTCTCGGCGGCACCATCCCCCAGTACATGTCCTTAAAGACACGCAGAAAGTCTGAGGGGAGGTAGAGACGCGAGATGTCGCGGGCGCGTTGTGGTGGCGTCAGGGAATCACGGATGTGACCGCGGTTAAGGTCGATGAACTGGATATCCTCCCAGGACGCATCCCCCGATCGCCGCAGGAGGATATTTTGATTTCCGAGATCATTGTGCTGGAAACCCGAATCATGCATCGCACGGACCGCTGTCGCCACAGACTGAATCAGCTCCATAACTTTCCAGCACTCAGGCTCCTCTCGGAACAGGTGGTTCAATTCAGCGGCAAAACTGCTCACCTCTGGCTGGAAGAGGGTCACGACGTAGCTCTCGACCAGTCGGTCCTCAACCCAGCGCTCAAGAAAGGCCACTGGCTCCGGCGTCCCCACCCCGGATTCGGCCAGGTGTGCGGCTGCCAACCAGGTGCGTCGAGCCTTCGATCCACGAAAACGGCGGTCAAAGGCGTTCTTAAGCAGCGAAGGCTTGCGAAACGCCTTCACAACGACGGTCAAGGTTTGGCGTTTGCATACCAAGTCGACTTTGACGTTACGGTTGCGCCCCGATGAAAGGACCTCCGCATCGTCGCCATTGATCAGGGCAGGTATCCGCAAGAGCGCCACCAGGAGATCGGGCGATCGCCAGTCACCCGACACACGACCGCGGAACGGCCCAATCGTCTCATCTTTTACCGGATAGCAGCTCATGCGGAGACGTTGTAACCGCACACCCCACCCCGGTCAAGCATGCCGCATGCATCCATGATCGCCCTGTGGCGTGCTCAGGGCTTTACGAAACGCCCCCTGCTTTGCTAAACAGTGCCTCTGCAATCGAAACCGGGGAGAGACCTATGCCGAAAGCCTGTGACCTTAAACGTGGTAGCATCGTTGCTATTGATGGAGCACCACACATCGTTGAAGAACTAAAGATATCCACCCCATCGGCACGGGGGTCGGCCAGCCTGTATCATTTCCGCCTGCGCAATCTCAGCACCAAGGCCAAGCGGGATGAAAGCTGCAAGGGCGATGACATGTTCCAGGACTGTCATTTTGAAAAACGCAGCGTGCAGTACTCCTATGCCCAGGGAGATATTCACACCTTCATGGACCTCGACGATTACAGCGAGATCGCCTTCAACGCTGAAGACATTGCGGATGAGCTACAGTATATCACCGAGGATATGGAGGGCATTCATGCCCTGGTGAGTGACGGCAAGGCCCTCGGCATCGAGCTTCCGCCAGTTGCGGAGCTTGAGATCACGGAATGCGACCCATCCATGCGCGGCGCGTCCGCCACAGCCCGTACCAAACCTGCCACCCTCACCACCGGGCTGATCGTCCAGGTACCGGAGTATCTCTCATCCGGCGAGACCATTCGGGTCGACACCCGAAACGCGAACTTCCTGGGTCGCGCCTGAACCAAAGGCCCGTGCCCATTATTCAGCAACTAGACCAGCATCCAGCATCTAGCAACCAGTGACCAGAGCCCCATGGATATACTGACACATTACAGCCCTGTCGAGCTGGCCGCCGTAGGCCTTTCGCTGCTGCTGCTGGGGATGAACAAGGGGGGCTTCCCCGTTGGCTCTATTGCCATCCCGCTATTGGTCCTGGTATGGCCGAGCCAATCCAATGCTGCGCGCGGGGCCGTTGGGTTCATGCTTCCAATGCTCTGCCTGATGGACATCGTGGCTGTCACGCTCTACCGCAAGGAGATCCAGTGGAAGAAGCTGTCCCATATTCTCCCCGGATCACTCGTGGGGGTCGCCATTGCCAGCGCTCTCTTTGTCTCAGAGCACAACGCACTGGTCGCCGTCTCAGACAGGGCGCTGAAGGTCGCCATCGGACTGCTGGGGTTGGTCTTCGTGCTCTACTTCGCTACCCGTAAATGGATACTCAAAAAGCTGCACCATGCGGTGGAACCCAACTGGACGGCGGGAACCGGCTACGGGATTGTGGCGGGAATCACATCGACGCTGGCGCACGCGGCTGTGCCGGTCATGCAGATGTATCTGTTGCCGCAACACCTGCCGAAGCTGCGTTTCGCCGCAACGATGGCCGCCTACTTCTTTATCCTCAATTTCGTAAAAATGATTCCATTTACGCTGATGGGGCGTATTCAGCCCGATAACCTGAAGCTCGGGCTTGTTATGCTTCCAGTCCTTCCGCTTGGCGTCATCCTGGGGCACTTCCTCGTGAAACGCACAAAGCAGCACCACTACGTTGGCTTCATCTACACGGTGCTGTTCATCACATCGATCGTCCTGATTCTGAAGGCTTTGGTCTGAAGCTTCACGTCAGAAGATACGGCCTGAAGGGCGTGTTGATTAATTGCTCCTTCGCTCTGAATAATGCCCCAACGGGGCTACACAATCATAGCCTGGGGCAGCGCCCTCGTTGTTCTACACATCATCAACGAGACGTCCCGATGTCCGGCCAAGCCGGAGGCTTGCCAGCCATTAGCCGGTGGTTACGCGAGCTTGCCCGGCACCGTGTCATGCGGAAGCATGACTCTGGTGCTGGGGAACGAGCGTCACCACCGGACCGAAACCGCAGAGCACATCATCCCGGAGGGATGGCAGCACCGCCACATCGCTGGCATCCCTCCGGGATGCAATTCACATTCCTGATTGTGACCGGTGGTGTCTCCCGCTTCGCGGGATCAACCACCGGCTAATAGCTAACATCCCTCCGGGATGAAACTGCCGTCAGCCCCAAGATGTGTAGAACAACGAGGGCGTTGCCCCAGGCTATATTTGTATCGTCCCTTCGGGACTGAGATCCGTCCTCCGGCTAATAAATCAACACGCCCTGAAGGCCGAACCACAAACACCTGCTTCATGTTGCAACCCGTTCGTAGTGAGCCCTTTAGGACGCGTAGACTAGGGCATGTCCCTTATTGTTCTACGCATCTTGGGGAGCCTCTCATGCCAAATTTCCTAAATTGCTCGTTTTGACGAAATAATGGATTGACTTACCATCGCATAGGGGATACCCTTAGTACTGTTGCGTGAGATTAGGGGAATGTCCGATACACTTAAAGTGTTGAAGATTTGCTGAATTGGCGGTCAATTTCCTAACGATTGGGGTACTACAGTGGATATAGGGCGTGTACTGACGATGCTGGCGGGACTTCTCGCAGCAGCAGCAACCGGCTTCGCTTTCCGGGTTTTCCCCGTCGATCTTTCTTCCCCTGTCTCCTGGCTCTGGGTTCCGCTTTTTGGCGGAATGGTATTCGTTAACGCGTTCGGTCTTGCCGCCATCACCTTGCTAGTGCCCTGGGAAGTCGTCACGCACTACGTCTCAAAAGCGGGGAATCTTCAGGTAATCGAAGGCGGGAGCACTGTGGATACCTCAGGCGAAGTCTCCGCCACTGGCCCAGCGATCGCCCGGGAAAGTGTCGCTTAGCCACTGCGGCAACAAATCGCAGAGCACCGCAGGTTGAAGTCTCTTCGTTTTCAACGCGTCGATCTTACACCAGCGAAACTTGATGTGGTCTTCGGCCGACTTCACCTTATCTCCCGGCACCAGCCCCGGAATCGAGAGCGCAAATACGACGTTCCACTCGCAGTGCGGCTTGCCCTTCTGCAGGAAGGCATGCTCAACAGCACCAAGAAAACGCTCTGCCGTCGAGGACTGACCAAGCTCTTCATCAATCTCCCGTTCAAGCGCAGTTCGGGCGGACTCGCCGAAATCGACATGCCCACCAGGAAGATAGGTGTTGTCCGCGCCCTTTGTCTGGCAAAGGAGAATGCTGCCATCACATACGCAGACGCCTCTTGCAATCACTTCAACATGCTTGCCCATCACCCATCCCCTATCAACGGTTCACCGCGTGGTCGCCCGTGGTTGCTTACTCTTGCCCTTTTGGCCATTTTCGAGGATAATGCGACCCTGTTATGACACGTGATATTCTTGAGGAACAGGAAAAAGCCACGCTCGCGCCTTACGCGGCTCTGAGTTCTGGATCGCTTGGGCGACGCTACCCCGAGGCGCAGCACGCCTATCGGTGCAGCTTCCAGCGTGACCGGGACCGCATCATTCACAGCCGCTGCTTCCGACGGCTTGAGTACAAGACACAGGTCTTCACTCGAAGTTCGTGCGACCACTATCGTACCCGCCTTACCCACAGTGTGGAGGTCGCCGCCGTCGCCCGGACACTCGCTCGCGTTTTCGGCGCCAACGAAACTCTGACTGAGGCGATTGCCCTTGCACATGACATTGGGCACACGCCCTTTGGTCACGCCGGCGAGAATGAGCTCAACAAGCTCATGGCCGATCACGGTGGCTTCGACCACAATCAGCAGAGCCTACGCTGGGTGGACTTGCTTGATGTGCAATACCCGAACTTTGCCGGCCTCAACCTGACGTGGGAAGTTCGTGCCGGACTGATGAAGCACGAAGCAGACAAACCGGGGGCTGAGCTGGATGGCCATCCTATTGGGCCACGCCAAGGCCTGGAGGCACAGATTGCAGATATGGCCGACGACATCACGTACTATGCCCATGATGCGGATGATGCACTCCTTGCCAAGATCCTGACCGAGGAACTTCTCGAAACACAGGAGCTGTGGCGACTGGCTACCGAGCGCACGGCGAAGCACTACACGGACCTTGATCGCGGCGAGCGCATTCGCATCAGCGTCCGCAACTTGCTGGATTTGCAGATCGAGAACATCGTGGCCGCTACCAGGGCCCGGATTGAAGAATATGCCCCGGGAAGCATGCGTGAGGTGATGGCACTGCCGACACGCATCGTGGACTTCGATCCACAAATGGCAGCCCAGGCAACGGCCTTCCGCAAATTCATGTACGCACACGTCTACTTCAGCCAGGCAATCAGCAACCAGGCGGAGATTGCCACAGCCATGCTGCGCCACCTTTTTGAACATTACTGTCAGCATCCGGAGGACATGGGCCGCAAGGCACAAGCCCGCCTCGAGGAAGACGGCATCAAGCGGGCGGTTTGCGACTATCTCTCCGGCTTCACCGACAAGTATGCTTTCCAAGAGCACGCCCGCTACTTCAGGTAAGGAGGATACCGATGGACTACACAAAACGGATTTTTGCCTATTTCAGCGAAAATGAGAGCCACAACCACATCGCGATTGCCCCCAATGCCCCCCCCTATTGAGCGTACACCAGGCGGAATCCAGGTAGCACTGGAAGCTGTTCTTGATGACAACGACATCACCGACACGCTCATTGGGCTTCGGACCTATGGCGTCGAGAGCACCACGGCCCTCACACCGCACAGCAATGATCTGCCGGAAATGCTATCCGAAACCTTCTGTCTCAGCATCCGCGGAGCCAGCCGCTTCCGCGTCTCCTACCTGACTCAACGCGGCAGCAAGGCAATAACCATTTCGCGCATTCCCTTCGTTGTCCCAACGTGCGACGAAGTTGGATTGGAAGCTCAAACCGTGGGGCGCTTGCTCCGCGTACTCCAAGACAACCAGGGCGGCATTGTTGCCGTCTTCGGCCCCTCGCCCGAGGCAAACAGCAAAGTTGTCTACTCCCTGCTCCGCGAAGTAAACAGCCAAGACCGGAGCGTGATCCTGATCCTGGAACGCGAACTGACACGCCTCATGCGACACGACAACTCCATCGTGATTCAACGCGAATTGGGGTCTGACTGTATGTCGATCGATGATGGTATTCGCGAGGGACTCGATTTTTCTCCCCAGATCATTTTTGTTGGTGATCTTCTTCTAACTGACCGACTTCCTTCTTTGGTGCGAGCCGTTGAAACGCAATCAAGTGTCATTGTCTCGGTCGTTGCCAATGAAAAGACCTCGTTCTTGCACGTTCTAAAGGCAATTTTCCGCGAGCAGTACCCCATTCTGGCCAGGCGAACGCGTGAGATTCTTAAGGTCACACCGAAGCCGGATGGAGGGCTAACAGCCGCATTTGCCGCGCAGACGCCCACCGATTCAGACTGAACTCAAGAAGAGTCAGTCAAACCGCTAAATGCACGAAAGACACGAAAAAGGGAGCAAGAGAATTCGAGAGGCACGGGACTTTCTACAATTAAACGAACATAGCCTTGTGGGTCTGGGTTGTGGCATCAGAAGGAAATCCTTCACAAGTCTCCGTCCCAATTCCCTTTTCGCGCCTTTCGCGTGTTTCGCGGTTCCTCGTCTTCCGCAGGCAGCAGGAACCACATCTTGATCGAAGCAGAATTCGCTTGTCATTGCGGCGGCAATTCCCAATATGTCCGCTCGCACATTCTAACGAAGGAGAAAACCATGGCCGTCAAGAAAGTCGCAATGCTAACCGCGGGAGGCCTCGCCCCCTGCCTTTCCTCTGCAATCGCCGGACTCGTCGAGCGCTACACCGAAGCCGCACCCGAGATCGAGATCATCTGCTACCGTGCAGGTTACAAAGGGCTCCTTCTCGGAGACAGCTTCACCGTCACCCCCGAAATGCGCGAAAAGATCGCTGTCCTCTATGAACATGGGGGCAGCCCTATCGGCAACAGCCGTGTCAAACTCACCAACCTTAAGGACTGCGTAAAACGCGGCTTGGTACAGGAAGGTCAGAACCCGCTCGAAGTGGCGGCCGAACAGCTCACCACTGACTGTGTCGATGTTCTGCACACCATCGGCGGTGATGACACCAATACAACGGCGGCTGACTTGGCGGCCTATCTGAAAACAAATGACTACGACCTGACGGTCGTTGGCCTACCCAAGACGATCGACAACGATGTCTTCCCGATTAAGCAGAGCCTCGGAGCCTGGACGGCTGCGGAAGAGGGCGCCCAGTACTTCGCCAATGTCGTGGCGGAGCACAACGCCAACCCCCGCATGCTGATTGTCCACGAGGTGATGGGACGCAACTGCGGATGGCTCACGGCCTACACGGCCAGCGTTTATAATGACTATCTGCATGAAATCGACTTCCTGCCGCAGATGGGGCTCTCCCGGGACCGCAAAGATGTACACGCGATATTTGTTCCGGAAATGGAAGTCGACATTCAGGCTGAAGCCAAACGCCTGCGTGCCGTCATGGACGAGATCGACTGCGTCAACATCTTCATTTCCGAAGGCGCCGGTGTCGAAACCATCGTCAGGGAGCTGGAAGCTGCAGGCCAGGACGTACCACGTGATGCATTCGGACATGTCAAACTCGATGCGATTAACCCGGGCAAGTGGTTCGCCGAGCAGTTTGCTGACATGATTGGTGCCGAGAAGGTGCTCGTACAGAAGAGCGGCTACTTCAGCCGTGCGGCGGCCTCCAACGACGATGACATTGAGCTCATCAAGAACTGCTGTAACCTTGCCGTAGACTGTGCCCTCAGAGGCGAAAGCGGCGTGATCGGCGAAGATGAGGATCAGGGCGATGTTCTGCGGGCAATCGAGTTTGATCGGATTGCAGGCGGCAAGCCGTTCGAGATCGATGAACCGTGGTTTGAAGCGCTGCTTGAAACCATCGGCCAGCCCAAGGGAGCAAAGCTGGACGTCTCACACTAGACCGCAAGAGTTGTCCTATGGCTCGGGGTTCGGAAGTGACAAGCGGATGGGAACGCCGGCAGCTTTATTGCGTGAAGCCTGAGCACTGGAACCGGGAACGTCACTCTTGACTTTTCAAGCCCCCGATGGTCCACTTTAACCTTAAGTGCCCTTCGGGGGCTAACTGTGTCTAAGTCACGTTGATATGCAGAGTTACGAATTACATCCTGCATAATCGACGGGGACGGAGTCTGCCCAGTACCAGAGCACAGCACGGTACAGGGCAGGCCCAAGACTCAAATGGAAAGGGAATATCGCAAGACGATGAAAGCAGAACTTCTGAAACGAATAGAGAAACGAGAAGCACGTGTCGGTATCGTGGGTCTCGGATATGTTGGATTGCCTCTCCTGATCGAGTTTGCCAAGGCCGAATTCCCGGTTGCCGGATTCGATATTGATGATGCCAAGATCAGATCGCTGGAAGCGGGAGAAACGTACATTCGGCATATCGATGCGGAACACATTCGTTCAGCGGTCTCAGAGAACGACAAGGCCTATGCAACAGCCGACTTCACGCGGCTGAGTGAGTGCGATGCGCTGCTCATCTGCGTGCCCACCCCACTGACGGAGCATCGTGACCCCGACCTGAGTTACGTCGAAAGTACGGCGCGCAACATGGCCCCGTATTTGCGCCCGGGGCAGCTTATTGCGCTCGAATCGACAACCTACCCTGGAACGACCGAGGACGTACTGATCCCAATTCTGGAAGAAGGCAGTGGTCTAAAGGCGGGCAAGGATCTCTATATCGCCTACTCCCCCGAACGGGAAGACCCCAACAACACCAACTTCTCCACCTCGACAATCCCCAAGGTAGTTGGTGGCTACACTCCCGATGGTCTCGAAATTGCCCAGGCTTTCTACGACGCCGTCATCTGCGAGACCGTACCGGTTTCCAGCTGTCGGGCCGCCGAAGCAACCAAGCTCATGGAGAACATCTTCCGCTGTATCAACATCGCACTGGTAAACGAGCTGAAGATGGTGTTCACCGAGATGGATATCGATATCTGGGAGGTCGTGCGTGCCGCGAGCACGAAGCCATTCGGATTCATGCCGTTCTACCCCGGCCCGGGGCTGGGAGGACACTGCATTCCCATTGACCCCTTCTACTTGACCTGGAAAGCCAAAGAATACGGCATTTCCACTCGATTCATCGAGTTAGCGGGCGAAGTCAACACGGGCATGCCGAAGTACGTTATTCAACGCACGATGCTGGCCCTGAATGACAAGGGGAAAGCGCTCCGCGGCAGCCGCATTCTTCTGGCAGGCCTGGCCTACAAGAAGAATGTCGATGACGATCGCGAAAGCCCCACCTATATTCTGTGGGATGAGCTTCTGAAGCATGGCGCTGAAGTTTCCTACTTTGACCCCTATTGCCCGGTCGTGCGCCCAAGCCGCGAGCATTCACAGTATGCAGGTATCCCCAGCAGGACGCTGGATGACATTACGGCTGAGAATTTTGATGCCATCATCATCTCAACGGCGCATGACAACGTCGACCATGACGACCTTGCCAACCGTGTGCCCATCGTGATCGACACACGGGGCGCCTG
>CAZCDU010000061.1:12910-26749 GCA_964497125.1 uncultured Victivallales bacterium | reverse complement strand
GGGAAGCGCTCTACGTGCCACAGCTTGACCCGAATGCCTACGATGCCTTCGATGATCCGGATGGTGACCTCCTGAAAAACTTCCGTGAATACAATGAGTCCAAGACAGACCCGACGGTTGCGGATACGGACGCAGAGGGTCTTTCGGACTACGATGAACACGTTGTCTACGGGACGATTCCGACGAACACGGATACGGATGCGGATGGCTTCACGGACTATGAGGAGATCATTACGATCGGCTCGATGGCCACAAACGCCTTCGACCCACGGGTCGTCGATGACAATGACGACGACGACCCGGTGCCGGGTGACCCGAATAACAATGACTACTTCGAGGAGAACGGTACGCTTGAGTATCCCTACGATTCAATTCAGGAGGCGATCAACTCAACGCCGACAAACGGATATGTTGTCCTCGTCCTCGAAGGTACCTACAAGAGTACGGGCAACCGCAATATTGACCCTGGCGGCAAAGAAATCACGATACGCTCGCGCAAAGGCTATGGATCGACCACGATCGAGAATGGCTTCGGTGGAGGCTTCATCTGCCAGACGGGTGAGGGAAGCAATACGGTCATCCGTGGGTTCACGATTCGCACCAGCGTGGTTGATCTCGGTGATGCCGGCGTCCGATGCACGGGCACCAGTCCGACCATCCGTGAATGCCGGTTCTATGACTGCGGCCAGGCTGGCATACTCAGCCAGGCGGGAGCCACGCCGATTGTACAGGACTGTCTCTTCGAAGAGAACCAGGGCGCGGTCAAGATCGAGGACAGCAGTCCTCTTATCGAACGCTGTACGATGCGTCTCAATCGAGAAAACAGCCCCTCTTCAGGCGGAAACGGCGGCGGCCTCCGCATTTCGGGTACCTCAATGCCGCACATCGTGAACTGCGTTATTGTTCAGAATGTTGCGACGAACAATGGTGGTGGATTATACGTGGGTACGGATGCTGCCCCCGTCTTCGTCAACTGCACGATTGCCGACAATGTAGCCTCCAACCGGGGTGGCGGCATCTTCAATGCTGGTTCCATGCACCTATGGAACAGTATCCTGTGGACAAACCGTGCGCCGATTGGGCCAGGCTTCTCGCTGGATCATGCGTTTGATACCGGCTACAGCTGCATGCAGACAGAGCATGCCGGTGGCCTGAACAACATCCTGACCGCACCGCAGTTTGTCGGCGGCGGTGATTACGCACTACAGTCCAGCTCTCCCTGTATTGACAAGGGCAGCAGTCGCCAGTCGGGGATCGATGCTCCGGACGATGATCATGATGGTGAATCGCGACCGGTGCGTATCCACTTTGGTCTTGAGTATCCGAGTGGCTTCGATATGGGTGCCTATGAGTTCCGTGGCGCAGGAACCGTGACCTTGCAGACGCCGGGCGGCGAAGCCCATGAGACCCTTGGTGCAGCCCTTCCCACGGATATCGAGTGGACTATCGATGGAACGGTCGGATCCAGCATGAAGCTCGAGTATACGTTCGATGCGCTCATTGGGACGCAGACGTGGCACACGATTACCACCAACGCACCTACTGGCACGAATGGTGGCAGCTTTGTCTGGTCGGTTCCTGATGTAGAAACAACTCGTTGTTTCGTTCGAATCTCGGATGCCACGAACTCAGCCGTTGCAGACGTGTCGTCGTTCTCGTTCGGTATCGCCAATGCGATGCGCGTGTTCACACCGAACGGCGGCGAGATCCATTACATCGGCCGCACAAACAGTACATCATGGGCATCCTCAAGCACCACGAATGGGTCGGTGGACATCATCCTGAGTGTGGATGGCGGGGGCACCTATGACATAGGCAGCAATGCCGTGGCAATTATCACGGGCATGCCTCACACTGGCGGCGGGGTGACGAATACGCTGAATGATGTGCTTTCTTCCACGGACACAAGTGTGCTGACCACGAACGGACGAATTCGAGTCATTCTGAGTGACGGGAGTCTTCTCGATGATTCTGATGAGAGTTTCTCCGTGTTCGGGCTTGTCATCTCTCAGCCGGGTGCGGGTGGCAGTGTCGCCACCGGCGATGTCGTCAATATTGGATGGTATACCGTTGGGGCCGGGCCCAACGTCGATATTCACCTCTCGACCAACGCCGGTGCCAGCTACTTCCCCATTACAAACGGCCTGGCGAGCGTTGATGGCAGCAACACTTATGCATGGACGGTGGGCAATACTCCGTCGTCGAACGCGATGCTGCGGATTCAGTCTCTCAGCGATTCCAACGTTGTCGGCAACGTCGGCACCTTCAAGATAACGGATGGGATCACCGTTACGGGCCTTGCCGATCTCGATGGTGACGGCATGACCGATGAGTATGAGCAGCGTGCGGGGTTGGATTACCAGAGCAGCCATGGCGATGCTGGTGCCAGTGGTGATCCTGATGGTGATGGGTTCGTTAATGAAGACGAGATGTTCTCGGGGACAGATCCCCTTGATGGCGCATCACGCATTGGTATTCTCTCGCTTTCTGAGTCGGCTCAAGGTGGAAACCAGCCGAATGGCGAAGAGCCAACACGTGTCATACAGTGGCTGGCTGTTCCTGGCAGAGCGTACCGCGTTGAAGCCGCATCAGCCCTTGCCGGTCCCTGGGAGGACATCAGTGGCACACTGGTTGCGGGTGGCGAGACCATGAGCTGGCCGGATGCGTCGGGCGAAGCACCTCCACGGTTCTATCGGATCGTGGTGCTCCCCGAATAGCCGCTTTCGGGTGCCTCGCGCCTGTTCCGTCTCAGCCGAGAATGACGGTGGTGGGCGTTGCGTCTTGGCCTACCCGCGCTCCAAAATGCTCGTTGCATGGGCGCGGCCTTCCTGCTAGTATCTGCCGCACATAATGGAAATCCTGATGCGTTGTCTTTTTATAGGTCGCGTAGCGCGGCTGTGTGGTGTTGTTTTCTTGCTGGGGGTGCTTTCTGTCGTACCTGCATCCGCCGGCAAATTGGTGCTTAAAATTCAGGTCGTCAACAAGAGCGACAAGGCACAACCTGTACCCATCCGATCGAGCCTTCCCGAGCGCATAACCAGGGATGATATTCTCGACACTGCCGGTTTGAACATTGGGTACGATGTCAAGAGTGACACCTATTACGTCCACGACACCGTTCAACTCGCACCCAAGGAAATCCTGGTGCGCGAAGTGACGATGAACGATATCTGGCTCATTGATGAGACGAAGCTCGATGAGTACCGCAAGCGGGCAAGCGTGCTTGGTGGCGCACTCGCGGGATCGGCCTACTCAAAGGATAGCGGCGAAGAGCAGGCGAAGATCGAGACGCGGAGCGAGGAGATTCTGACGCGTCAGGATGAGAACGGCATCACGACCGTAAGTCCCATTCGACACATTCAGGCGTACGAAGCGAACATGAAGGCGCTTGCTGAGGTGAAGCAGAGCGTGGGGCGGATGGAGAACCTGGCCATGTCGGCAGGTGTGAATCCCGGCGATTCACTGATTGGTGATGACCTCAACGCGGCCGTTCCTCGCCGGGATATTCATTTTCCGGAGCAATACGGTGAGGCGATCGTCAAAATCACGGTCCGCAACAGTTCCACCACTCGGGCTCGAAAAGTTGATGTCCGGCGGGAGATGCCACCGGAAATCAATATCGATGACGTTATTGATGCCGGTGGTTTGGCGGTACGCTATGACCCCAAGGCGCGAGTCACGTATGTTTACAAGGATGAGGTCGAAGTCGCCGCAGGGGACAGCGTCACGTTCGAGGTGAGAATCCGGGACAAGTGGAACGTCAATATGGACCGAATGGCATACCTTCAGGAGAAGGCGAACCAGCTGGTGGTTACAACTTCGGGGCGGGACAATATCGAGGCGGTTAACAATACGCTTGCGAGTGCGATGGAGGCCCTTGAAGCTGTTACGAAAGAGGTCGGGCCGGAGACTCTCAGCCCCGCCTACATCGCATTCTACCGGCGACAGGCAGATCGGCTTGATGATGTGGAGCGAGAGCTGAATCGCGTTGATTCTGCGCTCAAGCCACTTGAGACCAAGCGCGGCTTCGATATTCCTGCACCGGACAGGAAGACCACATGGCTGATCATCTACATTATCCTTGGTTTCCTGGCTTTGGTGAGTTTGCTCTTTTTCCTTAGATGGTATGTCCGGGCGTCCTAGGTGCGCCTGCTGGCTTTGTGTGTTGGTCACGGGGCTCATGGAGCCCGTATGGGGACCCATTGTTTTGATGACGACGTGAGATCGATCGAGAGGGGCTGAATGGCGTTAAACCTTAATCTTCTGAAGCTAAAAGAATACGGCACCGTTGCCGAAATCCGGCAAGATGTCATCAGCGTGACAGGGCTGTCGAACTGCATGAACGGGCAGCTTGTTCTTATTGGTGAGAAAGCCAAGGGCGTGATCGTTGGCTTTGACCCCGACTATGTCCTCGTCCTTATTGTCCAGATGCATGGCAAGGTGAAACCGGGGGATCAGGTCACCACGACAATGGACGAGTTCAAGGTGCCGGTTGGTGACAATCTCCTTGGCCGTCGTGTCAACTCTCTCGTCGAACCGATTGATGGCCAGGGGACGATCAAAGAAGACGCGACCTATCCCATTTTCAACACCGCACCGACGGTGCTTGAACGTGAACCGCTCAACGAAGTGCTGGAGACCGGCACAAAGATGATCGACATGACGCTGCCGATTGGCCGGGGGCAACGCATGCTGATCCTGGGCGACCGGATGACGGGCAAGACGACGGTCGGCGTCGATGCCATTGTGAATCAGAAGGGAAAGGACGTCATCTGCATCTACTGCGGCGTTGGCAAAGCCGAAGCAGCCGTCAGTCGGGTTATCGAGGTGTTTGATAGCGAGGATGTGTGGGAGTATGCCGTCATGGTGACGGCGGGGGCATCGGACTCCATGGGGCAGCAGTATCTTGTCCCCTATGTGGCCGCGAGCATCAGCGAGTACTTCATGTATGAGAAGGGCGCTGATGTGCTGGTTGTCTTCGACGACTTCACCAAGCACGCCTGGGCGTATCGCCAAATTTCGCTTCTGCTGGAGCGTGCTCCCGGCCGTGATGCCTATCCCGGTGACATTTTCTACATCCACTCACAGCTGGTGGAACGGGCCGGCAAGATGAAACCTGAGCTTGGCGGGGGAAGCTGCACGCATCTTCCCATCGTTGAAACCCTGCAGGGCGATTTCGCCGGCTATATTCCCTCGAACATCATTTCGATGACCGACGGGCAGGTGTTCTTGAATGCCAACCTGTTTGGTGAAGGCTTCAAGCCGGCGGTGGACATGGGGCTCTCCGTGTCTCGTATTGGTAGCAAAGTCCAGTGGAAGGCGATGAAGAAGCCGACGGGCATGTTAAAGATCGAGTATGTTCGTTTCAAGGAGTTGGAGAAACTGACACGAATCAAGGCGGGGCATTCGTCGGACGTGGATCACCGGCTGCAACAGGGCAAGATTCTCGAGGAGATTCTGAAGCAGGATCAGAATGCCCCCGTGCCGATGGAGGAGCAGGTTATGCTCTTGTTTGGCTTGCAGCACGGCTTGCTCCAGGGAGCGCGTCCGTCGGAGGTCGCCTCAACGGTTGCGAGCTATATTGCTGCTGTTCGCCTGAGTCGTCCCGAGATCGTTGAGAAACTTGTCGAAGGCAGAGAAATGACGGAAGAGATTGAACAAGGGCTACAGGATGAGCTTGATAAATTCCAAAATTCCGCTGTTTAAGATCAAAGTAGAAGAGAAGGGCGTCATCCGCGATATCAAGGAGATCATCGTCCGGATTGATGGCCTTCCTACCTGTCTGAGTGGTGAGATTGTTGACATGGGAGATGGTGTCCGCGGGCTCCTGATGGAGTTTGACGAGGAGTCTGCTCGCGCCCTTGTACTTGGCAACACCAGCAAACTCCGCATGGGCAAAGAAGTGCGTGCCATGAGTGAACCGTTCAAGATCGGCGTCGGAGACGCCTGCATCGGTCGTATGATCAACGCCATGGGGGAGCCACTGGATGAACACGGCGGGCTTGATACCGTTGATATGATCCCGGTGTTCCGCGATTCACCGTCTCTCATGGACCGCGCTCCTATTACGGAATTCCTGCACACAGGGACGCGAATCGTCGATATGCTCACGCCAATCGGCAAAGGGCAGCGTCAGCTTATCCTCGGGGATCGCATGACCGGCAAATCCTCTGTCGCACTTGACGCGATTCTGAATCAGCGAGGTCGTGATACCATCTGCGTCTACTGCTGTATTGGCAAGTCCGTGTCGAGTCTCGAGAAGGTCATGGCCCTGTTTCATGAAACCAAGACTCTAGACTATACCATAACGGTTGTTGCTACCGACAATGCTCCCGTTGCTGAACAGTTTATCGTTCCGTTCACGGCAGCGGCCGTTGGGGACTACTTTGCTGAGCAGGGACGGGATGTCCTGGTTGTCTTCGATGATATTACCAAGCATGCATGGGCCTATCGCCAGGTTTCGTTGCTGCTGGATCGTCCGCCTGGCCGTGAGGCATACCCCGGCGACATCTTCTATGTGCATACCCAACTGATGGAGCAGGCAGGCTGTTTCAACGAGAACCACGGTGAGGGCACGATGACCTTCATGGCCCTGGCGGAGACGCTCCAGGGAGACATGACCGGCTACATTCCCTCTAACCTGGTCTCGATGTGTGATGGTCAAATCGTACTGAGCAGTGCCGTCTACGCTGAGGGAACGCGCCCCGCCGTTGATGCACAGCTATCGCTCTCGATCGTCGGCGGCCGCGCACAGCCGCCGATCCTTCGGGCGCTTGCCGGTTCGCTTCGAGCCGACTACGCGAACTACGTTGAGATTACGCGCCTGAGTCGACTCTCGTCCGGTGTGTCTGAAAGCGCTGCCGCGGCGATGAAAAAGGGAGAATCCATCCGCGCCGTCTTCCAGCAGGGACATCATGCACTATCGCCCCTGTCTGAGATGGTTCTTCAGCTTTATGCGGTCCAGCATGGGTATCTGGATGAGATCGATCAAGATGCCAAGGCGGCCTATTGTGAACGGGTCTATGCGTTTACGAAGGAGCACGATCCCGGCCTGATTCGGAGCATCGAAGAACTCCAGGACATGACGCCGGATATCGAAGATGGATTGGCGCGTATCGTAAAGGATTATTTTGCGCGCGCCGAACGCGAGAAGGCGCCCATAGGGAAGCAGAGCGATGCCCCCACAGGTGCGGAGCAGGCTGAATGAAGGTAACGGTACTTAGTCCGAAACAGACTGTGTACGAAGGAGAGGCGAAAAGTGTCTTCCTTCCCGGCGACCTTGCGGAATTCGAAATATTGGACTACCATGCGCCCATTGTAAGTCTCTTGCGGGCCGGAAACGTTGTTGTGGACTG
The DNA here is from genome assembly GCA_964497125.1 of uncultured Victivallales bacterium. Lineage (GTDB taxonomy): Bacteria > Verrucomicrobiota > Kiritimatiellia > UBA8416 > UBA8416 > CAYLXP01. The sequence continues at coordinate 19,394 of CAZCDU010000061.1, read as the reverse complement.
GAAAGACAAAATTCCCATTCGACGGGGCATGATCAAGTTTGACCGCAACGAGTGCATGATCCTCGTTGAGGAAGAGTCTTCGAAAATGGAGGCGGTCGAGCATGCCCCCGAGACAGAGGCATAGACGACGGAGTTAAGATGGAAAGTTTTATTATATTCCTCGTGATGTTTGTGACCATCATTGGTCCTTCCGCCGTGATCGCCGCTATTGGCTATGCCAGTATTCGCGCGTTGGGAAGGAACCCCTCTGCGGCATCGAAAGTCCTGCAGGCGATGATCATCGCGTTGGTCTTCTCGGAGGCGATCGCCGTGATCGCCCTTCTGATTCTTTTTCAGATCTTTGGGAGAGGGTAGACGATACTCAATTTGTCAGTGTGAGGTAGGTTCAGTGGGACGAAGAACACGGTGTCCCGTATGGTTTGGAGTGCAAGACAGAGGTAGAACATGCAGGAAGTACTAACAGTTGCGATTCCGATTATCATAATACACGTGGTTGTGTTGGCGGTGCTGATCGGGTTCATCCGCGTGATTATTGTTGGCCACGCCAAGCGCGCGACAACTCGCGTGAAGCAGGTTGAGGATGAGGTCCGCAAGAAGGAAGAGGACATTAAGCGCGAGATTGAAGAGCACGAGAAGGACTTCAGCAAGAAGAAGGCTGAGGCGGACCGCCAACTTCAGTCGCAGCGGGAGGACTCCAAACGTGAGGCTGCCCAGCTGAAAGAGCAGTCCATCGCGGAAGCGAAAAAAGAGAGCCAGAAGATCATCGAGCAGGCTCACAAGAATGAACAGAAGATCAAAGAGCAGATCGCGCGGCAAATGGAAGAGAAGACCGTTGAGTACGGTGGCCGCGTCTTCAAGCTGGTCTTTAGCGACCTGATGACGGGGGATCTCAACAAGCAGTTTATCAATGAGCTGATAGACGCGCTTGACGAAATCGAGAAGGGGGCCATCACGGTGGACTCTCCCGAGGCGACGATCATAACCAGCCACCCGCTTGAAGAAGACCAGAAGAAACGGCTTGAGACGGTGTTGCGTGAGAAATTCAACGAGCAGGCAACCATTGAGGAATCCACGGACGAGGCCCTCCTCGGTGGTCTGGTCCTGAAGATGGGAAGTCTCGAAATCGACGGTAGTCTGAGGAACCGCTATCAGGAAGCTGTGAACGAGGTGAAGAAGGAAGCGCACGTTGCTGCCTAGCACCGGCTGAGAAGCGATTATATGCAACTCCACGAATTGAGAAAAGAGCTGAGCTTCAACCACGAACTGCTCAGCCTCGTTGAGACGTTGAAGAACGTTGCGGGTTCTCAATACCATGTTATGGAGAAGCAGAAGCAGCGCTTCGATGCATTCATGGATGCGTTTTCCGGTTTTTTCCGAGTCGTCGATCTGGTCGATGTTGTCAATCCCCTGGTGCAGTCGCAGAGCAAGGTGACCGGGATCATCATTGTAACATCGGATTCCGGCTTCATGGGGGGGCTGAATTCCGGGGTGATTCGTGCAGGCATGCGCGCTATTGAGAATATCCCCCCACAGAATACTCAGCTCATCATCATTGGTGATAAGGGGGCAGGGGCACTATCTGACCAGGGGCGCAAGTTCAAGGCCTTCGGCGGCATCAACCAGGACACGATCTACGAGCAGTCTGTCGTAATCAAGGACTACCTGATGCAGGAGGTAATGGAGAAGCGCATTGGTAAACTGCTGGTGGCTTACCCGCGGGCTCTGTCGTTCAGTGCCCAGACCATTGAAGTGATCAACCTGCTTCCATGTGGGGACCTGTTTGACCGCGAGTCGGAAAGCGAAGTGAGCGAGCACGTCGGGGCTCGCCGGTTTCTGACAGAGGCCCGCGAAGTAATTGTGGAGTCGTCCTTTGATGCCATGCTGGAGTACCTGGCTGGGGTATGGGTGACCTCAAAGCTATTTGAAGTGTTCGAAGATGGAAAGTTGGCTGAGTTCTCGGCGAGGGCCATGCATCTTGAGGGAAGTCTTCAGAAGGTGGAGAAAGAATACCAGAAGGTGAAGCAGAAATGCTCCAAGGCGTCACACGAGTTGATTGATAAAGGCATGCGTGAGTCCTTTGCGGCCAAGAGTACAAAGAGCCGCAAAAAGAAACGTCCTGCTGCATAATAGAGAATTGAGGAGGAAACCATGAGCGATACAGTTGCTCCAGAGGAAGAGGTAGAAACAACACTCGGTAGAGTTGTTGCGGTTCAGGGCCCTGTCGTCGACGTGAAATTCGACGCGGTGGAAGATATGCCCGATATGCACGAGATGGTGGTGACGAAGACCTTCGATGGTCGTGAGCTGACGCTCCTGGTTGCCGAGCATCTTGAGGGCAACTTGGCCCGCTGTGTGGCACTGTCGTCCACGCTCAATCTTCAGCGAAATGCCACGGCGACTGCCATGGGTACCTCGCTGCAGATTCCGATTGGCGATGAATTGTTTGGTCGTATCATCAACGTCATGGGGAAGCCGCTTGACGGAAAGGGCCCGATCAAGACCGAGAAGTTGACGCCGATCCACAAGGACATCTCCAAGGTGGAAATGAACGTGGGCAAACTGGCATCTGAGAAGCCCGAGATCGTTGAAACCGGCATCAAGGCAGTTGACCTTCTCTTCCCCGTACTCCAGGGCAGTAAGACCGGCGTCATCGGTGGTGCCGGCTGTGGTAAGACCGTTCTGATTTCTGAGCTTATCCACAATATCGTGGAGGAGCACGATGGCGCCTGTGTGTTCTGCGGAATCGGCGAACGTATCCGCGAGGGCAACGAGCTCTATCATGAGTTCAAAGAGGCGGGCATTCTCGAGAAGGTCATGATGGCTTTCGGGCAGATGGACGAACCGCCCGGCGCCCGTTTCAATGTTGTACAGACTGGCATCACGCTTGCTGAGTATCTGCAGACGACGGGACGTGAAGTCTTGTTGTTCATGGACAATGTCTTCCGCTTCGTTCAGGCCGGCGCTGAGATCTCTACGCTGTTGGGACGTACGCCGTCCGAAACGGGGTATCAGCCTACGTTGGGCTCGGAAGTTGGTGATGTTCATGAACGTATCAAGGGCTCGATCTCGGCTTTCGAGGCCGTGTATGTGCCCGCCGACGACCTGACCGACCCTGCTGTGGTTGCGATCTTCAGCTATCTTGACGCCGTTATGGTTCTTGCGCGTGAGCGTACACAGCTCGGACTGTATCCCGGTATTGATCCGCTGACATCTTCCTGCTCGAACTTGGATGCTGCAATCGTGGGGCAACGCCACTTCGACCTTTCTCAGGAAGTGTTGCGAATCTTCACCAAGTACGATGAGCTGCGACGTATTGTGGCTGTTATCGGTCTCGACGAACTGTCAAAGGCCGACCGTACACTGTACGAACGTGCCCGGAAACTGCAGTATTTCCTGACACAGCCGATGTTCGTGGCCGAGGCCTTCACAGGCCGCAAGGGAGCCTTTGTTCGCGTAGGTGAGACGCTTGATAGTATCGAGATGATCATCGATGGCAAAACCGACGATCGTGGTGAGGATGAGTTCTACATGATCGGCAAGGTCGAGCTGTAGGGAATAGTCCGGCCGGATCAACTTTGCGCTTTGATCTCGAGCGGGTGGGGAGTAAACTCGCTCTGTCATGTCTACACTGGTAGAAAGCCTCATTAGCGATGGTTTAATCACGGCGGAGCGGCTGGCTGAAGCCGAGGCGCTGGCGGCCGCTTCGTATGCCCCATTGGCATCTGTTCTGGTGCAGCGGGAGTTTGTCGATGAGGCGTCGTTTCTGCGCCTCTACGCCCGCTTGCACGGGATGGAGTTTCTCTCCCTCAGGGATGTTCCCATTGACCCATCGGCAGCACGCAGCATTGGGGCCAAACTAGCCGCGCACTACCATGTTGTTCCCGTCCGCGTTTCTCCCGGACGGATCACCATTGCTGTGTCTGATCCACTCGATCTGCGTGCGGCAGAAGACATCGAGACCAACCTCGGGGTGCGCGTAGAGCGGGTACTGGCGTGTCGCGCCGATATTGAGGTCGCGCTTCAGCGGTTCTACGGTGTTGGTGCTGATACCGTTGAGCGCATTCTGTCGCAGTCGCCTGAGCGGGAGACGGAAACCGAGACGGAGGAGTCGCTGGACATCGAGCAGCAGGCTGCCGATGCCTCGGTCGTCCGCCTCGTGAACCAGCTTCTGAAGGATGCGATCAAAGACCGTGCTACGGATATTCATTTTGAGGTCCATCGTAACAACGTGGTGGTCCGTCGCCGAATAGACGGCATTCTCTACGATACGCGTGTTGCCAGTCGCATGCGGGCGCTCTATCCATCGATTGTCTCGCGCATCAAACTGATGGCAGGACTGAACATCGTGGAACGACGTTTGCCGCAGGACGGTCGTGCCCGCGTTGGCATCGAGCGCAAGAACTACGATCTTCGTGTATCGATTGTTCCCGCCATGCATGGTGAGGATATCGTAATCCGTATCCTGCCTTCCACGATGCTCTTCGACCTGGCGGAGCTGGGATTCAGCGGCGAACACCTCACCATGCTGGGCAAGATGATCGATTCCCCCCATGGCATTCTCTTCGTGACGGGCCCGACGGGGAGCGGAAAGAGCACGACCTTGTACGCGTGCATGAGTCGGCTCAACACGCGTGAGCGCAAAATCATTACGATTGAAGACCCCGTGGAGTACGAGTTGCACGGCATCACGCAGACCCAGATCAACACCAAGATCGACCTAACGTTCTCCCGGGCGCTCCGCAGCATGCTGCGCCACGACCCGGACGTCATGATGGTGGGTGAGGTCCGGGATCGGGAAACGGCTGAAATTGCGGTGCAGACTGCCATGACAGGGCATCTTGTCCTGAGTACACTGCATACCAACGACGCGGCCGGCGGTGCGGCGCGACTGATCGATATGGGCATTGATCCGTACCTCATTACGTCGACGGTACAGGCCTTTATGGCACAGCGCCTTGTGCGCACGATCTGCCCGAATTGTCGGGAATCATTCGAGGCCGAGGGAAAGACCCTCTACCGTGGCAAAGGCTGCGACAAATGCAACCAGTGTGGATTCCTGGGGCGGGTCGCCATTTGCGAGTTTCTGCCGCTGGTGGACGAGATCAGTAGCTTGATCCTCTCCAAGGCATCCGCGCACCAGATTCGGGAGCGTGCGGATGCCCTCGGCATGAAGACCCTGATCGACGATGGCTGGGACAAGGTGGCGCAGGGCATCACGACGGTCGAGGAAGTTATGCGTGTTACCTCCGTCTAGCACGGAGTCTGCCGCACGAGTGGGAACGTAGGTCATGCCAAACTATCTCTACAAGGCCAAAGACGGTCCGGGAAAGACCGTGGAGCGCGAGCTCGTCGCCGAGTCAAAGGCCTCTGCCATTGCTCGCATCGAAGCCATGGGGCTCATTCCCATCTGGGTGCGGGCAAAGGGGCGCGGCCATGCGGCTTCGTCTCGTCCTTCGCAACGCGGAATTCGACGAAGCGAGGTCTCCGTGTTGACCCGCCAGCTGGCGAGCATGATCCGCTCGGGTGTTCCTATCCTGCAAGCCTTGAATACCATTGAAGGACAGACCGAGAACCGAAGGCTGCAGGCAATCATCGGCGACCTCGGGTCCTCCATTCGGGATGGCAGTATGCTCTCCGATGGCATGCGCCGCTACCCGAAGCTCTTCCCTGAGCTATATGTCAACATGGTCGAGTCGGGGGAATCTGGCGGGGTACTCGACACCATGCTCTTTCGACTTGCTGAAGCCCGCGAAACGGAAGAGGAGAACCGCCGCAAGGTCCAGTCGGCGATGGCCTATCCCACACTGGTTGCCGTCGTGGGCTCACTGACGGTCTTTGTTCTGCTTTCTTTCTTCATGCCGCGCGTCATGGAGCTTTTCGAAGGTTACGATGAGTTGCCCCTCGCAACCCGGATGCTGCTTGCCGTGAGCCATTTCTTCTCTACCTACTGGTATTGGCTTGTTCTGGGTATTGGCTTGGCTGTCGTCGTGTTTCAGCGACTGGCCGCGTTGGACCGCGGGCGTACATTTGTCGATGGCCTCAAGCTGCGCCTGCCACTGGTGGGGCGGTTTCTGCGTGACGTCGACCTGGCACGTTTTGCGCGGACATTCGCCCTGTTGATCGACTCAGGCGTATCGATTGACCGCGTTCTGCGGTTGAGCGCAAATGCGATTCACAACGCGATATTGCGGCATGAGATTGAAATGGTCCGTGACCGAACGATGCGACAAGGCGTGACACTGTCAGCGGGCTTGAAGGATGCTGCCTTCTTTCCTCCCTTCGTTGGCAACATGCTTGCCGTGGGGGAAGAAACGGGGCGTATCGATGAATCCCTGAATGAAGTGGCACGCTTCTACGAGGGTAGCATCGAACGTCAGAGCCGAATGGTGACGTCGTTGATCGAGCCTGTTCTGCTTCTCGTCGTCGGTACCATTGTCGGCTTCATTGTGTTCGCCATGCTGCTCCCCATTTTCGAGATTGGCAG
>CAZCDU010000061.1:0-12810 GCA_964497125.1 uncultured Victivallales bacterium | reverse complement strand
CCATTGTCGGCTTCATTGTGTTCGCCATGCTGCTCCCCATTTTCGAGATTGGCAGTGGGCTGCGCTAGCAGCCTGTCGGACTTTAATCAAAACACGCCTATCGCAAAACATACCGTCCAAATTGCTGACAACGCTTATGAATAAACCATACAGGCTGCTAGCGTGGGAAACGGAATGAAAGCTTGGGTTGTGGCTGTGGGGGCATTTCTCTTGATCCCCGCTATGGTGACCGCTGGGAGTCGAAGCGAGTGGGATACGCTTAAAGGGAAACACTTCATCGTCCAGCACGAGGGAAACCAGTCATTCGCTACAGACGTCATGCGCCATGCCGAGGACTACTACGATTCGATCGTTAAGCTGCTTGGTTTCAAGCGTCTCGACAATTTCTGGCTCTGGGAACGCCGGGCGCAGATCCGAATCCACGCTACCCGGGCGATGTTCGCCCAACGGACAGGGGCCCCACCATGGGCTGTGGCCAAGGCAAATCTTCGTAAGCGGACGATCGATGTCTGCGGCACGAGTTCGGCCCTTCTCACATCCAGGCTCCCGCACGAGATGGCGCACCTGATATTCAGAGAGTACATTGGCTTCGAGGGAGAGGTCCCTCTCTGGTTGGATGAAGGTGTTGCCCAATGGTGCGAGTGGCATACGCAGCGGGCAGAGCCGCCGCCTTTGAAGGAGTGGATTCCCCTGCGGGATCTGATGAGGATGGATGTCCGCAAAATAGATGATGCTCGGTTGGTTCACCTCTTCTATGGCGAAGCGGCATCGGTGGTCCACTACCTGGTGACGGTTCATGGTCGAGAAAAGTTCACGAAACTGTGTCGGCAGTTACGTGATGGCAAGACATTGGAAGGGGCTTTGCGGTTTACTTATCCGCGGTCTGTCTCTAGTATGGCCGCGTTGGAACGTGAATGGATAGCATGGCAGGGGGCTTCGGAGTAGGTGTCCCTCCTTGGCTGGAGCGAGCGGGGCGCTCACTAGGCCTGCAGAGGGACAGCTACTCCTTCGCTGGTTGTTGTGACGGGAGCGCTCACTAGGGCTGCGCGGGCTTCCCATCCCTTTGCTGGTTGCGGGTGGCTGCGGGTAGGGCGCTGGGGACTTCTGAGTCTACGTTGAGTGTGTGGTTGAATCCTTTATAGGAGGGACTGAACTTATGAATAAGCAGAGCGGGTTTACACTAATCGAGTTGATGATCGTCGTAATCATTATGGCCGCACTCGCCGGCATGGTCCTGCCGCGACTTCTTGACCGTGCGGACGACGCCAAGATCAATATCTCCAAGGGCGAGATTGCCTCCATTACCATGGGACTCAAATTCTACAAGTTGGATAACGGCTCCTATCCGGGGCAGGAAGACGGCGGTCTGAATGCTCTCATGACCAAGCCAGGATCGGCCAAGAACTGGAAAGGCCCCTATCTTGAGAAGGATCCGAACGACCCTTGGGACCGTCCCTACAAGTACAAGTACCGCGGCGATCACAACCCAACCGGCTTTGATCTCTGGTCGCTGGGTCCCGATGAGAGCAACTCCGAAGACGATGTGAACAACTGGGACGACTAAGGGGCTGATTCCCAATGCCTTCACCAGCAGGGGCAACCCCGTCTTCACGCGGATTCACGCTAATTGAAGTCCTGATTGCCGTAGTCATTCTCGCTACCGGCATTGTTGTGGTCCTCCAAGGCATGCACACCGCGTTGGCCGCACTTGACGGTGCCGTTGACAAAAGTCGGGCTTCCATGCTTGTGCGTTCCAAGGTTGTCGAGGCCCAGGCTGCCGCCCTGGACGGAGAAGACCTCTCATCACTCGGCACGAGTGGGCGATTTCCGGACCCCTACGACATGTACCGCTGGCGGCTGGATGTCTCCTCCGGCAGTCCTTCAGGATCGGCTGTGAATACGCCGGATGCCGGCGAACTCTATGATGTTGGTGTTGCTGTCTGGCAGGACGGCAGCGAGCGATTGCATGAGGTGTCCACGCTCGTCTTTGTGCCCCCCGATACAGACGACGGTCCAGGGGAGGGCCTGGAATGACAGAGCGCAGGTCATCGGCATTCTCCCTGATCGAACTGATCGTCGTGCTTCTCATGATGGGCACGGTTGGCTCCGTTGTCATTGCCTGTTTCATGGGAGGGGTGAGAGCGTATGAGCGGGCTAGGGATTTTGGTCGCGATGAGGCGGATGCCCTGCTCGCGTTTGAGCAGATGGAGCAGGATCTTAAGAACGCTGTGATGGTTCCCGGGGTCCCCTTCGAAGGTGATTCCGCCAACATGCGATTCGCCACACTTACAACACCCGCCGGCGCCACGCCGGTCGATGAGATCGCCGTTGCGGGTATCCATTACCGTTCGCAGCCTGGTGCCGGGGTTGCTCGCGTGATGGAGATAATTGGCGACAAGGTAGCCGTTTCTGATGCCGGCGATGCCGTTCTTCCGGAATATATCCAGATGCAGCTGGCCTACTACGGAAGCGATGATGGGAACGCTGCGTCCGGATGGGTGGCGATGTGGCAGAGTGAGTCCAACCTGCCGCAGCGGGTCAGAATAGCCCTTTCTGTCCGCGATCAGGGCCCTGTCGGACTTGAGAAGGTCGTCATTATCCCCACCGTTGGAGCCGAAGATGAGTAGCGTGACGTACAAATCCGGCGAAGGCGCGAAACATGGCAGCATTCTAATTCTTGTTCTGTGGGTGCTGTTTTTTCTTGCGGCGCTTACGGTTGCCATTGGGACTCATGTGACGGCGCGAATGATGGTGGGCCAGCGTATGTGGAGTCGCATGGAGTCGCGCACCATAGCGGAAGCGGGTGCGCAGCTGGCCCTGTCTGAGGCCGTGCAGCACACCCAGGCTACGAATGCCTGGGATGGTATCACCAAGGCGGCGTGGAACCGGGGTGAGGATGTCTTCAGTGAGCGTGAGCTCGGGCAGAATGCCTGCTCCGTGTTCTTCCATACGGTTGAAGACAACGGCGTCACCGTAACGAACATCGGGATCGTTGGCGAGGATGGTAAGCTCAATGTAAACACTGCGGGCGACGAGATCATGGCGCGGGCCCTCGTAAACCTGATCACCAGCGTGGGCAAGCGTAGTGCGAGCCAGGCCGACTTGATTGTGTCGTCGATTCAGCACTGGATTGGTGTGACTGATGAGATGTTGACAGAGGGTGACGAGAGTGGCTACTATGCGAACCTATCACCGCAGTACACGAGCCGTAATGCCCCCATGGAGTCAATGGCCGAACTGCGGATGGTGAATGGAATGGATGGGGAACTGTATGCGCGGTTGGTTCCCCACGTGACGGTGTACGGATCAGGAAACGTCAACCTGAACTGTGCATCGGAGCCCGTTCTGGTCGCACTTGCGCAGGCTGCTGCCGGTGAAGACGTAGAACTAGGGGTCTGTAGATCGTTAGCTGAGAAGATCGTAGAATTTCAGGTGAAGCTTGGATTCCGGACGGAGGACGACATACGAAGGCCCCCGGAGGGGTTGGATTTGAAACAGGATGAACGCGTGCTGTTTTCGAATATTCCGGCCGGCAACCTCGACCTGAAGTCGACGGCATTCCGGGGCGTGTCTTGCGGCGCCGATGAGGATAGTGATACGTCGGATGTTTCGGTTGAGTTTGTGTGTGATGTGAGAGAGGGCCGGTTCGTTCACTGGCGTGAGTACTAGAGCTGAGTAGCACCGAGGTCAGCATACGATAGGCGGAGTCGATGGGAAAAAGGTCGGCAAAATCAGGGAATTCCGGGGGCAAGGGCATCAAGGAAGCCTTGTTCATTGAGATTGGCAATGACTGGATCAAGATGATTCAGGCCGAAACCGGTAAAGGTGGGGTGACGATCTCCAAGGCGCACTTGGAGCCACTTGATTCCGGTGTGGATATCGCTGACAATCTTGCGGCTGCCCTGAAGCACAAGAAGTTCAGCTCCCTGCCTGTTCTAGCGTGCCTTCCTCGCCAAGCCGTGAATGTTCGTCTGCTTGAGCTTCCTTCGACGGATAGTACCGAGATCGCCGATATGGTCGATCTACAGATTGGGCGGCAGACCCCGTATTCCCGTGACGAGATACTGTCTGACTACAGAGAACTGGGACGCTCGCGCCAGGGAACTTACACGCGGATCATGTTGGCCATTGTACAGCGTAGTGTTGTGCGGGAACGTTTCTACGAGATCGAAAACGCCAATCTTGACGTTCAGCGCATGGGCGTGAGCTCGGAAGGAGTCTTGACCTGGTTCCTGCACCGCACCCGATCGGAGAATCACGACAAGGCCATGGCTGTCGTCGATGTGGACTCGTTTTACACGCAGGTGTTGGTCGTGCACCACGAGAAGGTGGTCTTCACGAAGAGTATACTCGTTGGAGCCAAGCAACTGCTTGAGAACCGTGACGAGAGCTTTGAGCAGTTCGGCCAGGAGGTCCAGAGCGCCCTGCAGTCATGCCAGGAAGAGCACCGTGACGGCGAGATCGTGTCGGTCACGGTTTCAGGCGCTGGGGTGCATGTCGATGGCCTGGCGGAAGCACTGGGTAGTTCCCTGTCTCTGCCCTGCGAGAATGCCGACTGCCTGTCCGACGTCAAGTTGAGCAAAGGGGTAGGGGATCTGGCGGACGCCCGGTATGCGACGGCGTCACTCTCGGGGCTGATCGGTATGGCCCTCAAACCGAGTGCTCTTGAGTTCAATCTTGTTCCTGACGTCGTGTCCATGCGCAAGACGCTGATGGAGTCCGCACGCGCAACGAGTGCACTTGCATCGCTCATCATGCTGGCCATGGTGTCCGCTTCCTTGTATGCCGTTCTTGCCTGTGCATTCAGGGCCAACCACGTCAAAGGACTGAAGCAGGAAGTCGCCCTGTCTCAACCCGACGTGGTCAAGGTAGAGCGCATGATTGAGGTCATCCGCGAAGCGGGGGACCGGCAGGATTCGCGATTTTCTCCCGTTAACCTTTTCCCGGCTATTCACAGCTGTGTCCCGAAGGACGTCTACTTCGAAACCGTGGACATTGACCAGGCGGGAATGAAGATTGCGATGGCGGGAACCGCATCCGCGCGTAAGGATATCCGTGAACTGATTCGACTGCTGGAAGAGTCAGAACTCTTCGCCAATGTGGCCGAAGATGGTCGGGTCACGATGGATCAGGAAAAACGCTTCAAGTTCCGAGTTGTCGGCACATTTGAGGAGGAAGAGTGATGTTGGGGCGCCTCTCACAACTGCCACCGCGAGAACAGATGGGACTGGGATTGGCCTGTGCGTTCGCGCTCTTCTTCATTGCAGATCAGATCGTGATCAAACCAGTCTCCAAGACCCTGGCCCGTATGGACGTTGACATCGAAGTTGCCGAGAAACAGGTTACCCATAACAAGGAAGTTCTCCAGTACAGGGAATCGGTCGAAGCGCAGTACGAGCAGGTCAAGAACCTGATTGGTATCTCGGGACTTGAACAGGAAGCTGTCGAAGCATTCAAGAGTAACATCGATGAGATGGCGTTGCGTAATGGCATCAGCCTGAAATCGATGCAACACCTTGCCCCCGAGACCACCGATTTCCTCGTCACCTACTTTGTCGAGATCAGCGATTTCGAGGCCGAGACGCTTTCCCTGATCAACTTCCTGCACGACGTGCAGAATGCCCCCGGAATGCTCCGCCTGCAGCGCATGTCTGTCGCATCGCAGAACGAGAGCTCGGAAGTGAAGGGGTCGCTAGTCATCTCCAAGGTCATGACCCTGGCCGGCGAACAGGAATAGACTTGGGAAAAGCAATCGAACCGCGAAAAGCGCGAAAAGCGCGAAAGACAGACGAGGTAAGATCAAAGGACTTGCGGATCATAGCCCTGGGCAAGAGTTGGATCCATGGGGTGAGGCGCTTGTAGGAGACTGGGCATTAGCAACAGCCTGCGGTTATTATGCTTTTCGCGAATTTCGTGTGTTTCGCGGTTATCCAACTTCCGAATGTAGGGATTAGAACATGGCTGACGAATTGATCCAGGTCGAAGGCGGTAATCTGTCGGAACTCGACGACATTCGTGATGCGATCCACGCCGAGCAGGGACGAAGCCGCCGCGTCATGCTGTGGTTCATCACTGTCTTTCTCTTCATTCTGTTGGTCGTGCTTGCCATGTTCCTTTTCGCGGGGATCTTCATTCTCCGGAATTCACAGGAGATGGTAGCGACCGTTGAGGAAGTTGGGGATCTGGCCACCGTCAATGCGTTCCATATTACCGGATTCACGAATCGTCTTGCGCAGATCGAGGGTGTCCAAATGCGTATTGCGGGCAAACTCAATGCGGCGGGCACCGTTCAGAACAAAGATGTTCAGGAACTGTCCTCCGAACAGAGACGCCACGCTAAGTGGATTGCCGCCAAGGATAGCTCTGATGAACGTAGCAAACGCAATCTCAGCGAGCGCCTGCTTAAACTTGGGGAACAGACCGCAGCAAATGCCCGTGAACTTGAGATCATTAGCAAGAAGCTTGACCAGTTTGTTTCCGCTGGTGGCGTTGTTGTGGTTCCCGGCGAAGACGGCAGCAAGGGAATGCCGGTAAGCGCGGGCGGGGCCGGTGGTGATGTTGCGGAAGATGCCGATACAGGTGTGATTTCACGTGGTGCCGTCGACGAGATGTTCGAGAAGGCTGTCGCTGATGTCGTGGAGCCCGTTCGGGTGCGCGAAGCACCGGAAACCATATCGGTCGTGACCTTTCCCAATGATGACCGATACGAGGGTGAGTTTGCCAACGGTCTCATGCATGGCTGGGGCACCTACTATTATAAGAATGGTGATCGCTATGAAGGCGAGTTTGCGAATGACCTCAAGAGTGGCCGAGGCACATTGAAGACGGTCGATGGGCAACGCTATGTGGGTGAGTTTGCTAACGGGATGAAACAAGGCAAGGGAAGCCTGACGCTTTCCGATGGCACTCGCTATGTCGGTGAGTTTCGTGACGATCTGATCACGGGCAAGGGCGTGATGTTCTATGCGGATGGTAACAAGTATGCCGGCGACCTGGTCAACGGACTGAAGCATGGCCGTGGGGTGCTACGTTTCTTTAACGGTGACATCTATGATGGTGAATTCCGGGCTGACATGCGGACGGGGCGGGGAGGCTATGCCTTTGCCGATGGTGGCCGCTACGTCGGTGAGTTCGTAGATGGTGTTCGTCATGGCATGGGGCGTTACTTCTATCCTGACGGCGCCGAGTACATCGGGCCGTTCGAGAAGGGGCTCAAGCATGGCGAAGGAATTCGAGTCTACCCCAATGGCGCCCGCCTCAAAGGCCTCTGGCGTGACGACGAATTTCTGCGTGATCTTCAAGATTAGTCGCCGGTCGAGCATTCCCGGCTGCCCAACCCACTTTCCCCCTGTAAGCCCTCCCGCGTTCCTCGAATGCTACGCATTTTTCGCAGCCGTTAAGCTTAGCGGATCTGAGCAGCTTTCGTGCATTCAACGCGCCCCCGCATCCAGTTGGAGACAACAGGATGTACTTCTAGAGTAGAGCCAGTTGTCCCCAACTGGCTCCTCTCGCCCGCCGACATCTTGCCAATACCCCCGAGATGCTAATCAGAGGCCAAGCCTAACGCCTACCATTCTCCCCCCCCGCAACGCCTGCAACGTTCAACGATTGCAACGAATCCCACCCCTGTAACACCCGCAACGTTCAACGTCTGCAACGAATTCCCTCCCATTTCAGCCTTTCAGCATTTCAGCTTAAGCCTCTCTCCCTAAGGGAAACCCTTAGGTCTTTTTTGTTGACTCCCGCAGAAAACCATGAAATAATCAATCCAACACTGGGGAAGGTCCCTGGGAGGATGCAGCTATGACAGCCAATACAAGCCAAGCTTATCCATCACGCCTCAAAAAAAGCTCAAATTTCTTGTTGCGTTCCTGCGATGGTGATGTGATAATTTAGGTGTACTAAGGGAAACCCCTAGTACTGTTGTCTGTGTCCGTGGGTCGGAAACAACTAGAGAAAGGACAGTCGTAATGAAACAAAAGACACTGTGTTTGTCAGTGGTAAGCATGCTTGCCATCGCAATCGGGTCCGCGTGGGGGGTCGAAACCGCGTTGCCATTCGGTGATGACTTCGAAGGAGGCACCAGCGGCAACACCTTGGCTTCTCCCTGGACGACCTCAACCGGCACCATGGAGTATAACGATTCCGTTACTACTGTTGATGGTTCTGATCAGGTCGCCTACATCACAGATGAGGCGATTCTCGAAATCGCAGACGGCACACCTGATCACACCAATGTCTGGTGGACGGGATACACCAAAGTCACTGCACAGAGCAGCGCACCTACTCTCGGCACCAACGCAGCAGCTTTCTACATTGATTCCAGCGGCAATGTTGTTGCGAACAGCAACACGACTTGGACCTCGTTCGCCGCAGGCGTCAACGTGAGTGAATGGGTTGGTTTCTCCGTGCACATGGATTTTCCGAATGACAAGTGGGACATTTACAAGACTGCATCGTCATTCTCATACGGCGACGCGTTGACTAAGCTCAACACTGATGGCCCCCTCGCCATCAACTCAACCTACTTGGGAACCCAGCTTCGCCAGTTCTCGGTTGAAGGCACGACTTGGATCGACAACATCGCCGTCGACCGCGATGCCGTCGGCTCCCCCGTGGATGCCAGTACGCCAGCCAACGCTGTGAACGCGTCTGTAGAGCTCTACCTCAACGGCAACTTGAGCGGCCTGCTGTCACAGTATTTCTCTGTGGCTGACAGCAAAATGAGCGGCCCCCTTGGTGCAGCGCTGTATGGCGCACTCGCCTCGGGTGACAAGGTTCACATCTTTGATCCTGGCGGCGGAACGGATTGGGAAGTCTACACGCGTCAGGGCGCCGGTATGAGCTGGAGTATTTCCGGCGACGGCACCGACCCCACTGTTTACCAGACGACCGCTGTGTGGGTTGAACTCCTTGGCACCGCCGAAGACCGCAATCCTTCGATGACAATTGCCTACACGGCGCTTCAAGAGCCCGCAGATGTTCCGCTCAATGGCTTGGGGACCGGTAATGGCTGGACAGCACTTGCATGGCCGGAAGTCACTCAGGGACAGTTCGGGAGCCCGGCAACCTTGAATTTCCCCGATCCTCAGCAGGGCGACCGTGTCTATATCTGGCAGATGCAAGCGCATGGCCGTTATGGCTACACTCGACTCGTGTGGGACGCAACCTCCGGTCGCTGGGAAGGACGTGGTGGCGTCGCCGCAACGGATACACTGGTACAGGGGCAGGGCTTCTGGTACTTCCGAAACAACGCACTTGACACTACCTGGGAAGCATCTGACATTGACTAGTTGGAAACTTGGAGCCGTAGTTGACAATGAAACAACAAAGTACAATACGAAAGGCTGGAGAAATGAAGACAGAAAAACACACGTCAGCCCTGCTGACCCTGGCAGCCATCGCGCTCCTCTCCGCGTGGTCCGCACTTGCGAACGACGTACCCACCGTAGCCCCCGACTGGTCACCAGCCGAACTCTATGGTGGAACGGAAGTTGAGAATCAGGATTCCGAGGCCGTGACCATAGCCTTCGAAAGGGTGTCCAGCCCTCCAACGCTTCGTGAATGCCAGCTTATTGCGGGTTCAGGAAGTGGCGCCTTTAGCGGGAACCTCCTGGCAAATGGCGCAAACGGCATCAGCCTGAAGATTGCTGGCAACGGCTCCACACCGGGCCTCGCCGGCGTGAGGCTGCTCTTTGAATATGAAGCTGACAGGTACGTTGCGTGGGAAGCCCCTGCGATTGAGGGTGTGTCCTCCACTCCAGGTGAATGGACTATCTACTCTGTTCCGCTTGACCGCGTGAACGGGCAGTGGACGATCCAGTACAACGATGCCTTCACGGAGGAGATGTACCAGGAGCTGTGGGACACGCATATGAAGAATATCGCCATGGTAGCGATGGTAGTCCGCCCCGGAAGTGACTCGGCCGAACGCTACAGCATTCGTGATTTCCAGCTTGTGGGTGACGCTGGCGCCACTCCGGCGACCCTCAGTCCGCTCGAGGCGTACTTCGGTGTGTCATCTGTTGACGAGCTCAGCGCAGCACAGCTCGCGCAGGACTCGGACGGTGATGGAATGAGCGACATCGACGAGATCATCGCTGGTATGGATCCGCTGAGCGCCGCGTCAGTTCTGGCCGTTCAGATTACTCCCGTAGAAGGCGGAGTAGAGGTCGCATGGCCTGTGGTCCTCGGTGGAGTGTACGGTGTTGTCCGCTCCGAGCAACTGACTTCAGGCTTCACGCTTGTGACGGGTGGTTTGACAGCCAATGCGACAGGTGCAATGACCTATCAGGATACGAGCGGGGAAGATGGTAAAGCATACTTCTATCGCGTGGTGAAACAGTAGAGGAGCATGCCTG
This sequence comes from uncultured Victivallales bacterium, assembly GCA_964497125.1. Lineage (GTDB taxonomy): Bacteria > Verrucomicrobiota > Kiritimatiellia > UBA8416 > UBA8416 > CAYLXP01. The sequence goes on along the minus strand of CAZCDU010000061.1, from coordinate 2,449 downwards.
CTGGTCGAATGATCCAGCATGGCAGGAAATGGTCTTATATAGACTTTGATTGTAGGAGTTAGTAAGAAAGAGAGGATGGTGGCATGGTGATGAAGAAGATGAGTTTTCTGGTAGCGTTGGCGATGTTCGGGTCGGTTGGGCTTGCGAAGGCAGCTGTAGTCATTGAGGTGCAGGATGGTAGCGTCGGGAATCCGTTCAGCGGCTGGGGGATCGAAGCTAGGTACGCTGGCGACCCGACCGAAGGAACACATGTGACGCCTGATCCGCAGACCGTTGGCGGTGAGTCTGCCGTGGAGATTAACGCTGACACCAGTGGTGATTTCAGCCCTGGTGAGGACGTGATCTTCACGACGGGATCGAACCTGGCGGGCGATCTTGATTACAGGTTGGAAGGCATGGCAATTGGCGGCATACAGTTTGATTTCTACGCGGGGGCCTTGGGCGAGGGCAGTGGCGGCGCACCTGATGCTCTGACGGTGTACTTCCAGGGAGATGGTGGAAGCGTCTGGTTCTATAATATTGACACGAGCTTGATTTCTGATAACTGGGCCACCTACTATGTGAGCATGGGAAGTGCTACCGGTTGGGAAGGATATGCGTCAAATGCGGTTGGCGCATCGTCTCTTGCCAGTGGCGACTTCGTCGGCGATCTCGCTGACGTTGATCGCGTTGGCATCAGCATCCAGTATGCAGCCGATCTGGACGGTCAAGTGTATGGTATCGATGACTTTGGGTTGACAGTACCTGAGCCCGAAACCTACCTTGTTCTTGGGATGGCTCTGCTTTCAATCGCTGTGGTGTTCCGGAAACGGATTAGCGACTCCCTCGCGGATGCCAGGGCAATGATGCAGGCATAGGGTAGGGACTCAGAGAGTTTGAAAGGCCTCGCTGCGAAAGCAGCGAGGCCTTTTTTCATTGTGTGGTGTAGCTGGCGAGCGCATGTGTGTTTGTAGGGTTGGCCGTCTCGGCCAACAGGAGCAGGCGGAGCCTGATCCTGTGAGTATTCCAGCCCGTTCCTACGTCGCTACGAATGTCAAGTGGGCTGGCGCCGCTCACGCGGCGTGTTGGGGGTTGAGTCTGCGCACTGGGGAAAGGCGGTGTCGCCGGGCCTGGGAAGGCCCTCTGCCACCGCACTCCAAGTTCTTCTGTCCACGAACGTTAAGCTTAACGCTTAGGATGCGTACCCATTCAAAGTAGCGAAGAGCCGGTATTTGCGGCCTAAAGGCCGAACTACGAACGGAGCTCGCCTCGTAGGCAGGGAGATCTTCCCGGCCGTTCAACGGCAGCGAGTAAGCGGGAATCCCGCGGCTGCGGGGCCGCCTACGGAAGAGCCGGAACCATTTGAAAATGCGTCAAATGCGAGACTAGGCACGGCGTCGTATCCGGCAGCCAACCTTTCCGTCCTAGGAGGCGAGGCGGCGCAAGGCCTCGAGAAGGCAGTACCCGATGGCCAGGCAGTACCTCAACGCGTCAACCCATGATCTATGCTACTTCAGCCAGTCCCTAGGTATCGTAACACTCGAGGAGTGGCGAAGCTCGGTATTCTCAAGTAGGGAGCCAACATATGTGGCTACAGCTTGGCGTCGTGCGTTGGCGGTCATTAGTTCTGTGACCTGCTTGCGTGGGAGCAGGCCTTTGCTTGGATGCGTTAGGCTGTCGCGGTGTTCTTCAATATAGGCGTCGATGTCCTCGTCCGTGAGAGCTTCCACTTTTGGGAGGGCAGTGGCCAGCAGTTTCTCGATGCGCACTCCTACGATGACCTCATTCTTCAGGGCGTTGTCGCCGGCAGGCCCAGAGGCCAGGATGCCTTTAGGGTCCGCATTAGCGGGTGCGCCAGTTCTGATTGCGGCCATGCCCTTTTCAATCTCCTCCTGCGTCGTCTGGATGCCAACCCGGTCTGCCTCAGCGAGAAGCAGTGTGCGCTTAATGAACTGCTCTACGACTTCGGACAGAACGCGGGCGCGAATGATCGCCTGCCGACCTGCAGGCATGTCGGCAGGCGGCGGGCCACCGAGTCGTAGGTCGACTTGGCGCATGGCTTCGCCTCGGGTCAGGCTCTTGCCGCTGACCTCAACAAGGACTTCCGCAGGGTTCCCTGTGGTACGGTTTCCGATCAACGACTGAGGAATGGCAATGTCTGCATCTGCATTAGCTGGGGCATTCTCGTCAGGCGCTTTCGATCGGCTGCAGCCGACTGCCGCCACCGCGATAATTAGTAGGGCCGCTTTCTTCATGGTCAGTGTCCTTTCGTTCGATCCGAGAGTTCCTGCCTCACACGCTCAACACTAGTGTTAGCAGGATAGCCGCCATAGTGAGAAAGGAACACAAAAAAATGCGGCTAAGTAGGTTGTCCGGCAGACTCGTTAGATTGGTAAGCGTTAAGCTCTGCAGAGTTGCGCAAGTCTCGTGCATCCAACGTAAGGCTGCATCCAGTTGGCGACAACTGGAT
>CAZCDU010000060.1:0-26966 GCA_964497125.1 uncultured Victivallales bacterium | reverse complement strand
GACAACGATCGGGACAATGATAGAGAGCGCTGATGATATGCCACTACAGCTAGAGCTTGATCTGCGCACGCGAGCATCGTTGTCGCGATCCTCGTCCCTATCGTAGTCGAATCCCATCGTAGTCCCGATCCTTGTCCCAGCCTGCCCGCCGTAGCGCGCAGCGCGAAGGAGGGATCCTCGTCGACAAAGCTCGCGACAAAGTTCAGATGCGACAGGAGTCTTGAGGATTAAGAAAGCAAACATGACAAAGCAAAACGATAGAATATCCATGGCCGTGGTCGGGCTGAGATTCGGCCGGTACATTGTCGAGGAACAGCTATTGAAGGGGGCTGGAGGGGAGCATGTTGAGCTCGTCGGCGTGTGTGACTTGGACCAGGCACTGGCCGGTGAGGTGGCCGGTCTGCATCAGCTTCGGCAGTACGAGAGTCTCGACACCGTTCTGGCGGACCCCTCGGTCGAGGCGGTGGGGCTTTTCACCGGGCCGGACGGACGGGCCGACCTGATCCGAAGCATCATCCGCGCCGGCAAACACGTGATGACCACCAAGCCGCTCGAAGTGGATGCGGCGGCGGCACTGGCGGTCCTCCGGGAAGCCAGGGACCGTAACAGAGCCGTGCATCTCAACTCACCGGGGCCGCTGCCTGATCCCGAGACCGGGCAGATCATGGAGTGGACCCGGGAATTCGATCTTGGCCGGCCGGTCTCGCTGCATTGGGAAACCTATGCCGACTACTTCAATGATGCCGACGGTTCCTGGTACGACGACCCCGAGCGCTGCCCGGTAGCCCCGATCTTCCGGCTCGGCATCTACGGGATCAACCAGGCCGTCAGGCTGTGCGGCCCCGTCGCGCAGGTCAACGTGGTTAGTTCGAGAATCCGCACGGGGCGCCTGACCGCGGACAACGCGACGATGTCGCTGCTGTTCAGCAACGGGGTGGTCGGCTCGATCCACGCTTCGTTCTGTGTCAAGAGCGACTATCCCTATCCGAACAATCTAACCATCAACTACGAGCGCGGCAGCGTGACAACGGCCCCCAGTGAAGTGAACCAGCACGGGACGTGCGGCAGAAAGGTGTCGCTCAAGGTGTTGGGCGAGGATGGCCATGTTGTGGTCCGCGAGGCCAGTTTCGGCCAGGAGGGGCTATCGGGCGCCTACCAGTGGGACGCTTTCCACAGGGCGGTGCGGCATGGCGGCGTGGTCCCGGCCGAGATCACCCCGGAGCAGATTGTCGCCGGCCTGCAGGTCATCCGGGCCATGGCGGAAGCCGAGAAAACCGGTAGGACGATCCCCATCAGTGAGTGTGGTTCAGAGGATGACACTTGCTCAAGGCGTTTGGTTCCGAATGAGCTTTGTCGCGAGCTTTGTCGGCAACAAGCATTTGCTTGAGAGGGGATTCGACAAAGCTCGCGACAAAGCTCGCGACAAAGTGAAGATTCAGTATGGCGACGCGGTGTTGAAGCTGGATTTCGTGGATAAATCATGATGGGTACTCAGGTGAAATTCTAACCGGCACAGTTGACAGGGAGCGACGTCGGGTTGCCCGAGACGTTTCGCCGTGAACTCGCAATGTTCAGTCGACCGATAGCGGGAACCGGGATCCTGCCCTACGATTTTCCGCCGGAGCGTTTGCTGAAATTCATGAAGCGGGTTGTTTGTTGGAGCTTGCGGGATTAGCGGGGGATTTTCTGTTGGGTAACCGAGAGATGGATGAGGCGATAGGTGGGGCAAGCCGACAACGATCGAGACAATGATCGGGACGAAGATGGGAGGGGACAATGATCGGGACGAAGATCCAGACAACGATGGGGGAACGGGAGTGGATGCGGACGGTATGGCCTTTTGCCTGTCCGTCCGCATCGTTTCCCGCTTCATCATTGTCGCGATCGTTGTCGCGATCGTCGTCTCGGTATCGTAGTCCCGATCCTAGTCCCGATCGTTGTCCAATCCCCTATATAGGCAGATTGGCCAGGACCGCTGTCTGCTATACCCAATGAATAAACACCCGCTAAACCCGGAAGCGCCCAAGATGATGAAAAGAACATTGTTATGCGTACTTGCCTGCATAACCAGTGCCGGAGCTCAAACGCTCGAAGAGAACGTCAAGACAGCTCTCGCTGCAACTGAAGAACGCCGGGCCGGTGTGATGAAACGTCAGATGGACCGTCCTTATCCGAATGACGGCTTCTGGCGTGACGAGAACTTTGCTCTCGGCTGCTACTACAACAGCCAGAAATGTGCCGAAGCAGATGCCGCAATGATTCGATTGCGTGACGTCGTCGCCAGGGAAATGCCCGGAAACCTTCATTGGCATGCGTTCATACTGAGAAGAATTTATAGTCTGTATTCCTCCAAGTCGAATACCCCGCGCATGGGACAAAAGGCTGAAAAGGCCATCGTTGAGATCATGGAGATGTACTTAAACAGTCATTACCTGCAGCCGGAGACCCTCACTTACGATAAAGTGAATACGGCCAGCAGCGAAAACCATCACATGCAACACATGGTCAGCCTTTGGGATGCAGCTCACCTGCTTGCAAAGCTTCCGGAATACAAAGACAGAAGGTTTGCCACCATGAGCTTGCCGGAATTGACCACGCGGCTTGACGGTTTCATGAAATTGTTTTTGAGAGAGCGTTGCACCAAGGGTTTGCTTGTAGAAATCGCTTCGCCGACGTACTGCAAATATACCCTTAGCGCTTTATACAACCTCTATGACTTTAGCGAAGACGCGGAACTGAAAGAACTCGCCGACATGTTCTTCAACGTATACTTCGCGGATTGGGGAATTGAGCAGTTCGATGGCGTGCGTGGCGGTTCAAAACACCGAGCCTATCCGGGCAAAGCTTCATATGTCCTGGACGCAAGTGACGGCTGGCCTGCGTTTGGAGTCGGGCGTCTGAGCATGCACCCCGGCTATTCCTGCGCGCTTAACACGGCATGGCGCCCCGATCCGCTGGTCGCCGAACTGGTCTTGATGTCCCCGAAAGAACGTGGCTCGTATGAATCTATTTCACGCCGTTGCGGACACATGGGCGCAGGCAAAGCTCGTCCCGATTTCGCCGGTAAGCATTTGTTGCGTTACACCTATCATACTCCGGGTTTCATCATGGGTATGAGTATGGTGCCGCCTCTCACAAACAAGAACCCCAAAAACTGGGCGGAGATTTCATCACAAAACAGACGAAACATGCTGCTCTTCAATGGCCGAACAAAGTCCAGGATATTTACTGAACGGGCCCGGCCTAAGCGAGGCAGTGTGTATAACGCTGAGTGGGGCGTGCAGAGTAAGGGCGTCATGATCCTGCAGGTGCTGGACAAGAAGTATACCCACAGCGTCAGAGGGCAGAGCATCTTTTTCAGCCATACCCTCAAACCGATAAGGAAAGATTCGTGGCTATTTGTCGAAGCTCCCGACGCTTATTGTGCGATACGCATTCTCAAAGGCGGCTATACGGTCAACAAGGAGCTTGACGGACATAAACGTGAACAGGGCTCTTACTATGTTCTGGACGAAATCTACAGCCCGATAATCTTCGAGGTCTCCGAAAAGGGCAACTACCCGTCATTCGAAGGTTTTCAAGCAGAGATAACGTCAAATACATTGCGGCGGTCCGCAAATTCTCTGACCTATGCCAGCAAGGCATACAATAACGAGCTGACGCTTTATACGGACTACTCAAAAAAACCTGAAGTCAACGGTACGACCGTGGATTTCAACCCGGAATATGGCTATAGATCTCCTTATCTGAATGGAACGTTCGGGGAGAGTATCGTTACGATTTCCAATGGTGATAAAGAGTTGGTCTATGACTTCGAGATGGATAAAGCGAAAGCAGCCATTGCGGAAATACCGAAGCAGTTAGCTCTGGCAGAAGAAACAGAATGACTGCTGACAAGACAACGCTAGAGGAAAGGAGACAGACGCAATGCACCATAAACCAGGGGGTTTCCTTATGCTGGTAACGGCAGTATCCGTTGGCGGGCTTTATGCCGACGACGCTAAGTATCTGGACAACTATACCGAGGAGGCGCGCCTGTTCGGGGTGGCCGGCGAGAAGGAACACATCGACCGACGCTTGAAAACGCCCGGATTCACCTATGACTTTGCCGACAAGAAGGTGGGCGATTTCTCCGTCACCTACAGTCCGGCCGCCTCGAAAAATGCGGACAAATTTGGTTTCATGTCCAGTCTCTGGGGGCTCTACCCCAAACTGGACGACCGCTTCAGCCTGGACTTCTTCCTGAAAACCGAACAGGTCGCACACAGCAGCTGGACCGTTCAGTTGGTGGATGATGAGGGAAAGACGGCCAAAGGGATTTTGGACGGCGTGAACACCGGGGGCGAATGGAAGGCGTTCTCTATTGCGCTGGCCGGCCTGAAAAGAGAGGCATCCTTTGACCTCAACGCGATCAAACTGTGTGAATTTCAAGCATCGGACTTCGCCAAAGATGCCTTGATCAAATTCGACTTCGTGCGTTTTGAAAACGACAGCGGCACGGTTATCGGCATTACCGACAAGACGATCGACCAACGCATCGCCGAACAGCAAGCCTCCAAGGAGATCCGAATCCGGAAAGCCTTCGACGCCTCGGCACAGAAGGCCCACAAGCCGATCATCAGCGCCTTTGCCATGCTGTATCTAAATCAGGATCTCGCCGAAGCCAACCGGTTCATACGGGAAGACTGCGAAGACATGGTGGATAAAGATCCGTGGTCGCTACTCACCACGCCGATGTATTGCAGACTCTACTTCCTGTTCTCCAATCGCTGCGGTCAATATCAGGGACGCCTCGAGCCGGAAACAGAGAAACTCCTGCTCGAAACCATCTGGGAACGCACCAAGCATAAGAACGACATCCACTGGGCGCGCCAAAGCACCTGGTATATGGACGGCAGCGAAAACCACGACCTCAATGCCAAGGCCTGCAACCTGGTCTCTTCGCGCATTTTTATGAATGAGCCGGACTACAAGGACCGTGTGTATCCCGATTACGGATTCGGCGGCGGCTACCATTATGGCCGCGCCGGTTACTACGGCAAAGGTGTGGATGCCAGCACGCGCGAAGGCGGCGGTCGCGCGAATCTCAGCGACGGCAAGGAATACACCGCAGAGGACCACTACAACGAGTGGCTCAGCTTCCTGAAGGAGTATTTTCGCGAGCGCGCCAAGCACGGCTTCTTCCTCGAAAACTCCTCGTCCACCTATGCCAAGCACACGATGAACATGGTCGACCTCGCCTACGCCTACTGCGGCGACGACGAGCTGCACCAGATCATCGACGACTTCATGACGCTCTACTGGGCGGACTATGTGCAGACCGGGATCGCAGGCATCTCCGGCGGCCCGAAGACCCGCCACCACGGAAAGGTCGGCGGCTATGACGCCAACACCGGCATGCTCACATCGCTGCTAGGCGGCCCCGCAGACGCTGGCATCTGGAACTACTGGAGCAATGTCAACGGTTATGAACTGCCGAAAGTCGTGCAGATGATGGCCCTCGACCGCGAAGGCATGGGCAACTTCACCTATCAGTCCCGCGGCATCGGCGAATCCGAGCCGGCACAGCCCCGCCCACAAGGCACGGAGCGCACCCTCATTGTCAACCCGGAATCCAAATTCCTGAAGTACTCCTACGTCACTCCGTCCTATACGCTGAACACCCAGATGGATCACCCCTGGGCGCTGCACTCCCACCTGAGCAAGAGTGGGCGCTGGCATGGCATGACGGTCGCACAGGATGCCAAGGCCCGCATTGTGCCCGTTTACCTGCCGACCGAGCCCGACTTCCGTGGCGGAACCGAGCCATTCAGTCTCGAAGGGATGTATAAGACTTTCCAGCACAAGAACGCCTTGATCGTGCAGCGCAGCCGCTCCTTCTCGGAGGTCAACCCGGACTGGTACCCCCTCTACAAGCAGCGTTGCGACCAGGGCGTCTATATCGGCGATGCCTGGGACGAGCAGATCGAGCAAGGTGGCTGGATCTTTCTGCGCCGGGGTGAGGCCTATGCCGGCATTCGCGTTGCCCTGAGGGACAAAGCCTACGAAGACGAAAAATTCAAAAAGAGCGCCGAGGGCACCCAGAAGCACTTCCACGGGCCGGAGGATGATGCGACCGTCAAACTCTTGGACAAGCCCTACAGCTATACCGACGACCGGAAATTCCTCGTGCTCAAGGATCGCTTTTCACCCGTCATTATCCAGGCGGGCGACCGGCAGCAGTTCGGCAGCTTCGAAGCCTTCATGGCCCAGACGCAGCAGGCGCCGATCGCGCTGCATAAGACCGTGGTGCCCGGCTTCAACATTCTGCTCTTCACGCCTCCGGTAGAAGATGCACCGGAGATGGTCTTCAACGCGGCCAACAACGAGATCCCGATGCTCGACAACGACTACATCAACTACGAGCACCCGATGACCTTTGACAGCCCGTATATCGAGTCGGAATACAGGTCCGGCAAGATCCACATCGAATATGGCGGCGAGGTGCTGAAGCTGGATTTCGACAAGACGACGGTGAAGGATGAACGCCAAACAAAGGATGACGATAGAATGAACCGTGACAAGATGGCTTTTGAAGAGGCCCTGGCAGGCGACTGGCAAGTTGCCTTCTCTGACGATTGTACCGGCGATTACGAGGACAAGTGGTTTCTGGACGGCGAAATCGCCGCCGTCAGGAGCGGCGAAGACGGCATGCGGCTGACGGCTGGCCCGCAGGTCGGGAACGATGCCCATCACATGGTGCTGTGGACGAAGGAGGAGTTCGCCGGGGACCTGAAGATCGAGTTCGACTATACGCGCACGGATTTAGAGTTCGGCGGCGTGAATATCATCTACATCCAGGCGACGGGCATGGGGAAAGACCCCTATGTCGAGGACATCAGCCAGTGGCGTCACCTGCGCAAAGTCCCGTCCATGGCGATGTATCACGATTACATGAACACCTATCACATCAGCTATGCCGTCAGCGAGCCTGCGAAGGACTACGTACGGGCGCGCCGGTACGTACCAAAGGGCGACGATGTGGCGGACGGTCTCGGAAAGGGGCTGGAATCCACCGATCTCGAGCCGGACTATTTTAACACCGGGCTTTTCGCCCCCGGCGTGCCTCACCATCTCTGCATCATCAAGAAGGGGCAGGAACTGTCTATGAAGGTGTCGAACCCCGAGAGGACCATGTTCTTCCACTGGAAGAACACCACGGCCCCCGGTATCGAGCACGGTCGCATCGGCCTGCGTCATATGTTTACCCGGTCGGCCACCTACAAGAACTTCACCGTGTCCCGCCCCGGGAAGTAGTGTCAAAGAATGTATGAAAACGTATGAGACGGGGATCGGTGGACGATTACGGGCGACGATTACGGATTACGATCCGTCTCTGCTTCGCTACGCCGTGACAAGGGAGAAACCTCCCAATCGTCCACCGTAATCGTCGCCCGTAATCGTCTTCCGGCGGCATGCAGGCAAATGGCGACCACGGTAAGAGCCAATAAGAAGACCCGGAAATTCCGGAAGGAACACGAAAACAAAATAGAGGATAAATCAATGTCATTCACACCATCCATCTTCAAGTCGCTCAGTCTCGCCCTGCTCGTGCTGCTTCCTTGCGGTGCCACGGCAGATGATGATGCGCTGCAGCGGAAGTGCTTCGACTACTCCGCGCTACCAGCGCTTCCGAACACAGCCGCTGTCGAGTGCGCCTGGGGCTTTCCCGGCGGCCTGGCCGTGGTGCAGGAGGACAAGCTCTTTCTCCTGGCAGACGGATCGGAGCAGTGGACCGAAGCCGATCCCGGTCCCGTGGGAATCAGCGACTCGGCGATCACCGCCAGTGCCGCCGGGAAACTCCATGTGGTTGACGGCGTGAAGGTGTCCACCTTGGCTGTCGTCGATGGCACACTGGTGCGAACCGAGCTAGCGGACCTTCCGGTGGCGATCCGCGACGGCGATGCTGAGGTCATTGGCGACACGCTTTACGTCGCCGGGCTGGATTCGCAGGGCGCCAATATCTTCATCGCCGGAGGTGAGGCCGTTGACGTCTGGAGTACGCTCGCCGCCCGGCGCGTACTGACCGCCGAGTCGCAGGGGCAGATCTATCTGTTCAGTGAAGAGGAGGGGGCAGCCGGGCTGGCGGCCTATGTGTACGCTCCGAACAATGGGGGGTGGGAGACGCTTGGCATGAGCGAGTTCGGGCTGAAGGCCGAGGAGGCGTTTGCCTGCGGCGATGCGCATATCCTTTTCCCGGCAATGGGGACAGAGACGCTTGCAGGGCTCTACACCACACAGAAACGCTGGGTTCACTTTGACACCGAGTCGTTGCCGACAACCGATTTTGCCGTGGTCTCCGACTACAAGAGTTTCACTATTCTCACGCCGCAAGGGGTCCGCAAGACCGAAGCGATCTTTCCGGGGACCAAGTACGGCATATGGGATCACCTGATCGTGGCGGCGTTCTTCATTCTGATGCTCTGGATGGGAAAGTATTTCAGTAAGCGCGAAAAGAGCGAGGACGACTTCTTCCGTGGCGGGCACCGGCTTCCCTGGTGGGCGGTGGGGTTGAGCATGTTCGCCACCGGCGCAAGTGCGATCAGTCTGATGGCCATGCCCGCCAAGGCCTATACCGAGAACTGGCTCTACTTCTTCGGGGGGCCCCTGCAGATGCTGTTCTTGCCCGTGGTGTTCATGGTGGTTATCCCGATTGCCCGACGGTTGAACTTTGCTTCGGCATTCGAGTACCTCGAAGCGCGCTATTGCCGGCCGGTGCGCATATTCGGTAGCGTCGCCTTCGCCGCCACCCAGGTCCTGGGGCGGATGGCTACGATCATGCTGCTTCCCTCGATCGCCCTGAGCGCGATCTGCGGCATGCCAATGCACGTGAGCATCCTGATCATGGGTGCGGTCACCACGATCTACTGCATGATGGGGGGACTGGAGGCCGTAATCTGGACCGACGTCATCCAGGCTGTCGTCATGCTCGCCGCAATGATCATGTGTGTGATCTGGGTGTTCGTATCCCTGGACGTCCCGGGTAGCGAAGCCATGAGCCTGGTCTGGGCCGAACGGAAGCTGGTCATGGTGGATTTCTCGTGGGACGTGACCCAGCCGATTCTCTTCATTCTTCTGCTCACCGCCGTATTCAATTCCCTTATAGGCCTCGGCGATCAGAACTTTATCCAGCGCGTTCAGGCGGTGCCGACCGAAAAGGAGGCCCGCAAAGCGGTGGCAACCCAGCTTCTCGTGGCGGTTCCGCTGAATGCCTGCCTGTTCGGCCTGGGCACCTGTCTGTTCGTCTATTACCACTACAACGCTGCCGACATCAGCCCGGCAATGAAAGCGGACGGGATCTTCCCGCTCTTCGCGGCCCAGAAGCTGCCCACCGGTCTCGCGGGGGTCGTCGTAGCAGCTCTGATGGCCGCGACCATGTCAACGCTCTCCAGCGCGTTGAACAGCGTCTCCAATATTGCGGTTGAGGATTACGTGCGCAGGTTCAAGCAGGAGCTGACCGATCACCAGGCGCTTCTGTGGGGCAAGGGGTTGACCGTGGCGCTCGGCGTCATCGGGACCGGGCTGTCCCTCTGGCTGGCCCGCAGCAACGCCACGTCGATATGGGATATGATTATGGTCATCATGGGCGTAGCGTTCTCGCCCATGGGGTCCATGTTCCTGCTGGGAGTACTAACCACCAGGGTACACACCGGTGGCATTATTGCCGGCTTCGCGGCCGGTATTTCAGTCACGCTTTACAGCAAATACAACCTGACCCTGCATCCCTTCTTCTTTGGCATGCTGGGGCTCATCCCCAGTATTGTCGTGGCCTATGTTGTCAGTACCATCTTCCCCAGAAGGACCCCGCGCGATCTGACCGGGCTTACTGTCTTTTCGCTGCCGCCCAAGGAGGAGTAAAGAGTAATGGGCGCTTCCGGGTTTAGCGGGGGATTTTCTATTGATGAATGGGGAAATGGAAGAAACGAAGCGTGATACCAATCGACGACGATCGTGACGAAGATGAAGAAAGACGACGATCGGGACAATGATCGGGACGAAGATATAGCGGGAAGCGATGCGGACGGACAGACAAAAGGCCGCGCTGTCCGCATCCACTCCCACTCCCACTCCCATCCTTGTCTCGATCCTCGTCCCGATCGTCGTCGGTTGTATCCTTGTCCCGATCTTAGTCCCGATCGTCGTCGAATCCCCTTTATCTGCGGGTTGGCTGAGAACAACGGCGCATACAGCCAATGAAGAAACACCCGCTAAACCCGGGGGCACCATCGTTCTAATGTTAAAGGAGATATGGGAATGAGAGAGCATAGAGGAAAGACCGTTTCCGTTCTGCTGGTCGGCGGCTTCGGCCATGCGGTTTGTGTGTTTGATGAATGGATGCGCGATGATGCGGGCGTTCGCTTGGTCGGTGCGGTGCAGACGTTGCCGGATGAAAAGCTCGACGGCTTTGTGGCCCATCCGTGGGCGAACCAGTTTGAACCGGCAATCTATCAGAACATGGATGAGGCCATGGCCGCTGAAAAACCGGACATCGTGGTGGTCAGCACCCGACCGGATTTGAATGCCGAACTGATTGAAAAGAGCCTGCGTGCGGGGTGTCATGTGATCGCCGAAAAACCGATCACGGTGGACGAAGCCGGCCTGCTCCGGCTGCACAAAGCGGTTCAGGAAACCGGGAAGACTATTCTTCCCATGCTTGGAATGTTCGCCACGCCAGCCTTTGTTGAAGCGCGCGAACTGATGGAGCAGGGGGTCATCGGCGAGCCGGTGCTGGTCAACGCCCGCAAGTCCTACCAGTGGGGCACACGCGCGGATTGGTTCAAACAGCGCGAAATCTACGGTGGTATCTGGGGTTGGGTCGGGATTCACGCATTCAATATGGCGGCGCATATTATCGGTCGCAATGCCGTCAAGGTGCTGGCCGCGCAGGAACAGAACCGGTTTCATCCCGATTACGCCCCCGGCTGTCCGGATTGCCTGAGCGGGCTGTTCCTGCTTGAAGGCGGCGTGCAGATGACGGTCAGCGTCGACCTGTTGCGCCCGGATGGACAGGAGTCCTGGGGCGACGACTGGATCCGCATCGTCGGCTCCGAGGGCAGTCTCGAAGCCAACCCGGCACTCGGCACCATCCGTCTCATTCTCAAGGGAGAGGATGAAGAGCTGCGCACCGTGACCGCCGTCGCGCCGCCGTTCTACACGGCTTTCCTTGATGCCGTAAGAACCGGCGCCGACTTCTCGGAACTCACCATGCTCGGTTTCCAGCTCACCGACTCCGCCCTAACCGCCGATCGCGCCACTTTCGAAGGCCGCTGTGGGCTGGATGTGACCCCGGGGCGTTGGAGCTTGTCGTGAGCGGATCATTCTCAAAGTGCTGGTTGTTCCTTGCGGTCCCGTGTCTGGTTTTCGCGGAGAACAATACGGATATCAGCCTCTTTCTTAAAGAGGCTCCAGGGAAGCAGGTTTCGGAATGCTTTTCTGAGTTCGGGGACATGTATCTAACGCTGGGTCATCATGGCCCGGCGATCGAGAATGAGTTTGTGGGCTTCCGAATGTTTTTCGACCGGAAAGCGGCTATCGATGTCTACTCAAAAACCAGACAGGGTTTAGAGCTGGATGGTGCGGCGTGGTATCCCACGCAGGAGCAACAGGCTGATGGGTGGGGCGGCGACTATTATCATGTTGGCGATACAGTCGGTCTGGGCGGAATCCGCCTGTGGGATGGAGAAAAAGTAATTCCGTTGGACCCGGTGACGGGCCGGTACGGCAGGGTGGTTAAGGAAGGCTCTGTCTCCTTCATGGAAATACGTTCTGAAGGCGTGCCTTATCGGGGCCGTGAAGTTGATGTTCTGGTTCGGGTCACGGTCTTTTCCAATGTTCGGAACGCGAAGATAGAGGCCTTTGCTCTATCGGGTGAGAGCGTTCAGTTCGTTACAGGTTTGAATCATCGAGAGGATGAACAATTTCTTACACAAGAGAGTTGCATCCTGAGCTGGGCTCCGGCTTCGGGTGGGGTTGCATCGAGAGACATTGAGATCGGAGCGGCGCTCATGTTCAATGCAGGCCACATTGCGCGGCGGTTGGATGATGATGCGCAGGCTTTACTGATTTCAACACCGCGCAAGTTCTTCGAGTATTGGATTTCTTCAGCCAATTCAAAAGAACCCGATCTGAACACTCTGAAGAAGTTTGAAGCGTATATATCAGAGGAACTGACACATAAATGAAATGGGAACCGGCAATCTACGAACACAAAGCGGCATTAATACGTAGAAGCCCGGCAGGGGCCGCAAACTCGGGCGATCTATTAGCTGAGGCAGTATTAAAGGAATATGAGATATACAAAGCTGATTACATCACGGTCGGGTTGGATGTCTACAATATCGAGGCTGAAGCCCTTGGGGCTGAACTCACTATTCCCGGGGAAAATGAGTGTCCCGATCTGTCCGGACAGCTTTATGAGCTGAACAACCTCCCCGATCCTCTTAGAGTTCCTGCTATCCCTGAATCAGGACGTTTTCAGTTACTGATTGACGCGGCAAAGCAAGTCAGAGAAGTCATTGGAGATAAAACCGCTGTACGTGTCGCGGCCTCAGGCCCGGTCACGATGGCCGCCAAACTGGCCGGCTTGGAAGACTTGGTCATGTCCCTTGTCATGGACGACGGTCACGCCGTGCGTCTGCTCGAATTTACGACGCGAATTGGCGAGGCCTGGTGTCGCTGTCTGAGATCCAACGGCCTGGATGCGATCGTCTTCGATAGCATGGCGGCGCCCCCGATGTTCAGCCCCGACATGGTTGGGACGATCGTCCTGCCGCTCCATAAGCGCCTCATGTCGGTGCTCGCGGAAGCCGGTCAGGCCGAGCGCGAGCTGGTCATTGGCGGCGACACCAGCGCCATCGCCGGGCTCATGAAACAGAGCGGGGCGACGATAATCCTGTGCGACTATGCCGCCGATGCCGCAGCCTTCAGAGACAATCTCGGAGATGAGGGGGGCGTCCAGGTCCGCCGCAACGTCAACCCGGCACTGTTGACCGGGAGTGACGCCGGGTTGGCCGAGACGCTTCGCCGTGAACTCGCACTATTCAGTCGACCGATTGCAGGCACCGGGATCCTGCCCTACGATTTCCCGCCGGAGCGTTTGCAGGAATTCATGAAGCGGGTTGTCTGAGTTTTCAGGACACTAGTCCCGGTTTTTCTGATCGTGTTGGGCGCGGAAGCGGATGGGGCTGGTGCCTGTGCCCTGGCGAAAGGCGCGGCTGAAGGCGTAAGGGGTGTCGTAGCCGCAGGCATCGGCAATCTCTTTGACGCGAAGCGTCGTGGTCAGCAGCAACCGGCGCGCCTGCTGGAGCCGTCGCTCCCGGATGTAGGCCCCGAGCCCGATCCCGGCCATCTGCCGGAACCGGGCGCGCAAATGACTGCCGGAGTATCCCACGGCCCGGGCCACGTCGGCAATCGGGATCGGACCACCCAGATGCCGATGCACGTAGTCGGCGACCGCTTCGATCAGGGGCACACGCTCGTTGGCGCCCGGCGCGATCCTGGTTTCCGCCGATTCCTGGGACACGGCCCACCGGCTTGTCTCCAGCAGCAGTGCCGTCGCCAGGGTCAACCCCTCGCATGGCTCGCGCCGGCCGCCCAACGCGACCCAGTGCTCGACAATGTGCCGCAGACAGGCAATCTGCAACGGTGTCAGCTTCAGGCGCCGCCCCCGCAAGGCTTCAAAGGCCACCGCGTTCGGGAACTCGAAGGTAATGAAGAGCCAAAGCGGTGCGCGATCATCAAAATCGGCATAGTGATGAAACTGGTGCGGGGCGACCATGATAGCCGTGCCCGGCTCCAGCCGCATCACCCGGTCATCGATCATCGCCGAGGCCGCTCCCTTCAAGCAGGCGACCCACACAAAACGGTGGTGCGACTCGGCGTGGCCCAGCACCATCGGCTTATCCCGGAGGAAGACCAGAATGTTCGCGGGCAGATTCGCCGGTGCCCCGGGTATGCCAGTAAAATAGTCGTCGAGCTCCACCGGCAAGCGCGGCGCCAGATCGAGAAGCCGATCCCACTCACCCGCCAAACCATCGTTTATGTTAAAGAAACCATCGCTTATGCCATTTTCATCCATCTATCGTTACTCTATATTAACCGATGTGATGATTCAAGTCGGTAATGCATAACGGGAGTGTGATGGCTAAGATTGGCATCGGGTTGATCGGGTGCGGCGCGCGGCTGCGGGTTGTGGTCCGTGAATTGTTCAAGGCGACGGACCAGGTGGAGATCGTGGCGATCCAGGATCCCAACCCGCATTCGATCGAGGCGGCGCGTCAGGAGTTCAATTCTGAAGCTCGGGTGTATGAGACGTACGAGGAGCTGTTGCGTGATCCGGCCGCGCAGTGGGTGATGATCGGCTCGTGGAACAGTCACCACGCCGGGCAGGCGATCGCCGCGTTCGAGGCGGGCAAGCATGTCTTCTGCGAAAAGCCGCTGGCCTTGTCCGTTGACGATTGCCTGGCCATGCGCAAGGCGTGGAAAGCGGCGGGCACGCAGTTCTCGATCGGGTTCACGCTGCGCTACTCTCCGCACTACCGCCGGATCAAGGAGATCCTGGCCTCGGGCCGGATCGGCGCGATCGTCAGCATGGAGTTCAATGAGACGCTGGATTTCAATCACGGCGGCTACATTCACGCCGACTGGCGGCGCAAAACCCAGTGGGCGGGCAGTCATCTCCTCGAGAAGTGTTGCCACGACCTCGACCTTGTGAACTGGATGACGGAATCGTTGGCGATCAAGGCGGCCTCGTTCGGCGGCTGCGACTTCTTTACCCCGGCCAATGCGCACCACATGGCGCGCCTGGGAAAGTCTGCTGATGGGCGCGACGCCTACTGCACCTGGAACGATCCGACCATCGAAGGCAACATCGTCAATCCATTCAATGCCGACAAAGACATCCTCGACAACCAGGTCGCCATCCTGCAATTCGCCAATGGGGTCCGCGCCACCTTCCACACGAACTGCTCCACGGCTATTCCGGAGCGTCGCATGTATATCTGCGGCACCGAAGGCACGTTGCGGGCGGATGTCATATCCGGCCAGTTGGAGGTCAAGCGTATCGGGTTCGACACCACGCTGGAGGATGCACGAAGCGGTGTCTCCGGCGGGCATGGCGGGGGGGATTCGATTCTCGGCGCGAGCCTGGCGGAGAGCATCGTGCACGGCGCTGCGCCGCTGACCTCGCTGGAGGACGGGCTGCGCGCCGCGTTCACGGCGTTTGCGATGGATGAAGCGCAGCGGACGGGCGCCGTGGTGGATCTGACGCCCTACTGGCGGCAGGCGGGTATCCGCACCGCCGCGCCATCGCCTGAACGAGGTGAGTCTGAACGTTGTGAATTGGCGGGAGCCACTGTATGACAGACCGCGAAAACATCCTGCGGGCCATCCGGTTTGAGACGCCGGATTCTACGCATAGTAGGGCGTGGAGGGGAAGAGTCAGAAGTCATTGGCCATTGGTATCAGTGGGAGAACAACAGGAAGGAGAGCGACGATGAGGACGATCAAGAATACATGGTTAGGGCTTGTTCAGTCGGTCGTGGTGTCGGGGCTCCTGGTTGCGTGCGTTGGCGGGGCCTATGCCGGGACGTACTACTGGGACGAGAACAGCGACACCGCCGGGTTTGGAACGGCGAGCGGGACGTGGGGTACCGATACGAAATGGAGCACTGACGCGACCGGGGCATCGGTTCCCGGCACGACGGCAACGACGACATCCGATGATGTCAACTTCGGCACGGCCAGCGCCGGGCTAGGCGCGGGGAGCGTCACGGTCAGCGGCAGCAGCCAGGGGTTCCAGACACTGACCTTCGGCGGCGCGTCCGGGGCAATTGTCCTGACGAACGGGACGTTACAGGTGGGCGCGGTGTCCACGGTGCAGGTTTCAAATACAGTCGACACGATCGCCAGTGACCTGACCGGCGACGGACAACTCGTCGTTCGTGGCGCAGAGAGCGCAAAGCTCATTCTGATGGGGAATAACACCTACACGGGCGGAACCGTGGTGGCTTCAGGGCAGGTGGAAGTGACCCAACGGAACTCAGCCCTGCCGACCGCGTCCGGCGATATTGTCGTCAATGAAAATGGCGAGTTGATTCTGAATGTGTCTGGAATCGGACAGACAGACACTCCGGTTGGCGGCAAAAACAATCCAATCACCGTGAACGGGGGGCGTCTGACGGTCATGCAGCCCCATAACATCGGCTACTGGCTTCGCCCCGTCACCATTAATGGCGGCATTTTTAATGATCTCGCGGGTGGATATATGGGAACTGTTGTGCTTCAGAATGGCGCTTTGTACTCCGGAAAGCTGGACGTTGGGTATCGCGCAAATTGTACATTAAGTGTGTCAGGTACGCAGTCGTCCACCTTGTCGGCAACAGTGAAACTGGTCGGGATCAGTGCAAGTGATACGCTGTTTGTCGACGTCGCGGATGTCACCGGTGACGACGGGGTGGACCTGCTCTTTTCCGGCACGTTCAACAATTACAATGCGGACATTACTAAGAATGGCCGAGTCGTGAAGAACGGAGAGGGGCGCATGAGTCTGACTGCTGTGAGTCCCTGGTATTCCCACCGCGGTCTGACGATCAATGCAGGCGTTGTTTCGCTCGATTGCGCCAACGCTCTCGACTCGCGGAACATCGTGACGCTCAGCGGTGGCACACTGGGTATGGGCGACTATGCCAATAGTTTCTCCAACCTGACGGTCAACGGGTACAGTAGCATTGAATTAGGGACGGGGCCGCTGAGCTTTTCTGACAGCAGCGCGGCGAGCTGGCTCGGTCGGCTGAATCTGAACGGCACGTTTGTCGAGCAGAGCATTCGCTTCGGTACGAATAGCCTGGCCTTGACGCAGGCACAGCTCGACGCGATAGACTATAACGACGTTGCGGCCCAGGCCGAGCTGGACGCGGAAGGATACCTGGTCTTGGTGCCCTATCCGAAGCTCGTGTCCATCACCAATGTCACCACCTTGGTCAATACCAACACCTCGACCTCGGGCGGGATGGCTGGATGGGTAAAGAAACAGGCCGGGTATGAGGCTTTTCCGGGGCCATTGGTTGTCAAGAACTACCAAACCGACGGCACTTATTCGTTTAAGGGCTACTTCCGCTTCGATATCAGTGGCGTCGAAGATATCGCCTACGTAACCAACGTCACCTTGCGGCTCACCGTCGATTCTGCGGTCTGTAATCTGTCGGGGGGGGAGGCTTCCGTGACGGTGTGGGGGCTCACGGATGAGACTCTGGACGAATGGGACGCCGACACAACCACATGGGGGAACGCTCCGGCAAGTGTGGTTTCTGGCGGCGTCATGGATGCGACTAAGGCGATACGGATGGAGGGAACCAATTGGACGTTTACCACCGCTAACGTAAGTGGTGATCCGATCGTCTACTACAGTGGCACAAACCTGCTGAACTTTATCGAGGCGGATAGCAACGGGCTGGTTACCTTGATGCTGGTAAAGCCGGATGTCAGTACAAGTGAGACCATGCAGTTCTACGGCAACGACAGCGCTGACGAGAATCTGGTGCCCCGGCTCACGTTTAACATGTTGCTCCCGGCGGCAGGGACGGTGATTGCGATCCGGTAGTGCTCGAGCATAGAGCTTGGGCAGGCGAAGGCCCACTGCAGTAGGCAGGTGGGCCTTCGTTGTGTTTGGGGAACAGCAGGCGACTGTCCCGCTGGGGTCAGGTCGTGCGCTAGGAAATCTAACATGCTCGAGACGTGCACCCTCCTCGCGCGGCCCTCGGGCCGGGACCCGTGCACCAGAGCGGCTTCGCCGCACGGTGCAGGGCAGGCAGCCCCGGGGCTACTTGAGGCAATCAGCCAGGCACATTATGAATTGTAGAGAGAAAACAGAGAAAAGGACATACAACATGAACCGTAGCGTATTGTTCACCACTGCCGCCATCGCCTGCTGCACCGTCGCGCAGGCAAAGGACAAGCCTGTCGATTTCTGGGATGAGGCGCTTCGAGTGATCGCCAGTGCCCCGCAGGGCAAGCATGTGGATCATGCCCTGGACAGTCTCCGGCGGCAGGACTATGGCTACCGCAGGCTGCCGCCCCAATTTGGGCTGGATCACACCGACCATCAGGCCGGGGATTTCAGTGTGGTCTATCATCCAGGGAAGGCCAAGGGCGCTGACAAGGTCGGCTTTATCGGCAACCTCTGGAACGGGAAGTGGGATCTCACGCAGGATATGGCCCTGGCGTTTCATCTCAAAACCACCGGCGCCGGCAGTCCGGCGCAGTGGATCGCCGTGCTCGTGGATGTGCCGGGGAAGACCGCACGCGCCACGCTGGACGGAACCGATACGCAGGGTGCATGGAAAGAGCTGAAGCTTCCCGTGAAATCCTTCACCGCAGAGGATGGATTCGACTGGCGCGCGGTGCGGCTGGTGGAGTTCGAGGCCGCCTTTGGCGCGGACAGCGAACTGCGCTTTGATGGTGTGCGCTTTGAAGGCCCAACGCGCACCATCGGTGTCACCGACAAGACCGTGACCCAGCGCATGCAGGAGGCCGAGGAGAGCCGTGAGTTCCGGGTGATGGAAGGATACCGCCTTAATGGCCCTCATGGCTCCCGCAAGTCGTTGGCGGCCTTCAGGCTGATGTATTTGAACCAGGATCTCGAGAAAGCCAATCAGCTGCTGCTCGATGATATCGAGGTCCAGCTCAAGCGGAAGGATCTGTGGTGCCTGATCAGCACTCAGGCCTATTGCCGGCTCTACTATATGTTTTCCAATCGGGTCGGGAAGTTCCCTGGCCGCATGACGCCGGCGGTCGAAAAGCGGCTGCTGGAAGCCATCTGGGAACGTACCCAGCATAAGAACGACATTCACTGGGCACGTCAAAGTACCTGGTGGATGGATGGCAGCCATAACCACGACCTCAATGCCAAGGTTTGCAACCTGCTCTCTTCCCGCATCTTTATGGACGAGCCGGACTACAAAGACCGCATCTATCCCGATTACGGTTTCGGCGGCGCCTACCACTACGGGCCTGCGGGATATGTGGAAGACCTTCCGGACTGGAAGCTGCGGGTTGAGGCCGGCGCCGGGCGGGCGAACCTCAAGGACGGCAAGCAGTATAACGCGGCGGATCACTACAACGCCTGGGTCGCCTTTATGAAGGAGTACTTCCGCGAACGTGCCCGGCGCGGATTTTTCCTCGAGGCCAACGCCGGCTACATGACGTACACGATGTGTTTTGTGGAATCGGCGTACCAGCTCTCGGGTGACGAGGAGCTCCATCAGATTATGGATAACTTCCTGACCCTGTTCTGGGCCGAGTGGGCGCAGCGTCAAATCTCCGGCGTGCAGGGCGGCACCAAGGTGCGGCTCAAGGGTCTGGCCGGCTACAACCGCATGACGCCCATGGGGGCATGGCTGCTCGGTGGCGCGGGAACGGGCAACGCGAATGGCTACTGGAACATGCCCAGCGACTTCCGTCTGCCGAAGGTGGTCTGGCAGATGGCCCTGGATCGCGAAGGCATGGGCGAGTACACCTTCATCTCGCGTGGAGTCGGCGAGGAAGAGAATCTTCACCCGCGTCCGGCCGGAACCGAACGCACGCTGCTGTGCGATACGGACTCGCGCTTTGTCAAATACTGCTACGTGACCCCGGACTACACGCTGGGCCTGCAGATGGATCATCCGGACGCGACCCATTCGCACCTGAGCGTCACCGATCGCTGGCAGGGCATGACCATCGCGCAGTCGCCGAACAGCATGATCGTTTTCCGCATGTATCCGGAGAGCGAGCGTGAATTGCCGGACAATAAGAAGAAGTCCACCGGTGGCAATAGGGGGATGAAGAATCTTCAGCACAAGAATGTGCAGATCATTCAAGTGGCACGCAGCTACCACCGTATCAATCCTGACTGGTTCCCGGGCAGCGGCCCGCTTGATGAGGCCGACCTGGTGGTCGCGTTCTATGTTGGATCCGACTGGGATCAAAAGGTCGAGAAGAACGGCTGGATCTTCCTGCGCAAAGCGGATGCCTACGCGGCACTGCGCCCGGCGATATGGGACGCGGACGCCGAGAAGAAACGTCGCGAAGAGGCCGGCGAGAGGAAGCAACATGGTTTCAACAATGCCGAGACGGCCAAGATGGTCGCTATACACGAAAAGGCCTACACCTGGAGTACGGACAGCCAGTACATCGAGTTGATCGATCCCTACAGCCCGGTCATCCTTCAGGCTGGTCGCAAGGCGAATGACGGCTCGTTCGATGATTTTGTGGGACAGATGCTGAGCAATCCCATTGCGCTCTATCAGACCGTGGTGCCCGGCTACAACACGCTGGTCTATCAGCCCTTCGGGCCCGAGGGCGAATCACTGGCCTTCAACGGCGCCAACAACGAGATTCCGAGGATTGACGGCACAAATCTTGACTACGAGTACCCCATGACCTTCGACAGTCCCTATCTCAAGTCGGAGTACAAGAGCGGCAAGGTGAGGATTCAGTATGGCGACGAGGTGCTGAATCTGGATTTCGAGGAGAAGCCATGACGGTAACGTCGATGTCAACCATACCTATCTTTGCCGTCGTCATTCTTGCCGTCGGATCGACCGTCGCCACCGCTGCAGAGACACTCCAGGTGCCTGCACCATCGGCGCGTTCGGAGGAATCACCTGCGGGTGCTGTCCTTTCTCCCAGTGAAGAACGACACCTGCAGGAAGCAACCCGCTTTTTTGAAAAGGAAGCAAAGCGAAGCAGCAATATGTATATGGGTTTTGCGAAACTGTTTCTCAACAGAGACCTGGAAGAAGGAAACAAGAATATCCGTGCGGCTTATGACAGAATGCTCAAGGAGTCAGCAGACGATATGAACGTGGAAGACGCATCAAAAATGACTCCTGAAATTGCCCAGTCGGAACGCCTGAAATGGCAGATGCGGACATGGGTGAGAATCTACTATCTCTTTTCTGACAAGAGCAAGGTCTACCCCGGACGCCTAAAGCAGGAAAACCAAAAGCTGATCGAAGACCTGTTCTGGAATTACCTGAATGCTGAACGTAACCAGATTTGAAGGAGGGGGGTGAGAAGTGCAACTAGTCTTTATTCTGACAGCTATTCTGGCCCTGCCTTTCAGCTCTTTTGCTGAATACAGAGATTTGGCGGAGGCCAAGGCAGATGCAAAAGCCCAGAGCGGAGCCGAAGACCGCAATGCCGCAGCACTTGCTTATGCCGCTGTGTATGACTTGTCGCAAGATGATGCAGAAAAGGCAGGTGCGGCATATAGCGCGGCAGTGCGTTTTAGAGCGTTAGGGCAGACAGCCAAGGCTATTGAGTATTTTGAAAAGGTGATTCAGTTGCCTCGAGAAGGAAGCAACCGGAAAGGCCACTCATATCGCCTGCTTTCAGACCTGTATATACAGCAAAGACAGTATGCCAAGGCAAAGAACGCATGTGTTGAGTATCTAAAGAATCCGGCAGGACCGACAGCCTGGCAGGAGGGGGTTAAAGAGACTTTAGAGGGAATCGAAAAGCTTGAAGGTTCCACGAAAGGAGAAACGAAGAGATCTGATCTGAAGTATGCCACCGCCATTCACGGTAGTGAGAATCATGAGATCATGCGTATTGGCAATATACTGATGGCAGCCCAGGCGCTGAAAGATCTGCCGCAATATAGAGACAAGAAGCTGGTTAATGGTGAAACCGCACAACAGCGTTATGACCGCTGGAATAGATTCTTCAAACATCGCTGGGATGAAATGGCTAAGCACGGATTACTGGCTGAAGCCTTTGCGGATTACGGTAAATACACGTTGCCGGAAATCTACAATATGCATGAGTTTGGCGAGGATTCACTGCTAC
Organism: uncultured Victivallales bacterium; assembly: GCA_964497125.1. Taxonomy (GTDB): domain Bacteria; phylum Verrucomicrobiota; class Kiritimatiellia; order UBA8416; family UBA8416; genus CAYLXP01. Next base: position 5,099 of record CAZCDU010000060.1, on the reverse strand, counting down.
GTAAAAAATCCGAAATGCTCTTGCACTTAATCTGGACGGAGTGGGCGGTGGCTCAACTTAATGGCGTGCGAGGCGGCGGTAGAAACCGACTCTACCAGGGCGATGAGAACAGGCGAGCGCAAGGTGATACCTGGCGGCTGATGAGTCTATTCCTTTTTGACAATGGCCCATGGCACACGCATTGGCATCCGGACCCGATTATCGGCTGCCCGAGGGTGCTGGCATCTGCAAAATACCGGGTACCGGAATTGATCAAGGATATTGCCAACGACGTGGCAGGCAGAGGCGAGTACTCCTATACTGGAAAGCGTCTTGGCAAACAGAAGCACATGGAGTTTACAGATGTTCCTCTCTGGTGGAGCCCGTGGTATAACTTCGACCCAATCGATACGCGTATGCTGGCGTATGACTACTGCACGCCTGATTATGTGATGGGATGCTTGATGATCGACCCGACACTGCCGCTGGTTGGGTCCCACGACTACCTGAGGGTGCGGGATCTTCAGGAAGGCTACGCGGGGCTGGCTGCCCAAAACATGTATACTGCCATCGTCTTTTCCTCCGACCTGAACGCACGCGTGGTCCCGCAGTGTCTGCCGGCATCAGAGACCAACTTGAAGACCAGTCTGCAAGTCCAGTCGGTACAGCATGAGAACATCATGGTCATTCAGCGAAACCAGAAGTCCCGCAATGCAAAAGCCATGCGGGTCTTCTTCAGCACGGGCATGAAGGAGCGGCTGGTGGAAAGGGACGGCTGGCATCTCCTTCGGGAGGGCGATGCCTTTCTGGCGGTCAAAGCCTTCTCCAGGAAGAATGGCAAAGATGCCTGCGCCCATTCCTGGAAGGATGACTGCTGGCTGCACCCCGGGGACGGCGATGCGCCCGTCGTCTTCGTCATGGGGCGGAAATCGAAATATGCCGACATGGACGCGTTCGCAGACTATGTGATGAGCAGCTCGACAGCTCTTGAAGCGCAGCGGTTCACCATCAAGGCCCATGATGCCCACGATATCCCCCTGGAGTTGAGTCTGTTCCTCGACGGCAGCGCCATTCCGCAAGTTAACGGCGAGCCAATCGATTTCCTGCCGGAAAACGTTTTCGACAGCCCGTTCTTCCACTCCAGGGAAGGCAGCGGTGTGGTCACGATACAGAAAGGTGGCAGAAGTATGATTCTGGATTTCAACAAGACGACCGTGACGCAGGTGGACAATAGATAGCCACAAGATGGCCTTTGATTAGAATCTGAAGTGAACAACGATGATGAAAAGATCGAGTATGAGGTGGACTTTGTGGGTGTACATCCAGAGAGCAATGGTTCTCCGGGCTCAATAAGCTGGTTCAGGAATTGAAGCACCCTCTGCGGGTTGAGCGCGTCGAGTAAGAGGGTGGAGATTCGTGGGTACCTCTGTTCGTAAATCGCACGACATGACGAGATAACAAGAGATAGACCTTACAAGTCGTCATTCATTGCGATATAAGAACCCCAGAAACGGAGGCATACATGAAGATTGAAAGGCTATTGACTGATGAGACGATTCTGGCCGAGCTGGGGAGTCGGTTGGTGCAGCGTCGGCTGGAGTTTGAGCTGACCCAGGCGGATTTGGCGGAAGAAGCCGGAGTGCTGAAGTAGCCGAGGCCCTGGTGGAGAGGATCGTGGAAGACCGTGTGGATGCGGTTCTAGCAAACAATGACATGACGGCCTTGCGGATGATCCAGATCCTGCACAGGCGTGGCCTTCGGGTGCCGGAGGATGTTGCCGTGTGCGGTTTGAATAATCTGGCGGTCTCCGAGCTTGCCTCCCCGACGCTCACCACGATTGATGAACGCGCCGGCGACGTCGCCACTGCCATGCTGGAGCTGCTGCTTGAGCAGATCGACTCTCCGGACAGCGAGTCAACGCAACGTACCATTCAACCCGAACTGATTATCCGGGAATGGACGTAGGAGAGGAGACACACATGGACAGACGGGAATTCATTCAGATCGGCACCGGCGTTGTTGCGGCCGTTTCGCTATCACCGTCAAAGGTCCTTGCCACGGGCGGAAAAGACGGGAAGCCGAACCTGCTGGTCATTCATACCGACGAGCACAACTTCCGCACCCTGGGCTGCTACCGCGACACGCTCGTGCCGAAGCAGGCGTTCATGTGGGGTAGGGGAAATGTCGTCGAGACGCCGCACATCGACGCGATCGCCAGGAACGGAGCGCTCTGCACGAACTTCTACGCGACCTCGCCCGTCTGCACGCCGTCGCGCGCGGCGTTTGTGTCGGGGCAATACCCGCACGAGACGGGCGCCTACCAGAACAACAAACACCTGGAAGATGATGTCGTGACCTTTGCTGCTATCCTCCGCAAGCAGGGCTACGCCACGGGATACGCCGGCAAATGGCATCTCGACGGCGACGGCAAGCCACAATGGGAACCGGCACGCGACTTCGGCTTCGCGGACAACCGGTTCATGTACAACCGCGGCCATTGGAAGAAGTTTGAAGATGCCCCCGATGGCCCTCGCGTTGCAGCGCGCAAGGGGAACAAGCCGACCTACGATGTTGCCGGGGCTGACGACAAGAGCTTCTCAACGGACTGGCTTGCCGACAAGACGATCGAGTTCATCAGCGCCAACAAGGACAAGCCGTTCTGCTACATGGTCAGCATTCCGGATCCCCACGGTCCTGATAGCGTGCGCGCACCGTACAATGCCATGTATACGAACATGAAGTTTCAGAAGCCGCATACCGCGAAAAAGCGCTTGAAGGACGTCCCAAGTTGGGCGGCGCCGAAGAAGGGTGGTGGCAACGACGCGGCGTACTTCGGCATGGTCAAGTGCATCGACGACAATGTCGGCAAGATCATGCAGGCCCTGAAAGCCGAGGGACTGATCGACAACACCATCGTCGTCTTCACGGCGGACCACGGCGACCTACGCGGTGAGCACGGACGGCAGAACAAGGGGGTCCCCCTGGAGGCCTCGGCGAAGATTCCCTTTGTCATCCAGTGGCCTGCAGGAATCAACCCCGGCACACGCATTGATGAAGCGCTTGGTTGTGTGGACTTTCTCCCGACGGTACTCGGCATCATGAAGGTCAAGACCGCCGGCAAGGAGTCGGGGCGTGACGCGTCGGCGTTCTTTGTCGGCAAGGCTCCTGGTGAGTGGGATGACGTCGCCATTCTTCGCCAGGGCAGCAGCTGGGGCTGGGTGTGTGCCGTCAGCGAACGCTACAAGCTGGTCCTGGCCCCACGGGATGTGCCGTGGCTCATCGACAAGCGGGAAGATCCGGACGAGCTGATCAACTTCGCCACAAAGGAAACGTGTCGCGACATTGTGCGGCAATTGGCCCGGGCCCTGGCGGCCTACCACCAGAAGCACAAGGACCCCAGCCTGGACAGCAGCAAGATGGCGTTCGACCTGGCGTGGGCGGTAGGAGCGGAAGCCACCTACGATCCGGCCAAAGCCCCCACGCTTCCGGCACCGAAGGCGACTGGAGGCAAGAAGGGGAGGAACCGGAAATGAAAAGACCACTCCAAACGCTCCACATGGCCTCTTGCATGCTCTTGGTGCAAGCGCTCTGTTTCGCTAGTTTTGCCGCAAGCGAAACCAAACCCAACCTGATTGTTATCATGACCGACGACATGGGCTATGCCGACGTCGGGTTCAATGGATGCAAGGACATTCCGACGCCGAACATCGACCGCCTGGCGGAAGACGGCGTACGTTGTACCAGTGGCTATGTCGGCTATTCCGTGTGTGGGCCGAGTCGGGCGGCGTTCATGACCGGTCGTTACGGGCAGCGTTTTGGGTTCGAACGCAATCCGCAGTACCGGACGCAGGACCCCAACATGGGCTTGCCCAAGGAAGAACGCACCTTCGGCGAGGCACTGAAGCCGGTGGGCTACACCTCTGGCGTGGTTGGCAAATGGCATCTGGGTGCGCACCCCAGCAATCACCCGCTCAATCGCGGGTTCGATTACTTTTACGGGCATCTTGGCGGTGGACACCAATATATGCCTGAGATGTTGACCCTGAAAGACAGCTATGCCGCGAAGAACGAAAGCGAGAGCTACCGCACGTGGATCATGAAGAACCATGAGGCCGTACCGCCGCGGAAGTATCTCACCGAGGAGTTCTCCGAGGCCGCCGTCGAGTTCGTAGAGGCCAACCAGGAGCAGCCTTTCTTCCTGTTCCTCTCTTACAACGCCCCCCACGGTCCGCTGCAGGCCACGGACGAGTATCTCAAGCGGTTCCCGAAACTGTCGGGCAAACGCAAGACCTACGCCGCCATGGTCAGCTGCGTCGATGACGGGGTAGGGCAGTTGCTCGACAAATTGGACGAGTTGAAGCTCACGGAAAACACGATCATTTTCTTCCTCTCCGACAACGGCGGGCCCGAGACAAAGAACGGTTCGGACAACGGTGTCTTGCGCGGCGGCAAAGGCGATGCATGGGAAGGCGGGTTCCGCGTGCCCTTCGCCGTGCAATGGAAGGGCGTGCTTCCCGCCGGGACAACCTACGACAAGCCCGTCAGTTCGCTCGACATCATGGGAACCATCGCTGAGCTGGCCGGCGTCAAAGCAGACCCCGAGCGCTCGCTCGACGGGGTGAACCTGGTGCCGTACCTGACCGGCACGAACGACGGCACGCCGCACAAGGCGATCTACCTGCGCAAGTTCGACGGAGGTAAGTACACCGTGCGCAGCGGAGACTATAAGCTTCACCGCAAGTGGAAAGGAGCGGAACTGGAGCTCTACGACCTGGAGAAGGATATCGGCGAGACGACGAACGTTGCATCCCAGCATCCCGAAAAACTCAGAAGACTGGAAGCACTACGCGTCAAATGGGATTCGCAGTTGGTCGAACCCCGCTTTCTCGGCCTTATCCACACACCGGAATGGCAGGCAAGGATCAAGCGGCAGAAAGCGAAGAAGAAGGCGTTAGGCGTTAGGGATTAGGCGTTAGGGTCAATTTGGAGTGCGGTGGCAGCCTGTCACGGCGAAGCGCGAAGCGCGAAGACGGAAGTCCGAAGCGAGCTTGCGAGTGTGGGACGTCGACACCGCTTTTGCGTCGTGCCGGGGGTAGTTCTGCGCGCTGGGGAAAAGCGGC
>CAZCDU010000059.1:0-27538 GCA_964497125.1 uncultured Victivallales bacterium | reverse complement strand
CCCGGAGAAAAGGCCGCTGACGCGGCCGGACGGCGTTGCCGTCCTGAGTGGTGGGCGATACAGGACTTGAACCTGTGACATCTGCCGTGTGAAGGCAGCGCTCTAGCCACTGAGCTAATCGCCCGACATGTTATCTTCGATGCAAAACCGTTACGAAAGTGGCCCCCAAGTGGCCCGGCCAGTTCCCTGGCCCTCTCTGCCCTCGTTGATGCCGTCTTCGTAACTGCTACGTCATCAACGTCTTATCTTCTCGCTCTCCACGCGCCGCTCGCTTCGCGAGCGCGCCCGTGTGAAGGCGGCGCTCTAACCAACTGAGCTAATCGCCCCGGTCAATTGGAGAGCGAAGGATGGCACAGGCATGAGGCTTGTGTCAAGTCGCTCTCCGATCATTGCTTACAGAAGGACGTTGATGCCGATGCGGGCCAGGCCGAAGTCGTAGCTGCCTTCGTCAAGATCACGGGTTTCTCTGATTTCTTCATCGACCACGCCATTCATGATGGCCGTCAACTCAACGGATGCTTCGCCATCGATATCAAGCCATGTAAAACGATATTCGCCGAAGAGCTCAACCGAATCCGACAGCGCCACCGAAGCACCGACGCAGGCGTGACAGCCAATAGCATCGTCAATCTCGATGTCCACGCCTCCCACGAGTTGTCCCCCCCGCGGTAATGAAGTCGGCGTACGCCTGGGCTTCTGCGGGATCGAGAGCGCCACCACCAATCAGCTCTTGCAGGCTGGGCTCATCGACGTCAAACATGTTGTAGCTGACGCCGGCACCAACATAGACGCCAAAGGCATCACTCACGGGCAGGTCATAGCGACCTGATAGTGCAATATGCTGGGCGTCGATATCCAGATTCCCCAGCTCGTCTGCATCGACCTCATCACTGAACATCGTTCCGGAGAGTTCAACCGAGACGCCTTCGCAGACGTCAAGACTCACCTGGCCGCCATACCCGAACTCTTCACTCTCAACGTCGCCGCCCAGCGTATAGGCACCATGGGCACCAACACTGAATCCATCCGCAAATGCACCACTCGCCAATACTGACGTTGCCACCACTAAACATGCCAAACTCTTCATGATATTCTCCTCCAAAGAAACCCCACACGCACAATCCACGTCACCGAATCCGTAACTCAGCATCACCTCCCTCATGGCTATGATTCCGAAACCCATAGGTCGACTTTGAGCTTAAATCAAAACTACGCCTCAACCGGGAGTCCGTCAAGGATACAGCTCTTTGCGCTGTCGCTCCAAGAGCTAGGTGTCAGGTTTCGGGTTTCATGTTTCAGGTTTCAGGAAGAGAGTGGCAGGCAAAGCCTGCCAACGAGAGAAGATCATCCGCAGTAACTAGCAGGAAACCGCGGGGTGAGTTCTGCGTCTCTTCTTATCCTGACACCCGAAACCTGACACCTGACACCTTGAATGGGGCAAACTGAATGCGCAACTCATGATTAACACTGGCACCATTGGTCTATTCAACAACGCAAATGCCTCAAGGATAGTGAGCAGGCTTGTCGCCATCGCAACAACGTGCTAAACGACAGCCTATGTATGCCACGCCCTACTATACGTATCGCCAGTTTGTGATTGATCGCTATGGCAGCCAGCTCCAACGCATCCCGATCGATCTCGGTTTCGGATGCCCGAATCGCCGCCCGGATGGATCCAGTGGCTGCACGTTCTGCGCAGAAGACGGCGGACGTGCTCAGCAAACGTTGAAGGCGGATGCCTGGCAGGAACAGGTTGATATGGCGATGGCGTTTGCTCGTAAGCGCTATGAGGCAGAGCAATTCATGGGATACTGCCAAGCCTATTCGGGGACGTTCGCATCATCCAAGGAACAACGCGAGATATTCACGCAGGTTCTTTCCTATGCCCATTTCGACGCCTTCACCATCGGGACACGACCGGACTGTCTTGCTGATGAGACCATCACATTCCTGAAGGAGCTCAAGAACAGGACCGATCTGTGGGTTGAGCTAGGCGTACAGACGAGCCACGACACAACGTTAGATCAGATCCACCGCGGCCATGACTGGGCCTGTAGTCGCGACGCCATCAGGCGCCTGCATACGGCCGGCATCGCCTGTGCGGTGCATGTCATCTTTGGGCTTCCCGGGGAAACCGAAGACGATTTCCATGAGACGGCTGTGGCGCTGGCAAAGTTGCCTATCGACGGCATTAAGTTTCATAATCTCCACGTCGTGAAGAACACGCAACTGGCTGATGCATACCTCGCCCAGCCCTTTCCCCTACTCGATGAACATGACTACGCCGAAGCCGTGATCGATGCCATCCGACTGATGCCATCCCATATCCCTATCATGCGACTGCAAACGGACACGCCGGACGATGAGCTCGTTGCACCCCGCTGGCAGATGAAGAAGGGCCAGTTCATCGACTACGTTGAACGCCAGATGCGAAAACGCGGACTGCGGCAAGGGGAAGGAGAGTAGTGGACGGTGAAGTCGTTGGAAGCGTTCCAGTCGTTTCAGTCGTTTCAGTCGTTCCAGTCGTTGAAGTCGTGTAACGTGCAACGTGTAACGTCCAACGTACAACGTCTCCTCTACATCACCAACCGGCCAAATACCACCCGATCACGGCCGGTAAGGTCCTGCTTAACGGCTGCATCGGAGAAGCCGGACTCCTTCATCAGCGAGATGACCGCCGCTCCCTGGTCATCGCCTATTTCCAGGAAAAGCATGCCGCCATTCTTCAGGACAATGCCGGCGTCTTGTACGACATCCCGGATAATATCCAGACCGTCTTCTCCTCCATCCAGCGCGCTACGGGGTTCGTGATCGCGCACTTCAGGCGAAAGGCGGTCACAGTCCGCACTTGGAATGTAGGGCAGGTTTGCGACCACAGCATCCATGGACTCCGGTTCGACGACATCTGACAGGTCGGCACAGACAAAATGGACACGTTCGTCCACGTTCAGTGTTGCTGCATTCTCCCGCGCCAACTTCAGAGCCTCTTCCGAGGTATCCACCGCAAGATACCGGCCATCAGGCTTGGCCTCGGCTATGCTCAGAATGATGCATCCCGAGCCCGTACCAACATCAACGATTGCCGGAGTCTCGGTCTCCCACAGGGATTTGCAGGTTAGCACGTGCTGCACGAGGATCTCTGTCTCAGGACGCGGAATGAGTGCCCGGCGGTCCACTTTGAATACGGACTCCATGAAACCGGTCTCTCCCAGGATATACTGCACGGGTTCACCGTCAGCAGCTCGCTTGATGCCCCGACGCATGGCCGCCAGCTTCTTCTCGGAAAGTACATAGTCGTACTTGAGGTAGAGCTCGAGGCGCTCACACCCCAGCAACTTGCTCAGCAGCTGTTCGCAGACGAGGCGCGGATTCTCAATCTTCTTCTGTTCAAGAAACTGTGCCCCAGCCTGGAGAACATGTAGAACCGTTTTGGGAGTGTCAGCCATGGGGGAAGAGTAAAGCAGAAAGCAGAAAGCAGAAAGCAGAAAGGGAGAGATAGATAGCAGAAAGTCGGGCCTACGACTGCGCGGCCTTGTCCTCGAGCTCAGCTTTCAGCCGCTCTTCCATATCGTGCTCGCGCAGGGGCTTCACGATTTCCGCCAGGTCCCCTTCCATGACGCGGTCGAGGCTGTAGAGCGTAAGGTTGATGCGGTGGTCCGTGAGACGGTTCTGCGGGAAGTTGTAGGTGCGAATCCGGCCGCTGCGATCACCGGAGCCAATCATCGAGCGACGGGAAGCGCCCTGCTTCTCGGCCTCGTCACGGCGCAACTGATCGAGCACCCGTGCTTTGAGAACCGACATGGCCTTTTCCCGGTTACGATGCTGGGATTTCTGATCCTGGCTTTGAGCAACCACGCCCGTAGGTATATGCGTGATGCGGACAGCCGAGTCCGTTGTATTCACGCACTGCCCGCCGGGACCCGAGGCACGATAGACGTCGATACGGATGTCAGCGTCTGGAATGGCGATATCATCTGTGGCTTCGGCTTCGGGAAACACGGCGACCGTGGCGGCCGAGGTGTGGATCCGTCCCTGCGACTCCGTCGTTGGCACACGTTGCACGCGATGCGTCCCGCTTTCATAGCGGAGTACGCCATAGGCGCCACTCCCCTCAACGGTGAAGACGACTTCCTTGTAGCCGCCGACTTCGCTTGTGCTGGCGTCCACAACGCCGATCTTCCAGCCGGCTGTTTCTGCGTATCGCCCGTACATCCGAAAGAGGTCCCCAGCAAACAGAGCCGCTTCATCGCCGCCGGTGCCGGCGCGGATCTCCATAACAGCATTCCGACCCTCGTCAGGATCGGGAGGAAGCAGACTGACCCTCAGGTCCTTTTCGGCGCCCGGAAGCTGTTCTTCGATTTCCTCGACCTCCGCCGCCGCAAGCTCTGCAAGCTCCGGCTCAGATTCATCCGCGGCCATCTCTCTGTTTTCCGCAAGTCGCGTCTGGAGGGAGAATACGTGCTGGGCCTTCTTCTCGATGCGCTTCAGGTTGGCATGATCCTGCATCACACGGCGGAACTTGTTCTGATTCGCAGCGGTCGCTGGATCGGAAAGCTCTGCTTCAAGCTCGGGAAGGCGGGTTAAGATACCCTCAATATAGGATTTATCGATCATGTCGTAAGCCAACTCTGTAACTGGATTCGGTCTTCCGTGGCTGGATTCGAGGGAATCCAGCCCGTGCGCAACGCGGTCATTCCCCCACCGCGCGTAGGCACAAGAAGGACCAGACCCTTGCAGAACAGAGGCCTGGTCCTATCAGAAATCGTAGCTATTGAGCTTCTTCGGCCTTGCGACCGTAACGGCGGTTGAACTGCTCAACGCGGCCTTCGGTATCAAGCATTGTAGCTTTACCCGTATAGAACGGGTGGCACTGTGAGCATGTATTCACGCTCATCTCTTTAACCGTAGACTTCGTCTCCATCACACTGCCGCAAGCACATGTGATTGTGGCGTCGCCGTAATCTGGATGTATACCTTTTTTCATCACTAGAGTCCTTTTCCTGCATTAAAGCTCGCGAACAGTACACCCCACCCCACGCCAATGCAAGCCCGAAATGCAATGTTATCGGGCGAGCCTAGTCTGAAACTTGACGCTATTACACCACTTGTCCTCGAGCCCTGCCACTCGGAGAGTGGGGGCTACTCAGTACGCGCCACTCTCCGAGTGGCAAGCGCCCTCTCGCCCAGTTTCACCCCTGAATGATCCGAGTGTACTACATTGTATCCCGCTCACGCCGTGAGAGTGGCTGATCAGCTCTACAGCGCATCCGCCTCGGGGCCGGGGAACATCATGGCCATGCCGAATTCCATTTGGAATTCGGGGTCCATCGAGAGATCGACGTGATCAACTTTGTGGCGGACCTCCGCGGCATACCGCCGCTCGTTCTCGGAGAGTAGCACGAGCTTAGCCCCGAGAGAGGCAGCGTTACCGATGAACCGTATGTGCTCGGTAGGCAGCGGCGGCAAGAGGCCAATCCGCCGTGCATGGTTGCGGCGGATGAAGTTCCCGAACGCGCCCGCAAGCAGCACGGCCCCCAGCTCGTCGGCTTCCACACCGGCGCGACGCAACAGGATGTTGATTCCCGCACGAATGGCTCCACTGGCAAGCTGTAGCTCCCTCACATCCTTCTGCCACAGATAGACAGGCCCGTCGGTCCCTGATTCGTCCTCGGTGGCGAGCACGAAGTTCACGTCACCATCCATGAGAGCCAAACGGGCTTTCAGTGCATCGCTGACGCTATCGGGCACCTCATCGGCCTCCAGAATGCGTCCCGTTTCATCGATAATCCCAGCCGTGAGCAGGCCCGCAACCGCATCGATCAACGCGGTACCGCAGAGGCCAATGGGCTTCGCGTTTCCGATCACATTCAACCTGACGTCATCGTTGACCAGGACCTTCTCAATCGCCCCCGTAGTTGCCCGCATCCCCTGCGTAATCCGCGCCCCCTCGAAAGCAGGCCCGGCCGCGGTCGATGCAGCGAACAGCTTCTCCCCGGTCGCCAGGACGATTTCGCCATTGGTGCCGATGTCGACGAGCAACACCGGCCTGTCACGCCTATCCAGCCGTGCGGCAACCATTCCTGCAACGGTATCGCCTCCAACGAACCCGCCAACCTGCGGAAAGAGATAGACCTCGGCCGCGGCGTTGGCGCGCAATCCCAGGCGATTAGCCGGTAGCGTTGTCGCTTTGTCAAAGACCTGGACGAAAGGCACCTCACCAAGGGCGGAGGGATCCAGTCCCGCCAGAATCTGCTGCATCGTCGAATTGCCGGCGAACACAATTTCGTAGATGGCGGCGGCGGGAATCCCCCCTTTTGACAGAAGCGCGTCGAGGATGTCGTTAACGGTCCCAAGAATGGCCTCCTGCAGGCGCAACAAGTCAGCGGGATTCTCCCGGACAGCGTGAATGCGCGAGATGACGTCATCACCATGGGCGATCTGGCCGTTCATCCGTGACGCAACAGCTCGCTCCTCCCCCGTAGCCAGATCAAATAGCGTTCCCACAACAGTGGTCGTACCAAGATCGAACGCGACGCCGTAGATCTCGGAGGTCGTATCACCCGGTTCAATTGCGATTAGCCTATCCTCAGCCAGAACCGCCGTACCCTTCCAATCATGGCGCCGCAGAAAGCGGGGCACCATGCGCATCAAGTCAGCCGGCACCTCCACCTCGTCCCCAATGGCATCATAAAGACGGGCCATATCAGAACGAACATCCTCGCGGCTTGGCGGCTCCAGGGCGAACAGGACTTTGCGTACAACCGGGCGGACCTCTCCCGTTTCGCCACCGTGGTCCACAAGAATCTGCTGGCGGGTCTCAAACATGGACTCGGTCGGCACATCGACAACAATTGGTGCGTCGACATGAGTCTGACAAGCCAGGCTCGGCTCATTCTCCGATGCGATCTGCACCTTGCACTTGCCACAGGTCCCCTGCCCCCCACATGGCGTCTGAAGCACGATTCCCGATCGGCCGGCCGCTTCCAAAAGAGGCGTCCCGGGCAACACAAAGACGCTCCGGCCACTGGGTTCAAAGGTTACCTTTATTTCGTTACCTGACATAGAATCCTCGCTATTGCTCTCGTGGGCATCCGCCCGCGGCACACGACCCTGAGGGACATGCGCCAAGGCTACACGACTCCGGGGCACTCGCCGCAACGCTGGCGCTGAATGTTGAGAACTGCTTATTCACTTTCGCTTTCCCGCATTTGGGACAGGCCGGAGTCGGCGCAGACAGCGTTCTTGCCAGGTGCTCAAACGCATGATTGCACGACTCACACTTGTACTCATAGATTGGCATCGATAATCTCCTGCAACGGCATTCAGAAGCGGAAAGCATGGCACATCACCCACATGGGGCCAAGAGCAAATTGACCCTAAATGTCTCTCCTTCAGAGCCCCCGGGTGCATGAGCTGAGATTCCGCTGGCTTCAGGCCCGAAATATCACTAAAAAGTGGGTGATAACGTTAGCCGACACTGGACCTGTAACAACCCAAAAGGAGTATCCATGCGTACACTAACATCCGCTCTGACCGCCCTCTGCCTTGCACACGCCCTTACAGCATCCGCCGGGGTGAAATACGAAGCCGAGAACGGAAGCTGGATCAAGCTTGGCGGACGTATCCAACTGCAGTATCACGAGAAGAGCCCTTCTGGGGGCGCATCCACCGATGAGCTAATCTTCCGTCGGCTCCGCCCATACATCCAGGGAAGCGGCGGCGACAACTGGTACGCCAAATTCCAGTGGGATATGGGAAAAGGCTCTATTGACCTGCGCGACGCCTATTTCGCACATACGGGTCTGGACGGCATCACGATCTACGTGGGTAACTACTTCACGCCTTTCTCGCGTGAATCGCTCACGTCATCCAAGAAACAGCAGCTTGTTGAGCGGACGCTTGTGTCGAGTCACAACTACGGCGTTACCGACCGCCAAGCCGGCGTGCACGTGGAAGGCGAAGCCTTGGAATCGATCACGTGGGCGGCATCTCTGGTTAAAGCCGCCATTGATCCCGACAACAGTCGCATCGACTTTGACACCGTGATTTCCCTGAACGCCGACGATGACTGGAGTGAAGGAGAATTGATTGGCGCCCGTGTCGATTATCACCCGCTTGGCATCATGTCGCTTGACCAGGGCGACTTCCACGGCCGCTCAAGATGACCGTCGGCACAGCTCTTTACGCCTGGAAGAATGATGGCGACAATCTCGACGCCACGCGCGAGAAGAAGGACCTGGACGAGGCTATCGGGTTCGAGCTCAGCGGCGGCCTGCGCGGAGCAGGACTCTCAATCGATGCCGAATTCAAGCGTGTTGAAGCTCAGCTCATTGAAGACGGAATCACCGAAGGCCTCTACCAAAACAGCGAGACAGACCTGGAGGGCTACGCAATCGAAGCCGGATACATGGTACTACCGGAGAAGGTCGAGATCGTGGCCGGTTACGAAAGCCAGGATGCCGATGGGTACGCTAAGACCTGGACACGACGATCTGTGGGCGCCAACTATTTCGTCAACAAACACAAGACCAAATATCAAGTCACCTACCGCATGGGCGAGAACGTGGACGGTGAGGCAGGCAGCGATCTGGATGAGTGGTTCGTGCAGGCACAGTACGTGTTTTAGACTGAGACTTCATTCGTTTGCTTAGCGTTTCCGCCTCTAACGTAGTGCGGGAAACTTTCCCGCATTCCATTCTCGTCGTCTGCAGCCGGGAATCCCGCGGCTGCGGGACCGGCCTACGAAAGAGTCTTCACCTTGTACCATCCGTCAGAGGAACGACGCCGGTGGCTCCGCTGACCTGAAACTTCCTCATATCGTTGACCTTGTTGGGGTGGACCGTGGCGTCCCGACGCGGTCGAGCAAGGTGGTAGCCTGTCGTGTGACAGTGGAGAACATCGTGCTCTTCTGTCTCACCGTAGGCCCATCTCTTGCACAACGCCGTCGGGGCGCCGGCGTCCACCTTTTCCATCCACACGTTTCGCCCCTGAATGATCCGAGTGCGCTTGGGGGGTGGGCGGAACTAGCCGCCTACCGTTTTGCCGCTGCAAACCGATCACGCAGTTTCCTAACGGCGGCGATGTAGGCATCCACATCCTGGCGTGAGACGTTCTGCGGCTTGCGGGCGGTTCCGTACAGGGACGGCAGTATGTCGGGCAGCTTGATTAGATCCTCGATCTGAAGGGCGTGGTGCGTGGAACACTTCACGACCCCTGCCCTATTCAGTTCATCCAGCATCTTCGTGCAGAGCTGAGTGGTGCAGGTAATGGGTCTGTGCTTCTTGAGTCGGCAACCATTCGGGGAAAGAGCCGGGCAAGGGCCGTTGCCGGGCATACTACGCCCCATATCCTGGTGCGGGAGCTTGTCGTACCAGCGGCGATCTGAGCGACACTGGATCGAGTTGAGCGCCTCCCAGTTGTCATGGACCTGGTTGTCAATCATACAGCAGCACCAGGCATCGCGTCCCTTACGGTTGCCGGAGGCGACCTCGTGCAAGGTCTGCACGGCGCAGCGAGAGCAGAGATCGCCAAACTCATTGAATAGCGACCAAAGCGCCTTTTCAATCTCGTGAAACCACTTCAGATACCGGCTATTTACGGCCACGACAATGACCTCTAAGCACCAATTCCATCAAGAGCAGAACGGAGGTCATCCACTGTCGCGGCGTAGCTGTCACCGCACATGTGGCAGGTGATGTGCTGGTTTTCACCCCGGGCGATCAGGGCTTCGAGCTCGGCGCGGGAGAGTGTCTTGAGGACGGCCAGTGTACGTTCCCGGGTACAGCGGCAGTTGAACATCAGGGGACGCGTCTCCCGAACGGCAACATCTGACAACCCGAATGTCTCGCCGAATGCCGCACAGTCACTCGTCTGCGACAGTCGTTCGCGCACCGCCCCTTCCTCGAACTGCTCCAACACGCGAACAAAGGCTTCCCGGTCGGAATCCTCCATACGTTGCGCCAGGAACCCGCGGGCACTGATGATGCCGCCAGAGTCAGCTTTCGCGCACACCTCACATGCCGTGGGCACCTGCATGGAGTGATTGAAGTAGCGTGCAACCACATAGTTCATGCGAGGGGGATTCACATTCAGCGATGCCTGGTTCAGGATCTTTCCCGGCGTGGAGGTGACAACCTGTACGGAACCGGAACGCCCCAGCGCATCGTCCGTTCTGATTGAATCGAGGCCATCCAGGTCGTTCAGGATCTTGGTGTTGGTGAACCCGCGCAGGCCCCCATCTCCCATAGCCTCAACCATCATGCCGCCAATGGGCCCCGCCACGTTGGTGCGCAGCATGACGGCTTCGTCTTCATTGGCGACATCCAGTGAAAGTAGTGCGACAGCAACGAGCCCCTCGGCCAATGCCAGCGATGCTGTCGGCCCCGACAGGTGCCGGGCTTCAAGCGCCTTGGCGGCCATAGTTGCCTCTACCGACGCAAAACGAATCTTTGTTGTTGGCGATAGTGCCTTTATCAATTGATCCATGATTCTCCTCCAAAGCTCAGAACAGTAATCACACCTCCAGACAGCGTCGAGGCCTTTTTCCTCACCGTTCAACCTGATTTTGCGTATTGTCGTAGCCTGGGAATGGGCTATACTCGCTCCATGCACGAGAAGCGACGCCTGTCGAGGCACACCACAATCACACTGGCCGCTGTGGCGGCGATATGTGCCTTTGGGCTTTTCCTGTTCACCCACAACGAAGCAGACGTGGACCTGTGGGGAAACGTCGGATTTGTGAGAAGTCTGCCGGGCACTCCGGGCTTCCACCAGACAAACACCTTCTCCTTCACAGAACCGGACGCCCCCTGGGTCAACCATGAGTGGCTGGCTGAGTACATACTGAATCGAGCCCATGACCGATTCGGAAATCCCGGGCTGCTGCTGCTAAAGGCACTCCTGGGATTCACCTTGCTCGGCATCCTCTATCGTTCCATGCGCAAGAGTTGTCATTCCGGGTCGGTGCGTGTGCTTTACCTGGCGCTCATCATGTCGACGATGGGTTACGGATTCTCGACACGCCCACACCTCTTCACTTACATCCTCATCGCGGGACTGGTCTCGGTCCTGCTTCGCCCCCGCCCCAGCTTGCTGCTGCTCGCCGCTGCCGCGCCTCTCGGATGCCTCTGGGCCAATCTGCACGGCGCATTCTTCATTGGGCAGATCCTACTCCTACTCGCCGCGGGCTGCGCCGCCACCAAGCGTCTTGCCGGACGCCAGGACTCGTGGCTACCAACCTTAGCCCTGGCACTCGCCTCCGCCGCCTTCTTCGTGGGGACGCTGTTGACCCCCTACGGAATTCGGCTTTGGGATTTCGTATTCGATTCCGCGGCAATCGTTCGCCCGGTCCTCAGCGAGTGGGCGCCTATTGACCCCAAATCGCAGTTCGGCATCCATGTCGACTTCATGGCTCTCGCCTGCATCACCCTCTTCGCCGTCCTGGCATCAATACGCCGCTGCCCGAAGTTCGGCCTCCTAGTCCTGGCGTTGTCGCTAATCGCCGCTATTGTCATGCGACGCAACATCCCGATCTTTGCTATCGTGGCCGCCCTGGTGGCCACGCGACATGTTGACGAGACTGTGGGATGGCAGATTGAGGATATCGTGGACCAGCTCCCGAAAGGCCTGGTTGTGACCCTCCTCAGCCTGGGCACCGGCATCTGCCTGCTCTTCTTCATTCGCGCAAACCGAACGGACCTGCTCGCCATCCGCATACCCCGTGATCAGTTCCCAGTCGAAGCCATGGCCTTCCTGGAGCGGAATTCGATCGAAGCCAACGCCCTGGTATTCTTCGACTGGGCGGAATACTGCATCTGGCATCTGCACCCTAACTGCCGCGTCTTTCTCGATGGACGCTTCAGGTCGACTTACAGTGCGGAGACAATCCGCGCTTACATGAACTTCATCTATGGCGGTGCCGATCCCCTGGCTGCACTGGCCGACTACCCTACCGATCTTGTCTTCGTTCATGTCAACAATCCCTGCACGCCCATCATGAGAAAGCTCGACGGCTGGGAACTGGCCTACCAGGATCAGATGGCGGCGATCTTCGTGAAGCGCAGCGTGCACGATGCTCTCCTGCGCAATCTCGCCATGGGCAGCGGCTACGTGCCCAAGGGGCAGGAACCCAACGTCTTTCCGTGATCTGACGCACGTCGCGCCGCCTGCTGAGGCATCCCGGATATCGCAGTCTCCATCTAGTGATCAGCTACGATTGCGTCTTGAGTCTTCAGCAATTTCGTTGGGGTGTAGAAGATCGGCATTCAGGACACATGAGAGTCAATAGCCAACAGCCAACAAGGAATATCCAACCGAACATCGGATGGGAGATCCAGACAAAGGTCTACAAGAAGGTTCGCGCGTTGAGCTCCAGGCTCACATTCTCCCCTTGGATATTGGATATTTCTTGTTGGCTGTTGGTTGTTGAAATCTCCAAAGACGTCGTCATTCAGCAGACACTCCTACTTCAAGCACAATTGCAGACCACTTAAGAAGTGACCTCAGCCACGCGGATCGTATTCCCCTGTGCCGTCGTAGAATCGCCCAAACCACTTATCGAGCGGGACGGTGGCTTCGCCGAAATTGCAGGTGACATGCCGGTGGTGCAGATAATGGAAATAGGACCCGGTGGGGAACTTCCCCTTGAACAGCGGCCCATCAAACCCGTGATGTCCGTAGGCAGGCGTCAACGCGGTGAGCTGTGCATTGAAGAAGAAGTGGATCGGATGTGACACCAGCACCCAGTGTATGAGGACGACGCTGAAATAGAGCAACAGCTCAACCCAGTGCATGGCCAGTCCGGCCCACGGTCCCGGATTATAGTTAAGATGGTGGATTCGATGGACTCGCCGGAAGAGCGGCCGCCAGTGAATGGCACGATGGATCACGTAGAAATGGGCTTCCCGCCACAGTGGGATGATGAGAAACAGGGCTGCGAACCAAACGGGATTCTGTCTTGCCGACGCGTATGGGAGCTTGTCGTTTGCCAGGCACCACATGTAGAGCACCTCGTAGACGGTCCAGAAAAGGCTCCCGAGAATGAGACTCCGGAACACGTTATCGTAAACCTGGTTGCCGAACATGAACCGTTTGCTGTCCGTGTCCTGCCATTCGCTACGATACTTGCGCCGCGCCCCCTGTAGCTTCAAGGTATAGAGTACAAGGTGGTGGCCGCCGTATACGAAGAGGATCATGAGGGCATTGCGAAACAACATGAGGCTCATCCAGCCGGGCTTGAACGTCTTGCAAACGGCCACCTCGGGCTGAAGCCACAGCCACGTCACCGCAGCCAGCAGGAAATGTATCGCAGGATAGGGCCACAAATAGCCGGGCCAGCCGAACAACCACTTGAACAACGCCTTCGGTCGAGGGGGGCCAGGCGAACAAAGGAGCATATGAGCATGGCGTTTCGGGGTGCCACTCCCCCTTAGCATCGCGAACATCCGGCATCTCGGCTTCGTTCGTGTTCATAGAAATCCCTTTTCGTAGGCGTTAAGCTTGCTGGCGCAAGCGGGACTGCGGGCGCTAGCCCGCAAACTCATCCAGGGCCTCGAACATCGCCATGATGTTGGCGGGCTGGACCTCCGGCAGGATGTTGTGGACGGTGTTGAAAACGAAGCCGCCCCCCGGAGCCAGAATGTCGAGGCGCTCCAGGACGTGCGCCTTGACCTCCGCCGGTGTCGCACGGTTGAGGACTTCGCGCGTGTCGCATCCCCCACCCCAAAGCGTAATGTCGTTGCCAAACTCGCGCTTCAGGCGGTCTGGCTCCATGTCGACGCAATTGGTCTGCACGGGATTGATGACATCGTACCCGGCCTCGATAAGGTCCGGCATGATCTTGTAGATCGATCCGCAGGAATGCAGGAACGTCTTCATGCTGCTGTTCTTGTGCACGTAGTCGCAGAGCTGCGTGTGGCGAGGCTTGAACAACTTGCGGTAGAGCTCGGGCGGCATGAAGGGCCCTGAATCGATTCCCAGGTCATCCCCGAACCGCAGAATGTCACAAACGTCGCCAACGGCGGCACACACCTTCTCCAATGTCGCCAGGTGGCTTTCCATGAGCGCATCGAGAAGACGCTCCACGTCGGCCTCGTCCGTGAAGAGATCCATCAGGAAGTTGTCCATGCGTCGCAGGAACGTTCCCCACTCAAACAGGTTGCAGCCGCAGACAATCATCAGGGCCCGGTCCGTGGATTCGCGCAGCGCAAGGGTCCGGGCACGCAGGTCATCCCAGAAGCCATCCTCGGCGGCATGATCCCAGGGACTGTGTACCAGCGCCGCCCATAAGACCTTGCCCATGGCATCGGGAAGCGCCGCGGCCATGTCGGCGGGATACCCGTCCAGCCACGGAAAGCAACTCTGGTCATAGAACGTGCCGCCGGACGGCATATGCGCAATGTCCGTACCGTCGGGCAAACGAGCTATCCACGAGCCGTCCTCGCGCTGCTCGGGATGAAACCACTTCGGATACTGTGCCGTCTGACCATCCGCGACCTTGATATCGTACCAGTCGCTATCGGCCGTATTGAAGGCTCGACCCACATCGACAACATCAACACCGAGCTTATCCAGAACGGTAGACTCCGGTTGGGCCAGTTGCTGCACGACATCATAGATCCGCGTGTGGCCATCATTCAGTCCCAGGTGTTGCTTGAGATTGCCATAGGCGATCGCAGAGACACCCGAACTGGGAGTCGCCCCAACGTCAACGGGCGGACGATCCGGTTCCTTGTGGTCAATGGCGGCAAGAATACGTTCACGTGATGTCATGGCTTACCTTTCCTCTTTTGACGGTGACACTAGCATTTTCATGCGTGTTCGTCCTAACTACAATTTCACAGGTGGTCTAACTTGATTGCCTTTGGGAACCAGACATCCTGCTCATCTGAACAGAACGATGTTCACGCCGGAAACGAGCAGGCCCCTTCCCGGTGACCTTCTTAAAGACGCGACTGAAGTAGGCGCGGTTTGGAAAACCGGTGGCCTCGGCTATGGCGTCTATCGTTTCATCCGTTTGCAAAAGACGCCGACTCGCCTCGCGCACGCGCATCTCGCTAACATACCTGGCAACCGTCGTACCGAAGTGGCGTTTGAAGGCGCGTTCGAAGCCGGTCACGCTCATACCCGCCCTTCTGGCTAGAACCGGGTTGGGAAGGGACTCGCCCAAGTGGGTCTCAATGTAGGGCTTGATCTTCTCCATGGACTTGGGCAGAGGCGGCTGCCACCGCAGCTCCGGACGCGCCAGAACGACATGCAGCAAGGCGAGGCTGTTGCGGTAGATGGCCTCAGTGGGTTCCCAAGAGCTGTCCGCCTCGATCAGCGCCCTGAGATCCTCAATGAGACACATCTCGGTGTTGCGGGGAGAGAGGAGCACCGGGGGGTGCAGGGACGGATGCAGCTTGCCGGTGAAACTGAAAGCAATCCAGAAGGTCGGTACCGGATGCTGCCCCAGACAGTGGAACATGCAGTGATCCGGGATAAGCATGAGATGATCAGGCGTGAGTTCAACCATCCGTTCATCAAAGAGCACACAGTGGCCCGGCTCACTATTGTAGTAGAGTCGCCAGAATGGACTGAATACCCCCGGGAAGTTCCAGTTGGCATTGTCCGGGAGATACCCACTCTCGTGGAGCGTCAGTCCTGACCGGCCGGGCTTGACGCCAAGCGGGAAATACTCGATCCCCACACCTGAGAACGGCCGATCGTAGGCGCCAACGTTAACACGCTTGTGTGTTGAATTAGACACAGACTTGACGCTAGCGGATATGGACGCCTCGGTCAATCTCGCGCTAACCTGATGGCGAGTTAAAGGGAGGAGTGAATCATGGGAATGTTTGAGACGACTGGCGAAGCAGGTGGCGGAGAGCGCAAACCCAATACACTGAAGAAGCTGGAACGCATGAACAAGGCGTTGAGCCACGAGGAGCCGGATCGTGTCCCGATCAGCGACTTCTTCTGGGGCAGCTTCATCGAACAGTGGCGCCAGGACCTGGGACTGGCGGACGATGCCAGCCCCTACTATCACTATGACCTGGATTGGATTGCGACAGTCCCGAACATGGATCCCTGGATACGCCCCTTCGAGACTCTCAAGGAGACACCCGAGGAAGTCGTCGTCAAAACGGGGTTCGGGGCGATCATGCGTAAGAAGTTCGACTACCCCATGCCGGAGATGGCCGAGTGGGAGACCGACACCTTCGAGAAGCTGGAAGCAGCCGAGTTCGATGCCTATGACGATCCGCGGCGGTTCTATGAGGCGGGTGACAACCAGATCGCCGGCGTTGGCGACGGGTTTGAACGCAACTCGCCGGCCTGGGTCGATACGGTCAAAAGCCTGCGACCCGACTTTCCCGTTTACGGAAGCATGATCCTGACGGCCGAATGCCTGACGCGCCTGATTGGGCAGGAGAACACGATGATGTGGATGGGGCTCTACCCCGAGCGCATGGGAGCCGTCATCAACCGTATCGGCGAATTCTACCTCAACTGCGCCAGGGCCTCCATGGATGCCGCGGATGGTCTGCTCGACGGCTTCGTCATCTGGGGCGACGTGGCCTATCGTAATGGGCCATTCTTCTCGCCTGATTACTGGCGGGAGTACTTCAAGCCCTGGGTCAAGGCGGTCGCGGCTGAAGCGCACTCACGGAAGCTGCCGGTGATCTACCACGGCTGCGGATGCGTCCACAAGCTGCTCGACGACTACATCGAGATTGGGGTCGATGCATACAACCCACTCGAGGCGAAGGCCGACATGGATGCAGTAGAGCTTCGCAAGCAGTATGGCCATCGCCTGGGCATCTGCGGCAACAGCGATATCCGCGTCTGGGAGCGGGGTAATCGCGACGAGATCAAAGCGGAAGTACTCCGCAAACTCAACGCAGCCAAGGGCGGCGGCTACATCTTTCAATCTGACCACTCCGTAGCCACCGATGTCTCCGGGCACACGTATGACTATATCGTGAAGTTGGTCCGTGAATATGGTAGCTATCCCTTAGATCTAGGTGAGTTCAACGAGGAGATATCAGCATGAAGCGTTATGGTTCCGTAATCGGAGTTAAGGAAGAGAAGATTCCCTACTACAAGGAATTGCATGCAGCCGTGTGGCCGGATGTGCTGGCCATGATCAAGACCTGCAACATCCAGAACTACTCGATCTACCTGCGCAAGCTGCCGGACGGAAAGTACTACCTCTTCAGCTACTTCGAATATACAGGCGAGGACTTCGAGGCTGATTGCGCCAAGATGGCAGCCGACCCAACCACGCAGAAGTGGTGGGACGAGTGCATGCCATGCCAGGAGCCCCTACCCGACCGCGCCGAAGGCGCGTGGTGGGCCGACATGGAAGAGGTCTTCCACCAGGATTAGAGCGAGCGTCGATATGCCGTCGGCGTACAGCCGTGGAATCGGCGGAAGGCAGTAGCGAAGTACTGACTGGAGGCGAAGCCGCAGGTCAGCGCGATGTCGGTAATCGATCGTTCCGGGTCACTACGTAGTAATGCAGCGGCATGATTGACGCGCGACTGCACCAGGTAGTTGATCGGGCTCTCATTGGTGACATCGTGACAGTACTTCACGAAGGCCGTGGTGCGCAGGCCGCAGGTATCGGCCATCTGTTCCAGCGTCCAGGGCTCAGCCAGTGTCTCAGGGTCTTCAGCCAGGCGCTCCAGGAATGCACGGACCGTATCCCGTCGCCGGACAACGGCCTCGTTGGCCGTGCGACCGCTTCTCAATAGATCGAGAATACTCAGGATCAGGTGGTTGAGATGCACGGCAATCCGGGAGAAACGGCTCAGATGAGGAGAGTTCATCGCCTGGGCAATCTCGCGAAAGCAATGTTTAACATCCGCCGAGCTGGCGATTACCGGTTTCCGGTTCTTGCGGAGCAGTTCTGTGAGTTCAGCGCGATCCGCCTCCGAGAGGACAACCCATGCCGGCCAGGTCCAGCCCTGCCCGGCCCGACGTACCCCGACATCGATGATCACCCAGTGGAAGCGACTATGAGCGATCCTAGGATCTCCAATCCTGTGCCGTTGCCATGGGCGACTGATGGTCAGCGAGCCGGGGCCGAGCTCATACTGTCGGCGCCCAAGGGCAAATACCGTTGCCCCCGTCTCCAGAAAGCAAAACTCAACGCCTTCATTACGATGCGAATGCACACCCCACTCCTGCCAACCAACCGTGTCGATGTAGCCGATGCTGCTGAGCCCGGGCAACGTCTCCGCGTCGACAGGATCGCCCGGATAGAAACCGTTTGAGTAACCCCGAAATCGAACGCGTCTTTCCCGGATTGCCTCAAGCTGCGGCGCACAGTCGTCGATGTGATAGGTCTTGGCACCCGCATGGTAGACCGGCGGATCAATCGAAGCAGGAGACCGTGTCTGCGCTGTCATGTCTGTTCAATATCCGCCGCCGATGAAAATAGCAAGACGGAACTGAGCCGGGATATATATGGTGTCCTCAGCTGGTTTGTTCAGGAAATTACACGAGAGGTACACCCATGCTACACGACCCAAGTCACTACGAACCGCCGCAGGAAGCGGAACCGATCGCACTGAAACCCGACGACAAGAACATGCTGCGCGAGTTGGCCGCCGAGGTGGCTGAAATTGCGGCCTTGCCCGTACATGCTGAGAAGGCGCAGCTCTGGACGAAACTGAACGATCTCGACTCCGGGCGCCCCATGGTCTGGATCAACGAGATCTGCTGGAACGAGATGAATGTCGACGACGAGCTGACGCTACGCTGCGAGCATCCCTGGGCGCAGGATCAGGAGCGGGAACTGCGCCGGCAACTCTACCAGTGGCGCCACCTGCCCGGCGATATGGTCATCAACGATTACCTCACCTGCCCCCTCGTTGTACACAGCACAGACTTCGGCATCATTGAGGATGTCGACATCGTGAAGACGGACGAATCGAGCGACGTCGTCTCGCGGCATTTCAATGTTCAAATCCAGGACTGGGATGATCTGGAGAAGATCAAGATGCCGACCGTAGCCCACGACGAACAGGCAACGGCATTCCGCTATGAAGCGATGCGCGACGTCTACGACGGCATCATGCCGGTTCGAAAGGTCGGCCAGACACACATCTGGTTCACGCCCTGGGACTTCCTGATCCGCTGGTACGGCATCGAGAACGCCATGATGGACATGCTCGACCGGCCGGACTTCGTCCATGCCGCCGTGGCGCGCATGGTGGACGCTTGGATGACGGAGCTGGACCAGTTCGAGGCGCTGAACGTGCTTTCGCTGGACAACACCAACACGCGCGTCGGATCCGGCGGCTACGGCTATGCTAGTGCCGTTCCCGGCGAGGACTACGATGAAAACCACGTCAAGGCCGGGAACATGTGGGGCTGCTCGAACGCTCAGATCTTCTCAGAGGTATCTCCGCAGATGCACTGGGACTTCGCGGTCGAACATGACCTGCCTTGGCTGGCGCGCTGGGGCATCACCTACTACGGATGCTGCGAGCCGCTCGATGGCAAGATGGACCTGATGCGCCGGATCCCTAACCTGCGCAAGATCTCGGTCAGCCCGTGGTGCAACTCGCAGCGCGCGATCGAGGAGATCGGCACCGACTATGTCATCAGCCGAAAACCCAGTCCCGCTGTGCTGGCCACGGACACCTGGCACCCCGACCAGGCGAGGCAGCAGATCCGGGAGTTTCTGGATCTTGCTGAAGGGAAATGCCACATTGAGCTGATCATGAAGGACATCTCCACGGTACGTTACGAACCACAACGTCTGTGGGAATGGGCCTCCATTGCAATGGAGGAAGCGAACCGTTGAGCGACGACATTGGCATAGCACTGCGGATGGAGGGTGTCTCCAAGCAGTACCCGGGCACACTGGCAGTCGACCGGGTCGATTTCGAGGTGCGCGCTGGTGAAGTGCATGCGCTGATGGGCGAGAATGGCGCGGGCAAGTCAACGCTAATGAAGATGCTGGCGGGATCGTTCGATGACTATACCGGCCAGATCCACGTGAGCGGACGAGCGGTGGAACTGCGCTCTCCCGCCCAGGCCTGCGAATACGGCATCGGGATGGTCTACCAGGAGTTAAGTCTGGCCCAGCCCATCAGTGTGGCCGAGAACCTGCTGGTCGGTCGACTTCCCACGAAGCGGGGCGGACTCGCGGATCGCAAGGCCCTGAACCGGGAAGCGCGCCGCTGCCTGCGGCAGGTGGGACTGGACCACCTCGATCCTGACACGCGGGTCGAGGAGATCAGCCAGCACGAGGCGCAACTCGTTGAGATTGCCAAGGTGCTCGGACGCAACCCGTGCATCCTGGTCATGGACGAACCCACGTCGGCCCTCTCGCGCGAGGAAGTCCAACGGCTCTACGAAATCGTCCACAAGCTTCGCAGACGCGGACTGGCCATCGTCTATATCTCGCATCACCTTCCGGAGATTTTCGAGATCGCCGACAGGGTGACCGTCATGCGCGACGGACGTAAGGTGGGAACCGAGGACATCGCCAACGTCACGCCGCAGTCGCTGGTGCAGATGATGGTAGGTCAGGCCATCGACGAGTTCTATCACCAGCGCCTGCCGAAACTGGGCGACGCCATTCTCGAAGTCAACAATCTGACTCGTCGCGGCTTCGTGCATGACATCAGTTTCGCGATCAGGGCCGGTGAAATTCTTGGCGTTGCCGGTCTGGCCGGTTCCGGGCGCTCGGAGCTGGCACGCGCCCTTTGCGGACTGGATCCCGCACACGCCGGTCGCGTCACGCTGGAGGGAGTGGATCTACCTCCCAATGACTACCCCCTAGCCGTCTCGCGCGGACTGGTCTACCTCAGCGAAGACCGCAAGAACGATGGCCTCTTTCTGCGTCTCCCGGTCAGCCACAACCTACTGTCAGCCATGACAGCACGGCATTCGCGTTTGGGCGTCTACCGGCAGGGCCGCGACCGATCAATTGTATCCGAGCAAATGCAGCAACTACAGGTTGCGGCCGCTTCACCGGAAACCGAAGTGGGGAACCTTTCAGGCGGGAACCAGCAGAAAGTGCTTCTTGGCAAGTGGCTTGCGCAGCAGCCGCGCGTGCTGATTCTCGATGAGCCCAGCCGGGGCGTCGACGTTGGTGCCAAACGCCTGATTCACGAGGCGGTTATGGCGCTGGCTGACCAGGGCACAGCCGTGCTACTCCTCAGCTCGGACCTGCCTGAACTGGTAGGGCTCTCTGACCGCGCCATTGTACTGCGCGGCGGGCACGTGATCGGCGAGATGAGCAAGAACGAGATGACTGAGGAGTCCGTACTGCTGGCAGCCAACGGGGAGCTACCGGGACATGCGTAAACTGCTTTCACATATGGGCTCTCTCGGCATCTACGGCGTGGCGCTGTTGCTGCTCATCGTGGGGCGCGCCGTGTCAGCTGACTTCCTGACTAGCGACAACATGCTAACCATCCTCAATGCCGTAGCGATTCTCGGCATTGTGGCATCCGGCATGGCGTTCGTGACCTTCTCCGGACATATGGCCGATCTGTCCCTGCCCTCGATCATGGCTTTCTCGGGAATCATCACGGTTGCGGCACTCCCCTATGGCCTCTTGGCGGCCCTACTGGCTGGTGTTGTAGCTGGCATGCTGATCGGCGCCATGAATGGATTTGTCATTGGCCGGTTCCGGGCCAACCCCATCCTCTGGACCCTGGCCGTCGCATTCTTCATGGAAGGGTTCATGCGCTTCACCTGGAGCAACAACCAAGTCTACCCCGACATCACCCCTGGCTCGACGGGCGAGGCATTCATTGGGATCTTTCGCACCGAGGCCGGTCCCCTACCCCTGGTTGTTGTGGTAATGCTCCTCATGCTGGGAGCCGGACAACTGGTAATGACAAAGACACGTTTCGGCCGTGAGACGCGCCTGATCGGATCCGCGCGTGCCGCTGCCACGACCTCCGGTATCCATGTGCCCCGTGTCGTGCTCATGAACTTCCTGGTTGCCGCATTTGCCGCCTCGATAGCCGGCATCTTCATTACCTCAATGAACAAGCTGGGAGTCTTCTACCTCGGGCAGGGTTATGACTTCAAAGCCGTCACGGCCGTGGTCATCGGCGGCGTCATGCTAAGCGGCGGCCGGGGCAATATGCTTGGCGTTCTTGGCGGCGTACTTGTCATCGGGCTGCTCACGAACATCATGACATTCATGGGCATCACCTCGTTCCGCCAGAACATCATTACCGGCGTCGTCTTTATCACGGTCGTGGGATTGCAGCAGTACCGACTGCGTATCGGGGGGAGAAGCAGCGAGTGACAGCACGACGTACAACACGGTGGCTGAATGAAAACCGGGCTTTGATCATGCTCTTCGCCCTGTTTGCCGTCCTCTCGGCAACCGCCCCTAACTTCGTTTCCCTGCACAACATCACGACAATCTTGAAGGGGGCCTCCCTGAACGGCATCGCCGCCATCGGGTTCACGCTCATCTTCATTCTCGGGCAGCTCGATCTCTCGATCGGTGCGGTGGTTATGCTCTCCGGCATGCTGACGATTGGACTGCAGCCGCAGCTCGGATGGCCCGGAAGTATCGCGGTTTCGCTGCTAGCCGCGTCTGCCGTGGGCCTTGTCAACGGGCTGCTGGTGGTCAAGGCGCGCATCAACGCTTTCATCGTGACATTGGGCACCATGACGATCGTGATGGGACTGATGCATCTCTATAGCGGAGGCGGATCCAAAGCAGTGATCGACTTCCGGTTTGCCGACTGGCTGGAGCAGCCACGCGTGCCACTGCTGCCGCCCATTGTGACAATCACCATCATCCTGGTGTGTGGAAGTGAGTTCGTCCTGAAACGGATGCGTGCAGGCCGCAATCTGCTGATGGTGGGAGGCAACCCGGAGACCGCCTGGTTGGCCGGACTCAACCGTGACCGCTATCAGCTTGGCGGATTCGTGCTGTGCAGCCTGTTCGCGGGGCTGGCCGGTACGCTGTTTGCAGCGGGACTAAGCTCCATGACCTCGGCGGCCGTTCTCGGAACGCGCACACTCATGAGTGTCATTGCCGCCGTAATCATTGGCGGAACGCTTATGTCGGGGGGCAAAGGCAGCGTCCTGAAAAGCTACTTTGCCGTGCTCATGCTGACAGCGCTCTTCAACGGCATTGGCTGTCTCGGGTACGGTTTTGAAGTCCAGATTTTCGTAAACGGAATCATCCTCGCGGTTGTCGTGCTCTACGAAGCCTACGCCATATACCGCCATGACTTGCTAAAAGGGCAGCGGCCAGACCTCATGCGTGAAATCGAGGAAGACCGGCTGCCTTGTATTGAAGAAACAGAGACAGAAGGAGAATCCATGCATCAGAAAGACAGACTGCCGTTGATCTGCCTCACAATTGTGGCCGTCGTTGGTATCGTGGCGATTACCGCGATGTACTTCCATCATGCTGCGCGACTACAACTCGGGGTGACCGCGTCAAGTACCGGCCTCCCGGCGGCGACCGACGTCGACGTGTTTGCCCTACGCGGCACAGATGGACAGCCGTACGTCCTCCGGGAGCAGACACCCCCTTCCATTCCGTCCCGACCGGCGGACCCAACAGCACTTCCGAAGACAGAGGCAGGGCATTGGTGGGATATCGAATATGCGGGCTGGAACGTCGAGAAGGCATCCATGCCAACCTCCCCCGGCGATGGTGCACGCGGGAAATCGATCGTGCTGCTCAAGGCCGGGGATCATCCCTACTGGACCGCCTACGTCAATGGATTCAAGGCCCTGGCCGAGGCCCATGGCATGAAGATCAAGATCTTTAACGGCAACTGGAACCTGGACCTTCAGGCTCAGCAGACCGAGCAGGCCATCAACGAACGTCCAGACATGGTCATCCTTGCGCCGGTTGATGCCACCGGCTGCACGCCGCTACTGCGACGCATGAACAAGGCCGGCATTCCGGTAATCACGTCGAACACGATTCCGTGTGACGAAGCCATGAAGTACTGCCTGGCCTGGACGGGGCCAGACGACTGGGGTCAGTTTCGCATGCTGGCGCGTGCGTTCGCGGACAAGTTGGGAAAGACGGGCGGCTACGCCATAGTCCGTCACATGCCCGGCAGCTCGCCCTTCTTCGCGCGCACCTTTGCGCCCATCACCGAACTGGCCACCTATGCGCCTGAGATGAAACGGCTCGCCATGGATACCGCCAACCTGGAGGCCGAAGGCACCATGCAATTGGTATCGGCGTGGCTAACGAAATACGGATCCGAGCTAAAGGGATTAATCCTCGCCGGAGACGGGTTCTCAATGACGGGTGCGTTGGAGGCGGTCAAGAAATCGGGCCGCAAAGACCTGGTGATTGTGGCAGCAGGAAACAGCAAGACCGGCATGGACTCGGTCAAGGCTGGCGACGCCCTGGCGATCACCTACCAGTCAGCCGAAGGCGATGGCGCGATTGCCGTACAGGCAGCGGCAGATTGGTTTGAAGGCAAGACGCTCGCGCCGGTCCGATACCTGCCCAAGCATATCATCACAACGTCGGACGTCGACGAGTTCATGCCCGCCCAATGGTAGACGACGAGCACGCCATCAGCTAACGTTGCTTGAAACAGAACGTCGCACGACGCAGTCAAACCACACGTTGAACCACGACCGACCGGGTCGGCGGCGATGCGTTTCCGCATCGTTGTGAATATAACTACTTGCCCTGCACGCGTCTATCTGCGTAAGGTTCGCGATCAAACAGGAATCCTCACGCATGAAGAACTCGTTGATTATGAAGCGTCCGGCGGCCTGGTGGGGCGCAAAATGGCGCGATGCGCTCCCTTCCGGTAACGGCACGATCGGAGCCGCCGTCTATGGCGCCGTGCAAGATGAAACCGTCCTGCTGACGCATGAAGACCTCTGGCATGGGGTCTCAAGCCCCGAACTTCCCGACGTCAGCGACCTCCTCCCGGAAATCCGACGCCTCCAGCAGAAGGCTGAATTTCGCAAGGCCAACCGCATCATGGCTGACGCGCTCATCGAACGCGGATACAATCCCGCCTTGGGAGGGCCCCTCCCCCTCGCCGATCTCAGAGTCAAGATGCCCGTTCACAAGGGTTTCCGCGAGTATCGTCGCGTCCTGAACATGGAGACGGGTGAAGTCACCGTCTCTTGGAAGGATGCCGGCACCTCCTTCAATCGCCGTGTCTTTGTCTCTCGTCCCGACAACGTGGTGGCGATGGAGATCGAGAGCAGCACCCACGACCTGGCCGCAGACATCACCCTCGCACTGCACGACGTGGCCGACAATCCCAGGGGCGCAGACGGTCTCCCTACCGAGATCGATCTACACTGCGACAACTCAGGCTTCATTCGCTACGCCGCACGCAATGATGACGGCACCGACTTTGGTGCCGTAGCGCGGGTGATGCCATTCTCCGCCGCCGGAGCGGCCGACGCCCCGACGCTGGAAAGCTCCGAGCAGGGACTACGTGTTGAAGGCGCCGCACGCATCGTGATCGTGGTGAAGCTCTTTGTGCAGTCCAAGCGCAAGCCGGCATGGCGGGAGCTTGCTCGCCAGCTCCAGAGTGTCGATATGGATTACGCCTCTCTGCTCATCCCGCACGCGCTTGAACATGGCGAACTATTCAAGCGGGTCGGACTGGACCTTGGGGCCGCAGACGGAGACCACACTCTCTCGAATGAAGAACTGCTCCTCGACGCCTACCAGGGCGAGGCCCCTACAGCGCTCGTCGAGAAGATGTGGGCCTATGGGCGCCACATGCTGATCTCCAGCTCGCGGCCGGGCGGTCAGCCCTGTCCGCTGCACGGCAAATGGAGTGGTTCCTACAACGGCATGTGGACCTTTCACATGACCAATGAGAACCTCCAGATGATCTACTGGCAGGCCCTGTCCGGCATGCTGCCGGAAACCGTGCTGCCGGTGTTCGACTTGTTTGACGGACTCATGGACGACTTCCGTGAGAACGCGCGCAAGCTCTACGGCTGCCGCGGAATCTACATTCCGGGACCCCTTATCCCCGCCTCGGGACTGATCAAGACGATCGCACCCCACATCATTCACTGGACCGGCGGCGCCGCGTGGGTAGCCCAGCACTACTACGACTACTACCTCTATACCGGCGACCAGACCTTCTTGCGCGATCGTGCAGTGCCCTTCCTGCGCGAGACCGCGCGCTTCTACAAGGATTTCTTCACGATTGGTGATGACGGTTTCTTTGTAAGCTCGCCGTCGAATTCGCCGGAGAATTCGCCGGAGAACTTCTTCAACGGCGCCGCGATGGGATCCGCCATGCCCACAACCATCAACGCCACGATGGATTTCGCCCTGGCGAAAGAGGTGCTGACCCACCTGCTCGAGTCGGCGGAGGTGCTGGAACTCGACGCAGCAGAGGCCGCAACGTGGCAGCAGATGCTCGAGCGCATCCCGCCCTACCAGGTCAACGAGGACGGCGCCATACGCGAGTGGATGCATCCGGCCTTCGACGACAACTACCATCACCGCCACCAGTCACACATCTATCCCGTCTTCCCGGGCATCGAGGTGACACCCCACTCCGACCCCGCGCTCTTCAAGGCCTTCGAGACCGCCATCGAGAAGCGGCTTGTGGTGGGTATCAGCGAGCAAACCGGCTGGTCGCTGGCGCATATGTCGCACGTCTGGTCACGGCTGAGTGATGGGGATCATGCACTCGAGTGTCTCGACCTGATGTCGCGCTCCTGCATCATGAGCAACTTCTACACCACGCACAACGACTGGCGCGACATGGGCATCGGTCTCGACATGACACATGCCCCCTTCCAGATCGACGCCAACATGGGCTGGACCTCGGCTATTCAGGAGATGCTGCTCTCCTCTGTCCCGGGTCGAATCTCCATCCTCCCCGCCCTACCCTCCCGCTGGAAACAGGGATCCATCACCGGCCTCGCCGCACGCGGGGGCGTGACGGTCTCGATCAAGTGGGACGTAGAGCAGGCAGAACTGCAGGTAGAGCTCTGCTCGCCCAACCGGCCCCAAACCATCGAACTTGAGCTCCCCTTCGGCAGCACAGAAGCCCTAACCGTCGAATTGAAGCCCGGCGAGGTGAAACGCATTGTGAATGCGGCGCCTGCGGCGGTAGTTGAGGGCCAGGCGTGGGCTACTTGATGATCTCAATGCCGTGAAGGGCACCGGCGCGTTTCGCATCGTGCCAGGTCCAGACGACCTTGCCATCCTTGTCGAACTCAATTGCCTGGGGCGCCTTCTGACTATCCTCACGCTTGTGACCTGTCCAATGGGCCACAACAACATGCCCATTCGCGGGCTGCTGGGCATCGGCGAAAACATGTGCGTAATCCACGGGTTGTCTTCGTGGCCGCGAGCGGGCACAATACACAGCATGATTGAGATTCGATGGTGACGCTTCTATCGTGGCCCGGCAGATCCTCCCGGCTACGAAGCTACGAAGGACGGGAACACAGCTATGCTGATGCCATGCTCTAAACTGACGTTAGCCCTGGTAGCCCTGGTGTGCACGCACACCGCCATGGCCGTGGACTTTTCGACCGAACTGTCACGTGTGGCGGCAGCGAAACAGCAACCAGGAAGCACGCTCGCAAC
>CAZCDU010000058.1:0-27685 GCA_964497125.1 uncultured Victivallales bacterium | reverse complement strand
CTCTGCCGCCGCACTCCAAGTTTGGGAGGCGGCAACTTGGAGTGCGGTGGCAGAGTCCGAAGCGAGCTTGCGAGTGTAGGCCGGCGACACCGCTTTTCTTCGTGTCGCACAAGGGGAGTAAATTACCCGCATAAGTACACAGAGCTTTCCTGCCGCCCCAGTGAGATAATAGATGACGGTAATTGAAGAACTATCACCGACACGGCTCTTGATGATCAAAACGCTGCAAGCCACTGCAGAAGGAGAGATGAACATGAGAAAGCAACGTAGCAACGTCATGAGTCTGCTCACGGCGGTAGTGTTGACACTCGGGGTTGCGGGAACGTCCAACGCTGCTCTTGTTGTCACAGACCTGAACACGGGCGGCACCGATACAGGCTTTGCTCCCGGCGGCTCTCCGAACGGTTGGCAGGGATCCGGCAACGTTTTCATTACGGCCGCGAGCGACCTCACCTACGCGAACTACTTCATTTCTCAGTCGGGTACGCCCGGCAATGTCTACGCGTGCAACACCGCCCACAACGACCGGATGGACTCGCGCAACCTGGCGGCGTCCATGTCTGGTGATATCTGGTTCACGGCGCTGGTAAACGTGCCGGCTGGAGCAGGGTTCGCGGGCCTGTCGTTCGACTCTGACTTGTACGTATCAGGCGCGGCAAGATATTCCCACCAGTTGTCCGAACTCAGGGTCGTGCTCACTTCGAGCGCGCTCATCGTGGACATGGACGGTGGTGCACCGCCTACGGCGACCGGGACAGAAACGGGCACCTTTGCAGCGGGCACAACCCATCTGATTCTCGGGCATCTTAACGTGGGCGCAGGCAATGACACCATTGAGGTCTGGATTGATCCTGATCTGCGCGCCGTCAGCGGTCCCGGTGATCTGCCGGGCGCCAATTTCACCAGCACGACAGTCGACTTCATGGACTCGATCGCAAGAATCGGCGTGCCGCTTTCGTGGAACGCCAGTGCCAGTCCACACATTGACGCCATCCGGCTGAGCGACACCGCATCCGCATTCGAAGACGTCACCGGCGTCACGGGCGCCGATACCACGGAGCCGGAGATTGCGGACCTGAATCCGACGAATACGGCGACCAACGTGTTTGTGGGGACTGACCTGGTAATCACCTTCGACGAAGATGTGGCAAAGGGCACGAATGGCAATGTCGTGATCCAGCAGAGCGCCGGGGGCACCTTCGAGACAATCGCGGTCAGCTCGGGAGCCATCACCGTCACCGGCTCGAATGCCACGATCAACCCGTCCACTGACCTGGCCAACGGCACCGGCTACTACATCGAAATCGACGCCGGGGCATTCACCGATCTGGCGGCGGCATCCAACGAGTTCGCGGGCATCAGCGGGTCCAGCACCTGGAGTTTCACGACTGAGCCGCCCGATCTCACGGCTCCGAGCTACACGGCGCTGAGCCCCACCAACAACGCGATCAACGTGATCGCCAGCACGGACCTGGTGATCTCCTTCGACGAGGATGTCCAAAAGGGCAGCACCGGCAACATCGTGATCCAACAGACGGCCGGAGGCACATTCGAAACGATCGCGGTGACCTCTTCCGCGGTCACCGTCAGTGGTTCGAACGTAACAATCAATCCCTCCAGTAACCTGGACGGCGGCTCCAGCTACTACGTGGAGATCGACAGCGGCGCGCTCGAAGACCTATCCGGAAATGACTTCACGGGCATCTCGGGGAGTGGGACGTGGGGGTTTCAGGTCTATGCAGGCACCTTGGTCGCCACGGACTTGAACGTCGGGGGCACGGACACGGGGTTCTCCGGAGACTTCTACAATGGATCGGGCAACGTCTTCTACGAAACTGCCAGCGACCTCACCTACGGCGACTACGGCATCATGCAGACGGGGACAACACAAAGGATCTACTCGTCCAATGCCAGTCCGGACCGACAGGACTTGCGCAACCTGACCACAGCCATGTCCGGTGAGATCTGGTTCTCGGTGCTGGCGTATGTGCCCACTGCGGCCGACTACGCGGGCCTGACTTTCAACAGCTATGGCAACAGCTACGACCCGATCACCACCGACGCACGCATTTTGATGACCCCCACCCAGATCCAGGTAGGTCTCAACGGCGGCGGCGCATCCACCGGCACCGGCACCTTCAGCGCGGATACGACCCACCTGCTCCTTGGAAAGATGAAAGTGGTCGCGGGTAACGATACGATCAGCGTGTGGGTCGATCCCGACCTGACCGCCGTCACTGGTCCCGGGGACCTGCCGGCAGCCAACTACACAAGTACGTCGATCGACTTCGCCGACAGTATAACCGTCATCGGCGCGGCGGGGCGTAAGGGCGCCGCGGCAGCTAACACGTCCAT
The DNA here is from genome assembly GCA_964497125.1 of uncultured Victivallales bacterium. Taxonomy (GTDB): domain Bacteria; phylum Verrucomicrobiota; class Kiritimatiellia; order UBA8416; family UBA8416; genus CAYLXP01. The sequence continues at coordinate 25,330 of CAZCDU010000058.1, read as the reverse complement.
CGACGCCATCTGGCTGAGCGACAGGTCCACCGCATTCGCCGACGTCACCGGCGCGTCGGGACCCGACACCACGGCGCCGACCGTCTCGACGCTGAACCCGACCAACGCTGCAACCGGCGTTGCTATCGATGCGGACCTGGTGGTCACCTTCGACGAAGACGTCCAGAAGGGCGGCTCCGGCAACATCGTGATCCAGCAGAGCGCAGGGGGGACGTTCGAGACGATCGTAGTCACCTCGCCCAACGTCACGGTGAGCGGCGCCGATGTGACGATCAATCCCACCGGCCTGCTCAGCGGCCTCACGGGCTACTACGTTGAGATCGACTCTGGTGCGATTAGCGATGTCGCCGCTACCCCGAATGACTTCGCCGGCATCAGTGGTTCCGGTACATGGAGCTTCACGACCGAGGCTGCCGATGTGACGGCACCGAGCATCGTGACACTCAGCCCGACCAACGGCGCAACCGGCGTGGCGGGGACCACGGACCTGGTGATCCGTTTTGATGAAGATGTTCAGAAGGGCGCATCCGGCAACATCGTGATCAGACAGAGCGCCGGCGGCACCTTCGAGACGATCGCGATCACGTCGCCCAACGTCACCGTCAGCGGCTCGAACATCACGATCAATCCCTCCGGCAGCTTTGCAAACGGCGCAGGCTACTACGTCGAGATTGCGGCCGGAGCGATCACCGACCTCGCACCCAGCCCGAACAACTTCGGTGGTATCAGCGGTAGTGGGACATGGAGCTTCCAGGTTGCGGATGGAGCCTTCATCGCCACCGACATCAACAGCGGCGGAGTCGACACCGGTTTCTCCGGAGGCTGGTATGCTGGATCCAATAACGCCTTCCCGACAGACACCAACGACCTTACGTACGCCGACTACTTCTTGACCCAGACGGGGACAACCGAGCGGGTCTATGCCTCGAACTCCGGCACTGACCGTCAGGATTGCCGTGACCTGGCTACGGCCCTGTCCGGTGAGATCTGGTTCTCGGCCCTGGTTCACGTGCCGACCGGGGGCGACTACGCCACGCTGTCCTTCAACCCTACGGAGAGCCACGCCCTCCTCAACTATGAATCGTATCGGTCCGACCTGCGGCTCTGGATGACGAGCAGCGAGATTCAGGTAGGCTTTGCCAATGCTGCGGCGACTGCAGGGACAGGGACCTTCGCCCCGGACACAACCCATCTGCTCCTCGGACAGATGAACGTGGTTGGCGGTAACGACACGATCAAGGTCTGGGTCGACCCCAATCTGATGCCTGCAGCGTTTCAGATCAGCGACCTGCCGGCAGCCAACTTCACCAGCACGACAGTTGACTTTGCGGGCTCTATTGTGAGAATCGGAGCGGGTGGCAATAGTGGCGCCGCTGCGGAGGTACACGTGGACGCGATTCGGCTGAGCAACACGGCGACCGCATTCTATGACGTCACCGATGCGAATCCGGATCCGGTGGCAACGGTGTTTATGTTCAGGTAGTCCGGGTGCATTGTTGCGGGGCGCTCGAGTTCCGGGAAAAGCGGCGTCGGCGTCCCTGGGCGCTGACGCGCCCAGCGACTCTGCCGCCGCACTCCAAGTTTGGGGAAACGGCAACTTGGAGTGCGGTGGCAGAGGCCGAAGCGAGCTTGCGAGCGCAGGACGTCGACACCGCTTTTCTTGGCGAAAGTGTGAGACAACAGGAGTTTGATGAATGACGAGAAGGATGCAATGCATAAACGTACTGACTGGCCTGGCGGCCGTCGCATTAACACTTGGCCTGGCGGCAACGTCCCGCGCCGATCTCGTTGCGGCCGACTTCAATGTCGGCGGTGCCGACACCGGCTTCACCAACGGATGGGTGGGGTCCAACAACGTGTTTCCCATAGACACCAACGATCTCACTTATGCCAACTACACGATCACCCAGACGGGGACGACGGAGCGAGTCTACTCGGGCAATACCACCAGCACGGACCGGATGGATTCGCGTAATCTGGCCACGGCCATGTCCGGGGAAATCTGGTTCACCGTCCTGGTGAACGTGCCAGCCGCAGGCAACTTTACGGGATTGGCGTTCGATTCTGATACGGTGCCAGGCAAGACCGTAGAGAGCTATTCTCACGCCCTATCCGAACTCAGGGTCCTGATGAGTGCCACCCAGCTCGTTGTCGATGTAGACGGCGGTACGTTGCCTGCGGGAAGCGGCAGCTTTGCTGCGGACACAACCCACCTGATTCTCGGGCACATGACCGTGGCCACAGGCAACGACACACTGGAAGTATGGATCGATCCCAACCTGAACATCGTAGGAAGCCCCAGCGGGCTGCCAGCCGCTGACTACACATCGACGGCGGCCGACTTCGCCGACTCGATTGCGAGAATCGGCGTCCCCAACTCCGACGCAACATCTTCGGATGCCGTCCATATCGACGCCATCCGCCTAAGCGATACCGAAAACGCCTTCGAAGACGTCACAGGCAAGCCGCCGCCCCCGCGCGGGATGCTGGTAATCGTGAGGTAGCGTGACTATGCTGCCCAGCTGACCGTGATCAACAACCACATTATCCTCTAACATTGAAGAGCCAGATATGAACACAAATGCAGATCGTATCCTGATTGAAGCCGAGTCTTTTGATGATTTCGGCGGGTGGATACTGGATACCCAATTCATTTACAGTATGGGCTCGGCATACCTGAATGCGCATGGACTCGGCAAACCGGTAGCGCCCGCAAAAACAACAGTGACTCTGCCCGCAGCGGGAAGCTGGCACGTCTGGGTGCGATCGAAGAACTGGGTGCCGGGGGACTGGGATGCCCCGGGGCAGTTCAAACTCTCGGTCAATGGCGAAGCACTCGAGTACATTTTCGGAGCCGGCTCCGGTGAGTGGGAATGGGAATCGGGTGGGGCTGTCGAAGTCAGTTCAGCGACAGTCGAACTTTCGCTCATTGACCTGACAGGTTTCAATGGCCGCTGCGATGCGATCTTCTTCACACAAGACAAGGACGCGGTTCCTGACAACAGTTCCAAGCCGATGGATGACTGGCGGCGGCGCTGCGGTCAGGTTGAGGATCAGCCGGATGGCGATTTCGATCTTGTGGTTTCGGGTGGCGGCATTGCGGGCTGTTGTGCGGCGGTGGCGGCGGCGCGTGCCGGGCTGCAGGTTGCACTGCTGCACGATCGTTCCGTACTGGGTGGAAACGCCTCGCCTGAAGTGCTTGTGGATCCATGCGGGAATTTTCCGGCGGGACGCTATCCGGACCTGGGCGACATCGTCAGGGAGATATCGACGGAGATTGACTATAGTGCGAACACGGAGGAAATCTTCACTGAGGCCGCCGTTCAGCGGCGAGCGGCAATTGATGCTGAACCCAACTTGGCGCTGTTCTTGAATCACTTCGTGTATTCCGTTGAAAGTGAGAACGGGCGCATCGATGCGGTATGGGCCATGGATGCGCACGGCAAGCAGAGGCGTCGCCTCAAGGGACGCTTCTTTGTCGATGCTACCGGACACGGGACCGTCGGACTGCAGGCTGGGGCGGATTACCACATGGAACCCGGTAACCGCATGGGGATGACCAATTATTGGAAGTGGCGCTGGACTGACCGTGATGTCGAGTTTCCCGAGACGCCTTGGGCGCTTCAGCTGACTGAGACGGCGTTTCCGTACCCGGGCGATGGTCCCTACCTCAACAAGGAGGGCAAGCCGGCGAGGATTCAGCATGATCACCCCTTGTTCTTCTCACCGGCAAAGGAGGGGTATAGAGGCCAGTGGTTCTGGGAGAGCGGCTTCAACAAGCATCCTCTGAATGACCTGGAGGCAATTCGCGACCACAACATGCGTGCCGCGTTCGGTGCGTTTAATGCCATGAAGAACCATGGCGCCTACGCGCATCTATACAAGAGGGACAACCCACACGCCACTGCTGAACTCTACTGGATGGCATGTATTGGCGGCCCGCGTGAGACCCTGCAGCTTCTCGGTGACGTTGTCGTGAGCCAGGAGGACATCTACGGAGAGCGTGACTTCCCTGATGCCTGCGTTCCTGCCACGTGGGGGATCGATCTTCATTTGCCGCTGCCTCTGTGGGCGAAGGAAAATCCGGACAATCCATTCATCTCCCGCGCTCATTTTGATGGTTGGGTCGATGACACCGAGGGCAAGTGGGCAGAATCACCTCGACCGGGGCTATGCGGAGAGATGCGCGGCAAGCATGATCCGGACAAGGGCTACCTGTTCCCGTACCGCGCCTTCTATTCGCGCAACATTGAAAACCTCTTCATGGCTGGCAGAGATCTCTCCTGTACGCACGAGGCCCTCGGGACGATTCGTGTCATGAACACCCTCGGCATGGTCGGCGTGACCGTCGGCCGCGCGGCGTCCATAGCCTGCAAGCACGACACAACAAACCGCGGGGTCTACGAGGATCACTTCAACGAGCTGAGCGAATTGCTGGGGCGGCCGGGGGATTATCGCGCGCGCGGTGACTAATCGTAACCGCTAGGCTTGGCCTCTGATGAACATCTGGAAGGTCTTGGCGTGGTGTCGGCGGGCGAGAGGAGCCAGTTGGAGACAACTGGCTCTACTCCAGAAGTACATCCAGTTGTCGCCAACTGGATGCGGGGGCGCGTTGAATGCTCGAAAACTGCGCAGATCCGCCAAGAGGAATGTAGTTGGATTCCACTCCCTGTAGCTGGATTCGTGAGAATTCAGTCTGAACGCCCCAACATTGACACAACCCTTCCCCTTTTGGCAGATTCCTCTCTCATAATGAGAAAGCAAAAAACAATCATCTTTCTGGGCGATGGCATGGCTGACGAACCCATCGCATCATTGGGCGACAAGACGCCACTGCAAGCCGCCAACACGCCTGCCATGGATTCTATTGCCCGCGATGGACAGAGCGGGACGCTTCTGACACTACCCGAGGGCTTCTCCACCAGTAGCGATGTCGCCAACATGTCCGTGCTTGGTTGCGATCTAGAAACCGAGTGCTGTGGCCGTGGGCCGCTCGAAGCCGCCGGCCGCGGCATCACATTGGCTTCCGGCGACATCGCGTTCCGCCTCAACCTAACAACCGTGATCGACGGGATCGTCAAGGATTTCTCCGGCGGACACATTGCCCAGGCAGACGCGGAGGTCCTGATTCGTGCGCTACAGGCCGAATTCGGAAGCGATACAATCCGAATACTCCCCGGAGTCAGTTACCGCAACCTCCTGGTCCTCTCCGGTGAGGCCGCTTCTGCAGCCGTGAAAACCGATAAGCCAGACGACAACCATGGCAACCCGCTCGCCGAGCATCTGCCGCGGGCAGCCGGCCCTGCCGGTGAAGCGACCGCCCTGCTGCTCAACGAGCTCATAGCCAAGGCTGCGCCCTTCCTCGAAGCCCATCCCATTAACCAGAAGGCAGTAGCGGAAGGGCGTGATCCCGCCAATTCTATCTGGCCCTGGAGCGGTGGCTCTGCCGGCGCCCTCAAGACGCTCGCTGCAAAGTACGACATCACTAGCGCCGTTATTTCGGCCGTTGACGTCATCAACGGTCTTGGGGCCTGCCTGGGTATGGATGTCATCAAGGTTCCTGGAGCCACTGGCTACATCGACACGAATTACGAAGGCAAAGCTGATGCGGCTATTGAGGCGCTCAAGTCGCATGACCTGGTCTATGTCCACGTCGAGGCCATTGATGAGGTCTCGCATGCCCAGGATCTTGAGCTCAAGCTCAAGGCGATTGAGGACTTTGACTCCCGTGTCGTCGGTCGCGTACTTGCGGCCATTGGTGACAATGTCACGACCGTCGTGCTGCCGGATCATCCCGTGCCGATAGCGCTCGGCAAGCACACCCGCACGCCGGTTCCCGTATCCGTAAATCGGCCGGGCGTAGAACCCGATGCTGTCCTGACCTTCGATGAGGTCACCTGCCCCACCGGCACCATCGGCGCCATCGCCAATGGCGACCTTATGGCCCTGCTCTTCGGCGCACCACGCGTGTGAAGTCTATCTTCGCCTGAAATGCAGCAAGAGACGCGACGAAAGCCGGACTCGCGGTTACGCCTTCAATAGTCCCTCGACCAAGTGCAGTGTGCGGGAGCAGGTGCTGGCAGTATCGGGGCTGTGGGTGACCATGACGAGGGCGTGACCACGATCGCGGGTCAGGGAGAAAAGCAGATCCAGCACGGTCCCCCCCGTCTCGCCGTCAAGGTTTCCGGTGGGTTCGTCAGCGAGAACAATCTTGGGATCGTTGATCAGGGCTCGGGCCAGAGCCACCCGTTGCTGCTCGCCCCCCGACAGTTCCATGGGGGTATGGTATGCACGATCAGCGATACCGACCGCATCAAGAAGCTCCATCGCGCGCGAGTGCGTGGCCGCATTGCGAATGCCGATGGCACGCGCAGGAAGCATCACGTTTTCAATCACGTCCATTTCATTGAGCAGGTGATAGGATTGAAAAACGAAACCAATTTGCGTCGCGCGAATGCGTGAGCGTTTGCCTCCGGACAAACCATACAAATCTTCACCGTCGATGATCACGCGACCACTGCCCTTATCCGGACGATCAATGCCACCCAGAATATGCAGTAGCGTACTCTTGCCCGCCCCGCTGCGTCCGACGACAGCAACGGTCTCGCCGGCATCAACCGACAGGTCTGCGCCCTGCAGCACATTGAGCTCATGCCGCTTCAGCACATATTTCTTATGCAGGTTGTTCGCCTCAATCAACATCTCTGACCACTCTCCTATAGCCTCTTACACTCCCGGGCCACCCGCCACCAGCGAAGGCTTGGGGTTCCCCTCGCAGGCCTAGTGCATTCCCAGGCACTCCAGCCAAGAGGGGAACTCCAAGCCGAAGCGCTATTCCTGTCTAAATGCTTCAACCGGATCCAGCACGGCCGCCCGCAACACCGGAATAATGCACGACAGCGTGCAGACAACCATCACCATCACGCAGACCCGAACCAGGTCCCCCGGTGATGTCTCCCAGGGAATCTGACTTAGCCCGTAAATTTCTTTCGGAAAAACCGACACGTTGCACTTCGCCAATCCCGCCACAATACGTGGGAGGTTTGTGAGGACCAGCAGCCCCGTACCGATCCCCATGACTGTCCCCGTCAGACACTGCAGCCAGCCGTGCACAAGAAATGCCAGCAGAATCTTCCACGTCGGGACCCCAAGCGCCTTCAGAAGCCCGATCTCGGCCGTTTTCTGAACAACAATCACGATCAGCGTTACCGTGACACAGAAGATGGCAACCACCGTGATGAAAGCCAGCAAAATGAACATCATTGTCTTCTCGTGGGCCAACGCTTCGAACAGGAGGCTGTCGACCTCCTGCCATGTACGCACGGCATAGCGTGGCCCAATGGCATCCCGCACCCGCCACGCAAACGTCTCAAAGGCGAATGGATCCTCGGTCATGACGTAGAGCGAATAGGCCCCCGAATCCATCCCCACGAGATCCCGTGCCACACCAATTGACGTCAGGATAAACCCGCCATCGAAATCCCGCATGCCAAGATCGAAGATGCCGGTGACCTCCAATTCTTCAGGAAAGTGGATTTCGTCCTGTGCCATGACGCTCATCGGGGAGTGCACCAGGGCCATGTCACCGGGCAGTATTCCGAGCTGCGAAGCCAGGTCCCCCCCCAGAACGATGCCATCGTTCTCAATGTCAAACCTGCCCGCCATCATGTTCTCAGGGATTTTGCTGACCTCACCTGCTCGTTCAGGCGTGATGCCCAGAAGTACGGGCGCCGTCAGACGTCCCTCGTGCTGCACCATGACGCGCGACTCGATGCTCGCAGCCACCCCCGTAATGCCGTCAAGCGCGGCAATCTGATCGCAGAGGGCTTCGTCGTCTTCAATGGCGCCATAGCGGCTGGTAACCGTGAGGTGAGGTTTGAAGCTCAGGATCTTCTCGCGCCACATGTTGTCAAAGCCGGTCATGACCGACAACACGATGACAAGAATCGCGACGCCAAGCAGCACCCCCACAACAGAGAACACCGTCACGACCGAAATAAACGACCGCTTCGGCTTCAGGTACTTAAACGCAAGAAATAGCGAAAACGGAAACACGGGGTCTCCCAATCAGACTAGTGGCATATCATACATCAGACGTTGTAGGACGAGCTTCCCCGGTATTCCGGGGAGCTTGTTCCATCGCGAGATCACACGCTCCCGACTACGGGAAGCGCGTCCTACAAGCAATTGCCACACTCTTCACTCTCAACAGTCCACACTCCACGCCCTACTCCCTGGACTTCAGCTGCGGAAACAGAATAACGTCGCGAATGGCATCAACGCCGGAGAGAATCATAACGAGGCGGTCGATACCAACGCCCATACCACCCGCCGGCGGCATGCCGTGCTCCAGTGCGGTAAGGAACTCCTCATCAATCTTCTCGGCATCTTCGCCTGCCTGCGCATTGAGTCGTGCGCGCTGCTCGACAGGATCATTCATCTCGCTATAGGCCGGTGCCACTTCCTGGCCGGCAATGACGAGTTCAAACACGTCAACCACGGAGGGATCGTCGGAACACGCCTTGGCCAACGGGATCAATGGCGCAGGAAGTCGCGTGACAAACGTCGGCTGCTGAAGCGTCTTCTCGATCAGCTTCTCATAGACCTCATGGGTGACCAGGAGCATATCCCAGGCCGGATCCAAGTCGAGACCTTCGGCCTCGGCACGGGCTCGTGCGTCAGCCAGCGAAAGATCGTACCAGTCTTCTCCCATGCGCTCGACAATCAGCTCCCGGTAAGTGGCCTCGCGCCACGGCGGAGTCAAATCAACCGGCAAGGCCTCGGACCCAACCTTGAGCGTGCCGTACACAGATTCCGCGACGTGCACAATCATACTCTGAATCAGCTCCCGCATCCCGTTCACATCCGTATAGGCCTCATAGATTTCCAGCATGGTGAACTCGGGATTGTGGGTCCGGTCGAGACCTTCGTTGCGGAAATTGCGGTTCAGCTCAAAGACCTTGTCGAATCCCCCAACCAGCAGTCGTTTCAGATAGAGCTCGGGTGCAATCCGGAGGAACATCTCCGTATTCAGAGCCGTGTAGTGTGTTGCAAAGGGTCGCGCAGCCGCGCCGCCGGCCTGCTGCTGCATCATGGGTGTTTCGACCTCATAGAAACCGCGCTCAACCAGGAAGTTCCGAATCTCACGCAACGAGGCAATACGCTTATTGAATAGTTCCCGGGAATCGGGGTTGGAAATCAGGTCGAGGTAACGTTGACGATAGCGGGATTCCACGTCCTTCAAACCATGCCACTTCTCGGGCAACGGCAAGAGCGCCTTCGACAGCAGTGTCCAGGATGCCACCTTGATGGTGGGTTCCTCGGTACGCGTTACGAACGTTTCACCCTCTACCCCAATGTGGTCACCAATATCCAGGAGTTTGAATGCAGCAAACGCATCATCACCGATGGCCTTCTTCTGCACATAGATCTGAAAGCGATCAGACCCATCATTCAGATCGGCAAAAATGCTCTTACCCATGTCACGAATTGTCGTCAGACGCCCTGCGGCGGATACGGGCTTGCCTTCTTCGAACGATGCCCGGAGCTCGGCCAGACGGCTGCTGCGCTTGAAGGCGCGCCCAAAGGGCTCATACCCCATCTCTTTCAAGCCCGCCATATTGGTCAGACGCTGCTGGCGATATTCGTTATCACTGGTGGTGGTCGGTTCCGTCATTCTGCACTCTCTCCAAGGCTGTCGCTACTCGCGGCAAGAATATTGTGATAGGGGCTATTTCCCAATCAACCTGAACCGCACAGCATGCAGAAAAGCCCACTTGAATGCACACAAAAAAACTGACTAAATCCGTGAAAACAGATTGCCACGTGACGGTTTCATTCCTACACTCAAGGTGACGCGGAACAGAAGAGAATAAAGAGATCCGAAGTTGACTGAGAAGCCGATGCACCTGACTTACAACCTAGGGGAGGTGGTGGCATGAGTCGCAGGCTCCGAATGGGGATGATAGGGGGAGGACGCGATGCTCTGATAGGTTCATTGCATCGTGCTGCCGCTGCGGCGGATGACCGTGTTGAATTGGTGGCGGCGGCATTCAGCAGCACTCGGGCCAAGTCACGAGAGAGTGGTGAAGCAGTCGGACTGCCGCCGGAGCGGGTCTACGGTGTCTACCGCGATATGTTCCGCCGGGAGGCAAAACTTCCCGAAAACGAGCGCATTGACTTCATCGCCATCGTGACGCCAAGCAATATGCACTACCCTGTTACCATGGCTGCCCTGGACGCCGGGTTTCATGTTCTATGCGAAAGCCCCATGACAACGACCGTTGATGAAGCCGAGAACCTGGAACGGAAACTGGAACAGACGGGAAAGCTGTTCTGCCTTACCGAGCACCACGCCGGATACCCCATGGTGGAGGAGGCACGCGACCTCGTGGCCGGTGGAAGACTTGGGACAATCCGCCGTATCGTTGTCGAGTACCCACAGGGCTGGCTCGCATCCCGCATTGAGGCCCAGGGACAGAAGCAAGCAGCCTGGCGCACAAACCCGCGTAATGCCGGAAACAGCTGCTGTATGAGTGACGTGGGAACTCACGCCGAACACCTGGCATCCATGATATCGGGTCTCTCGCTCTCGGAAGTCTGTGCGGACCTGACGACATTCGTGAATGGCAGGATGCTGGAAGATGATGGTAGCGTCCTTTTGCGCTACGATGGCGGTGCGCGCGGCGTGCTGTGGGCCTCACAAGTGGCGATTGGCGAGGTCCAGGGGCTTAACATTCGCATCTACGGCGATGTCGGCAGCCTAACCTGGCGACAGGCGGAAGCCGGCAAGCTGGTTATCCATCCCCTGGAAGGTGAACCCGAGATCCGGGAAGATCCCAACCCGGAGCCTGATAGCCACCTGATAGATGATACGGCACCTATCGGCCACCCAAAGGGACACTTCCCTCCCCTGGCAGCCCTCTACCGGCGGTTTTCACAGGCGCTATTCGACACCCTCGACGGGCATGCACCCGCCGCAGAGGATCTGAACTTCCCCAGCGTGAAAGAGGGCATTCGCGCAGCAAGATTCACTGCCGCCGTGGTGGCGAGCGCGACATCCAAAGAGAAGTGGGTCCCGGTCAACGAGCAGGCGTAAAGCCTATTCTTCCCGTACCCCGAAGCGTGGCATACACCACTCGACGAGGCTTTCGACCAGGCTGTACATCATGGGCACCAGCACGAGGGTCAGCACGGTAGACACCCCCAGACCAAAAATGACGGCCACCGCCATGGGGGCCCACCACTGACTGGATTCGGCGCCGGCTATGATGCGCGGCGGCCACTCGTGAAACTCAAGGCTATAGCCAACAGCCATGGGGATCAGGCCCAGGATGGTCGTGATGGCAGTCAGAAGCACCGGACGCAATCGCATACGCCCCGCAGCAACAACAGCTTCGTTCTTGTCCGCACCCTCTTCACGGCGTTGACGTACACAGTCCAGCAGCACAATTGCATTGTTCACGACAATGCCGGCCAAGCTAATCACACCGACCCCCGTCATGATCACACCAAAGCGCATCCCGCAGATCAACAGCCCCCACATAACCCCAATCAGAGAAAGCACAACGGAAAACACAATAATGATCGGCAGAAGCGCAGAGTTAAACTGAATCACGAGAATCACGATGATCAAGCCGAGAGCAACCATGAAGGCACGTGACAGGAAAGCACCGGATTCCTCCATCTCCTGGTTGTCGCCTGCATACGTGATCGCGTAGCCCGCCGGCAGTTCCACGTCGGCCAGTCGTTTCTGGACATCCGCAAGGATCTTGTCCACGCCACGCCCCTGGTTGCTCCCCGTGATGGTGATCACGCGCTTTTGGTCCTTACGGCTGATGGTTCCCCGGCCACCTGCGTACACCACATCACCAAGTGATGAGAGCGGCACGCTGGTGCCGGACGGGATCGGCACATACACCTCGTCTAGAAGGGATGTCGACGAGCGCGCCGCCAGCGGAAAGCGCAGGGTGATGTCAAACTCCTCTTCATCAATGCGGAGCTTGCTGGCCTCGACGCCATAGATGGCGGTCCTCAGAAAGAGACCAATGGTTGCGGTGTCGATTCCTACGGCAGCAGCCCGTTCCCGGTCCACTTCAAAACGAAGTTCCGGCAAGGCCTCCTCGTAGTCGTCCTGCAGGTCCACCAACCCGGGAACGGTCTTGATCCGCCTTACAATCCTCGCCGACACCTCAGACAGCGTTTCGAAGTCATCGCCTGCCAGTTCAATGCTAATCGGCGCTCCCGTGGGAGGGCCTTCCTCCATCTTGTCGACCTTGACCTCGGCGCCGGCAATCTCGCCAATCTCATCGCGAATGGCATCGACCAACGCCGTGGAATCCCCCTCCCGATCCCCGTAATCGAGGAACTCCACATGGATGTTGCCGAGGTGTGTTCCGGCGCCGGAACCGAGAAACCCTCCCCCACCCCCGGCACCAACGGTTGTCAGGAAGAACTCGATGTCGGCATGCTTGGGCAAGAGCTTCTCAATATCCCGCAGAACGCCATCCGTACGCTCGATACTGGTGCCCTGGGGAAACTTGATCTCAACCACGGCACTTCGCGGAGCAACATCAGGAAAGAGCTCAACCCCCTTACCGAAGCGACCATAGATGGCTATGGTAAGCACCAGGAAGGCAATGCCCAGCAGCACGACCGGAATACGGTGTCGCAGTGCTGAGGTCAGAAACCGCTCGTAGGCATGCACGAACGGGTGCGATTTCTGCTCGTGGTTGCTCTCCCGTCTCGTCCCACCAATGAACAGCGAACAGATGGCTGGATTGATGACAACCGCAACGAATAGCGACGCCGCCAGAGTAACGATCAGTGTGCGAGGCATGAAGCCCATGAACTGCCCCATCATGCCCGGCCAGAACAGCAGAGGAGAGAATGCCGCGCATGTTGTCAGTGTGGATGTGATGACCGGCCAGGCGACCTCACCGGCACCGCGCCTCGCGGCCTCATGGCGGGTCATTCCCTGTGTCCGATTGCGAAAGATGTTTTCGACGATCACGATCGCATTATCCACCAGCATCCCCACCGCCAACACCAGGCTGAACAGAACGATCATGTTCAGCGAGAAGCCCATGAAGCCCATGAGCGTGAAGGCAATCAGCATGGAGAAGGGAATAGCCACAGCCACGAACAGGCTGTTGCGGATTCCCATGAACACGAACAGAACCACAACGACAAGAATGAATCCTGTCGCGACATTGTTCTCCAGCTCCTCGATCATCATTTTGACATATTCGGATTCGTCCATAACCGTGGTCAGAACCACGTCCGGAGGAACGGGCACGTTGGCCATGGATGCCTTGATGGAGTCGATAAGCCGCACGGTGTTCTCGCCACTCCGTTTCTTAACCGAGACCGAAACGCTTGGCTTACCGTTCAGCCGGGAAATCGAAGAGAGATCCTTGTGGGTGTCAGTAATCGTGGCGATATCCCGCAAATAGACGGTACCGCCTTCGTGCTCAAGGATGGCGAGGGAAGCCAGCTCGGCTCCTAGTTTGTACTCCCCCGGCACCCGCACTTGGAACTTGTCGCCGGCAATCTCCAGGTTGCCGGCGGACATCGTCTTGTTCTCGCCGGCAATCCGGTGCATCACCAGTTCGACAGATATGCCGTATGAGGCCAATCGCCGCGGGTCCAATTCAACGCGGACCTCACGTTCACGTGCCCCGGATATTTCCGCCTGCTTCACGCCTGAAAGGAGTTCAATCTCCTCTTTGAGGTCCTCCGCAAGATTCGTCAGCCGCGGCAGTGTCGTGTCCCCTGAAAGCGCGAAGACAAGGATCGGAATATCGGAGCTGAAGTTCATGGCCTGGACAACCGGCTCGTCCAGGTCATCCGGCAGATCAGGCCGCGCAAGGTCAACCTTGTCCTTGGCCTTCTGAAGCGCCATATCAATATCCTGACCCGCCAGGAACTCGATGGAGACGAACGTCACACTGTCCGACGATGTCGTGCGGATCTCTTTGACGTTCTCCAGGTCGTTGAGCTGTCGTTCCATCGGAATGGTGACGAGTTTCTCCATTTCCTCGGGAGCCGTGCCTTCATAGATAGCCGTGATGAAGACATAGGAGATGGTAATATCCGGCATCCCTTCGCGGGGCAGCGTCATGTAGCTATTCACGCCTGCCAGGACGAAAACAACCATGAAGACACAGACGGCAACGCGGAACTTGATGGCATAGTTGGAAAGTAGCATGCCCTACTCCTGCACAGGCTCTGTACTGGCATCCGTGGCCAGGAACACGGGAACGCCATCTTGAAGTGTTCGATGTCCTTCAACCACGAGCCTGTCTCCCGCTTGAAGCCCGGACGCCACGACCACGTCTTCTCCCACGATCGCATCAATGCGCACAACACGCAGAACGGCACGCTCAGCTTCGACCACGAACGCCACGTGTTCGCCTCGCTTCGGAATCACGGACGCAAGCGGCACCACAATAGCGTTGTCACGGACCCCGCGAAGCAGATCAACGTCCACGATCATTCCCGGCCTGAGTTCCGACGGCGGGTCTATAACAGCCAACTCCACGACAAACGTGTTCGCAACGGGATCACCGGCCGGCGCGATGAAGTCAACTCGCCCAATCAGTTCAAGCGAGGGCAATGCATCACTTCGCATCGTCACCTGCATATCCTTCTTAACAGCCCCAATGTCGCGCTCCGGAACATTCAGAATGACGTTGAGCTCGGTTCGGTCCACGATTCGGAATACAGGCTGCCCCTCAACCAGGTGCTCCCCCTGCTCCACGTAGCGTGCATCGACGACACCGTCAATCGGGCTGACGACCTGGCACTGCGAAACGTGCACAGCGGCCTCTTCCACCGCCACCGAAGCAAGGTCACGACGACGCTTGATCGCATCATACTCGCTTGACGACACGGCCCCTTCACCCTTGAGTTTCTCCCATCGCGCCAGGTCCTTCTCCGCATCCGCAAGCTCGATGGATGCCCGCTTCCCGTAGACCTCCCAAACCCGGCTATCAAAGCGCAGCAACGCCTGCCCCGCCTTGACCGAATCACCACGGTCGACGTTCAACGCCACGATGCGCCCATTCTTCTCCGCTGCCAGCTGTGCCGTTCGGTCTGCCGCCACTTTCCCGGGGAGCACCACCATGTCATCAATGGCGCGGGGGGCGATGCTCAGCGTGTGTACCAAGGCCGCCTTCTCCGGAATCGCAGCCACATCCTCTTCCCGAGGTTTAGCCTTGCTCATCACGATGATAGCAACCACAACCAGCGCAAGGAGGGACCATAGCACGATAGCGCCGATGCGGGGTTTCTTCGAACGGTCGCCCTTCTTTTCTTTGCTCATCTATTCACCTGCCTGAATTCTAAAACCCTCTCCAATTAACGCCTCTCACTCCCCCCGCAACCAGCGGAGGGCCGGGGTGCTCTCCGCTGGCCTAGTGAGCGTCCCCGCTCACTCCAGCCAAGGAGAGCTCCCCGGCCCGGAGCACCCCACACGCATAGCACACCTCTGCAATGGCGACAGCGTGATCGTGCAAGGCCTGCAACTTCGCCAAGCGTGCTGTACGAAGAGCCAGGTTTGCATCCGTGAATTCAAGATAGGTCGCCAAGCCGGTTTCGTGTCGTGTACGCGCGATATCCAGCGCACGCTCTGCCAGCGCAACATTGTCGCGGCTGGCGACGATCGTCTCGCGCGCATACTGCAGAGCAAGATATGCCTGCTGCACCTGCAGCTTGACCATCTTCAAGAGCTCCTCGTCTTCCGTGACGAGCTTCTCCTGCTCCGCCTCCTTCTGCTTCACCGCGTAGCGGGTCATATCCCCGTCCCAGATGTTCCAGCTTAGCACAAGCCCCGCATTCCAGTGCCACTCCCACTCATCGTCAAACGAAACGAACTGATAGGAGTTGGCGCCATTGTAGTTGGCATAAGCGCGAAGGTCCGGAAGCCTCTCCGAGCGCGCATTGATGATCTCTTCCCGCCCCAACCGGACACGTAACTCACTCCGCGCCAAGTCCGCGCGATTCGCCAATGCAAGGCGCATCATATCATCCTGCGTCAAGTCGATGCCCGCACGTTCAAGCGCTCCGGTGAAGACCCCTTCCGCCGGAAGATTGAGCAGACTAACGAAATCAGCAACAGCCAGTTCATGCTGATTCCGCGCTGCTATCAGCTTGGGCTCTTCGTTGGCAAGTCGGACACGGGCAGTCAACAGATCAAACTCAGACGATGCGCCACTCGCCATGCGTTTACGCGTCTGTTCAACGAGTCCCGAGAGTTGCTCTACAGAAGCGGCCTGCACAGCGACGATCTCTCGGGAAAGAAGAATGCCATAGAAGCGCGTCTTAATATCCCGTACCAGCAGAGCTTCGGTAGCCTCCCGTGCCGCGTCAGCATAGGCCCGTGTCGTCTTCGCCGCACGCAGCGCGGCGCCAACCTGGCCACCGGCGTAGAGCAACTGCTCAAGGCGAGCCGTGACGTCATAGTTGTCAATGTTGCCAAGTTCCTGGGACTCCTCACCAAACTCGATTTCCTGCAGCTCATCCAGCCGGGTGTAGGTAGCGGTCACCGAGAGGGCCGGCAGTGCCAAACCGTAGGCCTGACGCAATCGGGCATTGGCAATCTCCTGGTCCAACCTGGCATTGCGGGCAGGACCGCTTTCGGACAAACCGATCCGGACGCAGTCAGCCAACGTATAGACTGGAACGTCTACGTCCGCAGCGATAGCCACCGCCGGATATGTCATAGCCAGAGCAGCGGCAATGACTCCCAATCCTGCGCGCAAGCAGGCGGACAAAAGAGACGTCATGGTTCGGATTCCGGATTTCATTCGAGTTCGGTTCTTTCCTTCCCAGGCTGACAAGCCAGCAGGGGCAAGTGCGTCGGCATTGGTCATCCTGAGATGCCCCTTTTTTCTCGATCTCAGTTTCCGCGTACTATAGTGTCGAGACGGTCACTACTACAAAGTATTTCCACAACTAACCAACAGCTTGCAACTAACAGTCACGGCCCAGAAGGTGGTATTGTTATGGTCGATGTCTCCGTCGTCGCGCCAGTCTACAACGAAGAGGAGAACGTGCCTTTATTGTGTGAGGCGCTACACAATGCGCTCTCCCCCCTTGACCGCAGCTATGAGATCATACTGGTCGACGATGGCAGTTCGGACTCATCGTGGGAGAGGCTCTGCGAAGGTGCCGACACGTACCCGAATATTCACGTCGTTAGGCTGCGCCGCAATTTCGGGCAAACCGCAGCCATGAGCGCCGGCTTCGAAGCCTCTCGGGGAGAGGTCGTCATCACTATGGATGCCGACTTACAGAACGACCCAGCCGATATCCCCATGCTTCTGGAACTCAGTGACAAGGGAATCGATGTGGTCAGTGGATGGCGCAAGGACCGTAAGGACACCTTCATCAACCGCAAACTTCCTTCGATGATTGCTAATGCACTCATCAGCAGGATCACGGGAGTCTTCCTGCATGATTACGGGTGTACATTGAAAGCCTATAAACGTGAGGTCGTCGAGGGCCTCCACCTCTACGGAGAGATGCATCGCTTCATTCCGGCCATCGCCAGCTGGGTCGGGGCAACGGTGGATGAAGTTCCCGTTAATCATCGGGCACGCCAGTTTGGCACAACCAAGTACGGGATTTCACGTACCTTCCGGGTCATCCTCGACTTGATGACCGTTAAGTTCCTGCTTCGCTACAGCACCCACCCCATCCAGATGTTCGGCAAAGTGGGCGCCTTCTTTGGTATCCCCGGGCTTATTATTCTGGCCTTCCTGGTTGGCGGCAACATTGCTTACTTCTTCGGCGGCGGCCCCATTGCTGCTGAACTCGTATCCATGTCAAAACGCCCCATGTGGGTCATCACGCCCTTCATGCTCGTACTGTTCTTCATGCAGTTCATCAGCATGGGACTTCTGGCCGAAATCCAGATTCGCACCTATCACGAATCGCAAGATAAGCCGATCTACGTCATCAAAGAGAAGTACAACGGCAAATCGACAGCGTGAATGATGTGACGGCATCGCTGGCGCCGGTAGAGGTCTCCGTTCCCGCCATCATAGCGGGGCTGCTGGTCTTCTTCCTACTCATGGCCGGCATCGTCGTCGATGCGCTGCTGCTGAGAGCTTCACGAGACCGCAAGTTTGACTGGCCGAAACAGTGCGGCCTGCTCCTGACACGGCCCTGGCGTTGGCACGACGGCATGCACCTCCTACTCGTGCTGGGAAGCTTCTTTGCCGCCATGATCCTGGTTGCCCAGATCATGGACCGCTGCTGCATCATTCTCTCCGACAATGCAGAACGGGCCCTCATGCTTCTCGAGACAGTCCTGATGCAGATCGTGGCCATCGCGGCAATCGAGCACCTGAGGCGTCGCCACGAGCGAACGCATATGGAGTGTTTCTCCAAGCCACTACCATCCCTGGCGCGCACGCTTGGCACAGGTGTGGTTTTCTACGTTGCCATGATGCCTCCCATCATAGCGGCCGCACTGGGCTCAAACCTTGTGCTCCGCGTCTTCAACATTCCGGTGGAATCTCAGGACATTTTGAGAGGCTTTGCCGATCCGACTGCCCCCCTATGGTTTCGCGGCTATCTCATCATCCTCGCCGTTGTCTTTGCGCCCATCGTTGAGGAGCTCATCTTCCGTGGCATAGCCCTTCCGATCGCAGCAAGGCGATCATCGCCCGTGGCGGCAGTTGTCGTCGTCTCACTGCTGTTTGCGCTGGTCCATGGGCACCTTCCCGCCCTCGCCCCCCTCTTCACCGTCGGTGTCTGCCTCAGTCTCGGCTACATCTGCTCCGGGAGCGTTATCGTCCCCATGACCATGCATGCCCTCTTCAACGGCATCAACCTGGCCCTGTTCTACCTCAGCTACGATGCCATCACACCGCTATAGGAGTACGCTCCATGAACGTTCCTCGCACGATCGAATGGATCCCGGAAACCGACCAGAAACCCATCCCGGGGCATATCCGCCTGATTGACCAAACTCGCCTTCCCCTTGCCCTTGAGTATGTGGACACCGACGACATCATCACGATCTGGACCGCAATTAAGACCCTCCAGGTCCGTGGTGCACCGGCAATCGGAATTGCCGCCGCCATGGGGGTGGCCGCCGCGATCCAGAACAGCGATGCAGAAGGCGAAGCCCTCCTCGCGGAAGTCGATGCCGCGGCCAGCTACCTCGCAACGTCACGACCGACTGCCGTAAACCTGTTTTGGGCTCTCGATCGTATGAAGCAGACCGCGCGCGCCAACGCAGACCTCCCAACAGAAGCGCTGAAGATTCGCCTTGCAGGCGAAGCCATGGCAATACGTGATGAAGATGCAGCCATGTGCCACGCCATTGGAAAACACGGAGCAGAGCTACTTGACGATGGCTGTACAGTGCTCACGCACTGCAACGCCGGCGGCCTGGCTACCGCCGAGTTCGGAACAGCGCTCGCCCCCATCTACACCGCGGTCGAACAAGGGAAGCACATTGCGGTCTATGCCGATGAGACGCGACCACTGCTACAGGGATCACGATTGACCGCGTGGGAACTCCAGCAGGCAGGCATTGATGTCACCGTGATTTGTGACAACATGGCCGCCCAAGTCATGAAAGAGGGGCGCATTGATGCGGTCATGGTGGGGTCAGATCGAATCGCCGCCAACGGTGACACGGCCAACAAGATCGGCACCTATTCGGTTGCCCTTGCAGCCAAAGCACACGGCATTCCCTTCTATGTCCTGGCCCCCACGTCGACGATAGACCTCGCTGCTGCATCAGGCGCGGATATTCCCATCGAGGAACGCGGAGCGGATGAAATCACGGAGGGATTCGGCAAACGAACGGCCCCGCAAGGCATCAAGGTCTACTCGCCGGCATTCGATGTAACACCCGCAGAACTGATCACGGCAATCATCTGCGAACATGGCATCGCCCGACCAGACTACACCAAATCGCTCGCAGGACTGTTGTAGGACGGGCTTCTCCGGTATTCCGGAGAGCCTGTGCTGCGTGTGACAGAAACAAGCACACGCTCCTGAAGCACCAGGATGCGTGTCCTTCTACACCCCAAACCATCCCAAAACCGCATGTTCCTCAATGCAAGCCATCAGAACACACAACACAGAATAGGGAAGCATCCATGTGTTCCTTGTGCCCCTTGTGGTGCCCTACTCCCCAAACTTCCGGCAGATGACGCCGGCCTCATCCAGCAAGGCCTTGGTCTGCGCTGTGAACGCGTAGTCACCATCATAGACAACTTCGGCGATGCCCGCGTTGATGATCATCTTGGCACACATCAGGCAAGGGCTGATCGTCACATACATGATGCCGTCCCGCACGGATGTACCATGATAGGCGGCCTGCGTGATCGCGTTCTCTTCGGCATGGGAGCAAATGCACTCACCCAGTCCTGACCCCGATGGCGCATCACTTGCACAACGTTCACAGCCACCCTCATAGCAGTTCTTCACACCGCGAGGAGTGCCGTTGTAGCCGGTGGATATCAGCCGGCGATCCTTCGCAATCACCGCCGCTACCTTGCGGCGCGAGCAATTCCCCCGCGTTTTCACCACGTGGGCAATGTTCATGAAGTAGCTGTCCCAATCCGGACGGTGCTCACAGGAAGTATCACTCTCATTCATAACCTCATGAGCATGCCGTGAATGCCCAAGAGGAGCAACCGCTAAAGCCGCGAAAAGTGCGAAACTTGGAATTCTCCACTTCTTTGCAGAGACTCTTCCCTTTCGCATCTTTGGCGTGTTTAGCGGTTCCTCCTCTTCCAATCTTCTGTTAGTCTGCGGCCATGGACAAAACTGAACTTGAATCCATCTTCGCGCGGGAACAGAAGCACATCATCAACGAGTGGCAGACCTTTCTGAAGTTCCCCAGCATCAGCGCAGATCCGCTCTACAACAGCAACTGCCGCGACTGCGCGGAGTGGCTCCTCAACCACCTGCAGGGAATTGGCTTCGACGCGACACTCCTCGAAACAGCAACCAAGCCCGTCGTTTTCGCGGAACGCCGGGGGAATCCCGACAAGCCAACCGTGCTCTTCTACGGACACTACGACGTCCAACCCATTGACCCGGAGAATGAGTGGGAGACACCTCCTTTTTCCCCGACCCTGCGAAACGGTCGTCTCTACGCTCGCGGAGCCGAGGACAACAAGGGGCAGGTCTTCTACACGCTCAAAGCCCTGGAAACGCTGATCCAGAACGGCGCACTCGATTGCACGGTCAAAGTAATCATTGAGGGCGAGGAGGAATATGGCAGCGCGGGGCTGACGGAATGTATGGAAGATTGGGCCGAGCGGCTTGAGGCCGACATTCTAATGGTGCATGACACCGGAACGGTTCGCGCAGGAAACCCCACAATCGTGATGGGACTACGCGGGATTGTTCACCTGACCGTTGAACTTGAAGGCCCGGACCACGACCTTCATTCCGGCGTACATGGTGGTCTCTCCCCCAACCCTGCGCAGGGAATGGCCGAACTTCTCGACAGGATGTTCAATGCCGACGGCAGCATAGCGATTCCCGGTTTCTACGAAGGCCTTCGCGAACCCACAGAGCAAGAGCGGTTGCTGGCAGCGGAGACGCCTTTTGATATCGATGCCTACCGTCAACTCGTGGGAACAACCCCTGACGGAGGCAAACAGAACACGCCACCCGCGGAGCGTGTTGGATTCCTCCCGAGCCTCGACGTCAACGGCATACATTCCGGCTACGGTGGCGCGGGGATGAAAACCATCATCCCCTCCAAGGCCATCGCAAAGCTGTCAGCACGGTTGGTCCCAGACCAGGATCCTGCCGGCGTGCTGGAATCCATCACAGGCCATATCTACCACAACGTCCCCAAAGGCATGCGCCTGACCATATCGGACCAGGGCGTGGGAGGTCCGGGGTTCAGGCTGTCGCCTGAATCACCGCTCGTCAGCAAAGCCCGAGATGCCCTCGCATCACTGGATACCGGCCCGGTTGCCTTCCTATGGGAAGGTGCCTCGATCCCGATTGTGACGGGACTATCCGAAGTCTCCGGCGCCGAACCGCTTCTCGTCGGTTTCGGTCATGAGGAGGACCGCATTCACGCCCCGAACGAGTCCTTCTCAATCGACCAATTCCGTAATGGTTTTCTCTACGCGGCCCTAATGCTGCAGAGCCTGTAGACTACGGGAAGACAGCCGAACCACGGATGGCCACGAATGGGCACGGATGAAGAGAGATTGACGACATATCATCTTCCTTTCCCCATCAGTGTTAATCAGTGCCCATCAGCGGTTCTTTCTCTGTGATCTTTGTGTTCTTTTGTGGTAGTCATAAACTCCAATGAGCAAGTACTGGAAGAAGCCACCCAAGCCGCCACCTGCCCCGAAGCCGGCTGATCCCGATAGCCACGAGATCAACGGAACGGTAGAGAGCATCGTCTACCGTAACGAGGAGAACCACTACACGGTCTGCCGCGTCAAGCTGGACGACCAGAATGAGACCGCCACAGTCGTCGGCACCTGCTCCGCTATGTGGGAAGGCGAGAACGTCAAGGCTGACGGCCAGTGGGTGCGCAACAAGCAATACGGCTATCAGTTTGCCGCTGAGAACATCACATGCATTGCACCCACGTCTGCCAAGGGCATTCAGCGCTATCTCGCCAGTGGGATGATCCGCGGCATAGGCAAGGAGATTGCCGGCCGACTCGTAAAGCACTTTGGAGACCAGACTCTGCATGTCATCGAGAAGGAGTCCAAGCGCCTCGAAGAGGTTGAAGGGATCGGCAAAGTCAGACGCACCCGGATCAAGGAATCATGGAACGAACAGAAAGGTGTTCGCGATATCATGATCTTCCTGCAGGGGCACGGCATCGGCACCGCCCAATCGGCTCGGATCTACCGGTCCTATGGCTCAGAAGCCGTTGCGCTGATCCGCGACAACCCCTATCGGCTATGCAGCGACATCTGGGGTATTGGCTTCAAGACCGCGGATGGCGTGGCCATGAGCCTCGGCATTCCACCGCAATCAGAGGTCCGGGCACGAGCCGGGCTCATTCACATTCTACAGACGCTCACCGATGATGGACACTGCTACTGCACGGAAGCCGAACTGCTGCTGCATGCCGAAGCGCTGCTAGAAATTCCGGTGGAGACCCTAACGCAGGGGCTCCAACATGAGATCAATGCCAAGCGCCTTGTCAAAGAGGATGATCGCATCTACCTGACGGATATACACCATGCAGAAGTCATTGTTGCACAGCACCTTGCATCACTGATGTCGACGGGGCACGCCTTCCGGCCAATCGTTGCTGACAAGGCCGTTCCCTGGGCATCTGAGAAAGTGAAGATCAGCTTTGCCCCCAGCCAGACAGAAGCCCTGTCACTGTCACTCACGGAGAAAGTCTCTGTCATCACCGGCGGCCCCGGTGTCGGCAAGACAACCATTATCCGCGCCCTGGTTGAGGTCTTCGCGGCTCGCAAACTCACCGTCTGTCTTGCCGCACCGACCGGCCGCGCCGCCAAGCGAATGGAAGAAGCGACGCACCATGAAGCCAAGACCATTCACAGGCTGCTCAAATTCCAGCCGCGTACCGGCAAGTTCGAGCATAATGAAGAGAACCCGCTTCCGGCCCATGTCGTCATTGCCGATGAAGTATCCATGATCGACATCCGCCTCATGCGTGACTTCCTGGCCGCCCTGCCGGCGAGCGCCCATCTCGTTCTTGTTGGCGACATCGATCAGCTGCCCAGCGTAGGCCCCGGTAATGTGCTCCGCGACATCATCAACTCCGGAGCCATTCCCTGTACTGCACTTAAGACCATTTTCCGCCAGGAGCATGGCGGCGCAATCGTCGAGAATGCTCACCGCGTCAATCGTGGCGAGTTCATAGAGCCTCCTGATCCCAAGGACCTCTCTGACTTCTACTTCATCGACGCTGACGACCCGGAAAGCGTCATCAGCACAATGATTCACCTTGTCTCAGACCGGATCCCCAAGCGCTTTGGGTTTAACCCTCTCAGTGATATCCAAGTCCTGACTCCCATGCGTCGCAACCAATTGGGGGCCGACAACCTGAATGCGGTTCTGCAGCAGGCGCTGAATCCGCACGGACATCACATTGAGCGCTTTGGGCGACACTACCGCAAAGATGACCGCGTCATGCAGATTCGCAACAACTACGATAAAGAGGTCTACAATGGCGATGTTGGCAGAATCAGTTTTGTCGTCGAGGAGGAGCATGAACTGACCGTCGATTTTGAGGGCCGTCATGTGAAATACGAATTTTCAGAACTTGATGAGCTCGTCCATGCTTACGCCTGCTCGATCCACAAATCGCAGGGAAGTGAGTATCCTGCCGTCGTGATCCTCATCACCACGCAGCACTTTAAGCTCTTGCAGCGCAACCTGTTATACACGGCCATCACGCGAGGAAAGGAGCTGGTCTGTATCGTCGGCTCCCGCAAAGCCGTCGGCATGGCCATCCGCAACAACGAAATCCGCCAACGCCGTACAAGCCTGAGAGAACGAATCAAGAGCGCGTCACGGTAGGCATCGGGACGTTTCCTCTTCATGCTATTTTGTATGAGATTTCGGTTCCTTTTTCGTGCCTTTCGTTCCTTTCGTAGTTAAGCTTCTCCAAAAGGAGGCGAACTTATGATGCTATCACCCAACAACACGATTCTGATCCTCATTGATGTCCAGGAGAAGCTGACCTCTGTCATGCACGACCGGGAAGCACTGATCATCAACCTAGTGAAGCTGGTCAAGGGAATGCAGGTTCTTGGCATTCCCATCGTCTGGTTTGAACAGAACCCGGAGAAGATGGGAACAACGATCCCGGAGCTGCAGGAGCTTCTTTCGGAACAGAAACCGATTTCTAAGATGAGCTTCAGCTGCTGTGGTGCTGAGGGATTCGAAGATGCACTGGAGGCCCACGGACGGCGAAAGCAGATCTTGATTGCAGGGATTGAAACACATGTCTGCGTCTATCAAACTGCCGTGGAACTGATTCGAGGGGGCTACTCGGCGGAAGTCGTCGTGGATGCCGTCTCTTCACGTAGCCCAACCGACAAAGAAGTCGGCCTCGCCAAGATCCAGGCATGTGGCGCCCATTCTGCCGGCTCCGGCCAGGGACATGTCACAACCGTAGAGGCTGCCCTCTTTGAACTCATGCGAACAGCAGAACACCCCAACTTCCGAGACATGCTCAAAGTCGTGAAGTAGAGAATTCACCACAAAGAACACAGAGAACACAAAGAAGGGGCATGTTTGATATGGAAGATATGAAAGCGCTTGCCGGCAGGATTCGCGAGATCGCCTATGACATTCAACACGGGCTCTTAATCAACTTTGGCTCCTATAG
>CAZCDU010000057.1:0-28435 GCA_964497125.1 uncultured Victivallales bacterium | reverse complement strand
GCTAGACAAACTGAGCCACAATCGAGGCTGGCGACCACCCCCACGTATCGTGGCTGTACCGGTGACATTCCTGCTCGTCCTTATCGGCTGGGTCTTCTTCCGTAGCGAGACGCTGCCCGAGGCGTTCACGTTCCTGGGAAGCATGCTGGGCCTCGGCACCGTGCCAACGGCCGAAGCGGGAAGTGACCCACTCATGGGTGCACACGCATGGGTGGCGCTGTCGGTGGGTGCGCTGCTCTCACTTGCCCCACTCATCGAGCGACATGAGATTATCAAGGATTGGCCTATCACCGGATGCTCAAAATGGGATCACGTACGGGTGACCTGGCGTTTTGCTCTATCGATCGTACTACTGGTGTGCAGCCTGTTCTGCCTTATCGCGGGCCAGTTTAACCCCTTCATCTACTTCCGGTTCTAGTCATGAAGCCCTGCCGTTATAGAACAGTCCTGGCCATCGTCTTCGTGCTGCTTGCCGCATTGCCGTTTATCCAGAAGGGCACGAAGCTCTTTCCGACCTATCCGCTTCACGGTCGGGAGAACCGCGTTAAGAAGCCGACCTGGACCCTCTCCTCAATTTTCAGCGGCGAGGCAGCACGGCAGTTCGAGGCCTACTTCTCACAGAAGGTCGGCTTTCGGGGACGCGTCGTGCGAGGGGTAAACCAGTTCAACTTCAGCGTGTTCGGAAAGATCACCGGAAACATGGGAACCCCCGTTATCCTGGGCGACGACTACTGGCTGTATGAGAAGGAGTATGTGAAGCACTACTCGCGTGTCTTTGGGATCAACAACCGTTCGCGACTCGAGTTTGTCAATGGTCTCAAAGAACTCCAGGATAAGCTTGAGGCACACGGCATTGCCTTTGTTCTGCTCATCAGTCCAAGCAAACCGGAAATCTACCCGGAGCATCTGCCGGAGAAATACCAGGGCCGGATCGTCA
This sequence comes from uncultured Victivallales bacterium, assembly GCA_964497125.1. Classification (GTDB taxonomy): domain Bacteria; phylum Verrucomicrobiota; class Kiritimatiellia; order UBA8416; family UBA8416; genus CAYLXP01. The sequence goes on along the minus strand of CAZCDU010000057.1, from coordinate 27,498 downwards.
AGGAACCGTCGAAACGCGCCTACCTGATGACGAAGCCGGAGCTGATCGCAGCTGGCGTAAACGTTTTCGATGTGCGGGAGCTGTTTGAAGCGCTGAAACCCACGACGCCCTTCCTCTTCCCGAAAACCGGCACGCATTGGAGCTACTATGGGAGCTATCTCGCTTGCCGGGCGCTGCTTCAGGAACTGAACGACAAACGAGATCTCGGCATTGCCATTCCCCAACTTGATAATCTCGCGATGGGACCACCGATTGGCACGGACAGCGACTTGCTCCAGATTCTGAACCTGCTCTGGTTCGACCCGTCAGGACAGTTGCAGCCCTACCCGAAGGTATCAGTGGAAGCGGCGCCCATGACGGATCGCCTGGACATCCTGGTGGTGGGCGACAGCTTCTCCTTCACGCTGATCGATTCCCTGAATCTCTGTCGGGCCGCGAATAACATCGATCTGCACTACTACTTCAAACGCTACTACCACTACCCCTCCACGGATGCGCCGGGCTACATGATGGACCACGTCGGTGCCGATGCGGGGTCCATAGATCGGGAGAGCGTGAATTGGCAGGATCTGCTCCTCAAGAAGGACCTGGTGATCCTCGAGATGAACGAAATCATGCTCTCATCGCGGGGATGGGGCTTCATTAAAGCCGCTACCGCTCAGCTGCATACACCCGGGCCACAAACAGATCAGGACGGTCGCAACCACCCAGCGCCGTGATTCTGAAAGCACGATCTACGGAGATCCGGTGGATGAAGATGTCGCCGTCCCGACCTTCTGTCATGCTCGCCAGCCAGTCCGGGTGATTCGACCAGAACTGGTTGTCGAACTTGTGCCCTTCCGGTGCGGCAACAACGCCAAGCTCCGTGCCATCGTCCCAGGAGAGAAGGGCCAGCCGCTTGTGTCCCCGGAGATTGTTCGTCACGCGCGCACCATCCGGCGACAGACTGGCGGAACACCCTTTGGCGAGAGTTCGACTCTTGCCGGCGTCGAGGTCAAACGCACGCAGGCGTGTGGGGCGCATGACGGTCGCAATGAGTCGGCAGGCATCAACCGAGATATCCAGCTCCCTGAAGTCGTACCCTTTCACGACGGTTCGGGAGGCCCCTCCCTCGACGGGCGCCGATTTGATCTCGTCGCCATCCGTGAACAGAATCGACTGGCCATCGGGGTACCATGCCACTGCCCGTGGCTGATCGGCCTCCGCAACCGTGACGGCATTCCGACCATCAGCATCCATACAGGTGATCGTGCGCTGCACGACGAATGCCAGCCTCGCGCCATCCGGAGACCAACGCGGATAGGTCCCCTCCGGGGCAAGGCAGACGGCGTTGGCCTGTCCAATGTCGGTTCGGTAAATCCCGCCGTTATACTCATAGGCAACGGCCCCCTGGATCTGCGAGGCGAGCTCGGTGGCGGATGCCTGGGCGGCAACGGCCGGAGCATCAGCGGGCGCTTTTTCGCCCCTACACGACCACCCTAAGGCGGAAGCCATGAGAATCGCCACGATGGAAGCCATGGTGACCGAGTGCTTCATCTGTCTACCCTATTCGCCTTTCTCGTCCTGCCCCGTCACACGAAACACGGGAAGCAGAAGAACCAGCAGCGCCAGGACACCCAACCCGTACCCGTAGACCTGTGTCACGAGATGGTGGGAGACGCTTGTTATCTGCGCAATATTCTTAAAACCCAGGAGATCGAACACCAGCGCCCATGTCCCTTCATAGGCGCCAAACCCGGCAATCCCGGATATGGGAAGACTGGCCGCAAGCTCGGAGGCACACAGGCCGACGAAGACTCGCGGGATGCTGAGTTGTGACAGCGTGTACCCCAGGGGCATGACTAATCCGACCAACAGCACGTACAGGGACGTATACTTGAAGACGCGAACACCGGCCGAAAGCAACAGTAGCTTCCAGTAGATGCCGGCCTCTTTGGCTCGATGAATCTCCTGCTCTGCAGCTTGCCAGTGCCCAAAGAGCTTCTGACAGCGGCCTTCGGGAGACATCGGCAACCTGCTGAACAGGCTGGTACCCAAACGTAGAACAGGCTCCATTGCGAAAAGGACACTAAGGGAGACAACAGCCACCACAAGGCTCCCTGAGACCAACAACCAGCCGGGGACACCCGCCGTGGCAACAGAACACAGTGCCGCCACAAGGAGCAGGGGCACCAGGGCAATGATGTCGAACAGGAATGCCAGGGCAAAACTCGCCGCTGCCGCGCCGAACGGCACACCCAGGCGGCTCGTGACAATGTAGACGTAGATCAGTGTGCCAAGCCGCGCAGGAAGAAGATCGGAGAAGAAGTTCCTGACCAGGACAACCAGGTAGAGCGCTACTCGCGAGGGAACATGCCCCAACACGTTCAGGACCATGCTGTAACGCCATGTCCGCAATACGCTCATCGTCAATGAAAGCAGGACGAAGAGCACCAGGGCGCCGCGGTGGCTATTCAGGATGAGATCAACGACCTCTCGCAGGGAGATGTTCCTGAAAAGAAAAGCAAACACACCCACCGTAACGCCGAGGCTAAAAACGAAGTAGATTAGCCGCCGCGCGGTTCCTGGTTTCTGCTCGGAGTTCACGCGCACAACCTACCACGGGAGAGCGGGTCCGTCAAAAAAGTGCGAAGCTGAGGATTTTCAGTAGCTTTCTGGCTCAGAATCAGGCTAAACTCACCGCAATTGGGGGTTGGATATGGCAAAATCGCTAATGACGTGGCTATGTAATGCAGGTGTGCTCTTCCTCCTGGTGGCGACCATCGGGTGCGCTACCTCGCCTGAGCGCATTGCCCGCTACATCTCCAAACATCCCGATCGGCCTGCGGGCGTTTGCGCCGCGCTCGAAGACGGGACGGTTGTCCCCGGCATGACCCCGGAGGAAGTACGGCTCTGCATGGGGCCGCCAAACCGCGTCGACCACGTGAAGAAGCCCAGGCCGATTCAGACGTGGCACTACGTGCGGGACAGCAGCATTGGTGGGCTTAAGGGATCATCCCTCTGGGCAATGGAGGTACCCTTGGCTGTCGTGTACTTCTCGGATAAGGGCGTCGTGAGGAAAGCTATCCTGTATAGCGAGATCCCCGAAGAGCCGGCAGGAGCGGAGCGTCCGGGCAAGCCAAGCGACCCCAAGGTGAGTACGCCAATAGCAGGAACGCAATCATCACCCGAACCGCGACGCCCGATGCCCCCCACCCCATTGCCCTACAAGCCCGCGCCGGAGGAGCTCGGCGTGAGCGGATGGCCCAGCGTTTCGCTAAGTGGTGTCTCGGTCATGGGAGACGATAAGAGCGCCGTGCTCAACGGCGTGGTCATCGAACCGGGAGAGGCCATCGATGGCGTCATGCTCCATCGCGTCTTCGTCAACGGTGTCCTGCTCGTGTATCGGGGGCAGAAGACGTTTATCCGCCCCGGTGAGACGACCCGATAAGTTCTCAAACGCCGAACTTGGCGTTCATCTCTTCGATCTTCTTCAGGATCGGTGCCTCTTCCTCGTGATACATCTCCTGGATCATCTCATCCTGGAAGTTGTAGATGCGATCCTCGAATGCCGTTGATTCCAGCCGGTCGAAGAGACGCGCGTTGGCCTGCTCGAGGTCCTTGCCGTAGATGTGGTACGAGTCAGCGTGCCAGTTCAGCCGGCCAAGCTTCACCGGCTTGCCGGAGCGCTTCGCTACCTCGTCAGCAATGATTTCACGGTTGAACATGATAAAGCCGAACATGTTCATGAAACTCGCGCCCCACGCGTCGTTACTGCGGAACCGCACGTTACAGTTGAGCCACTGCACGCCTTCATCATCCTCCAGGATGCGATACCAGAGCGATTGCAGACAGGGAGGATCGAAACAGTCCAGGTCATGATTCGGCATCCAGGTAATCATCTGCGCCTGGCGCGTGAACGGTTGTTCGACAAGCTTTGAGATCACCTGCTCGATCTGGTCCACACCAAATGGCCCCGCCTCCACGGAGGCACCATCCTGCTTCTCTTTCCAGCGCCCGTAGTTCTGAAGACGTCCGTGATAGGTATATTCCCAGCGCGTGTCATCCGGGTCGTTCATATCCTTCGTCCAGCCGTCTTTCAACCCCTGCAGCTCGTAGACATACTCGCGCAAATCAGCAAAGCCCCCGGGGAACGCCTTGTGAATCATGGGATCAGCCATAGGCTCTTCGATCGTGAGATCCATCGTACAGTCGAGGCTAAGCGGATCGTCCTCCTTGTCATACTGTGTCCGAAAACGCGTACCTTCCGAATGCAATGCAATGAGCGCCTTTTCATACGCCTCGGCCAAGCTTTTTCCCCGCACACATAAAACCGGTATATTCTTCATGATATTGACTCCTCACCGTCCTCGCACACTACGCGCCACGACACTGGCGTTGACTCTAGCCTACCAGCCATCTGTTATCAACCTTACTGCTTCAGTCCCGGCGGGAAGGTTTCGGGGATTTAACCATTCCCGCCCTACAATCCGGTGTTACATGCTTACACGCGGTGTTGTGATATATGGCGCAACTGTAGGGCGGGAACGGGCGAGTCTCCGAGTTCTTCCCGCCGGCCTTGAGCCATCTGCGCGGAGTTGTTACACTTCACCGCATGAAAGCGTCCATTACACCAGAATTCATCCGTGCCATACCCAAGAGTGATCTGCATGTGCATCTTGATGGGTCACTAAGACTCGGGACATTGATCGAACTTGCCAAGGCCCATGAAGTCAAACTGCCATCCTACGAAGAGGCCGGCCTACGCGAGCTTGTCTTCAAAGATCGCTATGCCGATCTTGGCGAATACCTGCGAGGCTTCTCCTATACCTGTGCCGTTATGCGGGATGCCGAGAGTATCGAACGCGTCGCCTGCGAACTGGCCGAAGACAACATCGCTGAAGGCGTACGCTACATCGAGGTGCGTTTTGCTCCGCAACTCCATGTCCGCGATGAACTCCAGATGAAAGAAGTCGTTCGCGCCGTTGCCGATGGACTCGAACGGGGCGCGAAGTCTCATAACACCTCGGCCGCCGTATTGGATGGCGACGATCTTCCGTTCACGTTTGGCATTATCGCCTGTGCCATGCGCTCCATCAATGAGCACATGAGCCCCTACTTCCGCCGACTCTTTCATCTACTTTCCGGCACGCCGAGAAAAGAACTGTGTGCGCTCGCCTCCATGGAGATGGCTCGCCGGGCCGTTGAATTGCGCGACAAGCATGGCCTCCCCATCGTGGGGTTCGATCTTGCCGGAGAAGAAGCCGGCTACCCGGCCGCCTACCACACCGAGGCCTACCAGTTCGCCCATAGCCACTTCCTGCGCAAAACCGTGCACGCCGGTGAAGCCTACGGCCCCGAGTCCATCTTCCAGGCCATCACGGAATGTCACACCAACCGTATCGGACACGGCACGTTCCTGTTCTCAACGGATATGATCAAATCGAAGTTGATCGCCGACAAGGACGCCTACGTCGAGGCCCTCGCTGAATACATCGCTTCCCAGCGCATCACCATGGAGGTCTGCGTGACCAGCAACCTTCAGACCGTGCCCAGTTTCGAGACGATCAACGATCACCCCATCTGCCGCATGATTGAGGACAACCTCTCTGTCTCCGTCTGCACAGATAATCGCCTCGTTTCCAACACCTCGGTCTCGCGTGAGCTGGAACTCATCTCGGACGCGCTCTGCCTGCATCCCGCCCAATTCCGCAACCTCGTCGTTGCTGGCTTCAAGGGCAGCTTCTTCGCGGGTGGCTACCGGGAGAAACGGGCATACGTGCGTCAGATGATGGGACTCTACGAGCAACACGAGCAGCAACTGCTCGCCGGGTGAAGCATGCTCGCCTCAAGCACCACAATCACCGTCCTCGATTTCGAAGGCACCGGAGCCGTCCAGGGGTATCCCGATGAACCATGGCAGATCGGGCTTATACAGCTCCGTAACGGCAAGGTAGAGCGAGACACGATCTACGAGAGCCTGCTACGGGTCGGCGACCGCCCCTTCAACCGCTACGCCCCCGGCCGCCACGCCCAACTTCGCAAAGAGATGGCAGCCGCCCCTACGCTACAAGATCTCTGGCCGCAGGTCCGGGAGAAGCTTGAAGGACCCGGCCTGGCTGCCCACAACGCCGCCACCGAAAACCGCTACCTCACCCAGGCCTTCCCGCTGCATCCGCCACGACAATGGATTGATACGCTCAAGCTCGCGCGCATCGCCTACCCCAAACTGCGTTCGCACAAGCTCGAAGACCTCATTGTCCAGATGCAACTGGCCGAACGCCTCGAGGCGCTGGCTCCCGGCCGAACATCTCATGACGCCCTCTACGACGCCATCGCATGCGCCTTGCTGCTTGAGATGATTCTCCAGCTCCCCGGCTGGGAAACCGTCACCGTCGACGCCCTTCTACGCGCCCGTCCCCGCCGCTATCACAGCCGACGGACGTCGTAATTCCCCACCCCACTACGGCATTTGCACCTTGTAGCGGTAGTATATCCGATCGAGGCCATTGGTGAGTTCAATCTGCATCATGCCGTCGGCGTCTGGCTGACCCATAGTGGGAAGCTGCACATCCGCCCATGGCGTTCCATCCAAAGACCCAATCTTGCGCTGGAGCTGGTAGCGCCGCAGTGCGGATGCCGGAAAGCGCAGAACCCAGACGCTGTCGGAACGGTTGGAAACATCCAACCAGGGATAGGAGTTCGGATTCAGCGGGTCCGTGCCTGCGTCGTACTCCTGCCAGGTGAACAGCGGGTCGCCATCTGGGTTGTCCAGGGCCGCGCTGTCGAAGTTGTTGGACCAGGCCGAGTTCTGCTCGTGCAGCCACCACTTCGGCGTACCGTTGGCCGCCACGTCCGGCGCAAACACGGCTTCAATCTCGTGATTGGTCGTCACGTTGCTAAGCGAAACGGTCGACACGGCGCCCGAGCTGACCTGGTCGACCAGCACATCCGCAATGTGGAAGAAACGGTCCGGGGAGATCGTGAACTGCCGGCTCCCGCCAGTTTCCACGAAGACATTCGCCGCGGGGCTAACGCTTCCGCTGCCATGCGCGCTGGATCGGATCATGTAAAGAGACGTGAAAGGATCCCTCTCATCGACCACAAGGTCGTCGAGTTTGAAGGGCCCTCCCATGACCAACCGGGAAAGAAACGCGTTGTCGGTATTGGCCGCCGCAAACCGCGCTACGGGTTGCGTGACCTGGACGCCATCCACGAAAATCTCGAAATAGAAGAGGCCGGACGCCTCCCGCTGATAATCCACATGGACCGTGATACGATGGAAATCGTGGTCGACCACTTGGATCGCGGGCAGCGTAGTCCAGCCGTTCGAGCTGGGGTAATTCAGCGGATCGGGGGTATGCCACACCCGCAAGTGGCCATCAGCATCGACATACATATGGAGCTGGGCGCTGTCGCGCGTTGCAGGCGGCTCGGGATTCCGCCAGAGCGTCATTTCACATACACTGTCGACCCACAGGCTGGTGTAGGGGCCCGTGTCTGTGAACGCGTTGGTCACCAGGCCGTCGATTGCCAACACCTGGGTATGTTCGGCGTAGCCAATTGGCTGATCCCCTCCATTGGCCAGGACGTACGTTTCGTCTGTCACAACCGGGGCCGTTTCCTCAGTCGGGCAGGACCAACCATTCAGCCCCGTTAACGTGGTGCCGACCAGGTAGTTCTCAAACGGCTCTGCATAGCGCACCCTGTTTGGCAAGTTTGTTGCTTCCACGGTGATGGTACGCCTGTCCGAGTAGTCGTGATGCCCGTAGCGGACAATCAGCTCAACAACATACTCGCCGGCGGCCGAGAAGCTCGCAGTGGTTGACGGTTCGGTCCCATCCCCAAACATCACCGTGCCGGGGCCCGAAACCTGTCGCCATTCAACGGAAACCAATTCCGGAGGCAACCCATTGAGATCCAGCGTGGCGTCGAGCGTTGTGCCGTCGCCAAGAAGAATGGTGTGATCGGGCACGGCAGAGAGATCCGTGACCGGAACGTTCGTATACACGGTCACGTTCGCAACGGGCGAGGTGCTCACGGCCAGGCTATCTGTCATGACAGCCGTCAGCGCATAGGTGCCAGGCTCTGTGGGCCCGGTGATACCCCGGGTATATGGAGGGGTGGTATCGACACCGAGGGAGACGCCATCGACAAAGAACTCCACTTGGCTTACCGATCCAACCACCAGGTCCATCTGCACATCTGCGGTGAACTCAACAGCATACGGCGAGATCAGGCCCTGCCCATCCAGTGGACTGACGACCAGTACCCGGTCAGCGAACTTGGCCTCAACCGGAATCAGGCGCGAGAGATGATCTCCCGCACCATCCTGCAAGCGCGCCTGCAGCGTGTAGGCCCCCGGCCGGTCAATGTCATCCAGTCCCAGAACGTGGGTGTAGGGAGGGACGGTGTCGACAGAAAGCAGCTGGCCATTGAGCAGGAAGGCAACATGATTGATCGCCCCGGCCACACGCTGCGTATCAATGCCAACGGTGAGCTCGGCCAAGGTTGGAATCAGCAACGTCGCTCCCGAAGCAGGGCTGAGCAACTTGACCATCGTGCCGGGAAAACCCGGGCTACCAAAGCCGGCGGCGTACCAATTCGAGGGATCGTTTCCTGCAACGGCGGCCTGGTACCTTTGGAGCGGGAGCCCCGTTCCATCGGCGCCCTCCGGCCAGGGGCTGGATTCGAAGTAGATCACCTCATCAACCAGTATCCAGGATGGTGGCTCGCCAATCGCGTCCGGCGCCTGCGGCTGCTCGAGGGCGATACGGTCGCTGCTGTTTGCGAGCTTTCCGGAGAATGGACCGAAGAGCATGGCTTCGCCGTCATGCTGTCGGTAGGTGTCGAGGAACTCAGCCTTCTGCGGCGCATCCAGCTGATCGTTGGGGTCGAAGGATACAACAGCCATGTACTCGCCTGCCCCAAGTGTGGTGTTGGTCGGGAAGGCAAAATCCACGCCGCCGTTGATCCGCCAGGTGAGCCCGTCATTGAAAAGACTCACCGCACTGCCCGAGGCATTGTAGATCTCGATGTACTCATCGTTGGTGTTGTCCTCGGGATTCGCCGAGGTCGGTGCGGGATGGTACATCACCTCGTTGATGACCAGCCCCACGGCTGCCCGCGTATTCGACGCAGCACGGGTTGGCACACAGGTTTGCCAGTAGCCGCTACCATCCGTGATGCGGCCCCATCCTGCGCCATTGGCCTGGGCTTTTAACACCACCGCATCGGCAACGCGGTCAGCAGCGGTGCCCGGCAAGTGCGAGAGATAAATCGTCTCGCCTGCCTTGTTGATGCCAAAACCAGAAGTGATCGGGCTATGGAAGTCATCCACCTCGGCGAACCAGTGCCAGCCGTTGCCTGCGATGACCGTGGACCCGGGAATCTCCCACTTCTTGAGATCGCCCGCGTCGTCACTGAGGTACCAATCCGACAGCGAAAACGCTCCGGCTGTCGTGTTGTAGATTTCAATGCCGTCATTGGAGTCGTACTCATCATACGGCGGCGTGGGATTGTCGTAGTCGGTGTGGGCTTCAATCTCATTGAGGCGTATGGTGCTGAACGGATCCGGATCGGCAACTCCCGGCGAACCGTCAAGATAGGTGCTCGATCGCCAGTTAGGGCCGAACTCTACGGCATCGCCTGTCTGGTCGCCGGTCAGCATGGCCACAAGCGAGTGCCCTGCCCCATCGGCGAGAACCGGCCAGTCCCGGCCGTCGCCGTAACTGAAATCGGCAAGCACCTCGCCCTGCGATGTCACCAGCTCCAGGCTGTCACCGGCATCATCAAGATTACCGGAGAACGTTCCGGCAATACGCATGCCGTTCGTACTGTAGCGCTGCGAAAAGGCGGCGGCATCGCCAACCACCACGACGTGACCGAGCGGCGGCACGCTTAGGACGTCGCTGCCCGTGAAATCGAAGGAGACCCCTTTACTCAGGTGCCCGCGCAATTCGAGCCCGGCCAGCCCTATCGGGGTCGGGCCCGCGTTATGAATCTCGACGAACTCAAAGTCGGATCGCGTCGCACCGTTGTTGGTTTCCACGCCGGTGGGCTTGCGCGGATTATACATGATCTCGGAAATCCGCAACGTGTTGGTGGCATCGGCCACGAAGAAGGCCTCGTTAAGTGCACTCCAGTCATTCGTGCTGGTCATGGAGCGTGCCTTGACGACCACGCCGTGCGTCAGCGGTACCGGGCTGGTGTATGGCATTCCCTGCACGGCGCCTGTCAGAATCTGGCGCGGATCTGTTCCGTCGAGCGTGTAGTAGATTGTGCCGGGACCGGTCATGCTGAGCGTAAAGCCTTGCGGGAACTCCCCCCCGTGCTGACTGAAGACAGGTGCGTCGAGACTGGGGTACCACCCGGCACCGCGGAGCTGACTGATCACGGTCTGAGTCCGGTTCTGCATCCAGCTCACCGCCGAATTAACCGCCGGCACCCAGTGATCGTTCCGCGTATGAGGCAGGACATCATTGAGAGCATCGCCCCAACGCGCGGATTCCGCGATCACGGCTACGTCGATCTCATCAACACGCGTCATCAGGAGCGCGATCGCATTGCTCGTCGTCATGACGCCGTCGTTATAGAAGCGTTTGTGAGCCCGGTCACCAAACGACACGAGGTACTCGGCGTTGTCAACAAGCTCCTGGTGCAGGAAGTGTCCGTTGAAGTGGTCCAGCTCGGCCCATTTGGATCGATTTATCGGACCCACGACATTCTCAACACCGATGCCCAGGCTCCATTCTGAATCGTACTCAAAATGTTTGAGGCCGTCCGGCTTCTCGCGGTTGATCACGGCAACGTAGTTGTTCACCGTCGCCCACACCGATGCCGGACCATCTTTCTCGCCCGTATAGAATGTGATCAGCATGTAGTCCATCAGGTTCTCGAGATCGAGTAGCTTGGGATGCACGGCGCTGGGTGTTACCCCATCGGCCTCAAGGCCCTGGGCACGATAGTAGTTGGAATGGCTTCCGTAGCCATCCATCGTGATACTCCAGAGATTGGAGTATGCGTTGACGGTACCATCAATCTTGTAGCCGTGTTTCTTCTTCTCGATGATGTCATAGTCTTCTTCATCACCTCCGAAGTAGTCCTCCGCATAGTCACCTTCGACATTCTCCTGGGTCTCGTACATGCCCCAATAGACCCCGTTAATATAGAGGTGATAGTGCTCACCACGGGTTGACGGCTGCCCACAGGCTAACTGCATGTCGCGCGAGAACAAGTCGCGCACAAACGTACTCTTCTCCGGAGAATTGAAATTCCAGGATGGGGTCTGCGAACAGCGGAGGTCGACCCCATTGAATGAATCGGCGCCGTCCTCGCCAAACATCTTGAAGTTGAGCCGGGAGGCACCGTAAGCGCGACGGAAGCGCAGGCGGAACGCGTGCTTCGGATTCCCGTCACTCCGGCTCGCGCCGCCACGAATGCGGAGGCCGGCATCTTCCTGGAACCCCTTCGACCCATCGGGGTTCAGGAGCTCCACCGATGTGACACGCTCCCAGGGATCGCCCTCCTTATCGGCATTGACATAGATGCCGACCGACGGATCGAAAAGATTCTCCAGCGGGGTCACCAGCGAGATTGTGGGAAGCGCAAGCAACGCATCGTCGATCAGGTTGGTGTAATCCGCATGGTGAGTGATGTCTGCATCCATGCCATACTGCATCGACTGCCCATTAATATTGAACGAAGGCCATTCGGGCGTTGGCGGCTCGTTGTTGACCGGGCTCTGGTGAACGACATCCGCGACAAAGATATAGGTCTGGGTATCAATATCCGTGGGATACAGCCCCGTCCTGTAAGCACGAGCGCGGATGCACGTCGTTTCCCCAATGGTAATGGGGCCGGTGAACAGCGTGCTGCTGGTGTCCGGGGCGCTACCATTGGTGGTGTAGTAGATCTGTGCTCCCGGGGTGCGGCTGGCAATGGTGAGGTCGAAGGCATTGGTGTAGAACCCGCGATCGTGGCTGAACTTGGTGTCCGCCACGAAGTCGGCCGCGCCACCGGCGTTGACCGCGTCCGGTGTTGAAGGGTCAAAGTAGCTCATGCCATTCGTGGCATTGCGGCCATACGAGATGTTCTCCGTCTGCGGCGGAAACCCGAACAGTCCCGGACTGTATTCAAACGTGGTGATGGCATCGACCACCGTGTTGCTGTCGGCGGCAACCAGGGCGAGAGTCTCTCCATCGGTGCTCAGGGCAAAATTGGCGTGCAGCTCACCGGAGATCACCGAGTTCGTTGCCTTATCAGCGTAGATCAGCAGATAGCCACCGGCCGGGATCGTGGTAGCCGGGAACTGCCACTTGGCGAGATCGAACGGATCATCAGTAAGATGCCAGCCCATTAGCTCCTGGGGGAGCCCGCCGTTGTTGTGCAGCTCAATCCAATCGGCGCGGTCATCGCCGGCCGCATTCACGTGGGCGCCACGATTGCGAGCCATGAATTCGTTAATGATCACGTCGGCAGAAACCGTCCCCGCCATAAGCAAGAGAGAGAGCATGAGTGTCTTGTTCATGGCATTCGTCCTATTCGAAAATGAGCTGGAAGCCATGCGGCAGATACTCGAGGTCGAGGTGGAAGATCCGGTCACGGTTGCCGTCAATCGTCACCAGCGGATCACCTATGCCGCCCCGGCCGCTGGTATAGCGAGAACCGCCTGAGTATACGTTGGCCGTCATCTGGATGTAGGGAATGCCGGTCCGCCAGCCCGTCGTGCTGTGGGTGAGGCCGACATCGATACCGTAGCGCGTGTTGGCTTCAAGCAATACCGGCGTTTCCAGGCGCCAGGTCATGTACTCGCTCGAATTCCAGGTGAATGTCTGGGTCGCTGTCTCGGAGTGCAGTTCCGTGAAGACGTTGCCGAAAAGAGATCCCACCCGGATGGCGTAAGTCTTGGTGGGCTCTGCCTTCTGAGTATCCGCGACTTGGTAGGTAATCGCCTTCAACATAACCTTCAGGTCGCCCGTGGTGAAGGTCTGCCCCTTCGCGGTCCCGGCCGCATCATTCTCGCCCCACCACCACTTGTCAGTCCCGTTCGAGACCCCGTAGTTGGCGATATCAGCGCCATCAATCGCAGGAGCATTCGTACTCGCCGACATCTCAGCCGCGCGAACGGACACGGAGAGAACGAACAGCAGGGCCAGAAAGACGACGTTTCTAGTCATGGGCCACGGTTTCCCTAGTAGAGTGCGATTGGCTTCTCAGTTGGTTGTCAAATTGACCTTATATAATACATACCAACGCGAGGTCGCGCATAGAGAGAATATGCGCCAAAGAAACAGGACTATTGCGACACAACAACTAACAGCGGTGCTTACTAGCCTGACACTTCCTCATATCGTTGACCTTGTTGGGGTGGACCGTGGCGTCCACCTTTCCCCTTGCAAAGTTTCCGCCCTTGAATAAGCCGAGTCTACTCGGTGGCCCCGCTAGTCTGAGACTTCCCTGCCTGAAGATACGGCCTGAAGGCCGAACTACAAACGCCTGCCTCGTGTAGAAACCCGTTCGTAGTTCGGCTTTCAGGCCGTAAACACCAGGACGTTTCACCCATGAGTAATCCAGCACCAGCTGTTCTGCCATCCGCATTCCGATTTCCGCATTCATCCCCACTCTTCTTTTGACTTTCTGCATATCAGCTGTAAGGTTCTGGTCAATGGTTCGATCCATAACAGAAGCTGGGTGCGAGTTGCACCGGGTGAAATGGTGTGGAGGGACAGCCGTCCAGCGAAACGGAGTACCTGGCAGGCGGTCCAAAGTTAGAAAAAGGGAGACGAAAGCAATGATAAAGCAAACAGTAAGTCTGGTAGCGGTTTTCCTGACAGGGGCTGCGATGAGCGCGTCGGCGTGTGCGAGCTGTGGATGCGCGGCACCCAAACCGAAAGCGTCAGCATGCCCGGCAGCCGCGTGTAGCAAGGCAGAAAAGGCCGCTTGCACCAAGTCAGCGAAATCCGCGTGCAGCGCAAAAGCCAAGGCAACCTGCGGCAAATCGAAGTGCGGCAAGGCTGCCAAGGCATGCTGCCCATCCAAGAAGGCTGCCGCCGATCATGGTTATGCCCTTATCGGCACGGATGGCTTGAAGGCCCTTCTGGCGTCGGACGAGAAGGTCACCCTCGTGGATGCCCGTTCTGGCAAGTATGACGACGGTCGTCGCATCGGCAGTGCACAGCAGCTTGCAGCGAATTCAAGCGATGAGGCAATTGCCAAAGCGCTTCCGAACAAGGACGCGAAGATCGTGGCCTACTGCACAAGCACCAAGTGCCCTGCCAGCGCCGCGCTTGCACACAAACTGGTAGACCTGGGCTACAAGAATGTCGTCAAGTACCCCGACGGCATCAACGCCTGGGTAGACGCCGGTAATCCGGTCAAGAAAGCAAACTAACCCCACCACCAAAGCACACACGTTCGGGGCAGGAGGCACCACGCTTCCTGCCCCGAACTCTTTTCGCGCACCACCTACTGCCCCGCCACTGACGTGCGCTGAAGCCACAGCCTTCCTCCCTCATGTAGCTGGATTCGTGAGAATTCAGATCCACAGCCTCCCTCCCCCATATAGCTGAATTCGTGAGAATTCAGATCTCGCTATCAGCCCCTTACCGCTTGCCCCATTGCGGGCCTTCCTGTATACATTCCTGCTTCATACTTTATGGGAGCAGGCATGAACGAGATTATCCAGAAACGGCAGCTATCTGAGGGCGTGTACCAGGTCCGCGTCAACACCCCGCACATTGCCCGTGAGCGCAAGCCCGGGCAGTTTGTTATTGTCCAGCTTGATACCAATTTCGGCGAACGCATTCCCCTGACGATTGCTGATGCCAATGCAGACGAAGGTTGGATCACGTTGATCTTCCAGGCCGTCGGTAAGACGACGCAGGACCTTGCCTGCCTGAATGAAGGCGACTCGATCGCTAACCTGCTTGGACCCCTCGGCCAACCGACCCATATCGAGAATTTCGGGACGGTCGTCTGCGTCGGAGGCGGCATCGGTGTCGCCCCGCTGCATCCCATCGCCAAGGGCCTCAAG
The DNA here is from genome assembly GCA_964497125.1 of uncultured Victivallales bacterium. Lineage (GTDB taxonomy): Bacteria > Verrucomicrobiota > Kiritimatiellia > UBA8416 > UBA8416 > CAYLXP01. The sequence goes on along the minus strand of CAZCDU010000057.1, from coordinate 12,485 downwards.
GAGGCAGGCAATCGCGTCATCACGATCATCGGGGCTCGCAGCAAAGACCTGCTGATCCTGGAAGACGAAATGAAGGCCATCGCGGATGAGTTCATTGTCTGCACGGATGACGGCTCGTACGGCCGCAAAGCGCTTGTAACCGAACCGCTCAAGGAATGCTGTGAGCGTGACCCTCAACCCGGCATGGTGGTCGCGATCGGGCCGCCTGTCATGATGAAGTTCTGCGCGGAGACAACCCGCCCCTACGGCGTGCACACCGTGGTCTCCCTCAACACGATCATGATTGATGGTACGGGCATGTGCGGCGGATGCCGCGTCACGGTTGGTGATGAAACCAAGTTTGTCTGTGTCGATGGCCCGGAGTTTGACGGCCACCTCGTCGATTTTGATAATATGATTCAGCGGCTAAGCGCCTACAAAGACCAGGAAAAGGAGGCCCACGATGCCTGCCGCCTGGAAGGCAAGGCACGCGAACTGGATGCAACCCCGGGCGACAACGCATAGGAGATCTTCTCATGGAACTCGATTACGACCAGATCTCAACGGAAGCAAAGGCCGCTCTCGATGCGGTTCTGCAGCGCGAGACACCTCTCAAGGCCAAGGATCGCATGGCCATCCCGGCTCAGCCCATGCCGGCCCAACCCGCAGCGGAGCGCGTCGGCAACATGGACGAGGTGGCGCTTGGCTACACGCCCGAACAGGCCCAGGTCGAAGCGATTCGCTGCTTGCAGTGCAAGAATGCGCCCTGCGTGAAAGGTTGCCCGGTTGCAATCGATATTCCGCGCTTCATCGATGCGATGGCCAACAAGGAATTCAAGCACGCCGCTGATGTTATCAAGGAAAACAGCCTGTTGCCGGCAATCTGCGGACGGGTTTGCCCCCAGGAAGTCCAGTGCCAGCTGGAGTGTACGGTTGGCAAGGTACTCAAGGACGTCGAGGCCTCGGTTGCCATTGGGCGGCTTGAGCGATTCGCGGCTGACTACGAGCGTGAAGCCGGCGTCATTGACATTCCCGAAGTGAAACCCGAAACGGGGAAGAAGGTTGCCGTGATTGGTAGTGGCCCGGCGAGCATTACGGTCGCCGCCGATGTGCGTCGCGAGGGCCACGCCGTAACCGTCTTCGAGGCCTTTCACAAGCCTGGCGGCGTTATGATGTACGGCATTCCGGAGTTTCGTCTCCCCAAAGCCATCGTCCAGCAGGAGATCAGCACGCTGCGCAGCATGGGCATCGAGATCCGTACTAACTTCGTCGTCGGCCGCACCCGCAAACTTGCCGACCTGCTTGAGCAGGATGGATTCGACGCCGTTTTTGTTGGAACCGGCGCCGGACTTCCGAAGTTTATGAGCATTCCTGGCGAGAACCTCGTCGGTGTATACTCCGCGAACGAATACCTGACGCGCGTGAACCTGATGCGTGCCTTTGACACGGAAAATGCGGATACCCCTGTCCTTCCTTCCAAATGCACCGTCGTCCTTGGGGGCGGAAATGTCGCCATGGATGCGGCGCGCTGTGCAGTACGAATGGGAGCTGAAGAGGTGCATCTTGTCTATCGCCGGACGGAAAAAGAGATGCCGGCCCGTATTGAAGAGATCGCCCACGCCAAAGAGGAAGGCGTCAACTTCCACATCCTGGAGAACGCCATTGCCGCCCAGGGCGATCAATATGGCCGGGTCACGACACTTACGTGCCTGCGCTATGAGCTCGGCGAACCCGATGATTCCGGCCGCAGACGGCCAGTTCCCATCGAGGGAAGTGAGTTCGATATCGACGTGGACTGCGTCATTGTCGCCATTGGCAACGATTCCAACCCGCTCATCAAGCAGACAACCCCGGAAATTGAAACCAATCGCTGGGGCAATATCACCGTCGATGATGACGGCAAGACAACCATGGACCGCGTCTACGCTGGCGGTGACATCGTCCTGGGCGCCGCAACCGTGATCCTGGCCATGGGCGAAGGCCGGCGTGCGGCCGCTTCAATCAACGAGCTGCTGGCATAATTCGCCAGCCCTTACGCGTTGTAGGACAGGCTTCCCGACCAAAGGGAGGGAGCCTGTGGCGCCCTGGACCGCACACGCTCCCCTCCGCTTTGCTCCGCGGAAGCGCGTCCTACCCCCCTCCCCTGTAGCTGGATTCGTTAGAATTCAGATCTCTGCCCTAAAAAACAGCACTCCCCTATTGACGCGGCGATCGCATTGTTGTTTAATGCGATCAAATTAGTAGCATTTCGTCATCATAGGAGGCCGTAACATGAAGCTGTTTCTACCTAAAGAGTCGAGCCCCGGCGAGACGCGGGTGCCCATGATACCGGGCAAGGCCGCGAAGCTTGTTGAGCTCGGTGCGGACGTTGAGATTGAGAGTGGTCTTGGCGAATCAGTCAATTTCTCCGATGCGGACTACACCAAGGTGGGCGTAACCGTCTCCTCCGATCCGAAGGCCTCGCTAGGCGCAGCAGATATGGTACTACGTCTGCGTCCACCGTCGGATGACGAAATCAGCGGCATGAAAGAGGGCGCAACTCTCGTCAGCTACCTGGAGCCATTCACGAATCTCGACCGCGTGAAGAAGCTGGCCGACGCCAAGGTAAGCGCGATCTGTATTGAGATGATCCCCCGCACAACGCTGGCCCAGAAGATGGATTCGCTCAGTTCACAGGCTAACCTGGCCGGGTACGTGGCTGTTCTGCTTGCCGTTGGCAAGTTGGATAAGATCGTCCCCATGATGATGACACCGGCCGGTACGCTCTCCCCCGCCAAGGTATTCATTATTGGTGCCGGTGTTGCGGGCCTGCAGGCGATCGCAACGGCCAAGCGACTTGGTGCCCGCGTAGAGGCCTTTGATACGCGTCCGGTGGTGGAAGAGCAAGTACAGTCCCTGGGAGCCCGTTTCCTGAAAGTAGACCTGGGCGACACCGGCCAGACCGACGGCGGATATGCCAAACAGCTCACCGAGGAACAGCTGGAGATCCAGCGCCAAGCCATGGCAAAGGCCTGTGCGCAGGCCGACATCGTCATCACCACGGCCCAGCTATTCGGCCGCCCTGCCCCGCGCATTCTGACAGCAGAGATGGTCCAGGGCATGAAGCCGGGCAGCGTCATCATCGACATGGCTGCCGAGAGCGGTGGCAACGTTGAGGGCTCTGTTGCCGGACAGGATGTCGACATCAACGGCGTCACCATCGTTGGTGCAGAAAACCTGGCTGGCCAAGTGCCTCTGCACGCCAGTGAGATGTATGCGTCTAACTTGACAAACCTGGTCGAGCATTTCTGGGATTCTGAAGCAAAGCAGTTCAACCTCAATAGGGAAGACGAGATTATTGAAGGTTCACTCCTGACATACGATGGCGAAGTAGTAAGTAAGCCCATTAAAGAACGGATGGCGTAATCATGGAAAGTATTGGACTCCTCGTTTTTGTCTTTGTGTTGGCGATTTTTCTGGGTGTTGAGCTGATTGCCAAAGTTCCTTCACAGCTTCACACCCCGTTAATGTCTGGCTCCAACGCGATCTCCGGGATCTCCATTGTTGGAGCCCTGTTGGCGCTGGCCGTCAAGAATACCAATGAGACGGCCATGATCGTGCTGGGCACGCTGGCCGTCGCGCTAGCGATGATCAACGTGGTAGGCGGCTACCTTGTTACTGATCGCATGCTGGGTATGTTCAAGCAGAAGAAGGAGGGCAAATAGCCATGGAAAGCCTTCCTAACTATATGTACATCGCCGCTTCCGTCTTCTTCATCTACGGATTGAAGATGCTGGGCAAGGCGAACACGGCCCGCCGGGGGAACATGGTCTCTGCCGTCGGTATGCTAATCGCCGTTGTCGCGACGCTTATCAGCGCGGAGCTTGACCTGAAGTGGATCGGCATTGGTGCCATCATTGGCTCACTCATCGGAGCCGCGGCCGCGCGCCTGGTGAAGATGACCTCGATGCCGGAGATGGTCGGACTCTTCAATGGATTCGGCGGCCTTGCCAGTCTGCTGGTGGGATGGGCCGAGTACCACCGAATCGTCAGTGGCGAAGCGGCCAGTCTCTTCACCCTGGTAGCGATCGCCCTGACCGTGTTGATCGGCGGCGTCACGTTCTCCGGCAGTATGATTGCCTATGCGAAACTGGCAGAGAAGATGGACGGCAAGCCTGTCCTCTTCAAAGGGCAGCAGCTCGTCAATGGAGCTATCCTACTTCTCGGGATCGCGGGAGCAGTGCTCATCTGTCTGAACCCGGCCTCATCCTACGCCACGTTCATTGGCCTGGTTGTCGTATCCATGATCCTCGGTGTTCTGGTGACCATCCCCATCGGTGGCGCCGATATGCCCGTCGTGATTGCGCTGCTCAACAGCTACTCGGGCTTAGCGGCCTGTGCGGCCGGGTTCGTGATCATGAACAACGTGCTGATCGTGGCTGGCTCACTTGTTGGCGCCAGCGGATTGATTCTCACGAACATCATGTGCAAGGCGATGAATCGCTCCCTGGCAAACGTGATGTTCGCCGGCGTCGGAGCCACCTCGGGTGGCGGCGACACCTTCACGGGCGGAGAGGCGAAGACCGTGGTCGCTTCTGATGCGTACCTCATGCTGGAAGCCGCTTCATCCGTGGTCTTTGTGCCAGGATATGGCATGGCCGTTGCACAGGCACAGCACGTCGTGCGTGAGCTGGGCGATCTCCTGGAAGAGAACGGCTGCGAAGTGCAGTACTGCGTACACCCCGTCGCAGGCCGCATGCCGGGACACATGAACGTGCTTCTCGCTGAGGCCGATGTGCCTTACGAGCAGCTCGTTGAACCCCAGGACGTGAACCCGATCATTCCCAACGTTGACGTTGCTGTTGTCATTGGAGCGAACGACGTCGTCAATCCGTCGGCACGGACGGAAGGCACGGCGCTCTATGGTATGCCCATTATAGACGTGGACAAAGCACGCGTTTGCATCGTTCTCAAACGCAGCCTCAAGGCTGGCTTTGCGGGAGTCGACAATCCCCTATTCTTCGCGCCGAACACGCGCATGCTGCTCGGTGATGCCAAGTCGAGCATTTCTGCGCTCGTCGGGGAGTTCAAAGAATAGCGAAAAATAGCAAAAAAAGTGCTGGTATTTAGCCGCGGTTAAGATCATAGTCCGCGGCAGGTCAAAGGAATAGACCGACCCCGACCCGTCGCATGGTGTGTCATGATGCTGTGATCGGAGACTGAGAGAGCATGACACGAAGAAGGAGATATCATGGATATCTACGTTGGAAACCTGTCCTATGAGACAGACGATCAGAGCCTGCAGGAATTATTCGGTCAGTATGGCAACGTGTCTTCGGCACGCGTCATCATCGACAAGTTCTCTGGACGCTCCCGTGGTTTCGGTTTCGTTGAGATGCCGGACAGTGCTGAAGCAAACGCTGCTATCGGCGCATTGAACGAACAGGAATTCATGGGCCGCAACCTGCGTGTCAACGAATCCCAGCCCAAGCCTCGTAACAATGACCGTGGTGGCGGCGGCGGTGGCCGTGGCGGCGGCGGTGGCTACGGCGGCGGTGGCGGCGGCGGTGGTCGCTGGTAGACATACCGTGCGCTTCGGCGCATGATATGACTCAAAAAAAAGAGGCGTGCTTCGGCACGTCTCTTTTTTTGTGCCCACGCAAGACCGAACGGAAGAAAGTCTGACTTGAGACCTCACACGTCTTCCAGCAAGTTCGCGTCTCGCGTAGGGCGGTAAACCTTCCCGCCTATCATTCGCGTCATCTGCTACCGGGAAACCCGTGTCTCTCGTAGCCTACGGCGACAGCAATGTGTGCTCAGGCGAAGGAGTGGTTGCCCCACGTAATGGTGGTGACCCGCGTAGAAAGGAACGGCCGGCGGCGAAGGCTGGCTTGCCATCCGTAGCTCAAGCTCCGAAGGAGCGCAGAGCGAAGGATGGTGCTCGGGAGAGGACTCGAACCTCCACGGGGTTGCCCCCACCAGCCCCTCAAGCTGGCGTGTCTGCCATTTCACCACCCGAGCCTGTTCTGGATAGAACGTGCGGAACCATATCGCAGCCCCAGACCGAGTTCAAGCCCTTTTAGACGTCAATCCCGTACCGCGGCAACACCGCTCCCAGCAGGAAGATCGACCCCGTAATCACCAGTGGCAAATCCCGCTCCAGGGCCCATGCTTCGGCAGCCTCTATCCCCGCATCCAGCGTGGCCGAAGAAACATCAACATCGAAGCTACGCACGAGCCGGACGAGTTTCTCGGTCGGCATGCTTCGCTCGTTGGGAATGGGGACCACCCAGACGCGGCTGGCCATGGCGGCAAGTCGCCGAACAACGCCCTCCGCGTCCTTGTCATCGCATACTCCGAGGACAACGCCGGCGTGCTTAATCCCATTTCGCTTGAGCGTGGCCACAAGGGCATCGGCACCCGCCGGGTTGTGCGCCGCATCGGCAATCATGACGGGGGACTCCTTCAATAGCTGAAAGCGTCCACACCAGCTGACCTGCCGGACCCCTGCTTTCACGACATCACCCTCAAGAGGAACTCCCAGGATACTGAAGAACTGTTCCGTGGCGGCAATCGCAACCCCCAGGTTCTCAAGCTGGTGATCGCCCAGCAATGGATACTGTACTGTACCCGCAACGCCATCCGCCGTCTCAAACCGGATTTTCTGCCCGCTGAGATCCCCCGAGACCCGCTGAATCTCTACCGCGTCAAGTGTGCTGATGAATGGCGCCGACTTCGAAATCGCCACCTTGCGAAGCACGTCACCGGCAGACGCTTCCTGCGGAGCCGACACAACGGGCCGGCCCTTCTTGATAATGCCGGCTTTCTCGCCGGCAATCTCCTCAAGCGTGTCACCAAGGTGCGCGGCGTGGTCCCTGGCAATACTCGTAATCACGCTCAACACCGGCGTGACCACGTTGGTGGCATCCAGCCGTCCACCCAGTCCGGTCTCGATCACCGCCACCTTAACGCCGGCTCTGCGAAAACACTCGAACGCCAGAACGGTTGTGATCTCGAAGAACGTGGCTTCATGCTCCTGCTCTTCCCGAACCGTATCGGCCGCCTGTTCGCAGACTGCCAGGGCGTCAACCAGATCTGCATCGGACAGCGACTTCCCGTTCACGCGGAATCGCTCATTGAACCGGACCAAATGCGGCGACGTGTAGAGACCAACACTCAAACCGGCCGATTGCAGGATCGAGGAAATCGTGGCGCTTACCGAGCCCTTGCCGTTTGTTCCCGCCACATGAATGACACCATACTGCTGCTCCGGATGCCCCAGCAGCTCACACATCCGCTGCACCGGCGCCAAGCCCAGTTTGATACCAAACTGACGCCGGCTATATAGCCGCGCCAGCGCGACATCCAACGCTGTTCGGTCTTCCTGTTTCAATCCTCGCCCCAACCCTTCTTCATCATCACCGTCATGTGGCGGCGCCGCTATTCCTCTCGCTCGATGGCCGCCTCCCTGTAATGCGGTAGTAGGCCTTCGAGAATGCATAGAGGTCACTATAGCCTAATCGACTTGCGATCGCTTTGCACGGCAGGTTTGTGCTTCGCAGAAGATTGCGTGCTGCCTGCGCGCGAAGATGGTTCCGGTAGGTCATGGGCGCCATTCCCATCTTCTTCCTCATGTGCCGACAGAGATGCTCGGGGGAGACGTTAAGATCGTCCGCCATCCCCCTGAGTGACAACTTCGGGTTGCTGAGATTCGCCGCCACATAAGCACGCGCGCGAACCTCAAGCGCGGGGAAGACAGCATCAGCCACCGAGTCAATACTCAGAGCAGCAACCTGTCCAAGGAAGTCAATCATCAGCCGGCAGACTGAGAACCAGTTGACCGGAGACGCCTTTACCTCCGTGACGAACTGTTCCATCTGCCCCTTAAGCACGCCAAAGGTCGATGCATCAAGATCCTGTATTGCCTCTACCGTCCCGCTGCGACCTGTGTAGTGCGACAGCACGTCCGCCAGCGTCCCCGTGAACGCGGCACGAGCGGATCTCAAGGCAAACGTCACCTCATGGTAAACGACCCACCCCTCCCCGGGGGCGAAGCTATGGGGTTGATGTGGTGACACGAGCACCAGGCGGCCGCGTTGCGCCGAATAGCAGACACCGTTGAGATTGAAGGAACCTTCGCCACCAACATAAAGGACCAGGTGGTAGACATCGTGATGGTGGACTGGACGCCCGACACGCGACGCAACGTGCTTCTCCCAGAGGTGCGCCGTCATAAGCTCAAACTTGTACGCATCCTGATTCAGCGTGATATCCAGCAACGATGGCATCTGCTCAGCCGGAGAAGACTGAATATAGCCGATGGTATCAATTGTGGATAACTGTTGATCAAGCATGTCCATTTATTGTTTGCCATTCAGATCATACTATTGTCAATCACCAACAAGAGGAGGTACATCATGGGCGCTTACGACCAGCTATCGATCGAGGACAAGACGAAGGTAGATCAGCTCCTTGCGGAAACCGCGGCAAACGACGGGTTGGCGCCTGTTGACCTGGATCAGTTCTGGACGGACCAGGAAGAAGCACGCAAGGCTCCCTTCTCTGACAACGCCCCTCAGCCTGCCTTTGGCGCCATCTGCAACTGGGAGTGCATCTTTGATGAGCTTGGCATCGGACAGGACTGGTGGCGATTCCAGTATGAAGACGCGGAATGGGCACTGGATCTATCGCGCCGTTACAACGACAAAGCTGAGGAGATCGTCGGCCGTCGCCTCGTTCCGGAATCCCGCCCTGCCCCCGAGATGAAGTGGCCGGAAATCAAAGGGCTGCACGACATCTTCGAAGGGGAGAACGTGTGGGAAGGCGGGAAGGCGGGAAGCTGGTGGCTGAAGCAAGCGGCCAACACACCTGAAGAGCTCGTCGCACTTCTTGATCGCGTTGAAGCGCGTCTCGAGAACCTGCGTGACTTTATGCTTCCCGAGAACTGGGATGAAGAGAAGGCGCGCCTCACCGCCCTTGGAAAGAACGTACCGCTCTATCGTGGCCAGCGCGGGCCATGTACGTTTGCCTGCTCCATCTACGGGCCGGAGAACATGCTGCTGCTCTATTTCGACGATCCGAAGCTGTTCTCGCGCTATAGCGATGTAGTCGGTCGGGCAATCCTTGCGCGGGCAAAGGTGCTCGATGAGGAGGCCGGCTTCACGCCCGAAACCGCACGGCGTGGATGGTCATGGGCCGATGACAACTGTTGTCTTTTCAACCCGGACATGTACGAAGCCTTCGCAATGCCCATTCACCGTGCCGTCTTCAGCACCTATGCCGCCAACCCCGAAGACCATCGTTTCCAGCATAGCGACTCCGATATGGCACACCTACTGCCGCTCCTGGGCGAGGTCGATCTCAAAGGCACAAACTTCGGACCGACACTCACCGTATCCGAAATCCGCGAGCACTGCCCCAACGCCGTGATTGATGGACAGCTAGCCCCCTTCACCTACAGCCGGAATGAGGAGGCCAACATGGTTGCCGAGTTTCTGCGCGACTTCGCCCAGGCCCGCGAAAAACGTGGCCTTAACTTCTCCACCGCCGGCTCCATCAACAACGGCAGCCGCCTCACCGGCATGCGCCTCCTCATGGCCACCATCCAACGCCATGGCCGGTACGACTGAGTGAGAAAGACGGAATAGCAGAAAGGGTTGCTCCTATTTCAGTTTTCAGCTTTCCCCATTTCAGCTTTACGCCTCACCCCCGAGCCACCGTAACAACATGCACACTGCACGCACCGGAAGCCATCAGTACTTTGGCGCATTCATTAACGGTGGCGCCCGTTGTCATAACATCATCGACAAGCAGAATGCGGCGACCATCGAGCCACTCTGGAGAGATGGCCTGGAATGCACCCCGTACATTTGCCTTACGCTCCTCTGCGCTGAGGCGGGTCTGTGTCGTCGTTGCCCGCACACGACGCAGGCAACGATGCTCAACAGGCACCCCGAGCTTTCTCGCTGCACTCACCGCCAGGAGACGGGCCTGGTTGTAGCTGCGCTCCCGGCCCTTCCTGGGATGTAGCGGAACATAGGCGACGCCATCGAATGGCACACCGGCATAGTGCGCCCGAACACACCCGGCCAACAGGCCTCCTAGATCACCGGCCAGGTGACAGGCCCGTTCGTACTTGAACGCATGCATCACCTGCTTCATTGAACCCCGAAAGCGAATTGCAGAGCGGGCCAGATCAAAGGAAGGACGTGTCCGGCGACACCAGGAGCAGTTGAAATCGTGGTGCACAGCACCATCAACCGGATCGCCACAGCGTGAGCAGAAAGGATCTCTCACAAAGACAGCATCGCTCAGGCAATCCCAGCACAGGTGCATGCCGCGCCCTTCCGGCACACCACCGCACCCAGCGCAAACCCGCGGGTAAACGATATCAAGAGCATGCGAAACCCCAGCCGAGGCCATTCCGCCAAAGCGAGACAGGACGGATAGAACGGCAGGTCGAATGGCCGCGGCAGTAAAGGTGGTCACGCTTTGCCCTTCCCTCTTCCAGCATCCAGTCCCCAGCATCTAGCCCATGTACTTCCCGATGATCGGGGCCAGCTTCTGCTTGGTGGCCTCGGGTGCCGCATCCCTCTCCGTCATGAGCGCGGAGGCAAGCGCGTGCCCACAACCACAGCCACGCCCTTCAGGAATTGCGGGGATCAGCTCTACCAGGATGGCCTTGGCCAGGGCCGAATTTGCCAGGAGGTGACTAAGAACCATCTCCACGGATACATCCTCTTCGGACTCATGCCAGCAGTCGTAGTCCGTCACCATGGCCATCGCCTGGTAGCAAAGCTCTGCTTCACGGCAGAGCTTCGCCTCGGGCAGGGATGTCATCCCGATGATATCAAACCCAAGTTGGCGATAGGCATTAGACTCGGCTTTTGTGGAAAAGGCCGGGCCTTCCATGTTGACGTAGGTGCCACGCTCATCAATCCGAACATCGGATTTGGGCTCCTGACGAGCCAGCACACGCCGCGCAGCATCCGCGATCGTCTTGCGCAGCACCGGGCATGTGGGTTCACCAAAACCGACATGACCGACAACGCCATCCCCGAAGAAGGTATGCTCCAGTGATTTCTTGGTTCTATCAAAGTACTGGTCCGGAAGCACGATATCGCGTGGCCGCAACTCTTCACGAAGACTTCCTACGGCGCTGATGGAGAGAACGCACTCCACACCCAGGAGTTTGAATCCGAAGATGTTGGCCCGGTGGTTGATTTCCGATGGCATGATGCGATGCCCCTTGCCGTGGCGCGGCAGGAAATAGACGTCATGACCGGCCAGCGTTCCATGCATATAGGGATCTGAAGGTGTGCCGAATGGCGTATCAATAGCAACGGCTTCCATAGACTCCAGGCCATCGATATCGTACAGCCCACTCCCCCCGACAACACCAATCTTCATCGCCGACTCCTTCGTTTCTGACGTTTGGGCGTTCTCTCTTCTTCCAATCGCACCGCTTCCTGCGCTGCCACCTTTTCTTCGCCACGCGCAGCGTGGAGGCGTTCCAGCAGTCCCAAGTACTTAGCATATTGCTCGTAGGATTGCGCGTAAAAGGGAAATTGCCCCTGGTCGTCCGTCTCACGAAAGAAGCGCCACCGCTTGTAGGACCAGAGCCAGTAGTTGGGTTTCTCACGAATCACATCCTCAAGCTCCCGGATCACGCGAGCCACGATCTCCTCATTGGAACTCTCTTCGTCGGCATCGGGGAATGGCGGTTTGGCGTAGATCGTATAGACCCCGTTCTCGTCGGGAAGACACCAGGCCACCATGATCTGCGCACCGGTCCTTGCCCAGAGCGCCCCCATGGCCTTGGTGACGGGCACCGGTTGACCGAAGAAGGGAACGAACACCCCACCCTCTTCGGGCAGCGTGTTCTGATCAACCAGGAGAAACGTACCGCGCCCATCGCGGAGAGCCTTGATGGCTCGTCGAATAGCGCCTGACCGTGGCGCGATCTCCGAGCCCGTCTTCTCGCGTAGCCGCTTCAGCTCTGCATCGGCGAAGGCATTCTTCGTCGGCATGGCAATCGACGTCATCGGGCGTCCCCTGGCACCGCATCCGGCATTGATGATCTCCCAGTTGCCTATATGGGCGGTCAGGACAATCGTTGAAGGTCCCTCGAAGTAGGAGCGAAAGGACTCATCAATCACGAGATACTTCGCTAGCCGTTCGGTCGTATTGCGGTTGAACCAGAACAGGTCAAGCAGCACGAGGCAGAAATTCTGGAACGAGGCCTTATTGATGACACGCTTTCGGGCATCCGTCAGCGAATCGCCAAACGCCAGATCCAGGTTATCGGCCGCCACATCACGCAGCCGCCCGGAACAGGCATAGGCACAGAGCCCGAGAAAGCGGGAAAGACGCAGAATAGCGCGACGGGACAGAAGCGGGAGAAAAGCCCTGGCAAAGAGAACCAGAAGAGCTTCCGGAATCTTGCGAATACGTTTACGTATCTTCATGGGCGATGGTAGGCCGTCCGGGTCTCGAACCCGGGACCCCTTGATTAAAAGTCAAGTGCT
>CAZCDU010000056.1:0-28912 GCA_964497125.1 uncultured Victivallales bacterium | reverse complement strand
TCTCATAGATGAACAAGGACCACTACGTGCGACATTTAGGTTTACAACCTACTGTAGAGCCAGTTGTCACCAACTGGCTCCTCCCCAACCGCTGCGATGCTCGACACCCCTTTACGGGGCAGCGCAGCCAGCAAGTGTACTCGGATCATTCAGGGATGAAGCGTTCCGGGTATTTGCGGCCTAAAGGCCGAACTACGAACGGGTTTCTACACGAAGCAGGCGTTTGTAGTTCGGCCTTCAGGCCGTATCTTCGGGCCGCGTCGGGACGCCGCGGTCCACCTTTGCAGAATTCGGAACTGAGGGTTAGGTTTCAGGCTAGCGAGCCCCCCCCCGGCGTCGTCCCGCTGCCGGATTATTCATGACGGAAACTGCGGGGAGAGAACCAAGTAGGTGCATATCTCCGAGATGCACCCCGCGCTTCGCGCGGCCGGCCGTAGGCCGGGGCACCTCTCGGAGATAGGTGCCTACTGGGGAGCCGAACACCTTAGGAAACAGTTCAAGTTTCGAGTGAGAAAGCAAGCGCTGCCTACCGCGCCAACGGGCGATAGCGGACCCGGTGCGGGCCACTGTCAGGGGCCGTCTGCCTGCGCCATTCGTGGTAGGTCTGGTAGTTCCCTTCGAACCAGATCACCTCGCTGTCGCCTTCAAACGAGAGAATGTGCGTGGCGATCCGGTCCAGGAACCAGCGGTCATGACTGATCACCACCGCGCAGCCACCGAAGTTCTCCAGACCATCTTCGAGTGATCGCAGCGTTGCGATGTCCAGATCATTGGACGGCTCATCCAGCAACAATAGGTTGCCGCCGCGCTTCAGCAGCTTGGCCAGGTGCACGCGGTTACGCTCACCACCGGAAAGCGTACCCACTTTCTTCTGCTGGTCAGCGCCCTTGAGATTGAAGCGCGCGCAATAGGCACGGCTATTCATATCCCGCCCACCGACTTCAATCGTCTCCTGCCCACCACTGATCTCTTCCCAGACCGTCTTGTTCCCATCAAGATCGTCACGAAGCTGATCAACGTAAGAAAGGTCGACGCTATCGCCGATCAGAAGGTCGCCGGAAGTGGGGTCTTCTTCTCCGGTTATCATTTTGAAAAGCGTTGTCTTCCCAGCACCGTTGCCTCCGATAACGCCAACAATGCCGCCCCTCGGAAGATTGAACGAGACGTTCTCCATCAGGACGCGGTCACCGTAGGCTTTGGTCAGGCCCGATGCCTGGACCACGCGGTCGCCAAGACGACGCCCGTGCGGAATCTGAATCGTGAGACGCTCCTCGCGGGTATCGTATTCCTGCGAAGCCATCTCCTCGTAGCGCTTGAGTCGCGCCTTGTTCTTGGTCAGCCGACTGGAAGCATTCATTCGGACCCACGCCAGCTCCTGCTCGAGTAGCTTTTTGCGAGACGCATTTTCCTTCATCGCACGATCCGCGATGGTCTGCTTCTGTTCCAGCCACGCTTCGTAGTTCCCCTTGTAGGGATAGGCCCGCCCCGCATCCAGCTCCAGGATCCACTCCGTAACGTTGGAGAGGAAGTAGCGGTCATGCGTGACGACAATCAGCGTGCCGGTGAAGCGCTTCAGGTACTCCTCCAACCAGGCAACAGACTCAGTGTCGAGGTGGTTGGTGGGTTCATCCAGAAGCAAGATATCAGGATTCTGAAGCAGCAGGCGACAGAGCGCCACGCGTCGCTTCTCGCCTCCGGAAAGCACGCGGATCGAGGCGTCGGATTCGGGCAGACGTAGAGCATCCATTGCCATCTCAACCTGGTGATCCAACTCCCATAGGTCGTGCGTATCGATTTCGGTCTGCAGCGCATCGAACTCATCGTTGAGTGTCTCGCGCTCTTCGTCGGACATATCGTCGCCCAGCATGCCGCACAACTCATCATAGCGATCCAGCTTCGCCTGCTGGGTTACCACGCCCTCGTTGACGATATCCTGCACCGTTACGTCAGGATCAAGCTGGGGCTCCTGCTCCAGGTAGCCAACCGTCGCCGACTTTGCGCGTTGGACCGAGCCAATATACTCGGCGTCAATGCCTGCCATGATTCGAAGCAGGCTGCTCTTTCCTGAACCGTTAGGGCCAATCACGCCAATCTTGGCTCCGTGAAAGAACGCCAGCGTCACATCATCCAGAATTGTCTTGGTGCCCTGCTGCTTCGTCAGGTTCTCAAGAATATAGACGTATTCACCAGCCATGATTCATCTCACTTTGTTGCGCTTCATCAGAAGAAAGGCGCAACAATATCTAATCGGCACCCACAAGAGAACCGAAATATTGCCCTGGCCTGCTACATAGAGAGCCGGGAGCGCTGGGAAAGGCGCGTGAAGTTTCAGCCTTGGACGCACGTCTCGGCTAGGGCGTTCGTGGCACAACGGTAGGTGCCGGGAGGAGTTCCCCGCGAACAATGGTAAAGGAGACCTTCTGCACGTTCCGCTTGATATCCGTGGCCGTGATCTCAATCTTGTTGGCGCCAACGGCCAGCAGGACAGTCGCATCGAAATAGCCACCAGCGGTCAGCGTCGCCTCTTCCCCGTTCACGAGCACCTCGTAAACCCCACTCTCATCGGTCGCTCTCCCCCGAATCGTCAGATCCTTCGCCTCCGAAGCCGTCGTCATACCGGGCGTCACCGCGGGGGAAATGATCGTTACCTCAGGAGGGCGGGTATCGCGTTGGGGGCGTTCGCGTGGGGTGGATGTGCTCGGACGTGGGGTTGAGACGGCTGGGGGGGCAACGCTAAACCGTTGCGGCGCTGACTCCTTCTTGAACAGGAGCGTATCGGTCCAATTTCTCGGTGTCTGCCACTCACTTACAATGCCATCAGGCCATTTCACTCTGAAGTGGTCGTCGCCCGGGATGCTCATCATCCGGTATGGCGTCACTCTGTGGTAGCCGCCGGCATCGAATTCCGTTGAGAACTTGTGGGTCTTGCGGGTCTTGTTCTCAATGAGAGCACCGGACGGAATGGACGTGATGCTCGTGGTGCACCCGACACACAGAAGCAGACCAAGTAGCGCATAGCGCGGAGACATGGTACCATCCCTTTCCCTAGTGGTCCTTCTCTTGTGCCGCTGCAACGTTACAGGTGGAATCGAAGGCTTGCGGAGAGGCTCGTTTCGTCGAAAATGCTGAATTCAGCGCCTAGAGAGACGCTCGGCGCCAGAAAAATATCGAGTCCGGCGATGACGCCCAGAAGCTCATCGTGATTAAAGTCAACATTCCCGGCAATCGTGTCGACCGAGCCATCCATGTAGGAAATCGCAGGGCCCACATAAAGCGCCAGGCTGGTAGCGATGCCCTTGGGGCTTTCCGGATAGCGATCGAAACGCTCGTAGCCAAACGGCAGGGCTACGAGGGCCTCAACCCATTCGACATCGCCGACAGCCGTCTCAGATTCGTACCGTGACAGCTCAGCGGTTGGCTTGAGTGAAAGACGGCCGGCCATGAAGATCGGGGCCAGAATATCCGCTTCCCATACGTAGGCGCTGACGCCGGCGGAAACCTTCATCTTTGAGTCGGTGTCAATGCCGGACTCTGAGTCAACCTCGGCGGCACCCACCGACCCAAACACGGTAAGCCATGGCTCAATATCATAACCGACGTAGAGGCTCAGCGACTCGGCCTTGAGAACGCTGTCACCAATATCCGTGTCGATGCCACGTTCGATGTCCTCGAAGGTGAGACCGACCGAGACGCGATCGGAAACCGTGCGGACGTTGAGAGGACTGCGGCTGATCGACGTGGGAAAAGACGCGGCAAACAGCAGGCTGGTCTGCAGGGCTATGACGAGGGTCAGGGTCGCGATTCTCATGGTTTCTCCTTCTGTATGTTACTCACGGTTTCTGGGAGCGCGGCTTGCGCTCAAACAACTCCAGTTGACTATCCTTTAAGAACCCATAGTTCTTGAGCAAACGGATCATCTGCAAGACATCCGATTTCTCGTAATTGCGGTGCGTTTCAACGCGATCAATCAGTTCAGAGAGCAGCGTGTGGAACGAAACCACACCGTCAATCCCCGTTGTCTTAATCACCTCAATGGTTTTGTCCTTCAGTTCTCCCGATGCCGGCAGGCGTGGCAGACAAAGTACTTTGGCCATTGACTCCGACCCCAACAATCCGGCGGCAACGCGGAGCGACTCCTCCTCAACGAACCGGAGTATATCGGGAGTTTGCTCGAACGTCGATGCATAGAAACGCTCCGTATGCCACCCGCGCACGCCGATCACGGCCCGCTTGACGGAGGCAAAATCAGCACTGGTCCAAACGATTTTTTGAGGAAGGCGGTGCTCGGTCACGGTCGGATTGTAAACGAGGAGGTCGATTTCTTCCTCGGCGCGCTTCTGGCGCCCGGGAACAACGTATTTTCGTGGCTGTCCTACAAGGAAACCGAGACTCTCAAAGTACTCTCGAACGATCCACTCGTTAACGGCTGACATGGCGCCCGCCTTTCCTCATCCCGACGTTATGGCCTTGAAACCAGTCTCCAGAACATCCTCAGACACAGCACAGTTGAACATCACCGATCCAATCCGATCGGCGAGTACGAACGTAGGTACGGCATTGCGGGCCTTCTTGTCTGCTGCCATGGCTTCCCGCAGGGCCGCCCACGCAACGGAACGCTCCAGCGCACCACCAGTCGATGGCAAGCCCAGGGCATCCAACAGACGGTTCACCCGGTCGCACTCCTCGCGGTCGAACCCGTGACAGAGGCACGAGACCTCGCCCGCGTAGGCCATGCCGATGGCCACCGCTTCACCATGCAGAAGCTGGCCATAACCGCTGACATTCTCGATGGCATGCCCCAACGTATGGCCGTAATTCAGAATGGCCCGGACACCAGACTCGCGCTCGTCCATGGCCACGACTTCCGCCTTGATCTCGCAACACCTCGAAATGACCTGTTCCAACACATCCGGATCTCGTGCACGCAGGGCTTCTGCCTGCTCCTCCAGTGAGCGAAAGAGCGTCGCATCCCAGATAACGCCGTACTTCACTACCTCTGCCATCCCGGAGAGATACTCACGTTCGGGCAGCGTGCGCAAGGTCCCCAGGTCAATGGCCACTTCAATCGGTTGATAGAAAACGCCGACCAGGTTCTTGCCCTGTGGCAGGTTGACGCCGGTCTTGCCGCCGACCGAGCTGTCGACCATCGCCAGCAGACTCGTAGGGACCTGCAGCAGTTTCACGCCGCGGAGATAGGTGCCGGCCACGAATCCTGCCAGGTCACCCACAACGCCACCCCCCAGGGCAACCACAACGGAACGGCGGTCGAGGCGACCGGCCAGGGCGCGATCATAAAGCGTCTTGGTGCAGTCTATCGATTTCGAGGCCTCTCCTGCCGGTACGACAGCGCGCTCAACCTGGAAGCCGCGCTCTACGAGAAGGGCTTCACAGGATTCACCATAGAGCGGATCAACATTGCTATCGGAAACCAGCAGGGCCACCGTGTCGTTCCCGACAGACTCCAGCACCGAATCCATTCCGACGCCGATGTGAATATCGTAGCCGCGCTCGCCAAGATTAACGTGGACCGTTCGACTCATCTGTTCCCCACTCCTTCAGGTTCGACGACACCACTACTCCAGGATCTCACCCCGCTGTAGAGCATGCCCGCAAACATAGGCATTCCCGCGCATCACGCGCTTCCCTTCCGGCTGGACATCCAGCAGGCGTATGGCTCCTTCCCCACAGGCAACAAGGGGACCATCCCCTTTGACGTCCAACACCTGGCCCGGTTCGCCGGCGCCATCTTCGAGACGGCCAGTCAACACACGCAGCGTATGCGACCTCCCTGACGACACGGCGCAATAGCAACAGGGCCATGGGTTAAACCCTCGAATGCGATTGTAGATATCGTCAGCGGAGCGCGTCCAGTCAATTTTGCCATCCTGCTTGCTCAGTTTCGGGGCAAGCGAAGCCATGGATTCATCCTGGGGCGTCCGGGTGGCACGTCCGGCGACGACATCCCGAAGCGTTTCGCACAGCAGCTCTGCACCAACAACACCAAGACGATCATGCAATGATCCCGCCGTGTCGTCTGCATCAATGGGAACCGTTCGCTGGGATATGATGTCCCCCGTGTCCATGCCAACATCCATATGCATGATGGTAATGCCCGTCTCCTTGTCACCATTGGCAATCGCCCACTGAATTGGGGCTGCACCGCGATAGCGGGGAAGCAGCGATGTGTGCACGTTGATGCACCCCAGGCGAGGAACGGCCAAAACGGCGGGTTTCAGGATCTGCCCATAGGCTGCGACGACCGCAACATCCGGCTGCCAGTCACTCAGAACCTGCAGTGCGTCAGCCGTATTGATGCTCGGAGGGGTGAAGACCTCGACATCCGTTTCCGCGACGCGCTGCTTCACCGGGCAAGCCGCAAGGTGCAGCCGTCGACCCTTGGGCCGGTCGGGCTGGGTGACGACTCCCACGACGTCGAAATCGGGTTCGGTCCGTAACGCTTCGAGTGATGGGCAGGCAATCTCGGCCGATCCCATGAACACAATACGCATCAGGCTTCCTTCTCACAGCATGTCTTCTGCCCCGTGCTGTGATGATAGGCTTTGCAGGCCTCGCAGTCACCGTGGCGCTCACACCCGGGCCAGGTACAGGGACAGTCGGGGGTTCGTTGGGGTTCGTCTGCCATCGCGTAATCTCCTCATTTCTAGGCTTTGGATGCTGGAAGTTACCACGCAGGCCGTACCAACACCATGCTATTGTGGTGTTTCAAAAGTAAGATGGATGCACCGCATCAATTCTCATTTCTGCGACCGTATATGCAGTCATACATCCCTTTTTGCTACAAAAGCTGGCTTTGGCACGGGAGGTGCTTTATCAAAAGGCTGGCTTGGAATGGAGAAGCAAGGGACGGGAACATGACTGTGTTGGCAAATCTCATTGAGGAGCGTGCACGCCAAAACCGGCGTGATCACATGCGCTACCAGATTAACCGCGTTGTGGGTGCGGGAAGAAGCATCATCCTGCTTCTGGTTGGCGTATGGTGCTACACGATGCGGGGCGAGATACAGTCTTTCATCACGGACCTGCTCGCACAGTAGACAAGGCACGCCAAAACTGTCACTGTCTGCCCCATGGATCCGATTCGTCACGTCTATATTCACGTCCCTTTCTGCAGCGGGAAGTGTATCTACTGCAATTTCTACTCGGTTCCGTATGAGTCAACGCAGGCTGTGCCCTTCCTGGCTGCACTTGAACACGAGCTCAGGACTGCCACGGCCGAGGAGAATATCCAGCCGGAGTCCATCTATATTGGCGGCGGCACCCCAACTCAGCTTTCGCATTCACAACTTGAGGCGCTGCTCCAACTGCTCGCCACCGCCTTGGACCTCTCTGATCTGACGGAATACTCGATCGAAGCCAACCCGGGATCACTCGATACAGCGAAGGCGGGACTTCTGCAGCGATGTGGCATTACGCGCGTCAGCGTTGGTGCGCAGTCAATGGACGATGACGTACTCACCCAGATAGACCGACGTCATTCGGTGTCGGACACGCACCGCACGGTCGGTCTCCTGAAGGATGCTGGTCTTCACAATATCGGACTTGATCTGATTGCCTGCCTGCCGGGAGTCGACGCCACGACCTGGGGCCGAACCCTTGACCAAGCCCTGGCGCTCTCGCCGCTGCACCTTTCGGTGTATGCCCTGAGTACGGAGCCGGGAAGCAGGCTTCACGCCCTTCACGAACGACAGCAGTGGAGTCCGGCGGATACGGAGGAGGAACAGGAGGCTCTCAGCGTGGCCCACGCGCGACTAACGGAGGCAGGCTATCGTCACTACGAAGTGTCCAACTTCGCCCGCCCCGGACATGCCTGTCGCCACAACACGGCGGTCTGGCGCGGAGCTGACTACATTGGTTTTGGTCCGGCCGCGTCGTCACGCGTCCGCTGCAAACGATGGACAAACCAGCCTGATCTTGATGCGTATTGCGATCACGGCCGCGCAAGGACAGGGCCGCCACGCCGCGAGGAGACGCTATCGCCAGAGATCGATGCCGTTGAGCGATTCATGTTCACGTTTCGGCTGTACGACGGAATCGACCCCAACGTCTTTGCGAATCAATGCGGATCGGCAGCTCTAGCTCTCTTGCCGGCATGGCTGGAGCAGCTGGCGACAATGCAGGAAGAGGGCCTGGTCACCCAGCGTGGCGCAGTCTGGGCACTAACTCCAGCCGGCCGCAACTTCGCCGACACCGTTGCAGAGAGATTCCTAGCCTGAAACTTCCTCGCCGGTTTACGGGCTAAAGCCCGGACTACAAACGCCGGATTCATGTAGCAACCCGTTTGTAGTTCGGCCTTTAGGCCGTACATAGCGACTGCATGTTTCACCCCTGTATAATCCGAGTCCACTCGGTGGCTTTACTAGCCTGAGACTTCCTGTTTTCCGCGCCCAGCGCGAGCCTCAGTTGCGGCGCAACTGGGCTACATGTAGCCCGCTCACGCCGTGAGCGTGGCTGATCGGCCGAGTGTGTTGCCCGCAAGCTTCGACGCTGCATGCCCTCGAGGTAGGGCGAGCGCCCCCCCTGCCGAGCATTCCCCCACCCCAGCCTTCTTAATCCACCGGGAACTGCTCGCACAGATCTGCGATGGCTTCACGGATCTTCGCAAGTTGCACGTCGGACTCACGATTCTGGATGCCTTCAACAATCCAGTTCGCGATCTGCCGCATCTCGTCTTCCTTCATGCCGCGTGAGGTCACGCCAGGCGTGCCCACGCGAATACCGGACGTCACAAACGGACTCTTCGTATCGAAGGGGATGGAATTCTTGTTGACGATGATGCCCGCCGTGTCGAGCGCAATTGCCGCCTCTTTGCCCGTGGTACCCAGCGCCGCCATGTCGAGCAACATCAAGTGGTTGTCCGTTCCTCCGGAGACGAGACGGATACCGGCCGACTGAAAGGCCTCGGCCATGACGCCTGCATTGACAACAACCTGCTGCGCATACGCTTTGAAGCTGTCGCGCATGGCTTCGTGGAAACAGACAGCCTTAGCTGCGATGGCATGCATGAGCGGGCCGCCCTGCAGACCGGGGAAGACGGTCTTGTCGATTGCCGCACCAAACTCTTCGCGACAAAGGATCATACCACTTCGCGGGCCGCGCAGTGTCTTGTGCGTCGTCGTGGTAACGTACTCGGCGTACGGAACCGGACTGGGGTGACTGCCACCGGCAACCAGCCCGGCAATATGCGCCATATCCACCATGAGCTTGGCACCGACGCTATCCGCAATCTCCCGGAACTTCTCAAACTCAAGCGTACGTGAGTACGCGCTCGCCCCGGCAACAATCAGCTTCGGCTTGTGCTCCCTGGCCAGCGAAGCGAGGGCGTCATAGTCGATGGTCTCGGTCTCGCGGGAAACTCCGTACGGCACAACATTGTAGAGGCGCCCGGAGAAATTCACCGGCGATCCGTGAGTCAGGTGGCCGCCGTCGGCGAGACTCATCGCCAGAATCGTGTCACCGGGCTCAAGGATCGAGAAGTAGACGCCCATGTTGGCGGAGCTTCCGCAATGGGGCTGAACGTTGGCGTGGCCTGCTCCGAAAAGCTGCTTGGCCCGCTCAATCGCCAGTGTCTCTGCGTTGTCAACGAAATCGCAGCCGTTGTACCAGCGTTTGCCGGGATAGCCTTCAGCATACTTGTTGGTCATCACCGATCCCTGGGCCTGGCGCACGGCGCGGCTCACGGTATTCTCGGACGCGATCAGGTTCAGGGTGTTCTGCAGGCGATCGGCTTCATGCTGGATCTCTTCGTAGATCTTCGGGTCCTCGATGAAGATCGCTGAGGTGTCCGCAGCATGGGCTGACTGCGTCGCAAGCTTGCCAACCCGCCGCGAATGCCGTTCTCCACCATCAAACTCACCCGCAAACCACTCATCAAGTATGCCCTTGGCCGCCTTTGCATTCGTCAATGCAGAGCCGAGCACAAGCACGTTGGCATTGTTATGATTGCGAGCCATCTTCGCCATGTGCGATGAGGTACATAGCGCGGCCCGGACCCGGGGGTAGCGATTGGCCGCAATCGTCATACCGATACCCGTCGTGCAGATCAGGATGCCGGAATCGACTTCCTCTTCATCCATTCGGCTGGCCAGCTCGGCCGCATAATCCGGGTAGTCTACGGACGTCTTGTCATGACACCCGAGGTCATCCACGATGACCCCGCGCTCTTCAAGGATTCCGCAGATGGTCTCCTTCAGATCGAATCCGCCGTGGTCGGAAGCAATACCTACTCTCATGTTTCAGTTTCCTGTATGTAATTAAGAATCCTCGCCTGTCTCAATCCTCGACAGGTGCCCATCCAATCCCCATAGCGCCGCCGCAATCTCATCCCGAACATGCCGGTAAACGTCCAGCGACATGCCAATCGGATCCAACACATCGCCGCCATCCGATGCCGGATCAAACGATTTCAGAAGAGCAATCTTCGAGTCGACGCCCGGAAAACGCTCGCACAATTCCTCGCGATGAGCCGCCGTCATTACCACGATCAGCGCCGCGTCGTCAACGAGTTCACGCGTCATCGGCTGATTTCTGTGCGGCCGCAGGTCAACAGCCAGCTCGCGACACGCCTTGACGGCGAAACGGCTGGCAGGAATGCCCTGCCCCGACATGCAACCGGCCGAACAGGTTGTCCACCCGGGGTGGGATTCCAGATGCCCACGAAAGATGTACTCTGCCATCGGACTTCGACAAATATTCCCTGTGCAGACAAAAACAACTAGCTTGTTAGCCATCACCTCTCCCAACCGCTTCCAAAATCTCTCGTGAAATGCCGCCTTCTCGCAGCACAATGAGCTCGCCCTCGGCGTCGACCCGAACAACGCTGCTTGCCACACCCCCGACAACGGGGCCACCATCGAGAACAACAGAAACCGCATCACCAAGGCATGCCATGGCGTCTTCTGCCGTCAACGCCGCAGGTTCACCGCTCGTGTTCGCGCTTGTTCCCCGCAGGGCACCGCCCACACGGGCGATGACATCGCGGGCAATCGCCAAGTCCGGCACGCGAAATCCTTCGCTTCGATTCTCTGCCGCCACAACCATCGTCAGCGCCCCCGGCCAGAATCGAACTGCCAGGCGCTGTTCGACCTCCGTGAGCTCGAATCCCATCGACCCGATCACATCGGCATCGCTCACCAACATTTGCAGCGGCTTGCCCCGGTCACGCTGCTTGGCCTCGTAGATACGCTCAACGCTTCCCGGAACGCGGGGATCGGCAACAAGACCGTACACGGTCTCGGTTGGGATCACGACCAGCTCTCCGCGTTCGAGTGCCGCAACCGCGGCCGCAACCGCGGCCTCATCGTCATGTCCCGTCAACGGCAAGAGGTCTGCCATCGCATCCACTCCTCACACTACTTGTCTTCCGGGCGGGGTTCGTCGCCCCCGGGCTCATCGACCGCAACGGCTGACACCGACTCACCCAGGGCCTTCAAGCCGAGAAGAATATCTGCCGCGCGCCGTAGCACGACATCATCCTCAATACGCTTCATAAGCTCCCGGTCGCTGAGGGCACGGTCTGATAGCGGGCGACCATTCAAGCCTTCCTCTGAAGACATGTTGATCGACGGCGCCTCCCAGTTCTCCTCGACCGGAACATCAGGAACGACCCCTTCCCCGTCATAATCGCACGGCTCCCCGAGGCAAACCTTGCCATAGGCCACGACGACCGACAGGGCTTCGGAGAGGGGGTGCGGTCGCCTGACGGTTGCGTCGCCCAGGGTCCTTGCGCCAACAAGCATGACGCCGCCATGCTTCTGTAGCGCGGCCGCAAGAATCTCGCTACCGTCGCGCGTCTTCCCGTCAGTCAGGATAATCAGCGGGGCCTTGCAGCACGACGACGCCTGCACGGAGTGCTGTTCCAACACCTTTCCGTGAGAGTCTTTCACATCATAGAGGTGCGTCCCATTGGTGGCAACAAGTCCTGCGACGAGGTCGACGGCGGCGAGCGAGTCGCCACCGGCTCCTCGCAGATCCAGGATGACGCCCTGGAGACCACCGGCATCCCAAGCGACGGCCTGCACAACAAGATCACCCGCAACCGCTTCCGTCAGCGCGGGGGCATCGACGTATCCAATGCCCTGGTCCCAGAGCTCAGCGACGAGATCATGCGTATTCGTAGAGACCGCGACCTCGTTGGTGCCGGTCGTGACGACCGATGCGCGCGGATCCACGATAGCTAGAGCGGCCTCAATCGCGGCGGCATCCGCCGGCCCACGTTCATACGCGATGCCCTGCTTATCCAGCAAGTCATAGAGCGCATCAAGCGAACCCGCCCGGACAGGCAGCGCGCAGAGAACAAGCCCGGCCACCACAGCCACGCTCACCATCCCAGATACCCGAGTTGCTCTCATATACAGACCTTAAAATATGGGGCGACTCTCAGAAAGGTAGGGCGAGGCGTCCCTGCCGAGCCGCGCGCAGCGCGCGCCGATGCGCAGCATCGGAACACGCGCACGTTCTAGATTTCCCAGTTTCAACTTTCGCAATTTCAGCTTTTCTTCTTCAGCTCTTTCTGCACGCGGGCGTTGCCCTTGCGTACCTTCTCTTTGAGCTGTTCTTTGTAAGCCGCAAACTTCTTGCGTAGTCCTGCACGGCCGACGGCCAGAATCTGTACGGCGAAGAGCGCCGCATTCACGGGACCTGCACTGCCCAGCGTAACCGTTGCCACGGGAATACCGGCCGGCATCTGGATCGTCGCCAGCAGCGAATCGATACCGTTCAGGGCGCCGCCCTTGATCGGAATGCCGATGACCGGAAGAATCGTGTGCGCTGCCAGCACGCCGCCAAGATGGGCCGCACCACCGGCAGCTGACATGATCACTTTCAGTCCGCGCTTCTCGGCGGATGCCGCGTACTTCGCTGCCTCATCCGGCGTGCGGTGCGCGGAGCACACGCGTACTTCGTAGCCAATGCCAAACGACTCGAGGACGTCTGTCGCCGACTTCACGATCGACCAGTCCGAGTCACTCCCCATTACGATACCGACTTCTGCTTTACCTTTTGCCATGACTTTCTCTCCTTCTGTTTTACTTGGTTAGAGTGCTTTCGCCGCAATATCCGTCCGGTACTGCGCATCTTCGAAACTGACTTCAGCAACGGCCTCGTAGGCCTTGTCAACCGCTGCGCGCAAATCGCCGCCGCGGGCCGTTACAGCCAGCACACGACCACCCGATGTCACAACCGACTCCCCGCTGATAGCGGTACCAGCGTGGAAGACAGTTACGCCATCCATGCCGTCGGCCGCATCCAGCCCCGTAATCGCCTTGCCCTTATCGTATGCGCCGGGATAGCCGCCGGACGCCATCACGATTGTCACGCAGTGTTCATCACGCCACTGAATGAGCTCATCCGAAAGTGTCCCGTCCACGCAGGCCTGGAACGCAGGCAACAGGTCGCCGGCAATGCGCGGCAGAATGACCTGGGTCTCGGGGTCACCGAAGCGAACGTTAAACTCCAGAACTTTCATACCGGCATCTGTCAACATCAGCCCAGCATAGAGAACGCCCTTGAAGGTGATACCGCGTTTCTTCAACTCGTTCAACGTACGCTCAAAAACCTGCTCGCGGATCTCCGGCCACATGTCATCGGTCACGATGGGAGCAGGCGAATAGGCGCCCATCCCGCCGGTGTTCGGCCCCTGATCACCATCAAGCGCCCGCTTGTGGTCCTGCGAGGAGGCCAACATCACGATGTGTTCCCCATCAATCAACGCCAGGATTGAAGCTTCCTCGCCGATCAGACACTCCTCGACCAGGATACTCTCGCCGGCGGCGCCGAACGTTTTACCAACGAGTGCTTCGTCGATCGCGGCTTCGGCTTGCTCGAGTGACGCGCAGACCGTTACGCCTTTACCGGCGGCCAACCCCTCGGCCTTGATCACGATGGGCGCGCCCTCCGCTCGGACGTAGGCCTTCGCTTCGGATGCATCGGTAAAGGTAGCCGACTTGCCGGTAGGCACCCCGGCGGCTGTCATCACATCCTTGGCGAAAATCTTGCTGCCTTCCATCTGTGCAGCGGCCTTGCTGGGGCCGAAGACGCTCAGCCCTTCGGCTTCAAGAAGGTCGGTTAGCCCTGCGCACAGAGGCACTTCCGGCCCCACAACCGTAAGGTCGGGACGATTCTCCTTGGCCCACGCCAAGATGCCGTCAAGGTCCTCAGCACCGAGCTCCAGGTTCGTTGCACACTGGACTGTACCCGCATTACCGGGGGCACAGAAAATGTCCGGTTTGACACTATCATTCGAGAGTTTCCAAGCCAGCGCATGTTCGCGCCCACCACCGCCTACCACGAGTACTTTCATGACCACCGCTCCACGCTAATAAGGAAGAAAGCCCGAGTCTACCCCATCTGGCAGTTGAGTCAATCAGGGATTCGGGAGAAGCCCCAATCATTGGCGTGTTCAGACTGAATCCTAACGGATCCAGCTACATTCATCTCTCCCCCTGTAGCTGGATTCGTGAGAATTCAGATCTCCTGCAGCCGTGTTGGCCTTAAGAAGCATACACATGAACACGCCCCAGGAGCGGGCGGGCCGCTTTGGAGGCCCATTCATGGCTGAACCCAAGTAGCGGGATGCCTTTGTCAATCGTGTTGGCGTAGATTCTCGGCATATCGTTGAGGTGCGGCTGACTCAGATTAACCCCTGTAAGGCCCTTGATCCCACTCATCGTCTCAATGTAGTGGTCGCCGCGACCACAGTAATGGATGGCACCACCGCCAAACTCTAAAAGACAGCGCTCTTCACGATCGCGAATGAATTCGTTGCAGATATCGGGGGGCAGGTTCATCAGGGAGTCATCTCTGAGCATAATCTGCCCTCTCTGCTTCAACACCCAGTGCGTGGACGTCTCGCCACGGGGCGGCACCATGTCGAACCACTTCCGCATAAACGCGATGTAGTGTTCCGTCATCAGGTCAAGAAAGGCGTGCACGCGCTCCGGACAGTCGTAGAACGCGAGAAAGATATCACTTCCCCATGCCAATTCTGCATTGTCGATCGGGCCTTGGGCATCGGGATGATACAGAGCAACCCAACGCCCGAGGACCGGGTAACGTTGCATAGCCTCCAGGAAACGTTCCCCCGTATCGAAGACATCCGCGCCCTGCCCTGCTCGCAGATCGGGCATGCCGTTCTGGATGGCCGCTTCAATGGCATCCATTCCCCCCAGGGGCCGGGCGGTCGGGGTATTGCCCTGCTCTCGCGGCATCTCGACAACGTCGCACCCCAACTGGCTGGCCATGATGCCAACCCCGTAGTTGCAGCGTACGCCCAGGGCCTTGTCACCGCCTCTTGCCAGAACACCAGACACGGCGCCGAATTGCTGGAGCAACATCAGGTCAGGATCGTGCAGGGCATCGTTAACGTTGACCGTGGGCCACTCCAGCTGCGGCGGCGCGGGCCGGCGAGAAGGCGAAACGAAGACGCCATCGCCAATCTCATCATTGAGGAACGCGTCCCAGGCTGCGTTGAATTCCGCTTCCTGCTCTTCATCAATCCGGGCCGCGAGGTCAGCAAGACACCGGTCGAGAATCCCTGCTGTGCTATCCACGATGTCTACACCTCTTGTGATATACCCTAGCGATCCGAGACCGCTTCCATCAGCATGGCCAATGATGTCCATCGGGCGGATTTGCATTGTCGTCCGCGATGATCACCGCGACATCAAACAGGAACAGCACCCCTACCGCAACCCCATTCCGAACGTATCCACGAGGACCCAGCCCACCTACCACGAGATAGCAGCTCTCCACCATCACCGCCCTTCCCATTTTTCGGGGACCCGGTCTTTTCATGTCGCACGCGTGCAAGCCAGTAGCTATAGTCTGAGCGTTCCAGTGACAAACCTCCAGATTGGGAGTTTCAGACATGCCGAAAAAGAAGAAGTCCTCCTATGCCGCCGCGGGCGTTGATATTGATGAGATGATGAGTGGTCTCAGTGCCATCAAAAAGATGGTCAAGAGCACCAACACCGATGGCGTGCTCAGTAGCATCGGCAGTTTTGGCGGCCTGTTTCAGTCGCCGGGCAAGGACATGACGCTCGTGGCGAGTGCCGACGGTGTCGGAACCAAGCTGAACGTGGCCGTGATGGCGAATCGCCATCATACCGTGGGACAGTGCCTGATTAACCACTGTACCAATGACATCCTCGTGCAGGGCGCAACACCGCTCTTCTTCCTGGACTACCTGGGAACAGCCAAGCTGGCTGGAAATGTCTTCAAGGATGTCGTGCGTGGCCTGTGCAAAGCCTGTCGCGAGAACAACTGCACCCTACTTGGCGGAGAAACGGCCGAGATGCCCGGGCTCTACCCCTCAGGTGAGTATGATCTGGTTGGCACGATCGTCGGAGCCGTCCCACGCAAGCGCATCATCACAGGTGAATCCATCCGCCCCGGAGACGTACTCATTGGACTGCCGTCGACAGGTCTCCACACCAACGGCTACTCGCTGGCACGCAAGGTTATCTTCAAGCAGGCCAAACTCGGCATCAACGACACCTTCCCCGGAACACGCAAGACCGTGGCCGACATGCTGCTGGCGATCCATAAGAGCTACCTGAAGCCCGTCACGGCGCTGATGGCAGACGTGAAGATCCAGGGAATGGCGCACATCACCGGTGGCGGCCTCTATGACAATATTCCGCGCATCCTTCCGGAAGACTGCCGCGTCGTCATCGACCGCAGTACATGGAAGGTCCCCACCCTATTCCGTTTCCTCGAGGAGAAGGGCAAGATCGACCCCGACGAGATGTACCGCGTCTTCAACATGGGCATCGGCTACGTGATTATCGTGCGGAAGAAGGATGCCGAGTCCAGCGTCAAGCTACTCAAGGGCTTACGAGCCGGACCACGCGTCATCGGTCACGTTGAGAAGGGCGAAAAGGGCGTCACGCTGGTCTAGAGCGGTTCAGACAATATCATGACCGTCTCGCAAGCTCCCTTCGGGAACCTCGCCCTACAACCGACCGTGTAGGACAGGCTTCCCCGGTATTCCGGGGAGCCTGTGTCTGCGGCTAGAGGACTGCTTGAACCGCCCTAGAACCGGCGATCCTGGCGGTGGAAGTAGAAGGAATCATCGGAACCGTTGCTTGACCGGAAACGGCTGTCGCCGTCAGCGTCCCCGGAGAAAAGACGACGGTCTTGTTCCCGTGAACGCGAAGCGGGCCTCTCAAACGCATCCGGTGCCGTCGCGTTAACCTCATCCGCCAACCAGCCCCAGCTTGGTGCATCAGAGTCAAGGTCCTGGTCGCCAAAAGGACTCAACGTATCAGAGTCGAATAGGCCCTTCTTCTCACCATCCCCCTTCCGCTGCGAACGCGGCATCACGACGCGGGGTGCCGATGAACCGAACGCATCCCGCCCAAGGGCTGACCGGCGCGATCTCCCCTTGCCCAGCTCATCGATGAAATCATCATCTTCGGACTCCGACCATAAGCGTGCGACAAGCTCAAGATCGTGCATCACCAGGTCTACCCGGCCGGTATCGGCCATCGGCGCACGGATCTGAAACAACGCCCCGCCATCAGCTACAGGCGAATCGTACTCGGGCCGCCCAAACCAGGCAGCCACGAGCAGCACGGCAACGACACCGACCTGAATGCCACGCTTCTGTCTGTAACCCAGCGATATCATGTTATGAATCCTCTCCCTCACGGGCGAACTTGGGATTACTCCCCGCTATGACGAGCGTAACCTCTCCCTTGACCTTCCGGTCGCCAAAGGTCTCAAGAAGATCGCTCAAATAGCCTCGTGATACACGCTCAAACTTCTTGGTCAGCTCAATGCAGACTGCGGCTTCACGGTCACCGAGAACTTCCAGCGCCACCTCAAGCGACTTACCAACGCGGTAGGGCGACTCAAAGAAGATCAGCGTATGTGCAGCCGCCTTCTCTTCCTCAAAGAAGCGCGCCATCTGCCCGCGCTTGCGGGGCGGAAACCCCTTGAATGTAAAACTGGACGTCGGCAGCCCCGACAGCAGCAAGGCAACCTGAACGGCCGAAGCCCCCGGGATCACCTCCATTTCAAGCCCCTGTTCGGCCGCCAAGCGGACCACCCGATAGCCCGGATCGCTGATGCCGGGAGAGCCGCCGTCGGAGCAGACGGCTACCCTAAGACCGGTCTCCAACTTCTGGACAAGGTACTCCGCACTTCGCAGTTCTGTCTGCTCGCGATACGAGATCATCTCCCGCGGGCGTGGAATCTCGAAATGTGTCAACAGCACGCGCGTGCGCCGCGTGTCTTCACACGCGATCACATCCGCATCCCGCAACGCGGCAACCGCCCGCGGCGACATGTCGTCCAGATTTCCAATTGGCGTTGATACGAGGCTTAGCATGATGCGTCCATCCATGGCTCATTCTTCGGCACGGGCGTCGGTTTCACGAATCGCCCGTCTCGAGTCAATCGATCCAATAGTAGCGCCTTCAGCTCAGGGAGACCACTCCCATTGTGCGCCGATACAATCAGTGCATCCGGAAACCGGACCTGCAACCGGTCGAGTTCAGCGGCATCCTGCACCAGGTCCGTCTTATTCAGTAACAGCACGGACGGCACGGCATCGGCACCAATCTCCACCAGGGTCTCCCGCACGATGTCGAGATGCTCCCCCATGCAGGGGTGACTGGCATCCGCCACCATGAGCAGAATATCGGCGTCGACCGCGACATCCAACGTCGACTGGAACGAGGCCACGAGGCCATGCGGAAGGTGACGGATGAACCCCACCGTATCGGACAGCAACACATCGCGGCCCTCGTCGAGATGCAGCAGCCGGGTCTTGGTATCCAGCGTGGCGAAAAGCCGGTCATCGACGTAGGCATCTGCGGCTGAGAGGGAATTGAGCAGTGTTGATTTTCCGGCGTTCGTGTACCCCACAAGTGAGACCAGGGGCCAGGGCCGGCGCGCGCGCGTGCGGCGCCGACGCTTCTGAATCGACGCCAGCTTGCGGCGCAACTCCTTGATGCGCTTGCGCATCGGGGCATTACGCAGTTGGAGAGGGCTCTCGCCGGGTCCCTTCATACCGATGCCGCCCTGGAAGCGCTGCTGTTTGCGCGAAACGGGGATACGTGAGACCAGGTACTCCAGTTGCGCCAACTCCACCTGGATCTGTGATTCCGCCGAGCTGGCCCGCCGGGCAAAGATCTGCAGGATGAGCTCGGTCCGATCAATCACCTTGACTCCCAGGGCAAGATCCAGGTTGTTCACCTGCACGGCGGACAGCTCATTGTCCACGATAACCAGGTTGGCTTCGGCATGCCGGCAGGCAAGCTGGATGTCACCGACCTTTCCCTCGCCAACAAGCAAGCCGGGGGTAGGCCGATCACGCCGCTGCGTGATGGCGCCGACCACGGAAGCGCCCGCCGTATCAGCCAGTCGCTCCAATTCATGCAGCGAATCGGCGGCCTCCGATTTGGGCTGCCGGGGTGTCGTCACCTGCACCAGCAGAGCGCGTTCTTCGGCTTCTCGTGTTAGATCAATTGTGCGTTTCATTGCTGGTTACGACGCTCCCACCAGAGCCGTCCCTCGCCACCGACGGAGGCGCGGCGCTGGCGGTGGACTAGCCGCCGCAACTCCTTACGGGACTTCACATCAGGTTGCTTGCGCCAGAGACGGTAGCCCTCGTAGATAGCCTCATTCCCAAAAGCAGAGCAACTCCGCCCCGAGCGCCACTGACCACGCGGATAGGCATACAGCCAGCAGTGATCTCCAAGATTGAGGAGACAGGCATGACATTTCCGGACCGGCTTCTGCGAGGCCTTCACCATTTAGACTATCCCGTGATCCGTTCCCGCACGGCATCAATGATGTGACCCATGTCGACCGGCTTCAGAAGGCAAAGATGCTTGGGGTTGCTCTCAACCGTAGCGCGTACGGTCGCCGGCGTGTTGTAGCCCGTGCAGAACACCACCGACGGCGGAGCCCATTCGCGCTGCTGACACAGTTCCATGATGTGCAGAAAGGCAGCGTCACCACTCATTTCCGGCATGCTCACGTCCATGATGATCAGCTCATGGTGTCCTTCCTTGAACAGCTCCAGAGCCTCCAGCCCGCTTGCACCGACATCGATCGTGACCATGGGAAGCCCCCGTTTGACGACCTTTTGGATGAGGCCTCGGATCGAAGGCTCATCATCTACAATCAATACCGCATTCTTCTCACACGGCTCCAGGCTATCCAGGACATCGGGTTCGGCCGCGAGCCCCGGGCGTGTACCAGCCTTACCCCCCGGTTCCCCCTCCCGGAGCTGGCGCAAGACATTCGCGATACGCATTACCGGTTCGCGATACTGCGTATCGCCATCCAACTCGACGCGTGTCAACAACGCCTGGAGCGGATTGTTGATCTCGTGACTGAGCTGCGCCACCACAGCGAGTCGAGCCTCGGCTTCTTCCGCCTGTAGCAAGCGCTCTTCAAAGCGTTTTCGCTCGGAGGCATCACGCAAGATAATGAGAATGGATTCGTGGCCCTGCCACATCACCATGGCTGCGGACAGATCAGCCACGACAATCTTGCCATCACCCCTGAGGAACGCCTGTTCATGAAAGGCATGTCCATGCACGCGTAAGTTCCCGACCAATTGGCCTTCTTCGGTCTCCTGCTCTTTTGGAAAGAGCACGTGAAAATCACTGCAGAGCAACTCGTCACGTGGGTATAGAAAGAAACGAACCGCTGAATCGTTGGCTTTCGTGATGCATCCACTGGAAGCGTCGACAACCAGGATCGCGTCCAGAAAGTGATTAAAAAAGAGATCGAATTGCTCATGGGCTGTCGCAACTTCGCGTTTCAGCTGTTCGAGTTCAGCTTGTGGCGAGAGATCGTTCTTGCTCATCCTAAAACCCTCCTCTACCTGGAAGTGTCCATCGCGGCGCTACACCTCAGCACGAATGGCATCTTCCACTGACTCGTAGATATCGAATGCTCTATTGGCCCGGGTAATGTCGAAAAGCAGCCTGGGCTTCTGCTGAAGCGCTGCTAGAAGAAGTGTGCCTGCACGATCAGATACCTGCTGCCAAACGCCGAGAATGGAGCCAAGCCCGGAGCTATCCATAACATTCACGCCAGAAAGATCGAGAACAACGCGTGGGGGACCGTCTTGCTGAGCCAGCCAGCCATCGAGCTGTTCCTTGAACGCATCAGCCGTCTCCGCCGTCAGCGCGCCATCAACGGCGGCCACCGTCACGTTGTCGCGACCTTCGAACATGACCGACAGATCACTCATTCCACACCTTCCTCAGTAATTGAATCCCCACATCCCTCTAAAACTGACATCGCCATAACGTTGCGATCACGATCGCGGTAGTAGACCGTACTCTCCCCAATTCTCAGGATCATGGGAATGCCACGTCCTCCCTGCTCATGTACCGATGGCATTTCGGCACCATCGGTAACGTCAGGATAGTCCCAAGTCGCGCCCGGGTCACGAATTACAATGCGACACGAACCACCCGCATCCTGGACAAGGTAATGCAACGCCTCGTCACTCTGAAGTCTACCATGAATCACAGCGTTGTTGCCATGCTCAACGACGACAAGTTGTACGGCGGCCGCACTCGTGGCGCGCCATCCCCTTTCGAGCAGGACTGTCTCTACCGTAGCACCGAAGTCCTGGATAGCAGAAAGTGATGCAGGAATATCGCCATCAAACAGAACGCCGGTTGAACTGACGGTTTCAGCCACCATAATACTGCAGTCATCCTGGGCAATCTTGTAGCCTTGTCCTGATATGGCCTCAAACACATTCTCACCCAAACCTAAGGCCGTACCTTGTCGGCAGCAATTCCTGAGGGTCGCGACAAGGTTATCGACACCAAACTCATCATCACTCACCTCATGCTGGGCTTCGATCAGTCCGTCCGTGTAGAAGAAGAGGAGATCTCCCGCGGACGTCTCGATCGTGACCTCATCCGACTCCCGGTAGGGACGATTCCCGTGGAACCCGAATCCTATCGGAGTGCCCCCGCCACGTTCGCACGGGAAACGGCACGTCCCATCTGTGGCCAGCAGCATGGGGCTGGGGTGCCCACAACTCATCACCTGCCAATGTGACGATGCCGGGTCACAGATGGCAAGCAGTGCCGTTGCGTACATTGACGGATCCGTTACGGTGCGGCGGAATCGGGCTTCGACTTCGGAGCAGAGCATCGAGGGGCTGCAATGTGATCCCGCCGAGTGAATCACTTCCGTGAACGTGGCCTTCAGCAGTGACGATACCATCGCCGCGGCGACACCATGGCCCGCGCAATCGGCGACATAAAGACAGACCCGACCATCCGGCAGCAGAACTCGATCGAAAAGATCTCCCGAAACATTCAGAGATGGCTTGTAGGCCGTGGAAACGTGGACCGTGCCGCTCAGCAGCGGCGGCATCGAAAGCATCGTCTCCTGCAAGACGCCAGCCAATTCCAGTTCCCGCGAAAGCCGTGCCTGGAAAAGACGCAACCTGTCTTCCTGATGCTTCAATCGTAGCGCGTTCCGGACGCGGACCACAAGCTCGCGGGGATTGAAGGGACGGCAGATGTAATCCATCGCCCCCGCATCGAATCCCTCCTCGAGATCCTCGATCTCACTCAGAGCCGTGACCATGATGACCGGCGTATCCTTGGTCCTGGGGTCCTCCTTGAGACGCCTGCAGACCTCGTAGCCACTCATGCCCGGCATCATGACATCTATCAGTGCAAGGTCGGGGGGAAACTCGCGGGAAAGCCGGAGGGCCGTGGGACCGTCCTCAGCCGAGGTAACGGAGCACCCCACCTTTGAAAGCATCCGTTCCAGGACAAAACGATTCGCGCGGACATCGTCCACGACGAGGACATGGCCATCGGTCCGATCCATGTGATCTGCAATGATATTCTCTGCCATGGGCATATGCTAACAGTCAATCCAGTGCTGCACCAGTGAGGAATGCACGATTGTGCGCCTATGCGAGATCCCCGAAAGGTCTTCACTTTACATCCAAGCTCCGATGAAGCATGAATAGGGACCATGAGTGAGCCGATCCGTTCAACCGTACTCATTGTCGACGATGCGGCAACCAATGTCAGACTCCTTCGCGCAGCGCTTGAGACTGATAACTATACCATCCTTGACGCACGTGATGGTGAGACGGCGCTGAGCATTGCAGCCACAGCTCTGCCCGATATCGTCCTGCTGGATGTCATGATGCCGGGCATGGACGGATACGAGGTGTGCCGGCGGTTGAAGGCCGACGAACTCACCGCGCATATTCCCGTCGTCTTTATCACGAGCCTCGACAACATAACTGACATCGTCGAAGGGTTTCGGGCAGGAGGCGTTGACTACGTCATCAAACCCTTCGGGCGCGAGGAAGTGCTCGCGCGCATCAAGACGCATTTGAAGGTGAGCCACCTGACACAGGCGCTCCTGAAGGCCAACGAGGAACTGACGGACCAGATAGAAAAACGGGCACTGGCGGAGGAGGCCCGCAAACAGGCCGAGAGCGCGCGAGAGAAGGCTGATGAGCGACTCTCTCTCGTTTCCGAACAGGAGGCCAAGCTCTGGGGCATCGGCTCCTTTGTCGGAGAGAGCGAGTCCATGAAGAACGTCCTTGGCGTGGTCAGACGTCTGCATGAGACAGGCGCAACGACCAACGTCATGATCACGGGTGAAAGCGGAACAGGCAAGGAACTGATTGCCCGTGCAATTCATTTTGGAGGACCGAAGGCGAAGAGCCCCTTCGTCGCCATCAACTGCTCTGCCGTCCCGCGCGATTTGGCGGAATCCCTTTTCTTCGGCCACATCAAGGGCGCTTTCACAGGTGCAGACACAACTCGGGAGGGGTATTTCAAGGTAGCGTCAGGAGGCACACTGTTCCTCGACGAGATTGGAGAGATGCCGCTGGATCTGCAGCCAAAGCTCTTGCGTGTGCTGGAAGACGGCGTAATAACGCCTATGGGGTCGACAACGGAGAAGCGCGTGGACGTCAGGGTCGTGGCCGCTACAAATGTGGACCTGGAGGCAAAGGTTGCGGACGGCAACTTCCGCAGGGACCTCTACTATCGTCTGGCCGTATTTCCGATCGCGATGCCGGCGTTGCGGGAGCGGCCGGAGGATATTCCACTGCTCGCGGACCATTTCCTCACGATGCTGTCAGATGAGATGGGCATACAGCGGCCAGAGCTCTCCGGAAACGCTCTGGCCACACTGACGGCCTACGCCTTCCCCGGCAATGTGCGCGAGCTCAAGAACATCATTGAGCACGCCCTGATCGTGAGCAGAGGCTCCGTCATCGAAGCCGATCATCTGCTTCTCTCCGCTACGGACAGCAGCGCGCCGAAGCCCGAACCAGCAGAATGCGTGGGAGGAGAAGCTCAGACGCTTGAGGTCCCCGTAGATCTCGCTCAAGCAGAAGCCGCCCTTATCGACTTTGCCCTGAAACACTCCGGGCACAACATCGCAAATGCCGCCCAGATGCTCGGCACGAGTCGCCCCAAGATCTATCGTCACCTGGCCAAACAGGACCAGACGGTATCGCAGAGCAGCCAATAGCCTGTATCGTTTCGTTACACCCGCCGGCGTCCGATATGTTACACCCGATCAGTCATGGCGTCCGCAGAACCAGGCCCCCCGCTGAGAGCCTCACCCCGCGTCAATATCCCCATGTCCAACAATGACAGTGCTTTCCGGCACTTCATTCGCTTCTGTCAGCTCGAAACTGCCATAGCCAGTCACGCTTGGCACGCCTTCTGCGATATGTCTGAGCGGGAACTACCGATGGGTTAATTCGGGTAACGCAAACTGTCGCCCGGGCATCGGACCAAGGGAAAGGAAAATACAATGAAAACACCTGTTGTTCTTCTTGCTATTAGTGACCGGGTCATGCTCAGCATGTTGCGACAGACGCTCGCGAAAGAGGGATACTATCTGCTACCGGCGCGAAATGGCAGAGACGCACTGGAGATCGTGGAGGAGCACGACGTGAATCTGATCCTGGCTGATGAACGGCTGCCCGACATGAGCGGGATGCAGCTGCTTGATCGTGTACGCATGGCGTATCCGGCCACGCTGACGATGATGCTGACTTCGACCAACGATATAAACGTGGCTCGCGCGGCTCAAATGAACGTCGGCATCTACAAGTTCTTCCTCAAGCCATGCAGTCCGAAGCACATTCGCATGTCGATCCGGAAGTGCCTGCGTCCCGCCCGCGAGTCACATCGTTGCGCACGCTGGGGCAAAGACACCGTGGCTTCGATGCTCAGACCGCGGGCGTACGCTACCGCATAGTCAGAACAAGGTGACGATGCCCGCCACAACAGCGATCGTAACGAGATAGCTGGCCCACATCAGCCGGATGGCCGCCGCAAGGTGCGAGCCCCCCGGCGGCGGGCCGTCACCCAGCAAGGGGTGCTCGATTCGCTTGCCGGCATAGACATCGCCACCGCCAAGCTGTATCCCAAGCGCGCCGGCAAAGGCGGCTTCCGACCATGCCGAGTTGGGGCTGTCATGGTTGCCACGGTCGCGCCAGCCGATTCGTAAAGCGCCCCACCCTCTCAGCGAAACCAAAGGTGCGGCAGCGGCAATCACCAGCAGCCCAATCCTGGCGGGAAGAAAGTTGAGCACATCGTCGGTCCGAGCGGCAAACGTGCCGAACTCACGGTATCGCTCGTTTCGTTTCCCGATCATCGAATCCATCGTACTGACGGCCTTGAAAACGACCGCCCCAACCGGACCGAAGCACGCCGCAAACAGCAGCGGCGCGATGACGCCGTCCACGAGGTTTTCCGCAACCGATTCGATCGCAGCGCGGCTCACGCCTTCGGCATCAAGCTCCGCGGTATCGCGGCTAACCATCATCCCGACACAACGTCGGGCACTGGCCTGGTTCTGCATGCCAAGACCACGCACGACACGCCTGGCGTGATCCGAGAGATCTCGCGCACCAAGGCAGCTATAGACGATCAGTACCGAGACAACGAAACCGGCCGCAGGATGCAGCAATCCCGCAACCGCAACCAACCCGTAGGCCGTGGCACCGGATACGAGGATGACGAAAACGGCCGTGGTGACCCCCGCCCATCGGCTACTTCGTATCGCAGCACGTGTCCATGCCTCGGCGCGGCGGATCAACGTGCCCATCCACCGTACGGGATGCGGCCATCCCTGGGGATCTCCCAGCACCAGGTCGAGCAACACCGCCGCCAGAAGGATGGCAGTTCTTTCGGTCATAATCCCATGACCCGATAGATCTGCTCCATGTCTACGTGCTCCCGGACGGCCACGGCAAGTTGATCAAGCGCCGGCTCCAGCCCATAGGACTGCGTAGATCGCTCGATCGGGGCAAGTTGACAACGGCTCCGCAGATCATCGAGGAACCAGCGCCGGAAATCATCACTCTCAAAGACGCCATGGAGGTATGTTCCCCAGATCAGCCCGTCGCGCGAAGCGTATCCCAGGGCTGTCCCCGCATCGCTCTCCATCGTGACGGCAACAGTTCCGTTGGCCCCGGTCTGGCCGTGGTGGATTTCGTAGCCTCGAACCCGTAGCCCGCTGGGTACATGCGTGGCATCCGTCTGCCGCAGGGTTTTCTCTTCCAGCATCGACGTCCGTATCGGCAACAGACCCAATCCACAACCGGAACCACCCTCAACATGTCTATCGTCGGCGACGTGACTCCCCAGCATCTGCATACCCGCACAGATCCCCACGACCATACACCCCTTGGCGGACAGTTCACTGATCGCCCGCGCAAGCCCCGTCTCCACCAGCATCTGAAGATCCGCGGTCGTATTCTTGCTTCCCGGCAGAATGACCACGTCAGGAGTGCCAAGCTCTCGCACGTTGGCCACCGACCGCAGTCCAACATCCGGTTCAATCGTCAGGGGATCAAGATCCGTAAAATTGGAGATGTGCGGCAAAGCAATGACCGCAACATCCAAGGCATCCTCACACATCGCCTTGCGGTCGTAACGACCGGTGCCAAAACTGACGCTATCCTCTTCTGGAAGATGCACCTCATTCAGGTAAGGCACGACGCCGAACACCGGCCTTCCGCAGCGCCCCTCGAGGTACGCATTGGCCGGCGCCAATCCGGCAGCATACCCGCGCAAGCGGTTGATAAGGAATCCGGCTACCAGCTCACGTTCCCAATCATCAAACGTCTCCATCGTCCCGATCAGCGAGGCATACACCCCTCCCCGGTCGATGTCGCCCACAAGCACCACCGGCGCATGCGCCTTGCGCGCCATCGCCATGTTTACCAGGTCACGATCCTTCAGATTGATCTCCGCCGGGCTTCCGGCGCCCTCCAGCACGATGGCATCATATTCATCCGCCAGCGAAGCGTAGCTCCGGTCAATGGCCGACTCCAGCCTCTGCCGTTCACGGTGCTGCTCACTGCCGGTTCGTGTCCCGATCGCCTTACCATCCAGGATCACCTGGCAGCCCGCGGAGCCCATCGGTTTCAGCAACAACGGATTCATGCGCACGTCCGGGGCCAAGCCACATGCCGCAGCCTGGGTCACTTGCGAACGCCCCATCTCTTTGCCGTCCGATGTTACGAACGAGTTGAGCGCCATGTTCTGCGCTTTGAAAGGAGCCACCCGGACACCATCCTGGGCCAACACGCGGCACAGGCCGGTTGCCAGGAGGCTCTTCCCTACGCCCGATGCCGTGCCCTGCAACATGATCGCCGGCGTCACACGCGGTTTCGTTCCGCCACGCTTGCCGAACAGCCCCCCTATCGCAGACAGGAGCGCCGCGTTCTCGTCCGGCGTGCGAACGGCTACCCGAAATGCGCTGTCGCCAAGTGCATCAAAATCCTCGCACGTCCTGATTGCGATCCGGTGTTCCAGCAACTCGTCATGCAACCACGCGGCATCGTGAGCGCCGTCCGGCATCCGGCAAAGCAGGAAGTTGGCAGCACCCGGAGCCACCGATATCCCATAGGCTTCCAAACCGCCCTGGAGCCGCTCTCGCCATTCGGCGCACGCCTTGCGTGACCGCTCCGCATACACAACATCTGCCAGGACCTGGCCCCCTACGGACTGGGCAACACCATTGACCGACCAAGGCGGAAGCTGGCTCCGTACATCCTGGACACGCGCAGGTTCTCCGACAAGATACCCGAGGCGCAACCCGGGGATCGCATAGAATTTCGTCATGGAGCGCAAAACCGTAACGTTGGCCAGCTGCTCAAGCACGAGAGACAGCTCATCGCCGCCCTCCACGAAATCAAGGAATGACTCATCAATAATGAAATGGCAGTCAGACCGCTCCGCACAAATCGAACGCAAGGCATCGCCATCCAACAGCCGTCCGGTCGGATTGCCGGGGTGACCGAGAAAGACAACGTCCCCCGACTGCAAGATGGGGGACAGCGCGGCCCACGCAACACCATGGGATTCCGTGAGGGGGTGTACCACAACGGGCAACCCCGCGGCAGCCGCCGCTTCACGATACCCGATATAGGCAGGGGAAGGAATCACGGCCCGATTCACGTCCAGAACACGCAACAGCCCCGCCATCAACTCGGACGAACCATTCCCGCACAGAATGCGTTCTGCGTCGATGCCATGCCGTTCCGCCACGGCCGAACATAGTTCCGTCGTGAACGGATCGGGATAGGAACTCACATCGTCTAGCGCACGCGCAGCCGCCGATCGTACACACGATGGCGGACCAAGCGGATTGATGTTCGCCGAGAACTCCAGAATCGCAGACACGTCGCACCCCAGTCGATCCGCATGCCGACGCAGATCCCCACCATGGTGCCATTCATTCTGTGTGCTCTCACTCATATCGTTGCGGGCCGGGCGAGTACACGATAGTCGAGCGCCCACTGCCCTCCGTGTTCATACACCTCGCCCGCCTGAAGCTCAAGCGGCGTGTTGAACATGGGGCCATCTACGACAACCGTGTGGAACTCACCATTTTCGCCGCA
>CAZCDU010000055.1:0-28987 GCA_964497125.1 uncultured Victivallales bacterium | reverse complement strand
AGAGCTGGAGAATCAACCACTAGCGCAGCTTTTCAAAGTCCGACAGGCTGCTAGTCGAGATC
Source organism: uncultured Victivallales bacterium (assembly GCA_964497125.1). Lineage (GTDB taxonomy): Bacteria > Verrucomicrobiota > Kiritimatiellia > UBA8416 > UBA8416 > CAYLXP01. Next base: position 28,925 of record CAZCDU010000055.1, on the reverse strand, counting down.
ATGATCGTGGTCGGCATTATTGGCCTGTTGGCCATGCTTGCTCTCCCCAGTTTCACCAAGGCTCGGGCAGAAGCGCAGAAGACCGCTTGCATCAATAACCTTCGTGTCATCGAAACCGCCAAAGAAATGTGGGCATTCGATGCGATGGCGAGTCCCAGAGCCAGGCCCAACCAGCAGAAACTTACAGTCTACCTCCGAAATCTCCGGGGAAGGAAGAACAACAGGATCAATCTGAACTGTCCGCTTGGGAAGAAAGGGCGATTTGGGCAGTCTTATGTCATTGGACGCATGGATCAGCGACCCAGGTGCAAGAAGCATCCCGACCATCGGCTCTAGGATAAATAGGAGTACCGGAGCTCGCTCCGGATTTGATGGCAGCGGGTAATGGAGCGAATTTGAGATGAACAGTGAGGCCACTTCTGAGAACGTGAGTGATTCCGCGCGGCCCGTCTACCAACGGACCTTTCTGCGTCGGTTGCTTCCCGTCCTTCTGCTGTTTGGCTGCGTAGCCTACCTTATTTACTCGGTGGCCCTGCAGTCTGAGAAACGGCTTGTTGAGAAACACGAGAGGAAGCAGCTTGAGTTGGCCCACAGCGTCATCTCGCGTGAACTCCAAACCGTGTACTCAGATCTCGAAGCTCTGTTGGCACAGGCGAGCATTTCCAGCTGTGTAGCTCCCTCCGGTGGGGACGCCAAAGCCGAAGCTGCCAAAGCGATCCGCGCAATTCCCGATGTAGCCGCGAACTACGACCAGGTCCAGGTTCTCGACTCGACGGGAATGGAAGTGGTCTGCGTGACGTTCAAGGATGGCAGCGGAGCGGCTGTTCCCGACTCGGATCTCCGGAATATGGCGCATCACTATACGTTTGCCAATACCTATGAACTGAGCAACGACCAGCTGTTCATCTCGGCCTTCGACCTGAAGGTAGAGAATGGCGCTGTTGTGGAGCCCTGGGAGCCGGTCCTGCGTTTCGGCCGCCTGTTGCATGATGAAAGTGGCAACAAGAGTGGGGTTCTCGTCTTACGCTATCGTGGGCGACCAATGCTGTGGAAACTGTTCCGTCTGTATGAGCAGACCGGGAACCAATGCATGCTACTCGACCGTGACGGATACTGGTTGAAAGGGCCGAGTCCCGAGGATGAATGGGGGTTCATGCTCAAGGGTCGTGATAAGGTGAATTACGAGAATCGCTTTCCAGAGGAGTGGCCAACGGTTCGCCGCTTCGTTTCAGGGCAGTTCTACACAGAGGCCGGTCTCGTTACGTTTCTCTCGGTCTATCCGCTGCGGGAGATGATTCACTCCGATTCCGTCGGCGAGCATCGCCTGGGCTGGCTCAGGAGGAAGCGCTATACGTGGAAGATGGTGTCTCACGTCGATAACGATCAGATTGTCAGGATGACGGCTGATACACGAAAGCGGTTCCTGCGCACAGTCATCGTAACGGCTCTGATTATGGCTGCTGCCATTGCCGACCTGATCGCCTCCCGGCGGCGCCGCGCGGCTTAGTCGCGCTACTTCAACCCCAGCATTTCACGGGCGTGACGCAGTGTGACGCTGGTGAGATCTTTCCCTCCCAGCATGCGAGCTACCTCTTCGGCGCGGGCATCCTCAGTCACAGGTTCGATCGACGTGCGGGTGCGGCCATCGCTGACCTCCTTGGTCACGACAAAATGGGAACTTCCATGTACGGCCACTTGGGGTAGGTGCGTGATGCAGAGGACTTGGTGCTGCTCTGCTACCGTGGAAAGTTTTGAGCCGATTGCGTTCCCCATTTCTCCGCCAACATTGGAGTCGATTTCGTCAAATACGAGCACCGGGATGCGGTCATGCTTTGCCAGTACCGCTTTCACGGCCAGCATGACGCGCGAAATCTCACCACTCGAGGCGATGGCCTTGAGCGACCGCATTGGCTCACCCACGTTGGGAGCGAAACCGAAGTCGATGTCATCAAGCCCGGAAGGACGGAAACCATCGGCTGCCGCCATGCTTACGGCGAACTCGCCGTGGCCGAAGCCGAGATCATGCAGGTGTTTGGTGATGGCCTTGCCGAGGGTGGCGGCAGATTTCTTGCGAGCCTTGCGTAGGGTCTCTCCTGCGACGGTGGCTTGCTTGGCCGCGTCGGCAATGGCCGCATCCAGCGTGGACAGGCGTTCGCCGCGTGTCGTCAGTTCGGAAAGCCGGTTCTGCGCCTGCTCAAGGAAGGCGAGCATATCTGCAACACTATTTCCGTATTTCCGTTTGAGTTTCTGCACTAGCGCCATGCGATCCTCGAGCCAGACCAGCCGTTCAGGATCGGCATCGATACTCTGTACAAAGCTGGCAATCGTGTTGGACAGCTCCTGCAGTTGAACTGAGACAGATTCGACCTCTCCCTGCCACTGTTTGCCCTCTTCAACCAGGTCAGCCAGTTCAGGAAGCGTGCGTTGGGCGAACGCCAGCGCATTGAAGGCTGACGAGTCATCTTCGATGAGCGCTGATCTCAGGGCGTCAGCCAGTTCGAGTATGCGACCGGCATTGGCGACGCGGGAATGTTCCTGCAGGAGTTCGTCCTCATCCAGGTCTCCCAGCTCAGCGACCTCAAGCTCTTCAACCTGGAAGGTGAGCATGTCGATCTGCTGGGCAACGGCCTGGTCATCGCCGTCCAGCGTGGCCCGCTCCTGCTGAAGGTCGAGAAGCGTTCGGTAGGTGGCCGCATAGGTCTTGCGTGCTTTCTGGTGGTGGCCGTAGGCATCGAGAATGTCGAGTTGAAACTCGGGGTTCAACAGGGATTGATGATCGTGGGGGCCATGCATGTCCACCAGGAGGTCCCCCAGTCGCTTCAACGTCTGGACGGTCGTGGGGCAGTCGTTAACGAGGTTCTTGCCTGAACCTGAGCCAGAGATAATACGGCGTACGATGAGTGTGTTGCCATCACAGGGCTCAAGACCTGTATCATCAAGCAGGGCATTGATCTCGGCGGTGTCGGCCAGTTCGAAGCAGGCTTCGACGCCACACTGCGTTTCGCCGGCCCGAATCATGGAGCGATCAGCCCGATCGCCGAGAACGAGCCCAAGCGCATCCGCCATGATGGACTTGCCGGCCCCCGTTTCACCGGTAATGACGTTGAGCCCCGCGCCCAGGTCGACGCGGATATTGTCGACGATTGCCAGATTCTTCACTCTCAATGTGGTCAGCATGGGAGGGAGAGTAAGGAGTAAATCGGAAATGGGAAAGCAGAAATGGGCAAACCGGCATCCCGTTCTGAAATAGGTTGTCATTGCCAAGGGAGAAATCCCCCGGGCTTGCCCCGGGGATTGTTAGGGTGCGAGGCTACGAAGGGCGGCGCCCGGCCACCCCATAGGTGTTAAGCTAAGGACCTCAATTTGGCATGCAACATACGCGCTATTAGCCGTTTATGCGTAATGCGATCCGAATATCCAACAACCAACAAGGAATTTCCAGTATCCAAGGGGAGAGCCATATCTGGCCATGTCACTTCTGGCATTAGCGGTCCGCTATCACTATTTGAGTCTCTCCTTGATCGGTTGGAGATTCCTTGTTGGTTATTGGATATTGAGTCACCACGGGTTGCTTAGCTTAACACCTATGCCGGCCACCCCCCTTTTCCTGCCCGGCAGGACGCACGTCCCGATGTTTTGGAAGCGCATCTGTCCCACACGGCGCACGATAAGCGCACCCGGACTGTGGCGCGTCTCTATGCCGCGCAGGCTTCGAGATCGGGCTCGATCTGGCGGCAGCGACTTGCCATTTGGCGGCGCAGACGGGTAAGGCCCTGAACGCAGACCTGGCGGCAGCGTTCGCTGGAGATGCCAAACTTCGTCGCCAGTTCCCGTAGCGTCGGTGAACGCTCGTTGAAATAGAGCAGCGACAGCATGCTGCGAGTGCGGGGCGGGAGTGAGTCCATCTCGGAGAACAGGAAGTCCCGCAGGTCGTTCCTTCCCGTCTCGTGGGCTGGGCATGAGGCCGTTTCATTCGGGATGAAATCGTGCCATCCGCCACCCTCGGTGTCCTGCGCTCCAAGGTCCTCAAGCATGCAGATTCCGCTCTGCGAGCTCTGCTTGAGTAGTCCCAGTACCTCGTTGCTGACGTCGAGTTTGTCACGAAGTACGTCGTCCGAAAGCGTGTCTCCGTGTTCATGACGTAGCGTTTCCATTTCGGTCCAGTAGGAGAAATGGTGCTCAGGAATGTGGATGAATCGACCCAGCTTGAGAGCCCGCCGCATGCGACTCTTGATACACTTGCAGGCATACGTACTAAAGCGGACATTCGAGCGCTTGGGTTTATCGGTCGCATCGCCATCTGTGAATTCGGCATTGAACCGGCGCGCGGCGTTCATGAGACCGATATTGCCTTCGGCGATCAGGTCCATTCGGGTGATGCGGACAGCAGAGGACGAGAGAAATCGGTCGAAATCCTTCAGGCAGTGGACGACAAGACGGAGGTTTGCGTGGATCAGCTCGGTTACGGCCGCTTCAGACTTGTGCGGGTCCTTAGCGTTCAGGATGGTGCGCGAAAGCTCAGCTTCGCGCTCCGGCGTGATGCGGGGATAGCTTGCGATATCTTCAAGGTAGCGGTCATAAGCATCTCTGGCCTTCAACATCTAATGATCCTCCAAGTATGGCTATCGACATAGACAAGAAACTGTGGCCTGTCATATAGCCGGAAGCGTGCCAACTTGGGTTCTGGGATGGTGGAATGGGATGTAAGTGACTCTCCTAAAGCGGGATACAAATGTTGTCCGTTTCTGTCTGTTTTGGTGAGTTGCTGCGTGTGTGTACAAAAAGACACACATCTGGCGTCGCGGTGTGTGCTAAAGTATGCACTCTGCAATGAAGGTTGCTATCCGGTCGGCTCCATTAGGGGAGGGTGGTTCCTGTTTTGGTAGGCCCAGAAGCTGAGGAAGCTTCTCCGAGACCCATGCGCCGGAACGGAATTGGTCGGGTGATATAGGTATACTCGGAATCTGTTTTGAAACGAAGTCGGCCAGCGGCGGCGACTCGCGGAATCGAGGACGGCCGATATAGCCATGCGGCGTCACAAAGCAGGCTACGCGAAGCATTATCAGTCTCCGGGCGTATGGCGTGAAGATCCCACGACAAACAGGACATCGCCCGCACCGAGACGCGAGTCGGGCGGCGGGTCGAATGATACACTCCCGGCAGCGGTTCGAATGGCCAGCACCATGCCGCCAACTTCCTGGCGCACGCGCCCCTCAGCCAGTGTTTTACCGGCCAGCGAGCTGTCTGTATCGACGTCAATCTGGCGGACCTCGAACTGGATGTCTTCGTCGGCAACGAGCTCCACGAAATCGACCACATCCGGGCGGGTAAGCAGGCGGACAATGTGGTTGGCACCCGTATCGAACGGCGACACAACGCGAGAGGCGCCGGCTTGGGTGAACTTGCGGCAATTCCGCTCGTCTTCAGCGCGGACGATGATATTCAGGTCGGGATTCATGCCGTGAGCGGTGAGCGTCAGGAAGAGGTTGTCGGCATCGGTGCCGAGCGTTGCGACGATGGAAGAGGCCCGCTCGATACCGGCCTGGTGCAAGGACTCCTCTTCGGCGGCATCGCCCCGGATAACGAGGCGTCCATCACGCTCGATCTCGTCCGCGACCGCCGGGTCCATTTCAATAATCACTATCGTCCGACCGGCCTTGACGAGGGAATCGGCGATGATATGTCCCATCCGGCCGTAGCCACAAACGATGATATGTTGAGTAAGCGAGTCGATCTCTTTCTGCATGCTGCGTTTCTCCATGAAGTGTCGCATTTGGCGTTGGAACAAGGTCTCGAACATAATCGAAATGGCGATGGCCACGGTGCCGACGCCAACCACGATCAACAGGATAGTGAAGGCACGACCGGCATCCGACAGTGGCTGGATCTCACCAAACCCGACCGTGGTGATCGTGATGATGGTCATATAGAGGCACTCCAACCACGGCCAGCCTTCTATGAAGTGGTATCCCATAACCCCGGCAGTAAGCACGGCCAGGATACTCAGGCCGCAGACTTTGAGGCGGAAGTTATGAATGCGTTGGGTTGGGCTAAGGCGTGGCTTCATGGGGTGATTCTAGTACTGCTTCTCGTACTCCCCTTCGCCGAGCTTCTTCAGCTTGTGGAATCCCGCTGACTTTGCCCGATCGTCGAACCCGCTCTTTGAACCGCCAACGGCGGGAGCAGAAATCAACTTTGTGATGGCACCGCCGCAGGAAGGGCAGTGCGTAAGCGGCGGATCGGATAGGTTCCGGAGGCAGTCGAAACCATCACGACACTGGGAACAGGAGTCCTTCCTGGAAACGGCCTTGTATTCATAAATTGGCATGGGCTGAGATTAAGGTAGTCTCCATAGAAATGCAACCATGGGAGGCTGAGGGCAGCGCCCAGAAGACACCTGAAACCTTGATTCTGTCTGGCTGCAGCTATAGTGTACCGACATAACCGAAACGGCGTTGATGAGCACCAGAAAGGAAAACACTCCATGAGCAAAGAGCTGGTTGAACGTATTGAGGCAAAGATCAAGCAGTCTGCGGGACTAGGTGATGATGCGCGGCGTGAGTTGATCGACTTGCTGTCGACGTTGAAAGCGGAGATGTCAGAGCTTGAGAAGACGCACGGTGAGAATGCCGAGAGCATCGCAGGGTTCGCCGGGGCGGCTGCTCACGAGGCCATACGGGCAGAGACCAATCCTCACCTGTTGGAGCTGGCAATGGATGGACTGTCTGAGTCGGTGAAGGAAGTCGAGACCGAGCACCCGAAACTGGTCGAAATCTCAAACGCCATCTGTACGATGCTCTCAAATCTGGGTATCTGAGGCCGCAATGGCTGACAAGGCGCAAAAAGGGAGCAGCGAGTCCGGCTATCAGTTTGGCACGTTTAAAGGGGTCTATACTCCGAGCGTGCTGACAATTCTCGGAGTCGTGATGTACCTGCGTTTCGGGTGGGTCCTCGGTAACGTAGGGCTCCTCGCCACGCTGTTGATCGTAACGATCGCGACTGCCATCACATTGATCACGGGGCTGTCGCTCTCAGCGCTTGCCACGAACATGAAGGTTGGCGGCGGCGGCGCCTACTACATCATTTCGCGCTCACTGGGCGTCGAAGCCGGTGCCGCCGTGGGACTGCCGCTCTTTTTCGCACAGGCGCTCGGTATTGCTTTCTACATTGCGGGTTTCTCGGAGGCCTTTGTTGACGTCTTTCCTGCGTATGGCCCTACGACGGTGGGACTGGTGACCCTCGGCATCCTGGCGCTTGTGGCCTACATCTCGGCGGATTTGGCGCTGAAGACTCAATTCATCGTTATGGCGGTGATTGCAGGTTCAATTGTCTCGTTCTTCCTCGGTGGAAAGCCCGTTGATCTTGCGCTTCCGCTACCACAGGAGATTCCTCCGCCGGAGTCGTTTTGGTTTGTGTTCGCCGTGTTCTTCCCTGCCGTTACAGGGATTGAGGCTGGGATCGCCATGTCGGGGGACTTGCGCGATCCAGAGAAGTCGCTGCCGCGCGGCACGATCTCGGCCGTAGCGACCGGCTATGTCGTCTATATGATCATCCCGATCTACCTCTCACTGGTCATGAAGCAGACCGATGTCCTCCGCGCCGATTCCATGGCGCTGGTAATGCGGCACCTGGCCCGATGGGGGTCGTGGATCATGTTGGGCGTCTGGGCGGCATCGCTCTCGAGCGCGATGGGGGCATTGCTTGGTGCGCCGCGCACACTACAGGCCCTGGCGCGAGATCGCGTGATTCCGCGCGTGTTCGGTCGAGGGTTCGGCCGGGGGAATGACCCGAGAGTTGCCACGGCGACCGCTTTCGTTGTGGCGGTTGCCGGCCTCCTGATGGGGAGCCTGAACGTGATTGCGCCCGTGCTTTCGATGTTCTTCCTGACGTCATATGGCCTGCTGAATATCTCTGCAGGGCTCGAAGAGCTCACGGCGCCGCCGTCCTGGCGACCGAAATTCCGGCTTCCCTGGATGGTGTCGTTTGTTGGCGCATTCGGTTGCTTCGCGGCCATGTTGATGATCAATGCCGGGGCAACATTCGTTGCGGCGGCTGTGACCCTGACGGTCTACTTCCTGATGGAGCGGCGCAGCCTGACGGCGTGGTGGGGGGACATGCGGAGTGGCATTCTGATGCTGATCGCGCGGAGTGCCATCCACGCTCTCTCCCGTCGGCCACCGGATGCACGCACCTGGAAGCCGAACATCCTGGTCATGAGTGGATCTCCGACCAGCCGGTGGTATCTCATCGAACTGGCTGCCGCCGTCTCCCATGGGCGTGGGTTCGTGACGGTTGCCGCCATTCTGCCTCGAGAAACCGAGCCGGAACGGATCGCCGGCCTGACGCGGGCGGTATCGGACTATATCGAGAAGCACGATGTGTCCGCGATCGTCAAAGTGCATTCGTCAGAAACGCCGCTCGAAGGCGCGCGCGAATTGGCCAAGACCTACGGCTACGGTCCGATTGCGCCAAATACCATCCTGGTCGGCGTCACGGAGCGACCTGAGAACTACGACCAATTCGCCATGCTGATCAAACAGGTGCACGCACAGAAACAGAATCTGATCGTGATGCGCGAAGGGTCGGAAGAGAGGGATAGCCAGGGCGACCGCATGCGCATTGACGTCTGGTGGTACGGCACGCAGCAGAACCTGGGGCTGATGCTGGCCCTGGCGCATCTTCTGACGCGCGGGTCGTCATGGCGCCGCTCCGAATTCATCCTCAAGTCGATCGTGAACTCGGAGAAGGATGTCCGGGAGATGCGCGAGCGCATCGGGCAGTTCATACGCAAGGGACGCATTGATGCACGGGCGGAAGTGATCGTGCAGCGGTCGTCTGATGTGTTTGATACGATTCGCCAGCACTCGCAAGGGGCGGACCTCGTCCTGCTGGGGCTTCGCGACCCCGGCGAGCAGGAAACGGTTGAGTCCTATGCGCAGTATTACCGCGGCCTCCTGGCCAATACGCACGGGTTACCGCCAACAGCGCTCATGCTGGCGGCTGAATCAATCGACTTCTTCGGAATCTTCCAGCAGTCGTAGATCGGCAAAGCAAGAGTGAGATTCCTCTAGCAGACCGGGAAATCTTCCCGCCCGTAGGCGCCGTGGATGATAGGCGGGAAGATTTCCCGCCCAACACGAGACAAGGAAATGCAGGGAAAGCGGTTGACGTTCCCTGTGGAGTCTGTTGTCCCCAACTGGCTCCTCTCGCGAGCGGCTACGCTTCTGTTCGCCGGTACTGGGAACAATCAATTCCAAGCTGTTTGATTCGGTAATTGAGGATGCGCGGCGTTGTCTGCAGGAAACGCGATGCTGCTGCCGCGCTACCGCGGTGCTTCTTGAGGGCATCAACCAGCAGCTCGCGCTCGTACGCGTTGACCATGTCCTTCAAGCTGGCGCCCTCCACAGGAATGAGCCCCGTCTTCGTCTGGTCGTCGGTCTGGAGCGAGGGAGGGAGGCTGTACGCGTGAATGACGTTGTCAGTACTGGTCAGGACAGCCCGCTCAATGCAGTTCTCCAGCTCGCGAACGTTACCGGGCCAATGGTATGCCATCATCATATTGATGGCCGCCGACGAGATCCGCTTCACGTTCTTGCCGTAGGCTTCGTTGTAGCGCTGCACGAAATGGTCCGCGAGGAGGATGATGTCAGAGCGACGGTCACGCAACCGTGGGAGCAAAATGGGGAAGACGTTCAGCCGGTAGTAGAGATCCTCACGGAAGTGATTCTCGGCAATGGCCTTCTCGAGGTCAACGCTTGTGGCTGTAATGACGCGAACATTAACGTTGATGGGCTTGGCTCCGCCCACGCGCTCGAAGCTGCGCTCCTGGAGAACTCGCAGGAGTCGGACCTGGACGGCCGTACTGATGTCGCCGATCTCATCCAGGAAGATGGTGCCCCCATTGGCCAGCTCAAAGCGGCCCTGGCGCTGTTGCATGGCGCCGGTGAATGCTCCCTTCTCGTGGCCGAAGAGTTCGCTCTCAATCAAGTTCTCGGGGAGGGCCGCGCAGTTGACGCAGATGAAGGCGTTGTTCCGGCGCGAGCTGTTGAAATGGATGGCACGGGCGACCAGCTCCTTGCCGGTTCCCGAAGCGCCACGTATGAGCACCGTGGCCGTACTGTCCGCTACCTGGGCGATCTGGTCGTAGACGGCGCGCATGCCATGGCAGTTGCCGATGATGTTTGATGGACTGTAGCGGTCACCAAGTTCCCGCCTCAGCTTCAAGTTCTCTGCCATCAGGCTATCCCGTTCTTCGTTCTCCTCGCGAATACGGGAGACGGCCTCTGCCAGCAGGTCGGCCACAAGCGTCAGGAAATTCAGGTCTTTGTGGACATCCTCGTCCGGGGCACAGGGGCGGTCGATGCTGAAGGTTCCAATGACGCGGCTCTGATGCACAATTGGCACACAGAGGAAAGCCAATCTGTCTGATTTCCGAGCCTGGGTTCGGTCAAGGAAGTTCGGGTTCTGTGATATGTCCGATACGAAGGCGGGCTGTCCGCTCTCTGCAACGGCTCCTGTGATGCCGTCTCCCAGCTTATAGCTTCCCCGTTGGCGTTCCTTGGCGGAAAGGCCTCGAGAGGCCTGGATGTCGAATATGTCGGAATCGGCACGCCGTAGGGTGAGTGTGCCCCGGGATAGTCCCATCTCGCTCTCCAGAATTCCCAGAACGGTGTCTAGAAGGTCCGCGATTCTGTGCCGGTGGGCCATGGCCTGTGAAATATGGTATAGGATCTCAAGTTCCTTCTCCGCCCGAGTTCCCGTTAGCGTTGTGTCTTGCATATGAGCATCCCTTCTCTGGGGCGCCTGTTACGGTAAATAGCGACAATTATGTAGGTCGGGGCGTATAAGTCAACAAAGATGTTGCTATGCTCGCGAGGCTCATCGCTTCTGTTTCGTGCCTGGAAATGTCTCAAATCCTTCCCTATAAACATCTTACGTTGCGGTTGGGGAGGGCTGGCCCAGGTTGGCATGCTCCCTGCGATAGTGTCTGCCATTGTTCGACGTGCTGGTTTTTACTGACAGAAAGCAGCGAAGTGTAGGTGAATCGCTGGGGGCGGCGTAAGGTTGACCCTCAGCAAACGTGCAGGAAAGTAGGGTAGAAGGATGAGAGAGATGACGAAGACGGTGGCAGTTGCAGCGGTTGTAATGGGAATGGGCGCTTCGCTTATGGCGGCAGAGGCCGGCCTCAGCCTGGATGTGGCGAGTGCTTATGTATTTCGGGGGGCGACATTCAACGATGGCGCCGTCGTGCAGCCGGGACTGGAAGTGGCAGGTCTGGGTGGTTTGACCGTCGGCGTCTGGGGGAACCTGGATCTCGATAGCTATGGCGGTGCCGTCATGGAGGATGAGTTCCAGGAGGTCGATCTTTATGGTTCCTATGCTCTCCCTGTCGAATGTCTGGACCTCTCCGTGGGCTACACGGAATACCTATATCCGTCAGGCGGTGGCGCGGCCGATCGCGAAGTCGGTGTGAGCGCGGGTGTTGGCGTGGGTGGCATCGATCTTGGGGCAGGCCTCTTCTATGGGGTAGATGGCGGCATTGAGAAGTCCCTCTACGTGGAGCTATCTGCCGGCACAGAACTTGAGCTGTCAGAAGAGCTGGGGCTGGAGCTCGGCGCTACCGTTGGCTACATGAGCCCGGATGAAGGCGAAGACGGCTTCTCCCACTACACGGCGTCACTGGAGTTGAGCTACCTGGCGCTGAGTGCCGGCGTTACCTACGTGGGCCAGATTGATGACGACGTATTGCCGGATGTTGCAGATGGTGGCGCGTATGACACCGAGGTCGTCGGGACGATTGGTGCCGGTGTTGAGTTCTAGCGACGCCCTGAAAAGCCATGATGCTTATGGCGACGGGATGCACAACGTGCATCTCGTCGCCTCTTTTTTTCATTCACCGGTTGACACGCGTAGGGGGGTCTGGTAAACCATTCGCCCTTATGGGACAGCAACTAAGAGCACGAGTGAAGCGGAGACGGCGTAAGCGCCGTGAGAAACGTCAGAAGCAGCAGGCCAAGGCCGCTGCCGCCAAGTAATTGGCTGTCGACGCATCTCTTCCGTTTCTTTATAGAATGGCGCGATGGCCGAGTGGTTAGGCAGGGGTCTGCAAAACCTCGTACACCGGTTCAATTCCGGTTCGCGCCTCCATTTTTCAGGACCCTGCGAGCGTAACGCTCGTGGGGTTTTTGTGTGTCTGAGAATCTCTTCCCTGACCGTCACCACACGCTGATCCTTGTTGTGTGTGCCCGCGACTGCATCCAGTTGGAGGCGACAGGATGTCCTTCCAGAGAAGAGTCTGTTGTCGCCAACTGGCTCCTCCCTCAGTAAGAGGCCTCGACTTCGCCTCTTCTTTGCATAACACATGCACAAAGAAAAAGGGCCGGTCGCGAACGACCGGCCCTTTCGTTGTGTTATGTCGGTATCCCCCGGAGGGAATACACCTGCCTAGCTGAGACGAGCTTCGAGCTTGGCAACCTGTGCGTTGATCTGCGAGGGAAGCTTGTCACCGAACTTGGCGAGGTAAGCCTTCATGTCGCCCAGGGTCTTCCTGTAGCCTTCCTTGTCAACGGCTGTCAGGGCCTCCCAGTCTTCCGCCGGGATGTCCAGGCCGTCGAGGCTCAGCTCGCCATCAACCGGCATCAGACCGATCGGCGTCTCACGAGCGCCAACCTTACCTTCGACGCGGTCGCACATCCACTTGAGGACGCGGCTGTTGTCACCGAAGCCAGGCCAGAGCCACTTGCCGTCTTCCGACTTGCGGAACCAGTTGACGTAGAAGCAACGCGGAGCGTTTTCGCCCAGCTTGTCGCCCATGTTGAACCAGTTCTGCATGTAGTCACCCGCGTGGTAGCCGATGAACGGAGTCATGGCGAACGGGTCGAAGCGCAGGGAAACGTTGCCGAGGTCCAGTGCGGCTGCGGTGGGCTCGGAGGACGCGGTGGCTCCCATGAATACGCCGTGCTCCCAGTCCATGGCTTCGTGTACCAGCGGTACAGTTGTCGTACGCTTACCTCCGAAGACAAAGATGTCGATCGGCACGCCAGCGGGATCTTCCCATGCGTCGCAGATGACCGGGCACTGTGCGGCCGGGGCGGTGAAACGGCTGTTCGGGTGTGCACCCTTGATTTCGTTGCCGTCTTCATCCTTGTCGCCCTGCTTCCAGGGGTTGCCTTTCCAGTCAATACCGCCGCCACCGGGGCAGTCGTAACCCATGTCTTCCCACCAGATGTCATTGTCTTCCGTGACAACCACGTTGGTGTAGATGGAGTTTTCGTTCAGCGAGGCCAGCGCCATCGGGTTGGATTCGTCGGACGTGCCCGGGGCAACGCCGAAGAAGCCGGCTTCGGGGTTGATGGCGTGCAGCTTGCCGGTTTCCGGGTTGATCTTCATCCAGGCGATGTCGTCGCCGATGGTCTCGACCTTCCAGCCCGGAACGGTGGACTGAAGCATGGCGAGATTGGTCTTACCACAGGCGGACGGGAACGCGGCCGCGATGTGGTACTGCTTGCCTTCGGGGCTCGTGAAGCGGAGGATGAGCATGTGCTCAGCCATCCAGCCTTCGTCCTTCGCCTGGACGGACGCGATACGAAGCGCGAGGCACTTCTTGCCGAGCAGGGCGTTGCCGCCGTAACCGGAACCGAACGACCAGATCAGGCGCTCTTCCGGGAAGTGAGCAATGTACTTCTTCTCAACCGGGGCGCAGGGCCACGGAACGTCTTCCTGACCTTCCTCGAGCGGGGCGCCGATGGAGTGCAGGCAGGGGATGAACTCGTCAGTCTTCTCGATCTGACGCAGGACTTCCGGCGATACGCGGGCCATGATGTGCATGTTGACCACAACGTAAGGCGAGTCGGAGATCTCAATTGCGTTCTTGGCGATCGGCGAGCCAATCGGGCCCATGGAGAAGGGAATCACGTACATGGTACGGCCCTTCATGCAGCCGTTGTAGAGCCCCTTCATGGTCTCTTTGAGCTCAACCGGATCAATCCAGTTGTTGGTCGGGCCGGCATCCTCTTCCTTAACGGAAGCGATGTAGGTGCGGGTCTCTACACGTGCCACGTCGGAAGGATCCGAACGGAAGGCGAAGCTGTTAGGACGCTTTTCCTCGTTCAGCTTGGTGGCCGCACCTGCGTCAACCATAAGCTGCATGAGGCGATCATACTCTTCTTTTGATCCGTCAGCCCATTCGATACGGTCCGGCTGGCACATCGCCGCGACCTCGTCTACCCATGCTATTAGTTTCTCGTTGGTTGTTGGAGCGGTCATCATCATCATCCTTTCGTTACCCTTAGACATGTCTATTCAACAGTCGATCGTTTCACACTAGAAACAAACTTGGCTCTAGTGCCCCTCGCGGGAGCGGAGGAGGATAGGTTAGTGTTCCTGCAGTGTCAAACACCGTTTGAAAATAGTTCGGGCAGAGTTTGGATTACCGCCTTAGGCGCGCGGCGTGCAGGATGTTATACTCCGGCCCTTCGGGATGAAGAGTGCTTTCGATAAGGAGCAGCTTTTGCACCGGAATCACGCCAAAGTGTTGGTGTGTGTCCTGTTCGAGGTGGCCAACCAATGGGAGGTCGCGCTTCGGCTTCCGGATGCGTGCGATTGTCAGATGTGGCTTGAATTGGCGGCTTTCGACGGGGAATTCGTTGAACATGAGGGCCTCCGTCAGGCTGGCCTGGAGTGCTGTGAGCCGGTCAAGATCCCCGACGATGTTCGACCAGATGGCCCGTGGTGATCCCCGCTTGCCAAAGTAGCCGAGCTGGGCGGCCTCTACGTCGAAGGGGGCATGCTCGAGTACGGCTGTGTCCAGGGCCCCGGCAGCATCATGGATGCGGCTCATTAGTACATCGCCAAGAAACGCCAGCGTAAGGTGAATATTGGCGGGACGGACATAACTCGCCTTGAAATCTGCCTGCTTCATGCGCGATTGCGCCCGCCGGAGCTGGTCCCGGACTTCATCCGGGACGGTGATGGCAATGAAACAGCGTCTGGTGATGGTGGCAGGTCTAGTCACTGGATGCTGGTTCCTGGCTGCTGGTCTCTGGATGCCTGATGGAGGTGAGTGCCGCACGCAACTGAGGGAGCCCTCCCTCAACCTCCAGGATGCGTAGCATCATTTCGCAGGCGGGTTGGATGTGACGGGCGAAGCGTCTCGTGGCGGGTAGGGCTGAGAGGCGTCCGAATGCACCCAAGGCCTGGGCGAGGCGCTGAATGGCCGCGGCGTGGAAGGTGTCTCGCGTGGCGTCGGCGTGCGGTGCTTGCTTCAGGTAGTAATCCAGAAGCTTCTCCTGCAGCGCGGCGTCCAGCATGACGTAAGGGTCGCACAACAATGAGGCCAAATCGTAGGCCGCGGGGCCCATGCGCATGCCCTGGAAGTCGATGAGGGAAAGGCGGCGTCCCTTGATCAGGACATTGCTCGACTGCATGTCGCGATGCAGAAGCACTTGCGGCGCGGCCAGCAGGGAATTCGATAGCGCAGCAAGTTCCTTCCCTATTCTATGTATGTCTTCCGGTGGCAGGTTGAGGCGTCCACAAAGGAAATGCTCCGCAAACAGATCGCGCTCCCAGCGGAAGAGCTTGGCATCAAAGGGTGGCTCGAGCTCCAACCTTGCGGTGGCCCGGCGCGGAATTGAGTGTAGAGTCACGATCTGGTCCAAAATGCGCTTGTAGAGCGCTATGCGTTTTCGTTCTGACATGTCGACGGCGATGTCCTCTACCGAGACGCCTCCCACATCTTCGTAGAGGGTTGCCTTGTGGTCGGGTAGATCCAGCAGCACTTCCGGTACTCGCACGCCATGCCTGCTCAGGAAGCGCGCATGCGAGGCGTAATGGGCATTCTCGGGCCTGGCAGAATCGTCGTAGCGCACGAGGATGGACGAGGTGCGTGGTGTCTGGAGACGTTCGAATGTCCGGTCTGAACCGCGACCGGGGAGGGCGATCAGAGTGGCGTGCGTCAATCCGCCTTCACCGGGCTTGCGGCGTGACATGGTGGCGAGCGCTCGTTCCAGCACGGGGTCGGGCGGAAGCGTGTCGGTGCGGACGGCGGCAGAGTCCGTGACCTGTCCGTGCAGGTCCGTCTCCCGGCCGGCGATGCTATTCGTGACGCGTGCACCTTTGCGAACCACCACTCCGTCCCACAGGACGGAGTCTTCCAAGTAGGACGGGCAAGATGCCCGTCCCACGTTGGAGTCGGAGAATCGGACGTCTTGTCCGACGGCGGCAAACCCCGAGACCGAAACACCATCCGGGACCCGTGCCTGCATGGCGCGCAGTTGCTTCGGCGGCAGAAGGCGTTTTCCCGGTGCGCGTCGCTTGCGCGCGGTGAGAATGTCACGGTGTGCGGCCAGGTAGCGTTCGGGTGATCCGAGGTCGGCCCAGAATGTGTTCGGTAGCGCGAGGCCCAGAACGCGTTGGCGTCGTTTCATGGCGTTGCGGTACCCGTCGACAACGGAGCAGAAGGCCTCCTCGGGCAGGTAGTCGAGAATACGCGGTGAGAGGAGCTGTAGACCACAGAAGGTATAGGTGTTATCGGCGCCTGGGGTAGGGGACGCAAAGTCAAGGATACGGCTGCCTTTCATGGCGACGGTCCGTGGCCCGGCCTCGCCAGTCATCCAGAGGGCGGCAATGGCTTCTGTTCTGTCGAACTCCCGCACAAGGGGGGTGGGATCAAGATCTGCTGCGATGTCTGTATTGAGCATCCAGAAGGGGTCATCATTGATAAACCAATCGGCGCGCTTCAGGGCTCCTCCGGTACCCAGAATCTCGGGTTCGAACGAGATCTGGATGCGGCAGTCGGCTGTGCTGCGCTCGCGGCAGTAGTGGACCAGTGCCTCCGGCGCATGGTGTGTGTTGACGAGAATGTCACGCACGCCCCAGGATCTGACCAGGTCGATGGCATGGCCGATAAGCGGCTTCCCCCAGAGCGGCATCATGGGTTTGGGGGTGTCGTACGACAGCGGTTGGATGCGTGTTCCGAACCCGGCGGCGAGAAGAACAGCCTTTGTTATGGGACGAGATGCCATCTCTCCACTCAACAGGTGATTGGGTTGCGAGGCAAGCCGTTTCTTGCAATGCGCGTGGGTTGTTGATTGACTGGGCCTTTTGATAATCGGGAGATGAACGATGGATATGGTTTTGAGAGTGAAGAAGCTGCGCGAAGATGCACGGGCCCCGCACTATGCGCACCCCGGCGATGCAGGTTTGGACCTGTTCGCATGCGAGCCCGCGACGTTGGGGCCGGGGGAGTCCGCTGTGATTAAGACGGGGGTCGCGATTGCCCTGCCGCCCGGCACCGAGGGACAGGTGCGGCCCCGAAGCGGCTTGGCGGCCAAACACCAGGTTTCGGTGTTGAACACGCCGGGCACAATTGATGAGGGCTACCGCGGCGAGGTCGGCGTGATCCTAGTCAACTTTGGTAAGCAACCGTTTGAGGTCGAGCACGGTATGAAAGTGGCCCAGCTTGTCGTGAAGCCGGTCATCCGCGTCGATGTAGAAGAGGTAGATGAGCTTACCGAGACGCGTCGTGGCGAAGGCGGTTTTGGCTCTACCGGGGTGTGAGGGTCAGGACGACCGTTCGATTCTTGAGTCGCCCTTCAGGGGACTTGTTGGGGTAGGGCGGGTCTGCTTCGCCTGCTGAGGCTGTCTGGATGAACTCCTCGGGGAGGTTGCATGCATCCTCCAGGAACAGCTTTACCTGTTCCGCCCGCGCCATGCCTAGTGCGTAGTTATCCACGTATTTCGAGCGCGAGCTCGTGATAGGCGTGGCATCGGTGTGCCCTTCAATGAGGAGCGTGAACTCGTCAGTATAATCCCGCAGGAGATTGGAGAGCTGTACCAGGTCCTGTCGCCCTTCCTGTGTCAGCTGTGTTCCGCTGGCGAAGAGACCGTAGGTGAACGTCACGCGACAGCGTGAGTCGCCCGTCGATACGGTGCTGCGTGCAATGCTTAGCGAAGGCCAGTCAATGGGGGCATGTGTGGCGGCGACGGGGTGGTGCTCCTGCTCTTCGGGGGGGAGATCAAGCTCTGCCGCATCCGGCATGATCGGGGGGCGACCGGCGTTCGTCGTGATGAGCCCTGCCAGGGCCGGCTGTTCAGTGGCCGGTTCGGGTGTGTGTTCGGGTGTCGCCTTCCCTGTCTTTGCGATGGCCGTGGATTTAACAGGTTGCTTTCTGGCTGTGGTCCCGTTGTTGCGTGATCCCAGAATGAAGCCAAGTGCACAGACAAGCCCAAGAATGACGATAAGCAGCAGTAGGATGACGATGTTGCGTCCTTTGGCGCCCTCTGGCGAGGCAAGTTGTGTTTCAAGCTGCTGTGCGTGCTGACGTTCCCGGTCTGCCTGTTTCTGTAGCTGGCTCACCCGTGCCTGCAGATCCTGGAGTTGGCCGGGGTCACCTGCCGTGAGGAGCTGTTTTGGTAGGCGCCCCTTTTCAAGGTCCTCATCCTGGATGATGAGTCGCAGTGCCTGCCCCATCAGGGCTGTCTTCGCCGATGCCCGGTCGACCTCCTGGGCGATGTTGTGCTTGTAAGCTTGCTCGTGTTCGATGGCTTCGGCGCGTAAGCGGTCAAGCTCCTCGAACTGGCTCTGGCTTTCGATCTGCAACCGGTCGTAATGATCCTGTAGCTGTTCCAGCTGGGCATTCAGGTTCTCTACCTCGGCCGTGGCGCGGGCCGTTTCGTCCTGCTGATCGAGGAGGCGCTGCTCGCTATCGAGTTTTCCCGTTTCCGCATTGCGTACGTCATCCTGCAGCTTGCGAAGCTGATCCTGCATGGCGCTTGTTGCTGCGCGCTGTTCCGTCAGCTGCTTGCGGGTTGCGGCGAGCTGCGAGCGTGCCTGGGATGCGCTTTTCTGGAGGGTCTCGAGTCGTTGTGATACGACTTCGCGGCTGTCATCCTCGTCGTGGGCGTCATCCGTAGGTGTTGGCTCGGGGCTGTCGGTGTCCGGGGTGATTGCCTCGGGCACGGGCTCGGGTTCGGCTGTAGCTTCCGGTTCGGATGGCTCTGGGCTGGCCGGCGGCGCGTCAGGCTTGTCCGCGGCCCCTTCTGTCGGCGGTGGCTCGGGGGGGGGCTCTTCGGTAGGGGTGGTCTTCTTGACGGCCTTCTTGGTCGTTCGTTTCTTGGCAGGTGCACGCTTGCGCTTCTTTGGTGCCGCAGGTGGGGTATCAAGTGGGAGGTCCTGCTGAGCGTCGTCTTCTGCTGCATCGGTTCCCATAGTGCGTGTTTCTCCGGTTTCGCGGTGCTTCAGTGTGGCATTGGCGGGAAGGACGCCGCGATTGGTCAGCTCAGGGGCCAACGCAATGTTGAAAGGCCCGTAAACCGTACCGTCATCGAGCTCGGCCATCCAATCCATTTCAAGCTCGGGCAACGATTCTGCCTGTTGCCAGGACTCCTGATCCTCAGAAATCTCGTTATCAGGTTCGACGCGTCCCTGTGAAGCCCACTCCATGAGTGTCGCCAGATCGACGGGACCATAGGTGGTGCCGTTGTCGATGCGAATGAACCACCGGGAATCAGCGTTGTGACGGGTCTCTTTTTGGGTCTTTGCCATAGCGCTGGGTATTGAAGCAGTAACCTTGATGAGGGTAAAGCAGAAAGGGGAGGAAGTGGCGAGTGGATTGTGGAGTGTGGAGTGTGGAGCGTGGACTGTGGACTGTGGAGCGTGGAGTGTCGACCTGGATTGGCGCATGGTGTCCGGGCTTCAGGGCGTGTTGATTCATTGGACGGAGGACGGATCTCAGTCCCGAAGGGACGACACAGGTGTAGCCTGGGGCAACGCCCTCGTTGTTCTGCACATCTTGGGGCTGATGGCAGTTTCATCCCGGAGGGATGTTAGCGATGTGGCGGTGCTGCCATCCCTCCGGGATGATGTATTCTGCGGTTTCGGTCCGGTGGTGACGCTCGTTCCCCAGCACCAGAGTCATGCTTCCGCATGACACGGTGCCGGGCAAGCTCGCGTAACCACCGGCTAATGGCTGGCAAGCCTCCGGCTTGCCCGGACGTCAGGAGGTCTCGTCGAAGATGTGTAGAACAGCGAGGGCGATGCCCCAGGCTATGATTGTGTAGCCCCGTTGGGGCATTGTTCAGAGCGAAGGAGTGATAAATCAACACGGGCTTCAGCCCGTCTCGCGGGCACGTGTCAGTTCAGCGAACCGCGGACGTGGTTAAGCTCCTGTTCGATGTCGGTGCGCAGTTCGTCCATGATCTCTGCAATGGTCTGCACGCGGTTGATGAGGCCCACGCTCTGGCCCGCCATCAGCGATCCGCGTGTGACATCGCCATCCTGCACGGCCGTGCGCAGGGCCCCCATCCAGAATTTCTCTACTTCTTCCTGGGCCTCGGCGCGTGGAATCGCGCCGTCGTTGAGCTTCTCAATCAGCTTCAGCTGAAGCTGGTTGAAGTCATCCAGGCCCTTGTTGCGCAGGGCTCTCACCGCCACGACGGGTAGGCGTGAGTCGAACTGCGGTGTGGAGACGGCATCACGTGCCTGTGCCCGGATGAACGCCTCTTTAAACTTCTCATGCGTGCAGCTCTCGGCTGCGACCGCGAACCGCGTACCAAGCTGGACGCCGGCAGCGCCCATCAATAGCAGGTGGGCGCACATCTTGCCGGTTGCAATGCCGCCGGCGGCGAAAATAGGCACATCGTCTACTTCGAAAAGAACCTGTTGCAGAAGGACTGTGAGGGACACGTGTCCAACGTGGCCGCCGGCTTCCGAGCCTTCGAGGATGAGACCATCAACCCCATACCCCAGCATCCGCCTGGCAATCGAGAGCGTGGATGCAAAGGCCAGCACTTTGGATCCCGAGGCCTTGGCCTGCTGCACGGCTGGCCCACGGGGGAAACTGCCGGCAAAAATGATGACCGGAACTTTCATTTCGCAAACCATGTCGAGCTGCCCCGGGTAGGCGGGGGCAATCGTCACAAGGTTCACCGCGAACGGTTTGTCGGTCAGTCGACGGGTCTCTTCGATCTGTTCGCGCAGGATGTCGACCGGCGTGTTGCCACCCGCCAGGCAACCGAACCCTCCGGATTCAGCAATGGCGGCCACAAGTGTGGGGTCGCTGACCCACGTCATGGCTCCGCACATGATAGGGTAGCGTACCCCGAGGAATTCCGATCCGGTCTTGAAGAACCGTTCTGTGAGCGTTGCCATATGAATACCTCCGCGTTCCATCAACTCCGTGAGTATGGTTACTTCACGTTGAGACAGAGTAGCGTTCCTTTGCTGTTTCGAAGATAGAGTTGTCCGTTGCAGAGAACGGGAGATGTCCAGCAGACTCGCGGCAGTAGAGTCTTCGCCGACGCAATCTCGCTGTACCCGCTCGGCGATGCTTTCGCGACGTGCAGGCTCCCGCGTTCACTGAAGTAGACCAGGAGCTTGTCAGCGGCGATTAGGCTTCCGAAGGGCAGCCTTTCTGTCCACTTGACCAGGCCCGTGCTTGCGTTGACACAGACAAACTGGCCCCTGCCGTTATTGCCGTCGACCCCGTAGAGGTGCCCGTCAAGGAGAACGGCTGAGTTGATGTGACTGCGGAGATTGGTGTTTTCCCATATGATGGAGGGGGTAGGGCGGGAAACGTCAAGCAGCGCACAGCCGCGATCGTAGCCTGACCCAATGAAAATGGTCTTGCCCATGACAATCGGATCCGCCGCATTGACGTTGTGCTTAGTCTGCCACGGGTGTGAGAAGAGTTTCTTGCCGGTCGCAAAATCGACCCCGTAGAGATCCTTCTCGCCGAAGAGCACGACGGTCTTGCGTCCGTTGATGGAGGCAACCACGGGAGAGGAGTAGCCGCCCTTGCCGCCGGGGCTCTTCCAGAGTGTCCGGCCTGTGCCGGGGTCGAGAGCCACGCCGTGTGTGGCAAGGTTAAGAAGCAGGACGTTGTCGTGTACGACCGGGGATCCCGCGACACCCCATGTCGGGATGTCTGCTCCAAGTTCACGTTGCCCATTGCGCTGCCAAACTACCTTGCCGGTCTTCGCGTTCATCGCATGGATCTGTGCATCACGGCTGACGGTGATGACGAGGGGCGTCGCGCCGCCAATGATGCAGGGCGTGGCGCGTGGCCCGGGGTAGGACGCCGCTTTGCACTTATACGTATGACGCCATACTTCATCACCCGTGTCCGTCCGCAGGCAGTAGACGATGTCCTTGTCGCCGATGTTCCCCATCGTATACAGGTACGGGCCAACAACCGAAACGGTGGAGTAGCCTTCTCCAACTTCCGCCGTCCACTGTATGTCTGGGGAGCCGTCGACGGCGGACGGGTTGAACTGAACGTTCTCGACGATACCGTTATGGTTGGGACCACGCCAGTTCTGCCAGCGTTCGGCGGCGGATGCCGGGCGGGAGAGGGCAATTACGGTCAGGAGTAGGCATGCTGTTGCGATCCATCGTCTTGTGTTCATCTTGAATCCTTCCTTGCGAGACTGCGGTTAATCGCGGGTAGTATGGCGATTTTGTGACACCGTTTCAATGGCGCAAATCGGAATCAGCCGCCCCACCGGGACAAGCCCGGATGGTGGCGGTGATGACCCGCGCGACGCGGGTGACCGGCAGAACTGTTGGATGGGCCGTCGCAGCCCTTGAGAAGGAGCCAGTTGGCAACAACTGGCTGCAGTCGAGACCGTCTCCCATCGCGTTTCCACTAAACGTCGTAGAGCGGAGTCGATAGATAGCGCTCGCCGGAGTCGGGGAGGATCACGACAATTGTCTTGCCCGCGAACTCCGGATCGTTGGCGATCCGCGTCGCTGCAGCGACGGCTGCGCCGCAGGAGATGCCCGAGAGGAGTCCCTCTTCGACGGCCAGTCGGCGTGCTGTCTCAAAGGCTTCTTCGTTCGTTACCTGTTCCACACGGTCGATCAGCGAGACATCAAGAACGCTGGGGATGAAGCCCGCGCCAATGCCCTGGATCTTATGGGGACCCGGTTTTACTTCTTCGCCGGCCAGCGTCTGGCTGATGACGGGGCTGTCGGTGGGTTCGACGGCTACCGAAACAATGGACTTGCTCTTGTCCTGCTTGAAGAAGCGTGAGAGCCCCGTGATGGTCCCCCCGGTTCCTACGCCCGCGACGATGACGTCAACGTAGCCGTCGGTGGCATCCCAGATCTCGGGACCTGTTGTCTTCTGATGGATCTCCGGGTTCGCCGGGTTGTTGAACTGCTGTGGCATGAAGTAGCGGTCAGGGCTTTCGGCAACCATCTCTTCCGCTTTCTGAATCGCACCGGGCATGCCTTTTGCTGCTTCCGTGAGTACCAGGCTTGCTCCGAAGGCCTTCAGAATCTTGCGCCGTTCGATACTCATGCTCTCCGGCATGGTCAGTGTAACCTTGTAGCCGCGAGCCGCACCGACGAATGAGAGGGCGATGCCGGTGTTGCCGCTGGTAGGCTCAACAATCTCCATGCCGGGCTTGAGGACGCCGCGGCGTTCAGCATCCCAGATCATGTTCGCGCCTATGCGGCACTTGACCGAGTAGGCGGGATTACGGCCTTCCACCTTGGCAAGCACGGTGGCTGCATCAGTGCCGATGACCTTGTTGAGGCGCACCAGGGGGGTGTTGCCTATTGCCAGTGAGTTGTCATTGTATGTTGTCATCGTTCTCTCCTTTATTGTGCTGTTCAAACTCTGTATTCCGATTCCCGCAAAGCGGGCAGTCGGGATTTCGTTTCACGGTGATTCTTCTTACGGCAGATGTCTGGGCCTCGTAGGTGAAAAGTTGATTCGTTAGCAGGTCGCCCGTTCCCGTTAGTAGTTTGATGATCTCGTTTGCCTGCACGGTTCCGATTAGACCGGGGACGACACCGAGCGGTCCCGATGGTGGCGCGTCGGTCTCGGCGGGAGGCGCTTCGAAGAGGCATCGATAGCAAGCCGTCTGTCCGGGAATAACCGTGATCGTCTGGCCAAAGAACTGGTCCACCCCCGCGTGCGAATAGGGGATGCTGTTGCGGTGGCAGGCATCTGCAATGAGGAATTTTGCTTCGAAATTGTCGGTGGCATCAACCACGGCATCGTAGTTCGCCACGAGTATGTCAGCATTGTCTTCTGTGAACCATGCCTGCTGGGCGATCACCGTGGCGTCCGGGTTCAGGGCTGTCAGGCGCTTGGTCGCAACGGTTGCTTTAGGGGACCCCACGTCGTCGGTCGTGTAGAGGACCTGGCGCTGCAGGTTGCTCGCGTCAACAACGTCCGCATCAATAATTCCTATTGTGCCGATTCCCGCAGCGGCGAGATAGAGCGCAATGGGGGATCCCAGCCCCCCCAGACCGACAATGAGAACGCGCCCATTCAATAGGCGTTCCTGTCCGTCCTCGCCAATCGCCTCGAGAGAAAGGTGGCGTGCATAGCGGCTCTGTTGTGCTGCTGAAAGCGTCATTGCATTTGGCTCTGTTTGTACACTACTAATGTGACCATAATAGTAATCTATGGTTTTGCTTCACTTGCTGTCAACCCCTTTTGTCTCAAAATTTGGTCCAAACCGAGAATGACACGACTTCAGGGTTGATTATTGGAATAGAAATGCTACCTTTCACGTCACCATTACTTGGAGAACAGGAGTATTCCTTGATTACACGCGAAACGGACTATGCGATTCGGGCGACGCTATATCTCGCCAAACAGGAGGATCAATCGAAATCGGTCTCGACTGCAGAGCTATCGGAAGAAATGTCGATTCCTTACCGCTTCCTGCGGAAGATTGTTTCCAAGCTTGTGGCTGCGAAGCTGGTAGAAAGTCGTCGTGGAAAGGGCGGCGGTCTGAGTCTGGCGCGTGGTCCCCAGGACATCTCCCTGATGCAAATCATTCGTGCTGTCGATCCTGACGCCGTCGTGTTGAATCGTTGCCTGTCAGATGTGGATCGTTGTGATCGGTCCGTCTACTGCGGTATCCATAGGGAATTGGTCCGGATGCAGGCGCAATTGGACAGTGGTCTCGAAGGCGTCACCCTGGCTTCCATGTCAAAGCACGAGGCTGGCCATAGAAAATAGATGATGAAGTTATTCATCTTTTTTTGCTTGCGAATGCCACGCGGATGGTGTCATTATCACGTCGACGGTGAAAGTCGACGATTTGTTTAACAGTAGTAACACCCAATGAAAGGAACCCGAATATGTCATCACTCGTAACAAAAGAAGCTCCTGACTTCACAGCACAGACCGTAATGCCTGACAATAGCATTGAAGAACTGACCCTCTCTTCGCTGCGCGGAAAGTATGTTGTCCTGTTCTTCTACCCCTTGGACTTCACGTTCGTATGCCCGTCTGAAATCATCGCCTTTGACAAGAAGCTCGATGAGTTCAAGTCGCGCAACGCCGAGGTCGTGGGCGTTTCTGTGGATTCACAGTACACGCACTACGCCTGGCGCCAGACGGCTCCCGAGAAGGGCGGAATTGGCGAGATCGGTTACCCGCTCGTGGCTGACCTTAGCAAGAGCATTTCCACGGACTACGGCGTTCTGTTCGAAGGCGCTGTCGCGCTGCGCGGCCTGTTCCTGATCGACAAGGAAGGCGTTGTCCGTCACCAGCTCGTGAACGATCTTCCGCTTGGCCGCAATGTCGACGAGGCTATTCGTGTGCTCGACGCACTGCAGTTCACCGAGGAGCATGGCGATGTCTGCCCGGCAAACTGGAAGCAGGGCGAAGAGGCCATGAAGCCGACGGCGGACGGCGTCGCTGAGTACCTCGCCAAGAATGCGTAACCTGAAAGGGGAAGACCTGATGAGTGCTGTTCGTGTAGAGCTTTGCCCTGAGACCGGTATCTGTTCTGTTGTCAAGGAGGACAACTCCAAGGTAGACCTGATGCCGGACGAGGTGGCCGCTATTCGTGAAGCCCAAGGCGACGGGACTGCCGTTAAGCACGTGTTTGAGGAGTGCGATTCAACGTTTGCAGATTCGCTGGATGAAGGCGAATTGCAGGCGATTGTGAGCAGTCTGCGCTAGCAGGTAGGCCCATTTGAACCCCTGAAGAGGGCGCTGGTGACGGGAACGTTACCAGCGCCCCTTTTTTTTGCGGTTTGCTATTGCAATGGGGGGGTGCCCTGTCTATAGTTCTGAATGTTGATTATCCCGATCATGTTATTTGGGTATGCCGGGGCTTGGTGACTCAGAGATCAAGCCACTTGCGGATTAGGAGTAACAGAAGATGATGAAACTGTCCACTAAAGGCCGTTACGCCACACGCATTATGGTGTATTTGGCGTTACAGGAGCAGGGCATTCCCTGCCGGAAACAGCAGATTGCAGAGGCTGAAGGGATATCCGCTGACTACGTCGAGCAGATTCTGATTCGATTGAAGGCTGCGGGCCTGGTCACGAGTCATCGTGGTGCACGTGGCGGTTTTTCTCTTACGCGTCCCGCCGTGGATGTGACCGTTGAAGAGGTCCTGCAGGCCACCGAGGGACCCGTTACGCTGGTCGCGTGTCGTGATGAAGGGTGTGACCGTGAGACCATCTGCGTAACCCGCCGGATTTGGCGAGCGGCAGAGGTGGCTCTCTCCGAAGTGTTTTCTGGAACGGTGATCGAGGAGTTGGCCGAAGCAGCTCGCGAAATGGGTAAATCGAAGTCGATAACATATGACATATAGGAGGGCATGCCTTCAAATGATGTGTTGCTTGGACAATAGAAAAGCGAATGGCCACCTCGGGTGACGGGGCGGTCTTGAGGCCACGAATACAATTGTAACTGACAGAAAAGACAACGAAGGAGAATCGTATAATGAGTTTTGAAACAACGAATCCAGAGACCCTGGCACTTCACGCCGGGCAGACCGCAGACCCGACCACGGGCGCACGTGCTGTGCCGATCTACCAGACGTCGAGCTTTGTTTTTAACGACACAGAGCACGCCGCAAATCTCTTTGCCCTCAAAGAGTTCGGCAACATCTACACACGTCTCATGAACCCCACGACTGACGTCGTCGAGAAACGCATTGCGGCCCTCGAAGGGGGCGTAGCGGGCCTCGCAACATCGAGTGGCATGGCTGCAATCTTCCTGTCGATCCACACCATCGCGGCCGCCGGGGATCATGCGATCGTTTCGTCGTCCCTGTACGGCGGTACCGATACACTGTTCCGCTACACGCTGCCTAAGCTCGGGATCGAGGTCACGTTTATTGACGACATCACGCCTGAGAAGGTTAAGGCCGCCATCAAGCCGAACACGAAGATCGTATACTTCGAGTCCCTGGGGAATCCCAAGGGCGACGTGCCGGACATCAAGGGCATCACCGATGTTGCTCATGCCGAGAACATCGCCACGATCGTGGACAACACGTTCGCTCCGGTTCTGTGCCGCCCGATCGAGCACGGCGTGGACATCGTGGTGCACTCCTGCACGAAGTGGATTGGTGGTCATGGTACTGCCATTGGTGGCATCATTGTCGATAGCGGCAAGTTTGACTGGGGATCGGGGCGCTATCCCGGGTTCACCGAGCCGGATGGTGCTTACCACGGGTTGGTCTACTGGGATGCCCTCCAGGATGTCCCGGGAATGGGCAACGTCGCTTTCATCATCAAAGCTCGCGTCGACGGCATGCGGAATATCGGTCTTTGCCCAAGCCCGTTCAATTCGTTCCTCTTCCTTCAGGGATTGGAAACGCTGCCGCTGCGCATTCGCCAGCAGAGCGCCAATGCGCTGGCCCTGGCCGAATGGCTCCAGGAGCAGGATGGCGTCGAGTGGGTCTCCTATACCGGTCTCGAAGGCCACCCCTACCACGACATTGCCGGCCAGTACCTGTCTGGCGGCTACGGTGCCGTGCTGGGCTTTGGAATCAAGGGCGGCGCTGAAGCAGGCACGAAGTTCATCGACTCCGTGGGCCTGGCAAGTCACCTCGCCAATGTAGGTGATGCCAAGACGCTTGTGCTGCACCCTGCATCCACGAGTCATCAGCAGATGACCGAAGAGGCCCAGCAGGCGGCCGGCGTCACGCCCGAGTTTGTTCGCGTGGCTGTTGGCCTCGAGAATATCGAGGACATCAAGGCTGACTTCGCACAGGCCCTGGCCGCCAGCGCGTAGGTGCGATTCATGAAACTGACCGTAAACGGGGAGTCCCTCGAGCTGACAGGCTCGGGGGACATCCCCTCTCTCCTGGCGCAACTTGGCGCCAACAGCGCTCGCGTCGCTGTGATGGTCAACAGTGCCGTCATTTCGAGGGAGGCCTGGGGGGCGACCACGCTCTCCGAAGGCGACAGCGTTGAAGTGCTCACCTTCGCCGGCGGGGGCTGAGCGAGGGTCGAAGCAGCATGCCAAAACGCGCCGTGATGTTTGACTTGGACGGAACCCTCCTCGATACACTTGAGGATCTGAGTGACGCCGCAAACCGGATGTTGCGCGAGCGGGGATTCCCCGAGCACGACTATCCGTTTTATCGCCAGGCTGTCGGTGATGGCTCTCGCGCGCTCGCAACACGGTCGCTACCTGCCGGGCATCGGAATGATGCGACCATTGAGGCCGCGCACACGGCGATGCGACGACACTATGACGTCGGTTGGAACATCAAAACGCGCCCTTACGACGGCATTCTTGAGATGCTCGATGCGCTTGTGGCAAAGGATGCCCGGTTGACGATCCTTTCGAACAAGCCCGATGCCGGGGTCCAGAAGTGCGTGGGCCACTTCCTGCCGGCTGATCGCTTCGCCACGATTCGAGGCGTGCTCCCGGACGGGCCCATCAAGCCGGATCCTGCCGGCGCGCTGGCTATCGTCTCGGCATCCGGCATTTCCCCGGCAGACTGGCTCTACGTTGGGGATACCAATACAGACATGGCGACCGCCAGGGCGGCCGGCCTGTTCGCGGTAGGGTGCACGTGGGGGTTTCGTGATCGGCAGGAGCTTGAAGCATACGGCGCCAACGCCATCATCGACCATCCTTCGGAGCTGCTTCAGCTATACGATGCGTAGCTGACTCCCGGAACGCCGGGGTCAACGTCACTATCTC
>CAZCDU010000054.1:1900-29663 GCA_964497125.1 uncultured Victivallales bacterium | reverse complement strand
GTGTTGGCGATATCGCGATGTACATTGAGATGCCTCGGGTGATCAGCAAGCTGGACATTGAGTCGATGACGCTGGGTACAGCATTGCCTGACAGCCTGTCTCACGATGGAATTCGCTGGAAGCTTTATCTCGATCAGTTGAGTGCGGGCAAGAACGTTACGTACTACCTTGATCTCCCTGATGTGGAGACCAGGGATGCCGATTCCGCGGTGACTGATGCACCCTCCGAGACCGATGCCATGTAAGAGGGCGGGGATCCGCCGCTAGGTGCAGACATGCTCTTTCCTACTACTGTGTTCGCAGTGTTTTTTCTCTGCGTCTTCACTGGGAGTTGGCTGCTCCGGAGACACACAGTATTATGGCAGCTGTATCTGCTGGCCTGTAGCTATGTCTTCTACGGATGGTGGGATTGGCGTTTCCTGTCGCTGATTGCCGCCTGCTCACTGGTCAATCACGCAGCGGCTGTCGGCATGGGGCGTAGCCGCTCGCCACGTCTTAGGCGAACCTTCCTTATCATGGCTCTCGTGTTCGACCTGGGTGTGCTGGGGTTCTTCAAGTACTACAGTTTCTTCGTTATCTCGGCCTACGCGGCCCTGCACCGGGTGGGGCTTACGTGTTCGCTGCCACTGCTCGACGTCGTGTTGCCTGTTGGCATCTCCTTCTTTACGTTTCAGGCCATGAGCTACGTGATCGATGTCTATCGCAGAGCGATCGAACCCGCGCAGAGCACGCTAGCCTTCTCTACATACCTCGCCTTCTTTCCCCAGCTGGTAGCGGGGCCTATCGTGCGGGCCCGTGTGTTGCTTCCCCAGCTAACTGGCGGCCGCGACCACCAACACATTGATGCCGGTCGGGCCTCTTCGCTGATTCTTGTTGGGTTGTTCAAGAAGGTCGTCATTGCGAATGCGCTGGCACAGCGTCTGGTTGACCCCGTATTTGACGACCCAGCTTCTTTCGCCGCCCCGGATGTCCTGTTGGGCGTCTATGGATACGCCATCCAGATCTACTGCGATTTCTCTGCGTACTCCGATATAGCAATTGGCGTTGCACTGTTGTTGGGCATTCGGTTTCCGGTTAACTTCAATGCTCCGTACTTTGCATGCTCGTTTCGGGGCTTCTGGCAGCGCTGGCATATGTCGCTTTCGTCATGGCTTCGGGACTACCTCTACATCCCGCTTGGCGGCTCTCGTGGTACGCGTTGGTGTGGCTACCGAAACTTGTTTATCACCTTCTTGCTGGGGGGACTGTGGCACGGTGCGCAGTGGCGGTTCGTGGCGTGGGGTGCCCTGCACGGAGTCTACCTCGCCGCAGAGCGTGCCGTTGGGCACATGCGGGGCCGCAGTCGACAGGGCGGGGATCATGGCAAAGCCCCCGAGTTGGACCGCAATAGCTTGCTGCATTCCTCAGGAATGCAGCGCCTGCGACACGTGGCTGCCGGCCTGGTTGTGTTCCACCTTGTGTGTCTTTCCTGGGTATTCTTCCGGTCACAGAGTTTCGAGGATGCCTGGATCCTGCTGGGGCGGCTCGGGTCATGGGAGCGGGGGACGTTATGGTCGGGTATCACGCTTGGGATGCTCATTCTCGGGTTCGCCGTCCAGGGCTTGGATGGAAAGCGAATGGCTCCTGTCTGGGACTGGCTTAACCGTCAGAGTTTTCTGTTGCATGGGGGCCTTGTCGCACTCATACTGGGGCTGGGGCCGAGAGGCGTTGCTCCCTTTATCTATTTTCAGTTCTGATGGAAGAATTCGGTAATAACATTGAGGAAAGTCGTGCCGCTGAAGGCGCAGGTGGAGATCTGCGCTGGACTGTACGCGGTGTGGTTGTTTTTTTTGCAGTCAGTCTACTCCTTAATGCGGGGGCGCTCCAGCGGAGCGCAAGCTTGACGGAGTATGGGGGTCGCCGTGACTTTCTTGTGGCCTGTATAGACCCCGTGGCGTCGGTAAGTGCGTTTCTACATGCCGACCGGCTGCGGCTGTGGATTGAGAGTATACGTCTCTCGGAAGGAGAGCAGAATGAGTGATCGAAGTCGTGTGGATCGTGTGTTGTTATGCTGTGTCTTGGGTGCTTTGCTTTCTGGCTTGATCCCGACAGCCAACGCAGCAGATGTCGTCGTCATTGGTGACTCCATGATGAAGTCGGTAGCACGTGCACTGAAGAAAGAGTGCGTCAAGCGAGACCAGTCTGTGGAGATCCTGACGTCGATTGGATCGGGGCTTGCGCGGCTAGACCTGTTCGACTGGCATCTCAAGGTGCGGGAGCTGGTTGAGGCCCAGCAGCCGAAAGTCGTTTTCGTGATGATGGGGGCAAACGACAACCAGGCTATGCAGACGGGGGGAGGTACACTCCCCTTCGACAGCAAAGGGTGGGGGATGGAATACGGTCGACGTGCCGGAAAACTCATGGATATCCTCATTGACGCCAAGGCCACAAAGATCGTCTGGATCGGCTTGCCGTGCATGCGGGAGAAGGGGTTGGACAGTGACGCCAAGGTCATTAGTCGAATCGTTGATCAGCAGGCTCTTGCCCGCCCCACAGTTGATTTTGTTTCCATCTACAGGATGTTCAGTAAGAAGGGGGCCTACAGCGCCTACATTATTCAGAAGAGCGGCATGCCCCTGGACGTTAGGTCTTCTGATGGGATTCACCTGAATCCGGCGGGGGCGAAGTTTCTTGCCGAAAAGGTGATGACAGAGTACTTCGAAAGCACGAAATAGCAGGAGTTAGAGTATGAAATCAAACCAGAGTTGGTGCCGGACGTGCCTTGCCTCTGTCTTAGTGTGTAGCGGTGTCTTCATGGTGTTGCCGCGTGCCACGGCGCAAGAAGACCTTAAGGCAGAAGAGGAGTCTGCCGGCGACCGGATTGGACGAGCTGGCCTCTACGAGGCCGTCTCGGCAATGCTGATCACGGAAGCCGAAATGATCAAGGATACGGAGGCCCGGGACTCGGTCGTGCCGGCGGGGTTGGCCCAGGAGATTGGGCGCGTTCAGGAACTGATGTACTCGGGGCTGGATGATGTCCTTGATGATGAATTCGAGAGCGCGATTCCCAAGCTGGAAGCCGTTATCGAGGCGGAACCAACGTATCTCTCCGTGTGGTCGACGCTGGGGTGGACCTACTGGCGCGTGGGCCGCAAGGATGATGCCATTGCATTATGGCAGCGCCTGCTTGCCCTGGATAGCGACAACCCTGTTCCGCATATGCTGCTTGGCAACGCTTACGTGGGGACAGAACGCCTGAAGAAAGGCGAAATGCACCTCAAGCGTAGTATTGAGCTCGATCCCACGCTGGTGGAACCCCGCTTGGTGCTGAGCTCGGTCTACCGGTGGAGTGGGCGCCACCAGGCATCCATCAAGTTGCTGCGAGAGCTCCTGGCCGAGTCACCAGACCGGTTGGATATCCAGAATGAGCTCGCATTGTCGCTCTATTTCAATGGGGACTATGATGAAGCCCTGCCGCTGTTACAGCAGGGCGTGAGGGCGGATCCGGATAACCGCCAACTGGTGACGGCACATGCCCGTTGCCTACTGCATACAGGGAATCTGACCGAAGCCGAGATCCGCGCCAGGCGGCTGTTGAAAGAGGACAAAGTAGACATGGATCTGCTGCTGTTGCTGGCAGATGCACCTCGGTACAAGAACACGCCCGAGCAGGCCGTGCCGTACCTCGAAGAGATCGCGTGGAACACGGATGACCCCATCATCAAGCGTGAGGCCCTGAGGCGCCTGGTCGAGCTCTACGTGCGCCTGTGGGAACTTGAACCGGAGAAGAATCCTCTCAATAAGGCACGAGAAGCGGCAGCTGAGCTCGTAGAAATGGACCCGCACTTCATGCCGTGGCAGCAGGAGCTTGGTGAGCTTGAGCTGATGGACAATCGCTATTTGGCGTCCGAAGAGCGGTTCCTGGATGTTATACAGAACGGAAACACGAACAGCCTGCGGGCCCACTTGGGATTGTGTGAGACCTACCAGGCGAGCAAACGGTTTGATAAGGCGGAGGAAGAGTACCTGCTGCTGGATACGCTGGACCCCAAGAATCCGTATCACTACAACATTCTGGCCAGGCTTGAGATGACCCGTGCCGGAATGGAGAAGGCGTATGAAGCCGTCGACAAGCTTGAAGCGGTAGGGGCCAGGGGGGCAGTAGCTGTTCTCCTGTACCGTGGTCTGTCAGATAGCGACTGGTCCGACACGATGTCCGTTCGCCGTTTTCGTCTTCATATGTTGGCTCTGAAGCAGGCCGGCTTCAAGTTCCTGACCCCGAGTGATCTTCCCCAGTATTTCAGCGACCTGGAACGTCCCCCCGAGGATCTTGATGACCATTGCCCTGAGCGTGCCGTTGTGGTCACGTTCGACCACGCCGACAGCAAGACGCTGGCGCTGGCTACTGATGTCGCTGAGGATTTTGATGTTCGCTTTGCTATGCATGTTTCGGTCGGGCGCATCGAAGACGGGGATATGGGAGTCGCTGGTTGGGAAGCGTTGCGGCGGTACTCCAAGACAGGGCGCTGGGTCTTCGGTAGTATGCTCTATGATGCCGCGAATCTGGCGCAAGTTACCGAGGATGGGGTACTGGGCTCTCCGCTTGCGAATCGCCTGTGGGATGCTGAGGACGAGACATTTGAGACGCCACTTGAGTACTCAAACCGGCTGCGGTCTGAGTATCGTCTGAGCCGAAAGATGCTGCGAGAGGAGTTGGGCGACGAGTATACAGTCAATTTCGTTGCATACCCGCATGGCAACTACGGACAGGGCGAGAGGAGCAATGTTCCTGACGCTATCCAGCAGAATCTCAACGAGGCCGCCGTCAATTACGAGGCGGGCTTCGTCCAGTCACGATTCGGTTACGCGGTAAATGGTGCAAATTCGCTGCTCTACCAAAGGTACGCCCCGGAACTGTTCGATACGGGCGAAGATGTCGTCGATCACGTTCTCAAGTACCACCCCGTCTTTCTGGCTCGGACGCTGCGCCTGGAGATTGCGACCCTCGGTGGCCGTCTCTACCGTGCCCGCCACTGTCTTGAACTGCTGCGCCGCGATGGCTACTCAGAACGTCCGTACGAGGCGGCAGAAGCATTCGTCTATGATCACCTCGCGATGCGTTTCGGAATCGCTCCACAGTCGGAAAAGTCCCACCGGGGCGAACTGGAGACATCTCTCATCCGTACGGTGGATTGGAGTTTAATTGGTTCCGGGATTCGCTCCACCGTCGCAATTGGCGTACGACGGCCCGCGCGGGCTTGAGTTTGACTCGCGCCATTCGTCTTGAGGGGCGTGCAGGATATGGTGAGTTCAAACAAACATACGAGGAGAATGTTGCGGATCCGAATGTGACGCCCGTGCTTGAGAAACGACGCGTCAGGATGCGCGAGAAGTTCACCGGTGTCACGATTGGTGTACGGCACGAGCCTGCAGACAAGAAGCGTTCTCCCGTTAGCGTCAGCGGTGGTCTTGAGAAACATGAGTATCGAGGCGACGCCGAGTTTGAGGAGTGGATCTACATGGCGAATCTGGCCATTCGTCCCAAGCTCCCTATCGACATTCAGCTGCAGTTTGAGCACGAGATGATTCCCTCTGCCCGCTCTGTAGCAGAGGGCGTTGCTTACGATCTGTATGCATACAATGGCGCCTACCTGATTAGGGATTGGTGGGAGATTTGGAACAGCTTCCTCTACTATGACATCAATGATAGCAACGATCGTTTTCATGCAGGGATTGCATCGCTCTGGGAAGTGAACGAGGAAGTCGGTCTACGCTTCGGTATTGAGTACGACTACATCGATGCCAAGCATAGGAAACCGGATTATTGGACTCCCTTCCGCCTCCATGAATGGTGGCTTGTGGCTGGGCTCCGCAACAATATTCATGAGTTCTACTACGACATATCACTGAAGTTCGGAATAGCGCGCGAAGATGTACGCCCCGAGGATGATGCGGCATACGCTGCTCTGGTGGAAAGGGCTAGACTGTTGGATTTTGATCCAGGTCGCGGTCCAAGGTCGGAGTGGATCGATATTTTCAGCGCAAGTGCCGCACTCAGGAAGAATCTTGGGCGGCATTGGGCGGCGCACTGGGAAGGCGTCTACAACGAGGCGCCCGGCTACTACGAGTACAGCACAATTGCTGGAATCAGCCTGACCTTCTAGTTCAGACCACCGTCCTACGGAAGACGTGTAACGCCTGGATTTCAGAGAACGCGTCAAGTTGCAGGCTAGCGGGGCCGACGGCGTCGCTTTTCTGCCGGATTATTCAGGGATGAAACGTTTCGGTGTTTGGGCTCTTCGCTACTCTGCGTGGGTCAATGCCTTGTTCCCTGTCCTTTTCAACGCCCAACAGCCAACATCCAACTCCCAACATCCAAGTTGGAGCATGCTCAGAAGACCTCGCAAGCCGCTCTTTGATAGCCTATTGCAGAGTCTCTCCTCTTGTGTTGTCCTGATTTCCGTTTGTCACCTTCCTGGCTGCTTCAAGATCCCCCGGGCTTGCCCCGGGGAGTCTCAGGATGCCAAGCTACACGCGACTCCTCACGCTCTTCCCTGAGCCCGAATGGAGGCAGGGGCAGAGCGGTGCTCAGCCCTGCCTCCATTCGGGCTCAGATGGGTATACGTCCCTTTTGTAGCCTGTCACCCTAACGATCCCCGGGGCAAGCCCGGGGGATTCCCTTCGCAGAGGTGTCAACCCATATCAGGACGAGACAGGGGCGTTGGTTGTTGGGCGTTGGTTGTTGGATGTTCGATTCTCTTCCATGCTTAGTAAGCGTTAAGCTTGGCGCTAATCCCGGGAAAACTTGGAGTGCGGTGGCAGAGGCCGAAGCGAGCTTGCGAGTGCAGGACGTCGACACCGCTTTTGCGTCGTGCTGGGGGTGAGTCTGCGCACTGGGGAAAGGCGGTGTCGCCGGGCCTGGGAAGGCCCTCTGCCACCGCACTCCAAGTCAACAGCTCCCCCGAACGCCAAGCTTAACGCTTTCTATGCTTACCATTCAAAGTAGCGAAGAGCCGGGTATTTGCGGCCTAAACCGAGCTACGAACGGGTTTCTACACGAGGCAGGCGTTTGTAGTTCGGCCTTCAGGTCGTATCTTCGGACGGGAAGTTTCAGGCTAGCACCACCGCCGAGTGGACTCGGATTAATCAGGGGTGAAACGCTCATATGTAGGCCGGGAACCCTTCCCGGCAGTACATGACGGAGGGACAACAGGCGGGAAGATTTCCCGCCCTACACAGAGAGCCGACAACACGATGAGAACGGGTTAACTCCCCGCCTAGAACAGGAGAATAGCCCGTTCGGAGTCATCTACCTCTGTGGCTCCCACGTCATCACGGCATTCTACTACAGGAACATCCTCGATCGTGCCTGCACCTTGGAAGAGGGTCTTGCTGGCGGCGATGCCACGCATGGCTGCCACTTCTGACAGATCATCAAGTGCAACCGCTAGCAGGTCCAGTCCGGGGCTGCCGAGCTCACGGTCCATGCGTTCGAACCAGTCCTCGGGCGGCATAGTTTCGAACAGAAGCACAAGGCCATCGAAGTTATGTGTCCGTGTCACGGTTAGCACATCT
This sequence comes from uncultured Victivallales bacterium, assembly GCA_964497125.1. Lineage (GTDB taxonomy): Bacteria > Verrucomicrobiota > Kiritimatiellia > UBA8416 > UBA8416 > CAYLXP01. Next base: position 22,109 of record CAZCDU010000054.1, on the reverse strand, counting down.
TCAGGTAACACTTTGGCACCATGGGACACGCGTACGGTAGGAACGAGTCGAATCCGGTAATAGCGCGAGAACAGACGGAAGAAGTCGTCATCTACGCTCGGCTGGCTACTCCAGTTGCCGCTCTCATCAATCGCGAACCAATCGGGGCTGAAGTCTGTAATGGTGCCAAGGCGCTGACGAAGCTGATTCAGCTCATCGCTCGCGTCATCCTCTGCGGGTTCCGGCGGTAGCAGCGCCAGGCGCACGGGTAGGGGGCCCGATTTGAGGTGTGAAAGGGTGACGCTGCCATTGCCCCGGTCACGAGAATGAACGGCAAGAGCAGCCCAACCGAGGCCGAAGTCCCCGGGGATGGCCAGGGGGACATCGAAGACCGGTTTGCCATTGATTGCCGCCGCGATACCGTTGCCCTGTACTTCCAGTCGCACGGAGATCTTCCCGTTGGGCTTTGTCCAGGGAATGAACCGGTTCATGACCATGTCGTTATTCTTCCCTTTCCAAGCCTGGAGATAGACTCGGTCAGCTCCGTCATCAAAACCAAAACGCACAAGGTGGTTGCGCGAGCGCCTCGCGTATAGCCAGAACCCACCTTCCACGGAAGTCAGATCGGCTTCCACGAAGCTGTCGCGCCAGCGTTCGGAGCGAAGCAGTCGAACGGTGAACTCCTCGCGCGTGGGCATGGCCCTCAGGGTCAACGTGCCGTCATCGGCGAGACTGGCGGCGGCTCCCTCAATATGCCAGGCATCCGACAGCCCGTCGTTTGCCGCAAAATCTTCCGTAATCGGCTCCGTTCGCGGGCGCAGTTTGTCGATGATGGCGGTTACGCGTGGATCTTCGTTCTCGGCCGAGATGTCTTCGAGCATCGTGACCAGGAGGTGTGAGTCTGGCAGTGAAAGAAGGTCATACTGCCACACGGCATTGGCAAGGTCGTAGTGGCGTTCCGGCGTGTTGCTGATGGCCATGAGTCGATCAACGGCGTGCGTTCGGCTTGCCTCATCAGTGGCGAGACGGAGGAGGAACAGGGACGCATCAAAGTTACCCTCGTCGAGAGTCAGGATGCGCTCGACGCGTGTGCGGGCCTCGGCACCGCGGTCTTGTTTGTAGAGCCATTCAGCCTGGGCAAACAGGATGTCGGTGTTGTCCGGGAAGAGACGCGCATACGCATTCAGAATGTCCTTGGCGCTTTCCTTGCGGTTCAGGTTTGTCAGCAGGCGTGCTTGGCGTACGGCAAGATCAACCTGCCCGGGGGCAAGGCTGAGGCTCTGGTGATAGTAGCCAACGGCCTCATCGTCATAGCCAAGAATGATCAGAGCATCGCCAAAATGGGGGCTTCCCACGAGACCTTCTGGCGCACCGTTGTTTCTCCCTTCGGCGTGAGCTGCAAGAGAACGTATGCAGAATCGTCGGGGGCAGCTCTAAGGTAGATGGCGGCGTCGCCATCTTCGATTCTGAAGGTCACGGTGGCGCTCAGGTCCTTGCGAAGATCACTACCCGCCAGCCATGCCCGACCGCCACGAGTCATGGGGGAGGCGGCTACGCGCAGTCCTTCTTCAACATGAGACAGGTTGCCCCAGTCCGCGATCCAGCCTGGGGTGCGACGTGACAGGTCTGTGTCCTCAACTGTTTCAACACTCTTGGCGGCAACGCTAATTGCCTGGATCAAGTCGGCAGGGGTCCAGTCCGGCTGAACGCGCATGCGATTGAGGCGAGAAGGGTCACTGAACATGGTGTTCATCCCTACATTGCCGTAGGTGAAGGCCAAGTCGTAAAAGGATGCAGTTGCCGCAAGGTTGACGCGCCCCGCGTAGTCGTCGGGGTGGCGGTGTTGGCCAAAATCGCCAAACGGGTATGCGTAGGCCATAGGCAGCTGGCCCAGGTGCTCCTCGACCAAGTCTCGCGCCATGGTATGATCCTGGACGACGCGGGCCTGAAGCTCGGACAGCGTTTCATGTTTCTTCGAGTCATCATGCCACTTAAGCGATGTGAGATAGTGTCCCTCCGCCTGGTCTGGTGCCGTGGCAACCTTCTGGCGACCTGCATGTCCCATGGAGCTGATTTCCCAGGTCCCTGATGCTGCCAACGCTTTGAGGTGTTGCCAGTTCATGGCGCCATCCTGCCGATCGGCGATCGCCTGAGTATCCACGAACAGGACGCCGTTCCATCCATGATTCCGCAGGATCCGTTTGGCTTGCGCGGCCGTCACCTTGCTGTGGGAATCGATTGTAAGCAGAACTGCCTTGCGTGGTACGGGGGTGCCCTGGTTGATGAGTCCAAGTGCATCACTCAATGCAACGGGGGAGTATCCGTTAGCGCTAAGTGCATCAAGGTGTTCATCCAGAGAGTCTATTGCGCTGGCTTCACCGTCGGTATAAGCGAGAGCCGTGAATTCATGCGAATCGCGGGGGCCCGTTGGGGCAGGTGGCCACATGCGTTTTGCAAACGCGTGCTGTAGCGGCGAGAACCAGGCGATGGACAGGCAGAGCGCAATAAGAAAATAGAGCAGGCCCATCGGTGGGCTTGATGCCTTTTCCTTCCGCTGCTCGGTAGGCTGGGATGTTACAGTACGACGACCCTCATCGACTGACGTGCTAGTGGTCATATCAGACTCCTTGATAGTATACGACATCATTGGTTTCATGCCGCCTTCGCGTGCCGGAAGGTAGCTCGTCGCCAACTTAACCGCAGTATAGCCATTTCCGATGCATTTGCCAGCATTCCTGTCGTTGAAATAGAGTTTTTTTTGCTTGCGGGGTTTGGTCGAAAAGGAGAACATCGTCACCGTAGAACGCGAGAAGATCTCTTAGGATTGCTGAAGAAAGGATGCACTGTGGCACAACTACTTTTGATTGAAGATGAGGTCGGGGTACAGGAGTACTTCAAGGCTGTGGTTAGCCGCATGGGGCATGATTTGCAGACGGCTGCAGATGGTCCTAGTGGGGTCAAACTCGTAGAGGACGTCGAAGCTGATGTCATCATGACCGACTTGAACATGCCGGGAGAACCGAATGGCATGGCCTTGGTTCGGAAAATCCGTGAGCTTCGGCCGAATACGCCGGTTGTTGTTGTGTCGGGCTTTCCTACGAAAGAGCGCCTGGACGAGTGCAAGGAACTGGGTATTGAGGACTTCCTGACGAAACCATTTGAGATGACCTTCTTCAGTTCCGTGATTACCCGATTGCTTGAGCAAAAAGGCGCCTAAATTTGGCGTATTCTCTGGAGTTATAAGCATGACTGACAAGACACCCATAGGGCTGGATTTCGTTGACGAACAGTACGGTGGAGCATTTCGTGGACGCCCGATGCTTGTCAGTGGAGCATCGAAGACGGGCAAGAGCATTGCTGCTTTCCATTTCTTGCGGCGCGGTTTCCGGATGCAGGAGCGTTCACTGCTGCTTACCGCGCGGCCTTCAGCAGATATTGTGGTCCAGGCGGATGCCATGGGGATGGGGTTCTCGGCCGCGATCGAAGAGGGCAGCCTGATCTTGTTGGAGTATAGCGACGATGTTCCCGGGCGGCATAGTGAATCGGCAATCACACTTCCTCCGGATAGCTTTCTGCAGTTGGCGGATCTGATAAGTGAACAGGCGATTGCGCGCCTGGTTCTGGATACGTGCCTTCCTTGGGTCGCCATTCGCGACTCAGAACGCCTGAGTGAGCATGTGTTTTCTTTTGTCCGCTCTCTTGACCGCATGAACGTTACGACCTTGATGACGATGCCGCGTGCCGCATCTTTGGCCGCAGCGCGTCTTTACAAGCTTGTTGAAGAGCAGGTTCCCATTTCGATCACACTTGCAAGTGATGAGAATGAGAAACGTACGTTGATCGTCAACAAGTACCTTGGCATGGACGATCGTGTGGGGTCCGAGTTTCCATTTGATGTGCGGCCCGGTGCAGGTATTGTTTCGCCGAAATCCCAGAGCGGTGCGGCTGAGCAGCCCGCCGCGGCTGATCCCGCTGAATCGACGGCTTCCGAGCGCGTACGCTTCTCCAGTGCTGTTTTTGGCGATGCGTAGGGGGATGCAGGCATGACGCTCAACGAAATCGCTGAAACGATTACCCCCACAGGCTATACCTCCGCGATTATTGGTCTTGTTCTGTGTCTCGTTGTCACGATACTGCGTTCTCGAGCGCGCAACCTGGCGGAGGAGACGGCCCCGCAGGCTGGCGCTCTTGACGACAGCCCCGGCGATGTAGCTGAGTCCGACGACAACCCCGAGCTGGAGCCGGCGGCTTCTGTGCCGGACAAGCCCAAGGCGCCCTTCAAGGCCTATGTTCCGGGAGAAGCCCCCCCGGAATAGTCGCAGCGTTCTTGCGACGCCCTTCATCACAAGCCATGCCGTTCCAGCGTGGCGTCAACAGCTTTCCTGCTTAGGAATCAATTTCAAGTTTAACCAATAGATACAAAGGAGTAAGACATGGCCACACGTAAACTGAAATTCAAGACCGAACTGAAGCAGCTGATGGATATCATTGTCCATTCGCTTTACTCGCATCGTGAGATCTTTCTTCGTGAGCTCATTAGTAATGCCTGCGATGCGATTGATAAGATCCGGTTCGAATCCCTGACAGATTCCGACTTGGCGGGGGATGATACGGAATGGAGCATTCGTCTCGTACCCAATAAGGACGAAGGAACGCTCACGATATCTGACAATGGTATTGGAATGTCTGAAGAGACTATCGTTCGTGAGCTGGGCACGATCGCGCGGTCCGGGACGAAGGCCTTCCTTGAGAACATGAAGGACCAGAAAGGCGCAGCATCGCCCGATCTGATTGGGCAGTTTGGTGTTGGTTTCTATTCGGCGTTCATGGTGGCCGATAAAGTGAAGGTCGTGTCGCGCGCAGCAGGTTCGGATTCCGGGATCTGTTGGGAATCAACAGGCGAGGGTGACTTTACCGTCAAGGATGCAGATCGTTCTGGCCGTGGCACCGACGTTATTCTGCACATGCGCGAGGATGCGGAGAACTTCCTGGAAGGGTGGGAGCTCCGCTCACTGGTGAAACGTTTCTCCGACTTCGTTGAACATCCCATTGTCCTGGTTACCGAAGAGGTGAAGGAAAGCGACGAGGACAGCGAGAAGGATGGGGAAACGGAAACAAAGGAAGAGACTGTAAACAGTCAGAAGGCGATCTGGTTGCGTGCCAAGAAGGACATCTCGGACGATGAGTACAACTCCTTCTACAAACATCTCACGCACGACTACTCCGATCCGCTGCATACGATCCACTACAGCGCAGAGGGAACTCTCGAGTTCAAGGCGTTGTTGTACGTTCCTGAGCATCGCCCCATGGACTACTACATGTCCGAGCCGAAACCGCATCTGCACCTGTACGTGAACCGCGTGTTCATTACCGATGCCTGTGAGCACCTCCTTCCGATGTATCTGCGGTTCGTGAAAGGCGTCGTGGATAGCTCAGATCTTCCCCTCAATGTTTCGCGTGAGATGTTGCAGGATAACCCCATGCTTCGGAAGATCCAGAGCAACCTGGTTACGCGCGTGCTCGGCGACCTGGACAAGATGAAGAGCAAGGACTTCGAGACGTACAGCAAGTTCTTTGCCGCTTTCGGATCCACGCTCAAAGAGGGGGTAACGCGGGACTTCGCGAATCGCGACAAGATTGCCGATTTGGCGGTTTTCGAATCCACGCGGACTGATCCGGGGAAGTTCCTGTCTCTTGCCGACTACGTTGACCAGATGAGTGAGGGACAGGAAGCCATCTACTATCTCTGTGGTGACAACCTTGATATGTTGAGGCATTCACCCTATCTCGAGTCCGCCCGCGCCAAGGGACAGGATGTCCTTCTGATGGCGGAACCGGTTGACCCCTTCTTTGCTGATGCCTTGGGGACCTACAAGGATAAGCCGCTCAAGGCGCTCGATCAGGGAGAAATCTCGGAGGACGATGATGAGGATTCAATTTCCGAGGAGACACAGGCCTCCTACGAGAAGCTGCTGGCGCATCTTTCTGAGGCCTTGGACGAAATCAAGAGCGTCCGCCTATCACGTCGCCTCAAGGAGAGCGCCGCATGCCTGGTTGCCGAAGATGGCCAGATGAATGCCCAGATGGAACGCATGATGCGGCAGTTTGGACAGGAAGCTCCGGAGGCACCACGCGTCCTCGAGCTGAATCCCCAGCACGATGCAGTCAAGGCTCTGCTCGCACTGTATGAGGAGGATTCGAAATCCGAGGATGTTGACGAGCTTGGGCGTCTCTTCCTGGATCAAGCCATCATTGCAGAGGGATCACGTATCAAGGACCCGACGGCATTTGCGCAGCGGATGAACCGATTCATTGCGCGGGTCTAGGAAAGCAGTTGAACGCGGCACGTTCATTGAACGAACGTTTCTGCGGCTGACTGCGAGCCTCTGCCGGGACTCCTAATGGGAGTATGACGCGGACGGAGAGGGCCTCCGGGATCTTGAGCAGGGCCGCGATCCGTCCCGCCTTGTCTTCAAGGCGGAGCGCTCCGTCGATCCAAACGGTTGCATATCCCAGCGCGGTTGTGGCCAGAAGTATGTTTTCTACTGCGGCCGCACAGTCTTCGACGCCGAAGGCCATACCATGGTAGACGGGGCTTTCGTCGACAATGCAGACGATGACGGCACGTGCGTCCGCCATGACCGGTTTGTCAACGATGGCCACAACATCGGCGAGTAGGTTCGGATCGTCGACGATGACAAACGAGGTCGTTTGGGCGTTGCATCCGGATGGCGCCAGCATGCCTGCCTGCACAATCTGTTCGAGGTGCTCCCGGGGGATAGCTTGAACCGTGAACGGTCCGCGGTAGCTGTGTCGCTTCTCGATTGCTTCGAAAACATCCATTCGAGGTGTCCTTTCTAAGTTGAAGAACCTGGCGCGGCAAAACGACGCCGCCATCCGTTCATAAGGGGATGATGCTCTGCGGTCCCGGCGTCCTCGGCCACGAGCAGGTCGATGATACTCGCCTTGGACGCGACAAGGGCAGGGTCGATGCCTGCCTCGGTGGCAGCGTCCCGCATGACTTGTACGCGGCGTGCAGTCTTTTCCTTCATGATTTGACTCGCTCGCCCCCGGATCGGGGCAGGGGGAGGCGGCGCATTTTCTGATGCTTCAAGTCCGGTTGCTACTGCTTCCAGGATACCCCTGCAGTACCTGGTCGCAGCGGCTCGTGGCAGGCCATCGATGCGTGAGATGTCCTGCGGGTGGGCGGGCGCGTGCCTGGCTAGAGCGAAGAGATCCGCGTCACGCAAGACATGCGCTCGTGGGAGATCCCTGGTGCGGGCAACGGTTTCCCGCCATCGGACCAGCTCAAGCAGGACATCCCGGCCTGGTTTCCGTAGGCGTCCTGTCTTCATGCGCTGAAAGACCTGGATAGCCGTGGTTTCCGCGTAGAAGTCCGGGGTGTCGAGAAGCCGCATCTCTTCATGGAGGTAGGCGTCATTTCCGAGTTCCCTGGCCTTTGCGAGAAGCGCCTCTCTGAGTTCAGGAAGGAATCGAACATCGTTCAGCGCATACGCAATCTGCTTTTTGGATAGCGGGCGACGCAACCAGTTGCTGCGGGTTTCAGTTTTCGGAATCTCGACGTTGAGAACATCACGCAGGAGACCACGAAGAGATGATGTGGACGGCATTCCTGCAAACCCAGCTGCCCGGCGGGTGTCGAAGATGGCACAAGGCTGTGCGCCTGTGGTACGAGCCAGGATGGAAAGATCCTGTTGGGCATCGTGGAGCAGCTTCTCCGTTTTCGGATTGCTGAGGAGCTCATCCATTCCGGGAAGCGAGGGCAGTGCAACCGCATCGATGAGATATCCCTCGCGCTCCGAAAACCCGAGCTGCACGACGCCCAGCCTGGGATAGAACGTTCGCTCCCATATGAACTCAGTGTCCAAGGCAACACGCGGCGCCTTATTGGCACGCGTCATCAGGTCGCGCATTTCGGGTTCGGTTTGGATCATCGTGAGGGGCCTCGAAGCTCGGTCAGTCGTCGAACGGGAATCGATACGAGGAAAGACCAAGCTCGCTGCGCATCGTGATCATCTGTTCCTGCAGCGCGCTGTTGATCGGGACACCCTTGTTTTCGCGATCGAGACCGGCAAGATGCTCCTTCTCGCCGCAGGTATAGATCCGGTCCGCGCCCGGGGCCTTCTGGGACTGACGCAGTTCACGAAGTATGTTGCCTGTGGTCCGCTTGAAGTCATCGACGTCGGTAAAGGCTTCGATGTCTACAGCAAGGAAGAAGTGACCGAGGCAGTAGGGCACCTTGTTACCGGCATCGTCGTACCCCAGAAGCTGTTTCATGAATGCGCCTTGTTGCAGTGCTGCCGAGAGGATTTCGACAACGGTGGCATATCCGTAGCCCTTGTAACCGCCTGACTCCTCTCCCATGCCGCCGATAGGACAGAGCGCGGCTGTCCCCGCTACGAGCGCCTTGAGCACGGTGTCCGGGTCTGTAAGTGTGTTGCCGGTGTGGTCAATCACCCAGCCGGGAGGCAGTGATTTCCCCTCGCGCGCATACTGTTCGATCTTTCCCCGCTGGGAGATGGACGTGGCATAGTCGTTCGTAAAGATGAACGGTTCATCCGTTGGCATACCAAAAACAAGCGGGTTCGTTCCGAGCATGTTTTCTACGCCATGCGTGGGCGCGATGGAGGGACGAGCATTGGTGCCGGTCAGCCCAATCATGTTTTCCCGGCATGCCATCATGGGATAGTAGCCGGCAATCCCGTAGTGCGTTGAGTTGCGGGCAACGACCATGCCGAGACCGTGCTCGCGAGCCTTCTCGATTGCCATGTTCATGCACGTTGTCGCAATAACCATACCCATCCCGTGGTTCCCGTCCACAACGGCTGTGGCCTTGTGGTTGCGTATCACTTCGAGATTGGTTTCCGGTTTCTGGATACGGTCGTGAACAATGCGGTCATAGTAGATCGGTTTGAGACGTCCGATCCCGTGGGAGTCGATCCCACGCTTGTCGGCGGTGATCAGGACCTCCGCACAGATCCGGGCATCAGGTTCCGGCACGCCAATACCCATGAACACATCGACCATGAAGCGTTCCATGGTCTCAAAATCAATCCAGTACGAAGAATCACTCATGCTGCATCTCCCAATGGTAACCCTGTTTCAAGGTGAATCCTAACGGATCCAACTACAGAAGCGAATGGTAGGTTTGTAACCAATGTGCCATGCGTGATGGTGAGGTCAAGAGAGATTGTTCTTGCCTGGAACGCTGCCTACGTTCTGATAAGCAGGAAGCAGATTGTGATAAAGACGACGAGGCAGCTCGCAAGCAGCCAGAAGACCGCGCCCATGCCTTCCATTGAATCATGCTCGTGTTCACTCATGTGTATAGTAGAGCACATAATGTGAAACTGCACAAGATGGGAAAAGGCCTGATTTTGCCGTCGGAGAAACCACTAGGGCTAGTTCGGGGTTTGCCTGATGGGTGCTGTTAGCGGTCGGCGCCGCCGGTTTCAACCCAATGAAATGCCCGGTGCACAAGCTCTGTGGCCGTGTCGATCTTCAGCTTCTGTTTGACGTGAGCGCGATGTGTTTCAATCGTTTTTACGCTCAGTCCCAGACGCGAGGCGACATCACGGGTTGAGTGCCCCCGACCGATAAGTTCGAATACTTCGAGTTCACGGTCGCTGAGTGTTTCAATGCCGAATTTCTCAACCTGTGCGTCGGTGCCGTCCACAAACTCGCGAAGAATTTGTGAGGAAAGTCGTTCGCTCAGGTAGACGCCACCATCAAGAACTTTGCGGATGGCCTTAAGAACGGTCTCGGCTGATTCCTGCTTCATGACGTAGCCACGGGCGCCCGAACGCAGGGCGCGCTCAGCGTAGAGGCTTTCATCATGCATAGAGAGAACCAGTATGGGAAGGCTAGGCCGAATCTCTTTGAGTGCCTTAGTAAGCTCAAGTCCGCTTGAGCCCTGCAGCGAAATATCGACGACAGCGATGTCCGGTTCCATGGTCTCGAAGTTATCGAGGGTTTCAACGGCGGAGCTCGTCTCACCACAGACCATCAAGTCTGCTTCCTGGTCGATTAGCAGCCCCAGTCCGTGTCGTACAATCGGATGGTCATCGACAAGAAGTACTCGGCGTTTTTCCGTTGCTGTCTCTGACGCCATTGTGTCTCCCCTACGTGATCGATATTGGTCAGCTACCCCACATTTATGCACGGGCAGCCTTTTTCTCTCTGACGATAGGGCATTATCTGGTGCGACATATCGAAAGTCAAGCATGACACTCTTAGGACGGAATATTTGTTGATAGGTGCTTCGAGCGTTGACCGATAGGCGCCGCCATTGGTAGAGAAGGGCATGGATCTGTTCGATTCTCACTGTCATTTGCAGGATGCGCGCCTGGAACCCGATTTGGGCGGGGTCATGCTGCGTGCCCGGGCAAACAAGGTTACGAACTTGGTTTGCTGTGGCACACGCCCATCTGACTGGGCCAAGGTCCGATCTTTGGCCCGCAAATATGAATGGGTTATTCCCGCCTACGGTGTGCACCCCTGGTATGCAGAGGACGCGGTCAATTCTGATTGGGAAGCGGAGCTCCAGGCGTATCTGGAGGCCGATCCTGTTGCGGGAGTGGGAGAGATTGGCCTGGATGGCGCGATTCGCCCGCGTAATCTAGAGCGGCAGCAGATCATCTTTTCGAGGCAACTGCGACTGGCGGAAGAACTTGGGCGAGTTGTCTCTGTCCACTGTCGGCGCGCGTGGCAGCCGCTTTTGGATGTCTTGCAGAGCGCCGACACATTGCCAGAGGGGGTCCTGATTCACTCCTATTCGGGGAGTGTTGAGCTCGTCGAATCGCTGGCACGTTTCAATGTCTTCTTTTCCTTTTCCGGGAGCATTACCAATCCGAAATACGCAAGGGCAGGGGACCTGGTTCGCGCCGTCCCGCGTGACCGACTCCTGGTAGAAACCGACGCTCCGGACATGATTCCCTATCCGCTCCGAGGTGACAGGACGGTGAATGAACCATGTAATCTCGCCTCCGTGATTGACACAGTCGCGGGTATGATTGGCCTTTCTTTCGACGAGATTGCGGATATCACTACGCGAAACGCGAAAACGTTCTTCTCCGGCGCGTAAATAAAGGCTTGCGTGTGACACCCCGATTTGGCAGGTTTTGCAGCTGTTTTGCAGCAGGTAGTGCCTGGGCACTGCCGCGTTCTGTCGATCATTGCGCGAAGTGTGGTGTGCTTCGGCCATAAGCGCTGGTGACGGAATTGTATTGAAACTGTCGAATCATGAAGCATTTCAAGAGGAGGTTAGTCCAATGGCCAGAACCAGCACTAAGAAAGCCAAAGGTAAGATTGTTCGTCGTCTGGGGTTGAATATCTATGGAAATCCCAAATATGATCGTTTGTTGGAAAAGCGCCCATCTCCTCCGGGAATGCACACCCGCCGGCGTAGCCGCCTTTCAGAATACGGTTTGCAGCTTGTTGAGAAGCAGAAACTCCGTTTCTGCTACGGCATGACAGAACGTCAGTTCCGCAACTTGTTTGCCAAGGCGAAGAACATGAAGGGCATCACGGGTCACAATATGCTGATCCTGCTCGAGCGTCGTCTCGACAACGTTGTCTATCGTCTCGGCATGGCCGCAACCCGTTCACAGGCCCGTCAGATGGTGAAGCATGGGCATATCGCGGTTAACGGTACGAAGGCGTCCACACCTTCGATTCTTGTCAATGTCGACGATAAAATTGGGGCGAAGAAGAAGAAATCGAGTGAAAGCATGGTCAGTGACCTGCTCGAAGCCAACCACCGCGAAGTTCCCGCGTGGCTCGCCGTCGATGAAAAGGCCAAAGAAGGCCTGATGGTGCGGATGCCGGAGCGCGAGGACATTCCGACGGTTGCCGATGAGCAGCTTATCGTCGAGTTCTACTCGAAGTAGGCTCTTTCACGGTTATGGATTCAAAGCCCCGCGGGATGCTCCCGCGGGGCTTTTTTCTGGAGACGCTGTATGTCGGCGCGCTCAAAACCCGAGATTCTGTCACCGGCTGGCAATTGGACCTGCCTCGAAGCCGCTATCGGCGCGGGCTGTGATGCGGCGTATTTCGGGATTGGTGGGCTCAATATGCGGGCCTCTGCCACCAACTTCTCGGCCGATGAGCTTGGTGATGTGGTTTCCCGCTGTCATGAAGCCGACGTGCTCAGCTACCTTACGCTCAATACACTAGTCTACGAGCATGAGTTTGAGCTGCTCGATAGTTCGTTGGATGCAGCCCGTGATGCTGGGGTCGATGCTGTCATTGCCTCGGATCTCGCCGTAATCGAAGGGGCTCTGGCGCGTGGCCTGGATGTTCATGTTTCGACGCAAATGTCGGTTTCCAACTCGCGAAGCCTTGCCTGTCTTTTCACGCGCTTTGGTGTGCGGCGCTTCGTGCTCGCCCGCGAGTGTTCGCTAGAGGATATCGGGCAGATTCGTGAGCATCTCAAGACACTGCTTGGCGATGATGCTGACGCAATCGAACTCGAAGCATTCGCACATGGCGCGATGTGCGTATCGGTGAGTGGCCGCTGTTTTCTGTCGCAATTCCAATACGGTAAGTCCGCAAACCGTGGGGAGTGTCTTCAGCCCTGTCGCCGAGAGTATCGGGTCACGAATACGGAAGAAGACCAGGCGTTCGATCTCGGTACGCACCACGTGATGAGCCCTAAGGATCTCTGCACGCTTCCTTTTGTCGAGCGTCTGCTTGATGCAGGTATCGTGAGTCTCAAGATCGAAGGCCGAAACCGGAGTCCGGAGTACGTGAGTGCAGCAACGCGCGCGTACCGTGAGGTGGTGGGTGCCTATCTTGGTCAGGAGGGCGATGACGCAGCAGAGGCGTTGACTGCATTGAAGCAGACTCATCTTGAACGGATCAACCGTGTCTATCACCGAGGCTATTCATCGGGTCACTTCATGGGGCAGCCTATCGATGCCTGGACGGAATCAGGACACAGCCAGGCCTCAACTCGCAAGGCCTATGTCGGTGTCGTGACGAATTACTATGCACGGCCGGGAGTTGCCGAGGTCCGGATACAAGATAGCGCCATCTCCCTTGGTGATTCTGTCCTGTTTCTGGGACCAACGACAGGCATCATCGAACAGGTCCTGGAGTCGATGCAGGTTGACCATGGTGCCGTGGATCAGGCGAGTAAAGGCATGGATGTTGCGATCAAAACGCCTGAACCGGTCCGCCGCAACGACAAGCTCTATGTTGTAGTAGAGCAGAAATCAGAAAGCTGAAATTTGAAATAGGGGAGCATTCGCTTCGAAGGCGCGCCGCTTCTCTCTATTTCAGCTTTCTGATTTCCCCATTTCAGCTCTACTTCACAGCACCGGCGTCATCAACGAGCAGGCGTTCTCGGCCAGGCGGTGCCATGACGGTCGCTCTCGCCAATTCGCGAGGTTGACCTCGTCACTCTGTGCTTCGTCATCCAGCACGATGCGTTTGAGTGAGTTGGCAAAGGCCTCATCATGAATGGCTATGTTCGTTTCGTAGTTCAGCCGAAGGCTTCGCACATCCCAGTTGGCGGTGCCGACAAATGACACGCGGTCGTCAATAATCATCGCCTTGGCATGCATAAACGGTGGTCGCCGTTCAAACAGCCGGACGCCCGACTGAAGTAGCTCATCATACAGCGCTCGACTCGCCCAGCCGGCGTAGATGTGGTTGTTGCGAGCGGGGAGAATGATCCTGACATCGACGCCACGAATGGCCGCGGACCTTAGCGCGCGCAGGATGTCGTAGGGAGGGACAAAATAGGGGGTCACAATCAGGAGCTGCTTGCGCGCGCGCACGATTGCCGTGAAGAAGACGTCAGCTATTGTCTGGAGATGAGCCGTGGGGCCGCTGCAAACGAGTCGTGCCAAGGCATCCCCCCTGGTGTTGATCGAAGGAAAGAATACATCCTTGAGCAACGTCTCCGGATTCTCGTTTGTCATGTAGTACCAGTCCTTCATGAAGGCATACTGGATCTCCTGGACGACCGGGCCTGCCACCTCAAAATGGTAGTCACGGATTGCTCTGCCTTTGGGGCGAGTCGTGTTCTCGTGGTGAATATTGATGCCGCCAAGGAAGGCGTGCTGCCCATCAACGATCATCGCTTTGCGATGATTGCGTAGGTTGACCTGGTACTGCCGTTTGAACGGACTGACCTGCGTCCAGCCCGCAATCTCAAAGTTGGGCGTGCGACGATATCGGAGAAAGAGGCCGGTGAAGACAGCCTGGGTTGATCCGAATCGGTCGTAGAGAAGGCGGACCTGTACGCCGGACCGTGCCTTGTTGGCCAGTGAATCCATGAACGCTCGTCCAGTCGCATCGTTCCGAATGATGAAGCTCTGGAGATGAATATGGTGCGTTGCTTGCTCAATGGCTTGGAGCATTCTCGGGAAGAGTTCATCTCCCGTGACATGGGGTACGATGGCATTGCCCGTGAGCAGCGGGTACTCCGATGTCATGGCATTCATAGCGTCGCACAGTTCTCTATCGAGATCGGTTGGTGGGGTCCCGTGCACCGATTCTGAATGGACGGCTCGCCAATACGCGAGTGGAAGCGCTTCTTCTCTGGCTTCTCGTGCTTCAAGAAGTCTGGCGTCGTGACTACGCTTGAGGAATCCCATCTGGGGGACTCGGTCAACGCCTACAGTAAGATAGAGTAGGGGACCTATGATCGGGAACGACCAGGATACGAAGATCCAGAGGATCGCTGACGTTGCTTCGCGTCGGGTTTGGAGGCAATGCAGGCAGACCAGGGCGAAGCTCAATCCGTGTAGAGCAGACCAGGCAACTACCCACGCGACTGCGAAACTCATTTGGCGAACCAATGCGAATGGATACGGTCTAGAATCTGGCTGGTCGTCGCCTCCAGCGCCAATTCCACGGAGCAGCCCGCAGCGCGCGCATGACCGCCGCCACCGAGCATGCGGCAGAACTCTGCGGCATCGAAGGGCTCTGTCGTGCGAAGACTCACCTTCGTTCCTGGCTCATCCAGCAGTTCATACAGGAAGACGGCGACGCCGACGCCTTCAAGACTGCGAGGCAGATTTACGATGTCTTCTGCGTCAGCTGCTGTACACCCCAGCTCAATGTAGTCATCGCGCGCGAGCGTCACGAGAGCGACGCGGCCTTCCTCGTGAGTAGACAGGTGGCTGAGCGCACGGCCCTGCAGATGAAGCTGCCTCAGAGGCATGGCGTTGTAGATCTGGTGGTTGATGTCTGCAGTCTCAACGCCGGTCTCAAGCAGAAGTGCTGCTGCCCGCATCGTTTCGGGTGTTGTGTTGGAATAGGAGAATCGGCCGGTATCAGTCACGATGGCCACCCACAGGGCTTCGGCGGCATCTGGGGTGACCGTGAGCCCTGCCGTGGTAGCTAGATCGCAGAGCATCTCTCCTACAGAGCTTGCCGTCTCGTTGATCAAGTTGAGGTGCCCGAAATTGGTATTGGACTTGTGGTGGTCGATGTTGATGATCGGCACGCTCTTTTGCCATTCAGCCACGAAGGGGGGCGTGCGGTCAATCGCACCTGCATCCAGCACCACAATGGTGTCGGCATTCTGGATGTCGACGCTGTCGCTGTCCTTACACTCGCCTTCACCAACGATGAAGTTGTAGCGAGCAGGGATTGGGCCGAGATCAACGACGGTAGAGTTCTTGCCGGCGGCTAGTAACATGCGATGCAGGCCGAGGGCAGAGCCCACCGCATCGCCGTCGGGGCGCACATGCGCGGTTACAATAATCGTCTGTGCAGCATCTAATGCCGCAGCAATATCAGAGGCTGAGTTCATGCCGGGACGTCCTATTCCCAGTAGTAGCGCAGTGCTACATTCATGATCCAGCCGTCAGCACGGTCTATCCCATCATCAAACTCTTCAGACTCAGAGATCCCGCCCTCGAATACAACAGCCATGTCCCGGCTCATCATGAAATCGCAGCCAGCTGTGGCCGCGAGGACGAGGACATCGTAGGACTCGAGCTGGTCAACGAACTGAACGGCTGTGCTCAGTCTCACGAATGGCGAGATCGGCGCTGTCGCGGGCTGGAGTCGTTGCTTCACGGACACCGTTGCGGTACCGACCTCGAAATCGGCGTTGCCGTCATGCCACGTGTAGCTGCCAAGCAGAGTGAGGCTCGTTACCGGTGAAATATAGTGTTTTACCCCGAGGTCCACGGTGAGGATATCGAGGTCGCCGCCACCATCCAGTGATAGGGAGCCGCCTGCGAGGCCTGCCAGGACAGCCCATCTGCCGCCCGTGTGTTCAACGGCCACCTCACCTGTGATATGCAACGCGACATAATCCGAGTCATCATAGGAGGCGCCTTCGATCTTGGCCGAATCGATCATGCCGGCATTACGGTCGATGGCCATGGCCGGAGATGCTCCGAGTGCGATTACGAGACACAGTGTGCAAAGCTGGTAGACCTTCATGTCAACTCCCTTTGATGTTTCAATCGTTGTGGGAGTCTCCCACAAAAAGACCTCCGTGTCTACTCGGAGTAGACGCGAAATCGGCTACCGGTTGCCTAGGCGGTACTGGGTCGGGGAAAGGCCATTTGCCGCCCTGAACTGCCGGGTGAAGTAGTTGCTATCGTTGAATCCCACGTCCATGGCGATATCCGTAATGCTGGAGTCGCTCTGTCGCAAGAGCTCCATGGCCTTTTGAAGACGCAGACGGATGAGATACTCGATAGGGGTCTGGCCGGTGGCACGCCGGAAAATCCGCATGAAGTGACTTCGTGACATATCGGCAATCTTTAGCAGGGCTTGCAGAGTCCAGGGCGCGGAGTAGTCGCTTTCAAGGGCGCCGATCACCTTGCCAACCCGCAGTAGGGCATGGGCCTCCGTGGCGTCGCTTTGGGTATAGGCTCGTGCAAGGAAGACGATGAGCTCCATGAGTAGCGCTCGCAGGGCGGCTTCGTGTCCGGGGGTGCGCTGACAGACCTCTTCATCCATTCGCGTGACAAGCTGTTGCGCATGAGCAAGGGGAATGCGTCGCAGGTGCAGGCGGCTGGCAAAGCGATGATGGCGGCGATAGGTGGGTTCAAGCAGGAACATGGCGCAGTAGCCGGGGATGCGACGAAGCTCATTCTCGGGCAGCTGGAGTTCTGTCGGGCTGTACATGACATTATAGAGCTCAAGCTCGTCTCGGTCATGAAAGTAGTGGCGCTGCTGTCCCTGGAGGAGGAACACATCACCAGCCGAGATCGGGAAATCCGAACCTTCAAGGCTCTGCATGCCACGCCCATGCGTCACGACGGCCAATTCACAGAAGTCGTGAGCGTGTTCAATCTCGGTCAGATCATGAGGGTGGGACGGTTCATGCCCCGAACCGGTAACCACATGGCGAACCGTAATCGGATACCCGCTCGGCCCAAAATAGTGCTGCCCATCAGCGATGTTCTTGAGATCGTTCAAATCGTTCCAGTCGTTGCACGTTACAGCCGTTACACGTTGCAGCTTCAGCTTGCAGGTCTCATCCCCTAGAGCGGTTTAAGAAAAAGCTTATGGCCGCAGGCACAGGCTCCCTCGGGGACTCGGTAAGTCCGTCCTACAAGCCAGCTCCCGTGTAGGACGCGCTTCTCCTTCTCAGGAGAGCGTGTGTGGACGGCCAGCGTGTGTGGACGGCCACGACATCTTTAAACCATTCCTTAACTCTCCTGTTTCAGCTTCTTGCCTTTCGTAGCCGTCCCGGCGAAGTAGGGGCACAGTTTTCCAAGTTTCAGCTCTTTCTCCCGCATCCAGATCCCCATTTCAGAGTTTCAGTTTTCAGAATTTCAGCTTTTCTCTCCATGGGACTATTGTGCTAATCGATGGGATCATAATCAAGGACGAGCTGGTTTGAACAGGGTAATCTCCACCGCAGACATGAGATGATAAGTTTGATCAGGGAATCGAACCAGCAAGGAGAGAGATGATGAGCGTAGTGACAGGCAGCACGGAATATTTTAAGGGCATCGACAAGATTCAGTTTGAAGGTCGTGAGAGCGACAACCCGCTTGCATTCAGATGGTATGATGAGACAGCCGTAGTCGGTGGCAAAGCGATGAAAGATCATCTTCGTTTTGCGATTGCCTACTGGCACACGTTCTGCGGAACGGGAAGCGATCCATTTGGTGGCCAGACTCACTTCTTCCCCTGGCTGGCCGGTGACGATGCTGAAACGCGAGCCAAGAACAAGATGGATGCGGCATTTGAGTTTATCACCAAGATCGGCGCACCTTACTACTGTTTCCACGACTATGACCTGGTAGAAGAGGGTGACAGCTTCGCTGAATCCACCAAGCGTGTCGAAATGATCACAGACTACGCGAAAGCGAAGCAGGATGAATCTGGCGTCAAGCTGCTGTGGGGCACCGCCAACCTCTTCTCCAACCCGCGTTATATGAATGGCGCCGGAACCAATCCGGACTTCGGGACTGTGGCGTACGCAGGCGCACAGCTCAAGAACGCGCTGGATGCGACGATTAAGCTGGGTGGCGAGAACTACGTGTTCTGGGGTGGTCGGGAAGGCTACATGAGCCTGCTCAACACCAACATGAAGCAGGAGCTGGACAACTTCGCGAAATTCCTGACTATGGCTCGCGACTATGCCCGTGCCCAGGGCTTCACCGGCAACTTCTTCATCGAGCCGAAGCCGATGGAGCCGAGCAAGCACCAGTATGACTTCGATGCCGCGACTGTCGTCGGTTTCCTGCAAGCGCATGGCCTCGAGAACGACTTCAAGCTGAACGTGGAAGTCAATCATGCCACGCTGGCGCAGCACACCTTCCAGCACGACCTGCAAGTGGCTGCTGACAACAACATGCTGGGTAGCATCGATGCCAACCGTGGTGACTACCAGAATGGGTGGGATACGGATGAATTCCCAGTCAATCTGCGGGAAACCATCGAAGCGATGCTTGTGATCCTGGAAGCTGGTGGTCTTCAAGGCGGTGGCACGAACTTTGACGCCAAGATCCGCCGTAACTCGACGGACCTCGAAGACATCTTCATCGCGCACGTCTCCGGCATGGACACCTTCGCGCGGGCTCTCGTAACGGCAGACAAGATTCTCAACGACTCGCCCTACAAGAAGATGCGTGCCGATCGTTACGCCAGCTTCGACAGCGGCAAAGGCGCCGAATTCGCTGCCGGCAACATGACCCTCGAAGCCCTGGCCGCCACCGGCGCCGAGCTCGGCGAACCCGCCCAGCTCAGCGGCAAACAGGAACTCTACGAAGCGATCATCAACCAGTACGTCTAAGAGAAGAGCTGAGATTGAGAGGGGGCTGCCCGTGAGCGAGAGACTCAGGGGTAGCCTTTTCTTCTGCTATAGAAACGTACGTAAGAGATTGACGAGGCGTACGTACGTCTGGTATGGTTATCTCAAATGGAGGGGATGTCATGGCAGTCACGGCTTCACAACTTCGCGAGAATGTTTACCGTTTGCTTGATCGCACGCTGGAGACCGGAGCACCTTTGGAAGTTCGCCGCAGGGGGCAGATTCTGCGGATTGTCCCTGATTCAGGTCCCGGCGGGAAGCTTCAGTCGTTGGTTCCTCACGACTGCATCCGGGGGGATCCTGAGGATCTAGTGCATATGGACTGGAGTGACACCTGGGACTCGACGGGAGGTCTGCAGTGATCTACCTCGATACGCATGTCTCTGTGTGGCTCTATGCTGGTCAGGTGGAACGCATTCCGATTGCAGCGCAGGCCATGATTGAGGAGCACGACGTCCTTGTCTCTCCGATGGCGATTCTTGAGCTGGAGTATCTCCACGAGATTGAGCGACTATCGGTTGGTGCCTCTGTGATCGTCGAATCGTTGGAGGCGTCTCTTGGACTACGCGTCTGCGCCCTGCCTTTTCATCGCATTGTGACCGAATCGATGGCACAGAAGTGGACTCGCGATCCGTTTGATCGCATCATCGTCGCTAATGCGATCTGTGCAGGTTCACCTTTGATAACAAAGGACAGCTCCATTCTGGCGAACTACTCCAACGCAACATGGAGCTGAGCGAATTGCTAGTTTCTCTAGTTTTCGCGTCTTTCGTGTGTTTCGCGGTTAATCAACTGCCGGGGTCAGGATGAATGGCGCATATGACGTCAGCCGGGAACAGCAAGCATGGGGGAGGGCGGGCGATGAGAGTCGTTGTTGATGACCGGGAACCGACGGATGGGCCACTTCAGCATCTGCGTACGATGGCTGATGTAGAGGTCACTGTTCGGCGGCTTGAGGTAGGGGACTAC
>CAZCDU010000054.1:0-1800 GCA_964497125.1 uncultured Victivallales bacterium | reverse complement strand
CCCGTGAACACGGTCCCCGTGTATAACTGCTTGAAAGAAAGCATGTTGCGCTTTGTTGCCATGGTCGTGGAGCTTCCAGATCGGCTTTCGTGGGGGCGCTTTTCTGCTTTAAGTGGCTGAGAATTTGCATAGAGTAGCTTCATGCCAAGAGCGTCTGATTATCTGCTGCCGGGGTATACGTACCACCTGACCCATCGTTGTCACGATCGGCAGTTTCTGCTTCGGTTTGCCAAGGACCGGGATACGTACAGAGAGTGGCTTCGCGTAGGCGTGAAGCGACATTCCGTTCCTGTATACGGGTTCTGCATCACGAGTTCCCATGTTCACATCCTCGCCCATGTAGACTCCGTGGAGTCGGTCAGCAGTCTTATGCACCTGGCGTCGGGGGCGACTGCCAAACGGTACAATCTGCGGAAAGGCCGCATGGGGTCGATGTGGCAGCATCCCTACCATTGCACGATAGTCGAAGATGGACGACACCTGTTGAATTGTCTCACCTATATCAATCTGAATATGGTGCGCGCAGGCGTTGTCAGGGGACCAGTCGAGTGGCGATGGTGTAGCCATGATGAGTTGCTTGGAAGCCGGACGCGCTATCGGATTCTCAACATCGAGCGATTGCTGGAGAGCCTGGGTGGTATATCGGAAAGACGTTTTCGTCGTTGGTACTCAGATGCTGTTGAGGAGCGAATCGCCCGCGGTCAGATGCAGCGCGAGCCACTCTGGACCGATTCTCTTGCCGTAGGCTCCGAGGCTTTCGTTGAGGGGGCTACTCAGCAGTACAAGAACCGATGGACTTTCGACATCGCGCAGCAGCAGGTTTCAGGTACACAGGCTTGGACTGTCCGGGAATCCTCAGCTTCTTACGATGCGTTTCCCTCTGGGCAAATGAGCGACTAACCCGCGAAATGGTTTCTCTGTCATGCGCAACGTTCTGTCCATTAGGAGATTGCGCACGGGGAGCGTGTCCGTGGGCGTGTCCGTGGCGCACGGGGATCGTGTCCATGGCGGATTGGCCCGTCTTACCTAACTCCTTTTCAGCTTTCCCAGTTTCAACTTTCAGCTTTGCTCCTCAGATGCCACACTTCAGGTCATGAAGCTCTCCATCATTGTTCCGGCGCATAACGAAGAACTGCGTATTGGCAGGATGTTGGATGCTTATCTGCCCTATTTTGGCGAGCGATATGGGGATGGCGTTGAATTCCTCATTGTGGTCAACGGCTCGACGGATCGCACGGAGAGCGTAGCTGCAGAGCATGCGAAGGGATTCCCGCAAGTTCGAATCATCAATGAGCCTCGTGTGATCGGCAAAGGGGGGGCGCTCATAAGGGGATTTGGGGTGGCGACGGGTGACCTGGTAGGTTTTGTGGATGCCGACGGAGCAACACCGCCACCAGCCTTCGACAACTTGGTATCGCAGATTGATAAGTCGGACTGCATCATTGCCTCTCGCTGGAGCCGTGGTGCCCAGATAAGCCCCAGGCAATCCCTGGCAAGGCGGACGGTCTCCCGGCTCTTCAATGTACTGACGCGGGTACTCTTTGGTCTGCCGTTCACAGATACCCAGTGTGGCGCAAAGCTACTGCGTCGAGACGCCGTCCAAACCGTGCTACCCAAACTGGGCATCGCCCAATGGGCCTTCGATATCGACCTGCTCTTCCAACTACGCCGCCACGGCTACACCATCCGTGAGATCCCGACAGAGTGGAGCGAAGTCCCAGGCTCAAAAGTCCGAGTGATCCCCCACGGCATCGGCATGTTCGCCGCCCTAATCCGTCTACGCCTCATGCACTCACCTCT
>CAZCDU010000053.1:22316-30615 GCA_964497125.1 uncultured Victivallales bacterium | reverse complement strand
GCCACGATACAACGGCAGAACGAGATAGAGAGGGATATATCATCCCTTTTTGAACGAGACTCTTAACGAGATATATAACGAGACTAAATCGAACCGGCCGTTATTGGCCGGTTAAGGAGCAAAACCTACTTCGAAGCCCAGTTCGCAGTTGTAGACCGGCGTGGGGAAGAACGCACTGACCCGAATGTTCGCCTGGACCAGCGACATCAGCGACTCCGGCGTTTGCAGGTCATTCACGAATTTCATGATGGCCAACATCTTTCCCTCGCCTTCAATTGTGACCTCCAGCTTCTGAACGGGACCCGCAGCTGTCAGCGACTTGATCCGTACGTTGTTGGCCAGGAAGTTGTGCTGCAACGAAAGCTCACTGATGCGGGTGGTCAGTGCAGAACGGGCCTCGGCGGCGGTCGCTCGAATTGCCGGAAACTCGTCGACGATGCTATCCGCATTTCCCAACGCCCCCGCCATATCCGGCAGCAGGGCCGCCATGGCTTTCTGCTCCTGGAGCATTCCTGCCATCTTCTGGCAGTAGAGATAGACCGAGAAGTGAATGCCGGCAGCAGCCAGCAAGGGACACACGATCCAGAGCCAGAAGGCGGCCCGACGACGTCTAAAAAGTCCCAGATCCATCCTATGCCCCCCCTGATCCTGTAGCGAGTGATGCTGAGAAACGATGAACGATGACGGGGTTCCCCGATCGATACTGACGTTGACTTGTCTCTGCCCGTATCTCCTTCAGGTGTGTACCCAGCATGCCTGCCTTGTTCCAAAGATCAATGATCTGACCCGCTGTAACAGCATGCCGCTTGCGAGTGGGTGCCATAACGCTGAATTGGATCGTTCCTTTCTTCAGGTCAATATCCAGGTTCACCAGCACGCTCTCCTTCGGCAGCGGCTCCGCGAGCCCCAGGAGCACGGAGGGCAGGCTGACACTATCCCGTAAGCACGTATCGATACCCGCCAGCACCTCAGCGGACACCCCCATGCGCCTCTTGAGTCCCTGCGCGAAGGAAAGCACATCCCTCTCCTCAGCATGGTTGGCTCGGAACTGCTCCTGGATGACTTTCATTTCGCGGCGCTGCTCCGTGGCATCCACCATGCGCAACGCGGCGCGATGCACGATAACAGAAAGTCCGGCGCTGCAGAGCACGAGATACGCGAGTGTCCCCCAGAACAGTCCCTTACGGAAGGGCTTGGGCATCACGCGGTCCCGAATCAGATTGATTTCAAACTCAGCCATTAACAGTCCCCCCGCAAGGCGAGGCCCATCGCAACCGCTACCCCCGCCCGGGCCGGCTGGTCGGCCTCCGCGAGCTGGCGCGAAAGCCGACGGCTCATACCGTGCACCTGTGCCAATGGATCCCAACGCTCAACAGGTACATCAATGGACTCCTCAATGATGCCCTGTGCATCGTCATCTACGACGCCGGTCACATACAGTTTATCGACATCCGGCAAATGCAGCTTAAAGCGATAATAGGCCAAAACATCCTTGATACTCTCTGCAAAATACTTGGCGGGGCTAGCTGAATGACCGGCAGGTACGAAAACGGTTCGAGGATAAACAGCGGACTGGTCGTAAACGACGGCAATGTCGGCGCTTTGTGTGCCAAGGCGGGCCAAACAGAACACACCGTTCTGGGTTTCGGCTGGCATGCACGTTCTAAAGAGGTTCACGAGCGCGAAACAGGAGACATCAGTTGCAACCGGAAGTAGCGCCGAGTGGGTCAGAATCTTGAGATGCGCATCCACTTCGCTGCGCGGAACGGCTACGAGCGTTCCGGTAACATGGCCCTCTTTCCCCTCTGCCGTATCCGTCGAGTCGGGGTTAAGGTGCCAATCCATGACCACGTCGTCCTGTGATGTTTGAAGCGTTTCTTCCGCTTCCAGATGCAGGGCGGACGCCAGTTCGTCTGCCCCCAGGGCGGGATACTGGAATCGCTTGAGTGTGAGAGCACGGCTCCGAAGACAGGAAACAACCGAGAAGCGGGAGAGGTTCCCCTTGCGCCACATGCGCCGAATAGCGGCGGCAATATCGTCCGGTGATCCTTTTGGATTATAGGAAGTCCACGCCACCTCTTTCAGTCGTAAGCGCTTCTGTCCGTCCAGCTTCACGCGAGCCGCGGCAGCAAGTCCCGCCCCCATGTCCAAACCAACCACATCTTCACGCGGTGAAAGTGCTGAAAATGACGATACCATGTTCTCTACCCATGTTGGCAAGAGCGCTCCCGCCCAATGGCGGGAGCTCCTCGCCGTTAATGCCTAGTGGGCTTACAGACCCGTACGTGTGAACGCACCGTCCTGGTTAAGAACTACGGTAATACCGGCCACGTCAGCAGACGCCGGAGCCCCGGAATCATCGCCGTCAGCCGTCAGCGTGTACGTTGTGGCCCCAACGGCCGTGATGCTGTAGGCGTCATCATCAAAATAGCGCCCATCCAGATCGCCTGCCTGGATTCCGGGAATATCCGTCGCAGCGGCGCCCGCGGCAAGCGCAGCTCCGTTCAGGTCCACGTTGTAAGCACTGGTCTGCGCGACCATAGCCCGCAGTGCGGTACGCATCGTGCCCAGGCCAGCCTCGGCCTCAGTTACCATGGCGCGTTCACGGTTTCCGGTCATCAGCGGAATCGCTACCGCCGCCAGAATAGCCACGATCACAGCCACAACCATCAGCTCGACCAGCGTAAAACCACTCTTCTTGTTTCTCATCGCTCTCTCCTCCTCTAATACGCGTTCTCGTCTCTATTATACTAAACAACCTGATTGTGATCTATGAGCAAGCACCTCCTTCTGCTAACAG
Organism: uncultured Victivallales bacterium; assembly: GCA_964497125.1. Classification (GTDB taxonomy): domain Bacteria; phylum Verrucomicrobiota; class Kiritimatiellia; order UBA8416; family UBA8416; genus CAYLXP01. The sequence continues at coordinate 27,815 of CAZCDU010000053.1, read as the reverse complement.
TTCACCGACCGGTCGTAATGGCCTTGCCGAACTCATGTTAATCCGTATTCCCCTCCGGGTCCATGTCAAACAGGGACTCTGTCACAGACCGCTGCGCACTATGGCTCCGTCCTGATTCAGTGTTACAGTAATACCTGCGACCTCGGCAGCCTCGGTTGCCCCAGAGTCATCGCCATCGGCGGTCAACGTATAGGTGGAGGCAGCAATCGCCGTTATACTATAGGCGGCATCATCAAAATAGCGTCCATCCAGGTTGCCGGCTGCGATTCCGGGAATCTCGCTGGCGGCAGAGCCGGCCGAAAGGGCTGCGCCGGCTTGCGTCACATTGTAAGCACGCGTCTCTGCAAACATCGCACGCAGAGCCGAGCGCATCGTCCCCAACCCCGCCTCGGCCTCCGTGATCATCGCGCGTTGTCGATTCCGCATCATCATCGGAATTGCAACCGCAGCCAGGATGGCCACAATGATCGCAACGATCATGAGCTCCACTAACGTAAACCCACTTCGTCTGCTTCTCCTCACACCGCCTCCTCTCGTAGCCACCCCATACACATGACAGCCTACCCAACTCCTCGACTCATCGTGAATACCGGCAGGTATATCGCGAGGACCAGGATCAGAATGAATGCACCAAAGAAGATGATCAGGAATGGCTCCATCAGTGACGTCACGATAACGATATCCCCTTCAACCTGGTCCTCATAGGCGCTCGAAACCTGTTCGAGAACATCCGGTAGACGACCCGATGCTTCGCCAACACTCACCATGCGTGTCACGAGATTCGGAAACACCTGTTCCTGTGCCAGGCTCGCAGATATGTCGGACCCGGCAATGATCCGGTCACGGGCGTTGAGTAGCGCCGTTCTAAGAATGGAGTTGCCGCAGATATCCGCCGCAATCTCAATGGCGCCCGTGATTGGAACGCCGCCGTTGACCATGATCGCAAGATTCTGACAGAAGCGCGCAATCGAGATTTTCTTCAGGCAAGGACCGAAGAGCGGGACTTTAAGCTTCATGCGATCCAGCCTTACGCGTCCACCTGCAGATCGCCGGAACAGCAGAAAGGCGGCGACGAGCCCCATCAGCCCCACGAAAATGGCAGGCAGATTGTCGAGCACAAACCGGTTCATACCAAATACCACACGTGTCAGAGTCGGCAGCTCGCCGCCAATGCCACTGAGCGCATCCTCAAATTTGGGCAACACAAAAAGCGTCATGATACCGCAGATGAGAATGAAGAAGCCGCCAATGAACAGCGGATAGGCGGTAATGCCCTTAATCTTCCGTATCAGGCGCTCACGACGCTCCATGGAATCAGAGAGGTGCGTAAGAGTCGTTGACATGCTCCCCGACTCCTCTGCTGCACGGATCAGGGCCACAAAAAGCTCATCGAAAATCTTCGGGTAGTGGGCGGCTGCCGCCGAGAACGAGCTGCCTTCGTGCAACATCCCCACAACGCCCGCCAGCGTCTTCTGGAGCGTGATGTTCTCCACATCCTCGACAATGGATTCGAGGGCATCGCGAAGCGGGACACCTGCCGTAACGGAGATCGCCAGCTGGCGACAGAAGATCGCCATTTCGCCGGCTTTCACTTTTGGAGCAAACATACCGGCCGATTTGGCTTCCTTGGAGGCCGACGCCTTGCGCCTGCGATCGGGTTTCTTCACGGCCTCCATTTCGGTCAGGCTGACGACGGTAAGATCCCTGGCACGGATCTCGGCTAACGCATCATAGCGGTGATCCGCCCGCAGTGATTCTTCAACGACGTTGCCATCACGGTCTTTCGCCACAAATATAAAAGTAGACACGTCTATTTCTCCAGCAGCGTGCAAACGCTGAGTACTTCATCAAGCGTTGTGATCCCATCGCGGACCCGCTCAAACCCGCTCATCTGTAGAGTGCTCATGCCCTGCTCCAGAGCCTTATCCTTAATCTCGCGGTCACTGCGACCGTCCTGCACGAGCTCCGCCACGCTTTCGGTCACCTCCAGGAACTCCACGATCGCTGTACGCCCCTTGTAACCGGTATTCGCGCATCGGTCGCAGCCCACTCCATGCTGAAAGGTCCACGACTCTGCATCCGGACAGACACCTTTAATGGCGTGCACCATCTCATGCGGGTCGGCGACCGGTTGCCTGCACTCGTTGCAGATGCGGCGCACCAAACGCTGGGAGATGACGGCGCGCACACAGCCGCCGATCAGGTACGGCTCGACGCCGATATCACGCAGCCGCGAGAACGCAGCCGGAGCATCATTGGTATGAAGACTGCTCAAAACCATATGCCCGGTCATGGCTGCACGTGTTGCAATGCGAGCCGTTTCCAGGTCACGAATCTCACCAATCAGAATGACATCAGGGTCCTGGCGCAGAATGGCACGCAGGGCCATGCCAAAGTCCAACCCCACTTCCGGACGAACCTGCATCTGGTTGATGCCTTCTATCTGGTACTCAACGGGATCCTCAACGGTCTGAATGTTGCGCTCACGGCTTTTCAGAATGTTGAGGGCGCTGTAGAGCGTCGTGGTCTTCCCGCTACCCGTTGGGCCGGTCAGCAGAATGATCCCATTCGGCATGTGCAGTACGCGGTTGAATCCCTCAACCGATCGTTCGTTGAATCCGATATTCTCCAGGTCCACGATCAACGATTCGCGGTCCAGAATACGCATGACGACCTTTTCGCCAAACACCTCGGGTAGCGATGAGACACGCATATCGATAACGCGACCCGACATGCGGAACTTGAAGCGACCATCCCGTGGCAGCCGGCGTTCAGCAATATCCATGTCAGACAGAATCTTAATACGCGTTACAATACCGTGATAGAGGCTCTTGGGTGGCGGCGTCACGTCCCGCAACCGACCATCCACACGCAGTCGCACGGAGACGGCGTGCTCGCCCGGCTCAAGGTGCACGTCACTGGCCCCGTCGCGGACCGCCTGCATAAGCAGCAGGTTGACGAACTTCACCACCGGCGCATCGTTGGCAATCAGTCGCAGCTGTTCGGAATCCCCGGGGAGCTCACCGTCGGGAAGCGCGGCTTCCTCTTCCTCTAAGTCGACGATATCCTGCATGTTCCGCTCAAGGTAAGCATCCATGCGATAGTACTTTCCGATCACCTCAAGAATTCGCTCTTCCGGGCCAACGGCTTTCTGCACGTCGAGACTGGTCAGAGAACGAACCGTATCGACCGCCTCAATGTCCAGTGGGTCACGCATAACAACCACCATTGAGGTGGAGTCAGGATCCTTGCGCACGGGAATCAGGCAGAACTTACGGGCTATGCGCTCTGGAATCAGTGCGACCTCTTCAGGCTCAAGGGAGAAATCCTCGTCGAGCTCATAGAATGGAATATCGAGTTGAAATGCCAAGGCCCGCACCACATCATGCGAAGAGACGTATCCCAGATCAATCAGGAGATCTCCCAACACACGGTTCGTCTCTCGCTGGAGCCGTACCGCGCGCTGAAGCTGACCTATAGTCAGCTTGCCCTGGTCAACCAGGATATCCCCGATACGTGCTGCTCTGCTTGCCATGGTCGTCAGTTCCTTAGTTGACGGGCGCGACGCCCGTCTGCTCTTCGCGCTGCTTCTGCAATCTGCGGATTAGCTCTTCACGGAGCTGCTCTTCGGCTTCCCATCGCCGTTCCCGCTCCGAATCGCTCAGCCGCTCCATGCCATCACCCAGCTTGCGGCCTGATCCGCGCATTTTTTCCAGGTCAATCAGGGCCCGCAGGTCGGCGCTCATCTGTGGCGTCACTTCGGCGTCCAGCTCCCCGGAAGCCGTTTCCAGGTGCTCGGACTCACGTTTGATCTCCTCATCCTCTGTCAGGAGGATGCTCTGTTCGCTTGAGATCTTCGTGGCCGTCAGGAAGATCACGAGATCCAATTGCTTCACGTTGGTGGTCCGGCGACGGAAGAGCCTGCCAATCAGCGGAAGATCGCCGAGGAATGGAACCTTGAATATCGTTTCCTGCTCCTCATTCTTCAGCAGTCCGCCGATCGCAAGCGTTTCCGCATTCTTGATGATAATCTGCGTCTCGGTCTCACGCGTCGACAGGATCGGGTAGTCCGTGAACGGGACCACGTTGTTTCCTGAGACCGTTCGGCCCGAAGCCGTGCCAATCTGCGCGGTAACCGCCGGATGGATAACCATGCGAATGTTATTGTCCTCGCAGATCTGCGGCACCACGTTGAGCTGGATACCGATGTCCTGCCAGTAATCGATGGATGTCGAGATGCTCCCTGACTCCCCCGACACCTCTGTCTTGATGATGGGGTACTTCGTACCGACCATGATCGTGGCCTCCTGACCGTTAAGTGTCAGGATCCGCGGTGACGACAGCACGTTCAGCGAGGCCTCCTCTTCCAGTGCGTGCAACAGGACCTCGAACTGCAACGGATCGAGCTTCTGGAAAAGCAGCGAAAGCCCCGCATCGAACGGATAGGTGTTGTTCAGCTCGGTACTCTCCGGGCGGAATGCCGCAGGATCAGCCTTGCCGCCGGTCTGTTGGATGCCCAGCCCGAACAGCTTGCCGCCCTGGGACACATTCACAGGCTGTACCTCGGTTGCCGTAGCGCCTCCCTGCCCGGAGCCGAACTCAACGCCGATATCCTGGAGCACGCCGTTGTTGACCTCAATGAAGCGGGCCTCAATCAGGACCTGTATCGGCATAATATCGACCTGGTCCAGTAGTGCCCCGATGCGCTCAACCACGGCCGGAACATCGGAAACAACCAGCGTCCGACTTCGAAGTCGTTGTGATTCGCGCTCCTCTTCAGTTTCTTCAAGTCGGTCGCGCTTGCCGCTATCGGCCGCCCCCATGCCCTCAACGCCATATTCCCAGCCCTTTTGACCGCGTGCGGCCAAGGTGCTTAGTGACCCACGTGGCGTGAGCTGAGCCTCAATCATCTCTTTAACCCCGAAGGCGTCAAGGTAGCGCAGTGTGAAGACCTTGGAAATCAGCGGCTCGACAGACTCCACGAGTGACTGCTGCTCCATCTTGTTAATGACGATCGTCTCTCCTACCGTGCGGTATGAGAACCCGTAGGGCTGAAGAATGACGTCCAGCGCCTCGTCCCAAGGCACTTCGTTCAGATGGAGCCGTACTTCACCGCCGACCTCGGGCCCAAGGACAACGCTGCGTCCGGACTGAACCGAATATGCGGTCAACACGTCACGCAGGTCCGCGCCGTCGGAGAAATTCAACGTCACGCGCTCAACTTCGGGTTCGGGCTCAGGCTCGGGCTCGGGTTCAGCTTCCACCACGGCGGGCGCTTCGATTTCAGGAGAATCACCTGTGTCAGCTTCAGGCTGTGGTTCCGGCTCTACCGTCGCCGCGGCATCGGGCAACACGCCTGGTGCCGGCGCGGCATCGGTCTCGCCTTCAACAACCACAACCGTCGGAGCCGCGTCAGCCGCCGCCTCTTCAACAGGGACGTCTTCAACGGACGCCTCTGCCACGGAGGACTGCTCTTCAGGGGCCTCATCGGCAGGGGCC
>CAZCDU010000053.1:0-22216 GCA_964497125.1 uncultured Victivallales bacterium | reverse complement strand
CGGCAGGGGCCGGCGGCATGGCCACGGGGTCGGACACAACCGCATCAGCGGTATCCGCAGCGGGAGCATCCGCTGCCTCGCCGTCATCGCCAAACGCGAATCCTGTCATCAACATACTGGCCATGACCATCGAGACAATTGCCCATCCAACCCGGTCCAACCTGTCAGCAGTCCATCTCACAGCCTACTTCCTGTTATATCAACGGCGTTTATTACGTTCGAAAATCTTAATCAACTCGGTGGGGCGAGGCGACTTGTTGAGTGCGTCCTCTTCACTGATCACCCCGCCAAAATAGAGTTCTGCCAGCGAATCGTTCATGGTGACCATGCCGGCTGCACGATTGGTCTGAATCACAGAGTAGATCTGCTGCACTTCGGCCTCACGAATCAGGTTCCGAATCGCGCTGTTAACATTCAATACCTCGCAGGCAAGAACGCGCCCGCTACCATCCACCTTCGGGATCAGAAGCTGTGCAATGACGCCCTGCAGGGCCATCGAAAGCTGGGTGTAGACCTGTTGCTGCTGATTGGTGGGAAACACGTCGATAATACGACTAATGGCATGGGCCGTGTCTTGCGTATGCAAGGTCCCCAGAATCAAGTGGCCAGTCTCGGCCAGGGTAATCGCAAGCTGGATTGTCTCCAAGTCCCTCATCTCGCCAACAAGAATGACATCCGGTGACTGGCGGAACACGCTCCTCAAGGCCTCAGCGAACGAATGGGCATCGCTGCGGATCTCACGCTGATCAATCACGCACGTGCCATGAGAATGCACGTACTCAATCGGATCCTCAATGGTCACGACATGCTGACGCTTCTGATGATTTATGTGGTCGATCATGGCAGCCAGCGTGGTGGACTTGCCACTACCGGCCGGACCGGTCAGCAGCACCAGGCCATGTGGTCGCGTTGCAAACTCCTTGGCAATCTCCGGCACACCAAGCGTCGCGAACGCCGGAATCTCGAAAGGAATGATGCGCAACGCCAAGGCAACGGCGCCGCGCTGATAGAACACATTGATGCGGAATCGGGCGACATCCTCGACGTAGCTAGAAGAATCGCAGGCCCGAGCCACCTCCAAGTGTTCCATCTGGGCATCGGTCAGCACTTCACGCGCCATGGCCAGCGTATCCTCCGGCTTCAGGATCGTCGTCCCGACAGGCTCCAGAAGACCGTTGATTCTAAACTGCGGCTGGGTGCCGCATGTCAACAAGAGATCCGATGCGTCACGCTCGTGCATCCAGGCGACAAGATCCTTGACCGTTGGAATACTCAGTTTTGACCTCCCCGTCGATTTCAACGTTGCCAACTGTGCCCTTGCCAGACCGACTATTGTAGACTGGCCATCCTGCGGGATCATCCTACATACGAAAAACCAGCAATGCCAACAGTTTCTTTGGGTGTTTCTCACATTTTGCAGAGGAGCTAAACGGGAAGAAAGTGGCACAGATCCGGCAGACAGCCCATTCGATCTACGACCAATCCAACGGATCAACCTTGTAGTAGTGCTGAAGCTCTTTGTAGAGATCGGGCCGCTTCCGTAGCAGCTGCTCGGGCTTCTCGAAAAAAGTCTCCGAAGCAACCGCGAAGAACTCCGCCGGATTCGTGGCCCCGTACTTGTCCAGAACGGTCTTGCGGCGCGACTTCACCCGTTTCAGAAAGGATCGGTATTCCCCGCTGAGAGAGTGAGCCCACGAGCGGTAACTTGATAGGTTCTCCAGAATGGGGGTTCCATCAGCAGCGCCGTCCTCCTGGTCAAGCTGGTGGGCAAACTCGTGCAGTGTTACGTTGAGACCGTCATCGAAGTTGGCGGCCCCGCCTTTAACGCTGTTCCACGATAGGACAACCGCGCCGCTCTGCCACGATTCACCCAGCCGCACCGATGGAGGCTCCCCTGCCCCGCCAAGACCGCTTTTACCACCTGCCACGTAGGTATGCGGATAGACCAGCACGGAACGCAGTTTCGGGTAACACGTCGAGCGGCGACCAATCAGTAATAGACAGGCCTGCGCCGCGATTGTGACCCTTACCTCATCGGAAATCTCCTGGCCGCCACACCCCTCGAAGTTCTTCTCGGCCAGGAATATGTTCATGTAACCATGCAGCTGAGCCTTCAGCTCTGGCGGCAACTGGGTGTAGGGTGGTAGGTTCCGGTTCAGGATTTCGCTCCATGCATCAGGAAACGGAGCCAACATCAATCGCCGACGCCTCGCCCTACGGTTCATCACTACCACCAGCAGAACCACCGGAACCGTAATGACAACTAAGATGACTGCAGATTCCATCATGATGCCTCACTGGCTACAGGAGTAGAGCCAATGAGTCAAGCGTCTGAATCCCAACGGATCCAGCTACGTGCTCCACTCCCCTGTAGCTGGATTCGTGAGAATTTAGCCTGCGCATGCCCATAAACAGAGCTTCCGCACATTCGCGCACTTTGTTTTTGCTTTCTCAGACCATTGCGCTACTATCAGACGATTGACCGTTCACATTCTTGTGTATTGGCGGGGTGTATACTGTGTCTCTAATTGCGAAAAAACTGATGTCACCGGACACGCTTCCGATCACCCAGAAGCGGCTAATCGACTGGGCGGGGAACCAGGTGGTCCGGGACGCAAAAGTGCTTGTCCAACAAGACCTTGTGTTAACGGCGGAATACGAACCGCCCTATATCAAAGGCTCCCTGCTGCACAACAACCGCGAGTTTCGCACGAGAATGCGTATTCTCGCTGACGGTAATGTCGAAAGCGAATGCCCCTGCTATGCAAACCGGGAGCGCGGCATTATCTGCGCCCACGTCATCGCAATCGGACTGGTACTTGTGAAACGCGCTACAGATCCGGGGCGAAATGCTAAGTACCAGGAGGAGGCGCGGCGCGCCTCGCGCCTCGACAGCATCGACGAATCTGCCTACATCAAACGCGTCGCCGCCGGCAGTCCCGGAGCTTTTCCCGCAACACTACGCATTGAGTTGGATGCAGGCTGGATGGATGGCGTTGAAGACGGAGCCATTCCCATTCGATGCTACGCGGTCTATCGCGGAGAGCCCTGCCTGCTCGACGCCGTCCCGCACGATGTCCCGCTCGCCCTGAGCAAGAAAGACGAGTCGCTGCTCTTCGTTCTCGAAGATATAGCCGAAGGCCCGGCCAAGGGAGAACTTGCCCTCGGTATTCGCGACTTCATGAATCTCCTGAAGCTCATGGCAGGGCGGCCTTTTGTGGATCCGGAAGGAAACGAGATCCTGGTGCATGACACCCCAATCACGACGCTACTCAAGATGGACATGAACCGCACCACGGGGCACCTCCTCCTGGAAGCCCATACGGAACTGCCCTTCCTGCCCCCCGGCGATGAGCCCTTCTATGTCGTCGCCGGCAAGACCGGCTGGGCCTACGGTGCCGATCACTTCTGGCCGCTTGCCAACCTGCTGCCCGAGCCGTACCACGAAATTTACACCAGTCCGATTGTCGTCCAGCGTAAGGATGTCCTGCGCTTCATGCAGGGAGAGATGCCGCTCCTCTCCAAGCACGCTCGTATCGAATCCGACATTTCGCTCGATCTCTTCTCCGTCGAACCCGCGACGCCAACCTTCCGACTCGAAGTACACGGTAGCCCCGCCTCGCTCTCGGCCATTCTGCATGCCCGCTACAACGGATTGGAAATGGTCGCGAACAAGCCAGATCCCAAGGAGCACTTCGCCATTCCGGACCCGGAAGACCTGATGCGCTACACCGCGCGAAACCGACCGGCCGAGAAAGTGGCCCTCGGCATCCTGGCCGAAATGGGACTGCGCGGCGAACTGGGTGACGCCCTGACCAGCATTGTGGGCTCCCGGAACGTACTCAATTTCCTCGGCGGACGTGTCCCGGCCTTGCGACGCCGCGGCTGGATGATCGAGCTGCACGGCCGCATCGAACCCCAGTTCGAGAGCATGAGTTTCGCCACCCCAATCGTGAAGGTGGATGATGAGGGTAACGGACGCTGGTTCGACGTCGGGTTCGACTTTGAAGATGCCGCAGGCGCCAGCATCTCCAATGCGGATATTCAACTGGCGCTGCGCAAGGGCGATGCCTTCATTGAACGTAACGGCAAACACGTCCTCATTGATAGCGATGCCGTTGAATCCATGCTCAACGTGTTCGCCGATTGCGACAGCACCGATGGATCGGCCCCCGGCCATTTCCGTCTTTCGAACATCTATGCCCCGTTCGTCAAATCCTCCCTGGACGCGCTCGATGGGATTGACATTGATGACTCTGTCTCGTGGCGGAAATACGCGGGCCAGTCGAACCGTACCATGCAAGTGGAGTGCGTTCCTCTCCCCGGCGACATGGAGCACATTCTCCGTCCCTACCAGAAGGACGGCGTGAACTGGCTCCGCTTCCTGGAGCGGAATGGATTCTGTGGACTACTGGCCGACGAAATGGGTCTTGGCAAGACACTGCAGACATTGGCATGGCTACAGATCGAGCGCGCTGACAAGGAAGCCGAAGGAAAGCCGGCCCTGATCGTCTGTCCCACCAGCCTGGTCCACAACTGGGCCGAAGAGGCCGCTAAGTTCGCTCCGGGGCTGGACGTGCTCCCGATCAGTGGATCTCAACGCCACGGACTATGGGAAAAGATGCCGTCAGCTGACGTCGTCGTCACCTCCTACGCCCTGCTCAGGCGAGATATTGAGCGTTACGAGGACTGTGAGTTTTGCGCCGCCGTACTGGATGAAGCCCAGCATATCAAGAATCGCTCGACGCGCAACGCGGTGGCCGCGAAGAAGATCCAGGCCCACCACAAGCTGGTCCTGACCGGCACCCCGGTTGAGAATGGCGTCTCCGACATCTGGTCAATCATGGATTTTCTCATGCCAGGCTACCTCGGACATCATGACAACTTCCGCGCCGCCTACGAACTTCCCATCGCTCGCGGCGGCCCCGACGCAGAACTGGCGCAGCTCAAGCTCCGGCGAAAGCTACACCCCTTCCTTCTTCGCCGACTGAAGAAGGACGTCGCAAAGGAACTGCCACCAAAAATCCAGAGCGTCCAGTCTTGCGAGCTCTCTGCGGATCAACGCATCGTCTACAAGGAGCTGTTGGAGCGATCGAAGCGCCGCATCGCGGACCTCGTCGCCTCCCAGGGCTTCAACCGTTGTCGTATGGAGATCCTGTCAACGCTTCTGAAACTGCGGCAGACCTGCTGTCACCTCGATCTCCTGAAGCTGCCCGATCTTGAGGCTGCCCATCCCTCCGCCAAAATGGAGTTGTTTTTCGAACTTGTGGATGAAGCAATCGACGGCGGACACCGCATACTCGTCTTCAGCCAGTTCGTCACCATGCTTCACATTCTCCGGGAGCGGCTTGAGAAGAAGAAGATCGATTTCTGTTACCTTGATGGTTCTACCAAGGATCGCATGACGGAGGTCCACCGCTTTAACACGCAACGCAGTGTGCCGATCTTCCTCATCAGCCTCAAAGCTGGCGGCACGGGACTGAACCTGACGGGGGCCGACATGGTCATTCACTATGATCCCTGGTGGAACCCCGCCGTGGAGGACCAGGCCACAGACCGTGCCTATCGCATCGGCCAGAAGCGTACCGTCTACAGCGTCAAGCTCATCACCAAGGGAACCGTCGAAGAGAAGGTGCTGGAGATGCAGAAAAAGAAGAAGGCCGTCATCAACGCCACCGTCGAGTCTGACGAAGAAATGGTCAAATCCATGACCTGGAACGATGTTCAGGAACTCCTGGAACTCTGAGCAAAGCAGAAAGCAGAAAACTGAAAGCAGAAATAGAGACGCAACTGCAGCGAGTCTATTGGGATCAGATTGCGGACGACTACCAACGTCTGACATCGATAGCAACGGATGACTTTCATTTTGGTCCTTTGCTACCCGGCGACAGCCAGCTAGACATTCTGCCGGAGATCGCAGAGAACACCACCTGCCTGGAGCTCGGTTGTGGCGCAGCGCAGAATAGTATCTGCCTTGCCAGGCGTGGTGCGCGGTGTACCGCCATCGACATTTCGTCAGCGCAAATCGAACACGCCAAACAACTGGCGCAGCACCACGGCGTTGAGATCAGCCTGCAGTGTGCGGCCCTTGAAGATGAGGACGCCTGGCCGGAGGGGCAGTATGACTTCGTGCACTCCGTCTATGCGCTGCCGTTCGTTGACGATCCCGAGTCCTTCATCCGGCGTGCTGCCGCCCGAGTTGCACCGGGAGGCACGCTTCTCATCTCCACGCAGCACCCGGTCTTTGCCGCGGAATGGCTGGAGCTGGAAGACGAGGAAATGGGGTTGTTCCTCCCCTCCTATTTTGATCCACCAGAGGATCTGCGCCAGACGGCCACCGGTGAACTCATAGGATCGTCAGCCTACCCCATATCCCGGGTCTCGGAGTGGATCCATTCTGCCGGACTACGCAACCTGAGGCTATGGGAGCCGGAGCCTCTGCCTATGGAGGCCATCGACCAAGCCCCCTACCACAGCCCTGCCTGGAAGGAACTCCATCCCAAACTCGCCGCCGCACCTGTCTCAATCATTTACACAGCCACAATGCCCGACCGGCAACAACACTGAGGAGCGCCACATGAACACCATGACAAAACGTAGTCTTGCGTCACTAGTCATCAAACTGATGGCCGTCTATATCCTAATCACGTTTATTCGGGCACTGCCCTATGTACTCGGTGCATTCCAGATGGGAATCATGTCACGGGGAATCCTGGCGGCCCTGGCGGGTATCGGCGCTTCGCTTCTGTTCCCGGCGATCTGGTGTGCTGCAGGCTTTGTCCTGATCAAGCTGGCAGACCCCATCGCGGCAAAACTCATACCGGAAGATGAAAAGATCGAAGCCCTCCCCACGGCAAGCGGCGAAACCATCCTGCGGATCGTCCTGGTATGTATGGGAGTCTTCATCCTGATCCAGGTGCTGCCGCAGCTCATGCAGACATTGGTCAGCTCCATCTATCTCACAAGAGCCAGTTTTGGCCAGGCTGCGGGGAGTCTCGGCAGGCACGTCATCGGCAAGCTCATCAGCTCCGGCATCCAGATCGTGTGCGGCCTGATCCTCATCCGCAACCCGAAGCTCGTAGCCGGGTGGATCAACTGGCAGGATTGAGACGGTCCCAACTCCCCGTAGCTGGATCCCCCCTGTAGCTGGATTCGTGAGAATTCAGTCCGCGCAAGCTGACGAGGACCCGATCATCCGTTCAGACCTCCGCCAGGAACTGCTCAACCGTTTCGAGCATCGACTCACTGTCGAAGCACTTCAAGGCTGGCGCAGGAACGCTATTACGGAACCACAGCCCATAGCGTTTGGTGGCAATACGGCGGTCCGCAACAATGACAATGCCACGATCGTTACGATGCCGGATAAGCCGCCCAAAGCCCTGCCTGAAGCGGATGACCGCGTTGGGGATCGAGTAGTTCATGAAGGCGTTGCCTCCGGCAGCTTCAATCTGTTCGCAGCGCGCCGCGACGATAGGGTCGGTGAACACAGCAAAAGGTAAGCGGGCCAATACCACGCAAGACAGTGATTCTCCCACCACGTCAACGCCCTCCCAGAAGGAGTGTGTTCCCATCAGCACCGAGGCCACGTCTTCGCGAAACCGCTCAGTCAGAGCTTCCCGGGACACGGCCTCGCCCTGCGCCAGCACGTCGACTTCAGTCCCCGCCAGTAGATCACGTGCCCGCCGCGTTGTCTTCTGTAGCATGGCGTAGCTCGTGAACAACGCCAGGCCGCGCCCACGGGTGCGTCGGAACAGTTCTGCCAGGAAGTCTCCCAGTTCCTCGGCGTAGTCACCACCCGTGTCATTCGGCTCCGGCAGAAACATCGGCACCATCATGGTGCACTGTTCGGCGTAGTCAAATGGCGTTCCCGCGTCCAGCGTCAGCAAGCGCTCTTCACCAATACGGTCAATACCAAGGCGTTGCTGCAGAAACTTGAATGATCCCCGCACGGAGAGCGTCGCCGAGGTGAAGATCACGGAAGCCTTCTGTTGGTAGAGGTCCTCCCACAGGCGATCACCAATCTCGATCGGAGCGGCCCACCCCCTGGCGCTTTGCCGGCGACGGCCGTCACGTTCAACCCAATAGACAAACCCGTCGTCATCAAGAGAGAGCATGAACCCCATTTCATCACCAATCTCCATCAACATCGCCCGCTGGGCCTCCAAGTCCTGAATGAACTCGGTATGAAACCCAAGGCCTTCGCTTTCGATATCACGCAGCGCCGTCACCAGTGTTGCGAGGGCCTGTGTCAATCCGGCAAGTTCCGCCCGTAGCGTGGCTTCGGCCTGCTCAATGATTCGCCATCCCGACTTGGCCTTGTCATCCGCCATCAGTCGACGCGATTCGGGACCGGAACTACGCAACAGGCCGGCAAGGGCATCGAAGAACGGTCCGGAGGCAGCATCCACTTCCCGGCCCCGGTTGTCGGCCTTTTTGCAGAGCGCCAGTAGATGCTCCTGGTCTTTGGCATTTCCGGTAATTGCGCCGGAGCTAACCTGGTGGGAGAGCGTTGACAACAGTCCCCTGCCCCCGCGCTTCTTAAGCTGTCCCAGGCGGCGCAACGGAAAATGCAGACGAGACGCAGACACCTCGATCGAGAAATGCCGGGTAGCAGCATCTTCAATGTTGTGGGCTTCGTCCAGGACCAGGTGGCTGTGAGGCGGTATGGCCGGGCTCTTCAGATTCATCTCCGCAAAGACGAGTGAGTGGTTCGCCACCACGATATCCGCGGCCAGGGATTTGGCCCTGGCCCGTCTCAGAAAGCACTGCCGATAGTACCGGCACCCACGCCCGCCACACTCCTCGGCGGTCGATGACAAGTTGGACGCCAACGACCGGGCGCCCGTGGAAGCCAGCACCCCCAACTCGGTCAGATCCCCGGATGCCGTGCTGGTGACCCACGGCAGCAGCGCAGCAATTGCTTCGCGTTCATCGCCGCGCAATTCCGATCCCGCGTGGTCCAGCAGGTAGAGCATTTTGCGAATGCAGAGATAATTCCCCCTGCCCTTGATGAGAGCCGTCTTGAATTCAGAACCCAGCACGCGCTGAATCAGCGGCAAGTCCTTCTCGAAGAGTTGCGACTGCAGGTTCTTGGTGTTGGTACTGATGACAACGGGGGTCTTGTTGAGCAGGGCCCACTGGACCGCCGGCACCAGGTAGGCAAGGCTCTTGCCGGTGCCCGTGCCGGCCTCAACCATGAGATGCGACGATGAGTTGAAAGCCTCTACGACCGAACGCGCCATCTTGATCTGGCCCTCACGCCATTCGTACTTCGACAAGTGCGCGGCGAAAGGACCCGCCTGCCCCAATACCCCTTCCGTGTCATGGACGTCCAGCGGCTGGTACTCTTCAACTTCAGGCACATCCTGCCTGGGCTTCGGCAAGCGTTCGGCGGCAATGCCATCGACGATCGACTGGGGTTGATCCGAATCGCCCTGCTCCCCGAGGATGCGTTGGATCCGGTCGATATACTTGCGTACGGGGCGGTATTTCGGGCCCTTCAGCACCCCGGTCATCTCAAAGAGTACGGGTGGCGCAATGGAAATGGCGACCTCGGTCAGGGCCGCAAAGAGATCGAGAACAGACTCGCAGTGACTGCAGGATCCTTCTGCATCGACAGCCGGCAACTGAAAATGATCTGAAAGAGAGGGCAGGTCGTAGTGCGATGCCGTTGGCAGCAGCACGCGTGCAAGCTGGCGGACGTCGAGCAGCAGACGCTTCCCCAGGTCCAGGTCCGTGACATCGCGGATGCTATCGACCTGCTCCCCGTGAGCCAGACAGACGCAATCGGGAGGCAGCAACTCCTGGATCTCTGCGGCAGAACCGTCCTCCACGCATCCCGCAACATCACCTTGTGCATACAGCACAGCTGACATCCGGGAGGACTCTCCCACCATAAGCGCAGCGACGTTGCTAAACATTCCACTCCCGCCGCAGGCTATCCGTGATCAACTTGGCGTCACGCGGTGACACCTTGCCGGCCGTGTTGTCGCGCGAGGTCGGATCCACATCCTGGCTGACCTTCCCGCCGCGCCCACGCTGTTTTCGTTGGGGCTGAGGGCGGCCCGCCTCGGGCTCCAGTACGCTGGCGAATGCCCGGGCCGACATGGCCTCGGCCGACAGCAGCTGGGCATGCCCTGACACATACCTGTCATCAGACACCGCCACGTAATTGTGGCCTTCGCCAAATTCTTTCATGATATCCAGGATACGATCGTCCGCAGTCTCTCCGGTGCGCGTATAGACCACGCGAATCCCGGGGCCCGACGACGTATGAGACGCCGTGACCGCGCAGTCACCGTCAAATACCACGTAGAACATCCAGACGTCACCGCGGGTCTGCATCCAGCGACGACAGTAAGAGAGCAACACGTCACGACCGCGTTCAAGAGAGGCATTGAGGTGCTTCTCCCAACGCGGCACACGATGGATAACGTTGTAGCCGTCGATAATGTAGATTCGCTTCTGCATGATTGTCCCCAAGCGGTTTTGACACCGAGCCTTTATATTGACAGGAACGGCCAAATCCAACCTATTTCAGGTTTCCGCTTTGCCAATCTCCCCCTTTAGCCCAACCCGTCCGATGGCGTCTTGGCCAAACTTCTCCTGCAGCCCGTCGACGGAACGGCTGAGATGTTCGCGTTTCTCGCGAATCTGTGCGCTGTCATCAAACAGGCCGAGCTGCTCGGGAGGCCGGTCACACAACCCACTCACGCCAATCCCAATCAGCCGGACGGGCTGGTCAATCGTCTCGTCGTTGAAAATGGCCATAGCCGCTTTGCGGAGACTGAAAGCATCGCAGCAGGGCGGGCGCAGCTGACGCTGGCGGGTAATCGTACGAAAGCCCTGCCATCGCAATTTCAGACGAATCACCCCAGCATAGCGTTCCTTGCCCCGCAAACGTCCCCCGACGTCGTCAATCAACGACAGCAACACGCCCTCCAGCACCTTCACATCTGTCACGTCTTTCGCGAAGGTATGCTCCTTCGAAATGCTCTTCTCCTCGTGCGCCGTCACAATCTCGCGCACATCTTCGCCAAAGGCAAGCTGACGCAGGTGGTCCGCCGAGTGGGGACCAACAAGACGCGCCAGGGCCGGCACAGGCGTCTGCTGCAGATCGCCAACGGTTCGAATCCCTCCATCTTCCAGCCGCTGTTGAGTGACAGCCCCCACCCCCCAGATGCGCCCCACCGGGAGCGGGGCGAGAAATGCAACGATCGCATCCCGGGCAAAAGGCACGACCGTAACGCCGTCCGGCTTGTTCATGTCACTCGCCAGCTTGGCCAGGAACTTGTTCGGTGCAATCCCAACCGAAGCAGTCAGTCCCGTCTCAGTCTTGATCGCATCTCTGATCTTTTCGGCAATCTCCGTTCCCGTGCCGAACAGGGCCTCGGCTCCCGAAACATCCAGAAAGGCCTCATCAACCGATAGCGGCTCCACCAGGGGTGTGAAGCGCTCAAAGATGCTGAAGATCTGTCGCGACACCTCCGAATAGCGTTTCCCATTCGGCGGCACAAAAATGGCATGGGGGCAACGACGGGCGGCCTCACCTGAGGGCATGGCGGAGTGCACCCCAAACTCGCGGGCCTCGTAGCTAGCTGCCGCCACCACGCCACGCCGCTCAGCGGGCGAACCCACGATAACGGGTTTGCCCCGTAGTGCGGGATTATCGTGCTGCTCAACGGACGCAAAGAAGGCATCCATATCGACATGTAGAAAGACGCGTTTCACAGTGCCGCCCATCCTATCACCGCCAAATCGTCTCTCTCAATTGGAATCTCCGAGATCACTTTGACTTTCGGTGTCACGTGCCCTACCGTTATTCCTCATTACTTAGACAGCCCACTTGAAGGAGATCACAATGCGCTACCCCATTCCCGTTTCCGTTGCAGCCCTGCTAATCCTGTCGCTGGCCGTATCGTCCGAGGCTCTGACAGCCCGTGAGATGTCGGTTGTGCCCGGTGCCGATATTGTCGGGTTCATCGCTATCGATAAGGCCAATGCATCCCCCATGATGAAGAAGCGCCGCGCCAAGGCCTCTCCTGAAAGCAAGCAGACAAGCCAGGCCTTCACCGCAAAAAAGGCGCGTTTTGAAGCTGCAACGGGACTGACGGAGGACGACATCGTCTCTCTCGCGTTCTCCTGCGACATGGACACGGCCAAGCTCGCGGCCGCCACACAGCGGGAGCGTATCGGGGCTATGCAGGCGATTGCCGCCATCCAGGTAGCCAAACCCATCTCAATCACCAAGATCAAGCAAGCCATCAAACTGGAATACGGTTCTCAGGATTTCGCCGGGGTGGCCGATACCGCTTTTGGTGGCCACGCCGGCTTGATAATCAAAGCCACGGCGCCAACCGATCCCGATGCATATCTCTCGGTTTCACCTGATGGTCGCGCAATCCTCCTTGCATTCAACTCGGAGACCATGACCGCAGCACTGGGCCGGGCCAAGGCCGGCCAGGCGGTTCCGGAGCCCTCGAATCTCTCGCGCATCAAGACGGTACTGCCGGCCGGATCCCAGTTCCAGATGGCCTGCATCGTCCCTGATAGTGTCCGCGACTCCATCGATGCGCAGATCGTAACCATGCGGCAGCAAGCGGCCCAGAACCCGGGCATGGCGGCCGTTGCCGGTTTCGCCCACCTCTTCGGTGGCATTCAAAACCTCTGCGTCGGCGTCAAACTGGGCAATGATGCGCTGGTGAGCATTGCCGGCTCCCTGGGTGATGAGCAGTCGGCCAGCCAGGCCGGAATTCTGCTGGAGACCATGATCGTCCCCATGATCCAGGCATCCATGATCAAAGAGGCCGGCGGCTCCATACCGCCCAACCTGACCAACATGATCAAAGTGAACACGAGGAAGACGGCGCTCCAGGTTGAACTACGTCTCACCGAAGACCAGCTCATGCAGGCAATCCCCACAACGGCACCAACGGCAGCAGCCGGCAAAGGGCGTTAGGCGCTGGGAAAACGGTGTGTGCACGGTGGCTCTGAATCCTAACGGATCCAGCTACCTGAGTCATTCTCCCCGTAGCTGGATTCGTGAGAATTCAGTCCCCTGTAGCTGGATTCGTGAGAATTCAGTCTCCGCAGATGGATTCGTGAGAATTCAGCCCGCTGGCGGCATCCCTACTGCAGCTCGCTGAGCCACTCGACGACATTCGGGGCATCGCTGTCGGTGGGAGCCAGTTCCAGGAAGCGCTCGTAGTGATGACGTGCCTTCTTCGCGTTGCCGAGGTTGTCATCGTAGAGGATGCCCAGGTTGTAGTGTACTGCGGGATCGTCGGGGGCGTGTCTCAGAGCTTTCTGAAACTCGATTTCGGCCTTGTTGAACTGGCGGCCTGCCTTGTAGATGCAGCCCAGGTTGTACGCCAGCGTGAACTTCTCCTGCCGGGTTGCTGACTGCACCTTGGAGAGCGCCATCTGGAGATCCGTGATCTCGCCATCCTTGATCGTGAGTGACCGTTGTAGCTTGAGGATTTCCTCCTGCTTCTCGGACAGCAGTTCCTCCAGCTCACTGATTCTCTCACCCGATGCCAGGGCGGCATCATCACGTGCCTTCTGGGCCTCGTCACGCTGGGCTAGGGCCTCATCGCGAGCCTTGAGGGCTTCGTCGCGCTGCGCCCACGCCTTGTCTTTGGCGTCAATGGCAGCCTTGAGCGACTCGGCCTTTCTGGCTGCCATCACGTCGTCCTTCTTCGGCGTGGGTTCGGGCTTCTTCGGCGGGGTGGGTTCCGGCTTCGAAGGTACGGGTTCAGGCATCGACGGTATGGGCTCAAGTGATTCCGCTACCTTGTCTTCCACATGATCAGGTTCCTCAAAGGCGGGTTCAGGTACCGCAACTGCAGGTTCATCTGTTTTGACGGCAGACCCGACGGCTTCGGCGATAGGCTCATCCAGCTCCAGCGGGGTGATCTCGATATCTTCAGCCACAGCGGCTTCCTCGAGAGCCATCACATCCAGAATCTCGTCCATACTGGCTTCTGCCATCTCGATCTCTTGCCCGAGGGCCGTATAACCAAGAGAGAGAACCATGGCAAACGCGACAAAACCGACAATATAAGTGTGTTTTTTCATAGTCTTGAAGTGTACACGCCCCCCCTGCGGGTGTCACGGTGATATTTGTAGCCTCAAGTCAGAAGCTGTTCTTCATCAGGCGTGTGTTCATGCAGCAGTTTGGGTGGCACCCAGGGAAAATGGCTCAGGATGAATGATCCCAGCCGACTGGCAAACAGGACACCACCACCGAAGAAGAGCAACGCCTTCACAGGATACCCTTCGTAGCACCCCTGGAACTCCTGGAAGATCGCCCCGCCAACGATGATGATCAGCATCAGCGGCGTGATCACACGCACGGCAACATCCCAGATCGGCCACAGCCGAAAGCCACCACAGTCATTCACGTGGGCGCGCATCCGGCCGGATTTCAACAGCCACCCAACCAGGATACATTCCAGGATGCCGCCGATGACTAGCGCGTAGTTGTTGATGAAGTGATCAACGATGTCCAGGATATAGAGTCCTGCGTTCGTGGTGAAGATCACGCTGCCCACAACACCGATACTACACATGATCGTTGTGGCTTTGGCCCGGGTGGTATTGAACTTGTCGCAGATCGAGCAGGCAAAGGCCTCCGTCAGCGAGATCATGGACGAGATACCGGCAACGATCAGCACAAGGAAGAAGAGTGCACCAAAGACGCGATTGCCTGCCGGAAGCTGATTGATGGCTTCCGGATAGACGACGAACGCCAGACCGGGGCCTGCCTTGATAGCTTCCTCGAAGGGCACGCCCTTGGCCTGGGCCATGAACCCAATGGTCCCGAAGACGGCAAACCCCGTAATGAAGGAATACAGGCAATTGAGGAGACAGGTCGTCAGTGCATTGCCCACGATATCGGTCTTGCGGGGGAGATAGCTGGCATAGGTGATCATAATCCCGAACCCCAGGGATAATGTGAAGAATATCTGCCCGTAGGCGGCCACCCATACCTTGCGGCCACCCTCCGTGAACAGGTTGATCTTCGACCAGTCGCAGCTCAGATAGTAGCGCCTGACGGCATCCATTGCGCCATCCAGCTGCAGCGACCATCCCACGAGGACGAGGGTCAAGACGACCAATAACGGCATGAAGATCAGGCTGGCCTTCTCGATCCCGTGATTCACCTCGCGGAAGCAAATGAACCAGCACACGCCCCACGCGAGAATCGTCGTGCCAAGAATCGGCCATCGGATGCCCACAAAATCGAATGGGGATTCAGAGATCTGGAGAAACTCCTTAAAGAAGAAGGTGCTGGTGTCGCTACCCCAGCTCAGGTTGAGGGCCAGCAGGAAGTAGTTGAAGCACCAGCCGATGACGACAGCGTAGAACAGGTTGATACCGAAGAATGCCACCGTGGGCATCCACCAACCCAGCGGCTCCCAGAGCCGGTTAATGCGGGCGAATGCCAGGGGCGGTGAAGCCTTCTCGCGGTGCCCCAGCGAGTACTCGAGAATCATCAGAGGTATCCCTGCCGTAACGAGAGCAACGGCGTAAGGCACGAGAAAGGCCCCTCCCCCGTTCTCATAGGCCATGTATCCAAACCGCCAGATGTTGCCTAACCCTACGGCCGATCCAACTGCCGCCAGAAGAAAGCCAATCTTGCTTCCCCACAGACCTCGTCCTTTTGCCATAGCATTGCTCCTCGTTGCTCTTGGTATATCAGTCTTCCAGTGTCTTCTTCAACTCCTGCAATTCATCGCGCAGCTGGGCTGCCCGCTCAAACTCCAGCGCCTCGGCAGCTTCCAGCATCTCCCGTTCGATCTCCTGCATGACGAGATGGACATCGTATTCCTCTCCCGCCTCCCGGACCACGTTCCGCTCTACTTCGGTGATGTCATAGGTCGTGCGCAATCCCTCATCGATTGCCCGCACCACGCTCTGCGGCGTGATGTTGTGCGCGGTGTTATAGGCCATCTGGCGTTCCCGTCGCGCTTCGGTTAAATCCATCATGCGCCGCATCGAATCGGTAACCGTATCGGCGTAGAGGATCACCTTACCGTCAGCATGACGTGCCGTCCGGCCCGCCGTCTGGATCAACGCGGTCTCGGACCGCAGGAAGCCCTCCTTGTCCGCATCCAGGATGCCGACGAGAGCCACCTCGGGCAGATCCAAGCCCTCCCGCAGCAAGTTGATACCCACCAGGCAATCGAATTCGCCAAGGCGCAATCGTTTCAGAACTTCCACACGCTCAATGGCATCGATATCGGAATGCAGATACTCCACCCGCAAGCCGGATTGGCGCAGGTAGTCCGAGAGGTCTTCGGCCGTCCGCTTGGTCAGCGTGGTGACGAGCACGCGTTCCTTGCGCTCAGAATGGGACCGGATCTCTTCCATCAGATCATCGATCTGGTTGGCAAGCGGCCGCACTTCGACGGGCGGGTCGACGAGGCCCGTTGGACGGATCACCTGCCGCACGGGCTCCGGTGCTACCTGCAGCTCGTACTTGCCGGGGGTGGCGGTCGCAAAGAGGACCTGCCCCACGGTTTTGAAGAACTCATCAAAACTGAGCGGCCGGTTGTCTTTGGCTGAAGGCAGCCGAAACCCGTGATCCACAAGTGTCTGCTTGCGGGACTGGTCCCCGTTGTACATAGCGCGGAGCTGCGGAATCGTGGCGTGAGACTCATCAATGATCGTCAAGAATTCGCCCTGGAAGTAGTTCAGAAGCGTAGCAGGCGCTTCGCCCTCACCCCGGCCACTGAGATGACGAGAGTAGTTCTCAATGCCGGAGCAATAGCCCAGCTCCTTCATCATCTCGATGTCAAAACAGGTTCTCTGCCGGATCCGCTGGGCCTCAATCAACTTGCCGTGCGCCTCGAACCACTTCACGCGTTCTTCCATCTCGACCATGATGCGCTCGATGGCGCCCTCGATCTTCTCGTGGGGCATGACAAAGTGCTTGGCCGGCGAAACGGCTACGTGCTCAAGCTGCCGCGTTACCTTTCCTGATAGAGGGTCGATCTCCTGGATCGATTCGACATCGTCACCGAAGAACTCAATTCGCAGCCCTGTCGTCGAATACGAAGGAAACACGTCAATCGTATCCCCTCGCACACGGAACGTGCCGGGCTCAGGCTCATAGTCATTCCGCGAATACTGGATGTCAACCAGTCCTCGCAGCACGGCATCACGATCGATACTATCCCCGACGGTCACCCCCACCAGCATGTCGCTATAGTCCTCCGGCGACCCCAGTCCATAGATACAGGAAACCGACGCCACGATAATGACATCCTCCCGGCAAAGCAGCGAGTTCGTCGCCGACAGACGCAACCGCTCTATCTCTTCGTTGATGGAGGCATCCTTCTCGATCAACGTATCGGTCTGGGGAATGTACGCCTCCGGCTGATAGTAGTCGTAGTAGCTGACAAAGTACTCGACGGCGTTGTCCGGAAAGAACGCCTTCAGCTCCCCGAACAGCTGTGCCGCGAGGGTTTTGTTGTGAGAAATCACAATGGTTGGCTTGCCGCACTGCTGGATAACGTTCGCCATCGTGAAGGTCTTACCGGAGCCGGTAACGCCCTCAAGAATCTGACAGGGAAGACCGTCGTCCAGACCTTTACAGAGCGCTGCTATCGCTTCAGGCTGGTCGCCCGTCGGGTCGAAATCAGCTTGCAGCAGAAAGGGCGAACTCATAGCGCCAACATACGCTCCAGCGAAAGACGTGCGTCAGCGGCGATCTCCGGGGCAACCTGAATCTGGAGCGAGGGCGACCAGGATTGAAGAAGCTCGAGCAGGTTGTGGGCATTCGTCTTGGCCATGTTTGCACACACAGAAGGTTTCAGCGCCTTGATATCCACGCGCCCGCGATGTGTCTCGGCAAGCCGCTGAACAAGGTTCAGTTCTGTGCCGATGACAATGGTCTCACCGTCCGCCGCGGCATTGACATAGTCAATGATTTGCGCCGTCGATCCGTGTGCGTCACAGAGACGGACGACTTCCTTTGGTGATTCAGGATGCACGATAATCTTGGCGGTCGGCAACTTCTCGCGCACCTGTTGCACCTGTTCAACGGAAAAGGCACGGTGCACAATGCAGTAGCCTTTCCACACCACAACACGTGCAGCATCAATGGCGTCATCGCTCAGGCCGCCCTGCGGCTGGCGAGAATCGTAGATCGCAACTGCGTCATCCGGAATGCCCAGATCGTGGGCCGTGTTGGCCCCAAGGTGCTCATCCGGGAGAAACAGCACGCGCTTGCCCTGCTCGAAAGCCCATTCGAACACTTTGGCGGCGTTGCTCGACGTACAACAGCTACCACCGTAGCGACCGCAAACGGCCTTAATGGCAGCGGAGCTGTTCACGTAGACCACCGGGAGCCAGTCGTCGCGACGTGCGGCAAGCACGCGCCAGGCGGCCTCCATGGCCTCCGCGTCTGCCATATCCGCCATGGGACATCCCGCGCCCGTTTCCGGCATATATACCGTCTGTTCGTCCGCGGAGAGCATGTCAGCAGACTCCGCCATAAAATGAACCCCGCAGAATACGATACGTTCTGCCTCCCGGTGAAGAGCTGCTTTGCGGGCGAGCTCAAGGGAATCCCCTGCCTCATCCGCATGGGCAACGACGGAAGAACGCTGGTAGTGATGCCCGAGAATGAGAAGACGTTCTCCCCACTCCTGGCGAATCGACTCAATCTGTTGTGCAATATCCGACATGCTCTATCTGCCTTTCGATGCGGTCAGCCTCGTTTACGCTTACGCTTGCGTTCCTCGCGCTCCAAGTCCTTCTCGGCTTTGCGGCGACAGTACGGGCACACCTGCGTCGCCACGTGCGCGGCCGTATGACTCTCAAGAAACATGGGGACAACCATCCAATGCCCCTCGTCATCATGGACCCGACTGCAGGAGCTGCACACCTCGAGATCGCCCGTGATGGTACGCCCCTGCAACCTGATAATCTCTGCCCGCAACTCCTCGACCTCCTCCGACAGGACCGCGGATGAGCGTGTCGTTTCCGTTGCCTGCGTCTCAACCGCATGGTGCAGCTTGGCGCGGTAATGAAGCAGATCCTCCATATACCCCGCGACGCTCGATGTCTCGGAAGACTCGCGGCGATGCACCGTAACGTCGCGCCCGTGCGACTGATACTCGACCAGCGCACCATCGTCATTAAACAGCGCAACATCAGTCCACTCCACCCACCTGGCGCCCGCTTCCTGTTCAAAGCGATGCTGGTAGGTAACGGATGGATGAGCTCGCGTGAGCAGGCTTAGCTGGCTACGGACAAACTCGACGCTGTCCTCGGGTACCTCGTCCAGGAAGCAGTGCCCCACCAGCTCCTCCCGTATCTTCTTGAAAAACTCGCAGTACGCACGGTTGGCGTAGGTCAGTGTACCATCCGGCAGGAAACGACAGACCAGCTCCGGTGATGCCTGCATCACGGAATCCAACATCGCCTCGTGTCGAGCAACCGATCCCACCGTGGAGACGGGCACGTTCGCCTTTTCAATCACGACGGCCAGCAGGTCGCGGCGCGGGAGAAACAGGGTCACATTCACATGCGTATCGGTGGCATCCCAATAGGCAGCCCCCTGCGCGATTCGCCCCTTGCTGGCGACCTCCATCAAGGACTCCTGCCAATCCGCTTCCCCGCCGGGAAGGGCGTCGTAGAAATCCTTCTCCAATACGCTAACGCGTGCCAGCCCAAGCATGCGGGCATAGGCCATATTGACCTTCACGGTCGTATAGGACGTCGGGCGGCGATAGCGGTCGCGAGTCACCTCGGCTAGCAGCACCCCCATCGGTAGATGCTCACAGAAGAGCTCATAGCCATTGTCGAAGTCTGCTTCCTCATCTGGTGTTCCGGAGGGACGTTCGTCCGCCGCACCTGCTGCGGGCTCATCCTCCTGTGAGGTGATGCTCTGATGCAAGGCAACCAGGTCCGCAAATATGCGCTTCTTGCTTTTGTCTGGGTCAGTGGACATTCTGCAAACTCCGGGAACAAGGGTCCCTTCATGACATTCGTGAAGCATTCCCCCATCCGTAAGCAAATGATGTTACCGCAACGGTATCCGAAAAGTCAAAAAAAGAGCTTCCAATATAACCGTCGCCAAGGCCATATAGGAGGACCATGACGACCCAAACCAAAGTACCCAGTCCACAGGAGACGGTAGGCCCCGTGCAACGGGTAACGCTCTGGGGAATCGCGGTTAACGTGTTTCTGTCAGTCCTCAAGTTTGCCGTTGGCATGATGGGCGGCAGCCAGGCCATCGTAGCCGATGCCATTCACAGCCTGTCTGACACGACCACGGACGTTGCCGTTCTGCTCGGTGTCCGGTACTGGACTGCCCCGGCGGACGACAAACACCCCTACGGCCACTGGCGCATTGAGACCATCATCACCATGGCTATCGGAATCCTGCTTGCCGCTGTAGCGGTCGGCATCAGTATGCGAGCAATTGGAACGATTCAGACGCGGCATCAAGTGTCCCCTCACTGGATTGCCCTGGTCGGAGCCGGTGCATCCGTTGTACTGAAGGAACTGCTCTACCGTTGGACGGTCCGCGTCGGACAACAGGCACGCTCCTCGGCCGTTATTGCAAACGCCTGGCACCATCGCACTGACGCCCTCAGCTCGATTCCCGCCGGTGTGGCCGTCATCCTGGCCCGCATCGGACCGGAATGGGCATTCATCGACCGCATCGGTGCCATTATCGTCTCAGGGTTCGTCTTGCACACCGCCTGGGGAATAGTCAGGCGTGCCATGTCCGACCTGCTGGATCGAGGCGTCACCCCCGCAGCCCGGGCACGAATTGAGGAGATTGCCCGTAGCGTTCAAGGAGTTGAGTCCGTTCACAAGATCCGGACCCGGAACATGGGACCCGGCACTTACCTTGATCTGCATGTCCTGGTGAACGGTGATCTAACCGTCCGTGAGGGACACGACATCGCTACAGACGTCAAACATACACTGCTCAATGATGGCCCCGAGATCCTCGATGTCGTCGTCCATCTCGAACCTTCTGATGCAGGGCATTGAACCGGCCTGCATCACGTGCTAGAGTGCCTGACAGCATCAACGATCTCGCATTGCTGGGTCCGTAAGGATTCAGAGTCACCAGCCTTGGAGAAATATGAAAGTACCGATAACGGACATCATCATCAAAGAACGAGTCCGTCAGGATATTGGCGATCTCGCTCCCCTGATGGACAGCATGAAGAAGCATGGCCAGCTCAATCCGATCACGATCACACGGGACAACGAACTGATCGCCGGCCATCGAAGATTGCTTTCAGCCCAGGAGCTCGGGTGGACGTACATCGACGGCTTGATCGTCGACCGTGACTCCGAAATCGAGAAGCTCCAGCTTGAACTGGAAGAGAATGTCCACCGCAAGGATTTCTCACCTGAAGAGCTGCTGGCCGGCTACCGGAAACTGGAGAGGCTCCTGAAACCACGCTTCACACGGCGCGTTGCCAACTTCTTTGGAAACTTCTTCGGCAAGATCTTCGGTCGCCGGAAGCGTAGGAAGAACGCGGAGACACCCCGCCCGGTACTGGGCACGACCGCGGATATTTCTCACGAGGAACCCGAATCCCGAGCACAGACCCTCACGTCACCGGCTGAATCGCCGGCCGAAGTGGGACAGTATGGAGTATAGGCAATGAACAAAGCGCGCGTTGCAGAACTGACCCGCGAACTTCTCGTGGAAATGGGCGAAGACCCGGATCGTGAAGGTCTACTCAAAACCCCTGATCGTGTGGCTGCCTCGTACGCCTTTCTGACCAGCGGCTACCACCATGACCCGAAGGCTGTCATCAACGATGCCATTTTTGAGTCGCACTCCAACAACATGATCATTGTTCGCAATATTGAGGTCTACAGCCTCTGCGAGCACCACATGCTCCCCTTCTTTGGGCAGTGTCATATCGGGTACATCTCCAATGGCAAGGTCCTGGGCGTCAGCAAATTGGCTCGAATCGTGAATTGCTTCGCGCGTCGGCTCCAGATCCAGGAGCGCCTGACCGCGCAGATCGCACGCGAAATCAAGGATGCCGTCAACGCAGAAGGAGTCGGCGTCGTCATGGAATGCCGTCATCTCTGCATGATGATGCGTGGTGTCGAGAAGCAGAACTCCATCATGACGACATCATCGGTACTGGGTAGTTTCCACGATGATGATGCCACACGGGCGGAATTCACAAACCTGATCCTGCGTGATACGGGAAGCGTCTAG
>CAZCDU010000052.1:0-30623 GCA_964497125.1 uncultured Victivallales bacterium | reverse complement strand
CCGCAACCCAATGTCGGTGATTCGAAGGCAACCTGGACTTACAACGTCTATACTCACTGCTTCGGGCCGATCGCTCTGAGTGGCATCATATTCCTCACGGGGGAGGCAATGGTGGCGGACGATGAAGGCGCGAACTTCGGTACCGAGATGTCGGTCCTCGCCAGCTGCTTCAAGAGCAAATTCGACGCAGAGGATATTCCTTTCATCTATACCGTTCCAGCCAAGGCACTGGCCCCGAAGGTCAGCACACCGAAGGTCGCGGGAAAGAGCACCGCGATCGAGATTGGTGAGTGGGCAGATGTCAGCTCGGTGATTCAAGAGGCGGTGAGATAGAGGTTGCGGCTCTGGCAAAAGATTTATTGGAAAGTAATGAAAGCGAAATGAAGACGGGGATCGGTGGACGATTACGGGCGACGATTACGGATTACGAGTAAAGATTCTCTCAATCGTTTCCCGTTTTCGTCGCCGCTATCGTTATCCGAAATTACTTGGAGTGCGGTGGCAGAGTCCGAAGCGAGCTTGCGAGCGCAGGACGTCGACACCGCTTTTGCGTCGGACTGGGCTAGTTCTGCGCGCAGGGGAAAAGCGGTGTCGCCGGCTCGTGCCTCGCCTCTGCCACCGCACTCCAAGTGGGGAGCTAGAGAAGATGTGAGGCTGGAACGAGGGCGTTGCCCTAGGCTGGTATATGTCGCCCCTCCGGGGTTTTTTGGAACACCTACTTCTGTGGTGAACCGAAATCGGGCGAGAAGGGGTGAACGAGAGCGGCGACGAGAGCGGATTACGAGTAAAGATTCTCTCAACCCGCCTGCAGCGACTATGTCGCAGACATTGCGGGCAGGTCGTTTTCCGTTCTCGTCGCCGCTATCGTTCACCGGAAAGGCAGGCAGATGAGGGGAGAGGCTAAGAGATATGCGTGTAGGAGTACGTGTACGAGTACGGGAAGAAGAGAGCGAGAATTGCCGGATCTCCCCCTTACTCGTACACGTACTCGTACACTCGAATCTCCCCTCTCTGGATGGTGATCAGCGGGCCGAAGACAGGGGAGAAGGTCGAAACACGGCCAACCCCTACAAAGACAAGAATTAGACAAGAAAAGAGGTCTGTCAGCTTTTGACAGAGCCGAGTTTGTAAGCAGGAGCACAAGAATGACAGGCAGATTAAGGTATTTGGTATTGGGCATTTCTTTGGGTGCTTGGGTGTTTCCGGCTTTGGGTAATGCTGCCGCCCCAGCGGCGGACGGTTTCTACGCGCGTCCGGCGATCTTCTCGACGCGTCCGAGTGAGTCGACTGAACTGATTCAATCGGTGGATCGTTTCGGCCCCGTGGGGATTGGGATCGAACTTCATCAGCCCGCCTTTGTGATGAAGGTCAAGAATGTGGAGGGCGGGTCCCCGGCGGAGGCGACCGGTAAGCTCAAACCCGGGCAGCTCATTGCATCGATCAACGGTGAGACGCTGAAGGATATTGATCCGCGAATCCAGCTGGGCGGCATCATTACCAAGGCGGAAGCGACGGACGGCAAGGTGGTGTTGGCGGTACGTGAGAATGACGAGGCGCCGATCCAGAAGGTGACTGTCACGATTCCTGTGCTTGGAGCCTACAGCGAGTCCTGGCCGGTTGACTGCAAGAAGTCCGACAAAATCGTACGCGATCTCGCCGATCATCTCATCGAGCAAGGCTGGCACGGCGGGATCAACATGCATGGTCAACTCATGATGTTCCTCCTCTCGACCGGTGAGGAGAAGGATCTCGACGTGGTGCGTGAGTGGGTGAAGAAGACCAACTTTGGCGGCAGCCACAACTATGCCTGGTTTGTGGGGTGGGGGGCTGCACCCATCGCCGAGTATTACCTGCGCACGGGGGACGAGTCGGTCCTGCCCGGAATGCAGAAGATCGTCGATGGGGTGCGCAAGACGATGTATCACGATGGCTGGGCCGGCCGCGCCATGGCGGCCCATCAGATGGGCATCGCCGGAACGGGTGTGCTTGAGTTTCTCTTGCTCGCGCGCCAGTGCGGGATCGAGGTCGAGGCGGGCATGCTGCAGGCCGCGCTCCCGCATTTCTACCGTCACGCCGGCAAGGGCGTGAATCCCTATTTTGACGGCCGTCCTGAAGGCGGCTTTACCGACAACGGGAAGAATGGGCGCCTGGCCTTCGCCATGGCTGCCGCCGTGGGGCTGGACCCGGCTGGTGAAGAGGGCGTGTACGCCAAAGCCCGCGACATTGCCGCCATGCACTCGTTCTACTCCACCTCGTACATGCTCCAAGGCCACACCGGCGGGGGCATTGGCGAAGTCTGGCGCAGCGAGGCCATGGGGCTGATGATTGACAAAAAGCCAGCCCAGTACCGCAGTTTCATGGATAGCCGTAGCTGGTGGTACGACCTGTCCCGCCGCTATGACGGTTCCTTTGGCGTACTGGGTGGAGGCGGGTACGATGGCAAGCATGTGGGCTGGGTGGCCCCCGCCATTGGTCTCACGTACACCGCGCCGCGCAAGCAGCTTGTAATCTTCGGGGCCAAGAGCAAATACGCCAAGCCGTACAAGATCCCTGCGCGCCCCTGGGGCACCGCGGCCGACGATGACTTCCTTAAGCTCGATGCTGTTCCCGCTCAGGATGGGAACGTTGAGAGCTATGATCATGAGACGGTTGAGGAGGACTCAGGCATGCCCATGATACGCAGATTTGCGGACCGGCAGGCCAGCGACGAGGAACTCCTGAAGCTTGCGCGTCACCCCCAGCACGCTTTTCGTAGTCTGGCCGCAGGGAAGATCTACGAGGGCAAGCGTTTCCATCTCATCCCTCAGCTTCTCAAGGACAAGGATGCCCGGGTGCGCTACGTTGGGCTGCTCAGCATGCCGATGCCCGTTGTCAGCAGGCATCCGGAGAGATGCAAGCCCGGCTTCCCTCAGGACAAGGTCACGCCGGAGATCCTTACGCTCCTCCTGGGTATGCTCAATAACCCCGAGGAGTCCTGGTTCGTGCTGGATCAGGTTCTGACACAGTTGAGTCGCCGCTCCGCGGAGGAGCTCGCGCCGCACACAGACCGCATCATCTCATTCCTGAATCACCAGGAGGAGTGGCTCCGTCATGGTGCGCTTGGGACGCTGGCTCCGCTTGCGGTTCGCAAGGAGACCTACAAGAAGGTACTCGCCGCCATGGAGCGGGAGGTGCCCAGCTTTGTCCGGGCGCCAAGCGGGCTCGGTGCCGTGTCGAAGAAACTTGCCGATGCCGACCCGGCCATTCAGAAAGCAGCGTTGAAGACGCTGGGTAACATCTATCTCGCCTATCCGGGTAGGAGCGCCAACCCTCCGGGCGGACGCCATCCCCTTTCGGAAAGCTGGTACCTCAATGCCATGGTTGGCTGTATCCAGGCGGCTCCGGGTGGACTGGATACCCTCTACGAGGTCTCGAAGAAGCGCTTTCCCGATCAGATTCTCCCTTACAGCGGGCGCTACTTGGGCGCCGCTAATCTGGATGATAGCCCAAAGATGAAGAAGGCACTCCAGGCCATCATTATCGAGGAACTCGTCCCTGCGCATGTTGGACGCAACTGGCCCCACCTTGTCAACGCTGCCGCGGGGGGATCGCTGGGGGGGTACGGCGAGGTGATTGACCAGCTTGTCAGCCTCTACGAAAGGGGCGGAGTTGAGGGCTACGGCTGGACGGCATTCGGCGCCGACCGGCATGACAACGAGTGGGAGTACTTCTCCTTCGACCCCAAGGAAGAGGGACCGCAGTGGGCCGCCGAGCGCACCAGTCGTTACCGCACCGTGACCTATCCCGAAGGAATGGAGAACTGGTTCGCCAAGGATTTCGATGCCAAGGCGGCGGGATGGAAGAAGGGCAAAGCGCCCATCGCCCACTATGACGGCAAGCTTCCCGGCGCGGGGGAGTATCTTGGCAAGGCTTGCACCAGCGCCATCTGTGGATGTGGTGACGCAGGCAGGACATTCTGGGAGAAGGAGGTCATCCTGATGCGCCGCACCTTCGACCTGCCGCCGCTACAGGAGGGCTACCGCTATCGCTTGCTCGTAGGCGGCTTCGCGCACGTCTATACCGGTGAGGGATACTGTATCTACGTCAACGGTCGCAAGATTGCCGAGGCCAAGGCGTACGCTGGACGCGGCTCAGGCGGATCGCCCAAGGGCGCGGGCATCGCACCCGACTTCTTCGACGAATTCAAGGGCGGCAAGGTGGTGGTGGCCGCCACCAGCTTCCTGCGTGGACATCAACGCACACATAAGATCCATGGCAATATGAACCTCTGGTTCGAGCAGCAGAAGATCCCGCCCTTCACGGAGAAACAGTTGCACAAATCCGCCACCCTCTTTCCCATGGTGTCCAGCGACTGGCAGGCCATGCAGGATCCGACCAAGACCAACCTTGGGCCCGACGAAGGAAAGTTTTCCTATAATGGGACGTTCCAGGCTGACAAGAAGCTCGTCGGTGACTGGCAGGTGGTCGCGGTGGTGGCAAGCGCGAATGCCTACATCCCCGGCATGACGTCAGATATCAAACGTGCGCCCTTCCGCAGTGTGAGCCTGAAGCAGGATGGCAGCACCGATACCATCGACCGGCTCTGGACCGGGGACACCCTGATGCACCTGGGCCGCAATTCCCGGGGTGGCGCCGCCTACCAGGCGCTCAAGATGGCGTTCAAGCGCATCGACGGTGCCGACACCCTCTTCATCGAGGCCGGCGGATTCAACGCCGAGTTTGGTCCCGACTGGAAGTGCCCGGTGCTAGTGTTGACGCGGAAATGAAAAATGGTCCTTCCGGCTTTTCCGGGTGTCTTTTCATTGGTCATTCGCATGATTGCCCTA
This sequence comes from uncultured Victivallales bacterium, assembly GCA_964497125.1. Taxonomy (GTDB): domain Bacteria; phylum Verrucomicrobiota; class Kiritimatiellia; order UBA8416; family UBA8416; genus CAYLXP01. The sequence goes on along the minus strand of CAZCDU010000052.1, from coordinate 25,797 downwards.
CTCGCTCCCCGTTTCCCAAGGAGATCCGACGATGATCGAGACGAAGATCGGGACAACGATTGTTCGACAAGGATCGGGACGATGATCGCGACAAAGATGGGAGCAGGAATCGACGTGAACATTGGGTCCGCAAGGCGCCACCGTTCGCCGCCCCTCCCTCCCTTTCGTCGTCCTGATCATTGTCCCGATCGTCGTCTCTCCCCATCTTCGTCCCGATCGTTGTCCCGATCATCGTCGTTCTCTGTCGCATCCTGCTTTCGCTATCCAGCCATCTATCAACGAAAAATCACCCGCTAATCCCGGAAGTGCCTGAAAAAAGGAAATACCATGAGCGAGACAATGTTGTATCAGGATTCAACCCAGTCCATACCTGCCCGAGTTGAGGATCTCCTATCCCGCATGAGCGTGGAGGAGAAGGTGGCGCAGCTGCGCAGCCAGATGCTCTTCGATCCCGAAGACCCCAGGCGTGATCACACGACGGGGCATATCCGGTCTCTGACCCATTTCTCGCATCAGAAGCAGCCGAAGAGCGCCACGGAATGCGCGAAGATCAACAACGAAGACATCAGGAAATCCATCGAGGCCAGTGCTCATGGTATTCCGGTGCTGGTCAGCGAAGAGGCCCTTCACGGTGCCCAGTGGGGTAACGCTACCTGTTTTCCTCAATCCATGGCGCTTGCCGCGATGTGGGACGAGTCGCTGATGAGGCAGGTTGCCACGGCGATAGCCAAAGAGCTCAAGGTGGTCAATATCCACCAGGTCTTTTCTCCGGTCATCAACATCGGCCGCGACTCGCGCTGGGGCCGGACGCAGGAGACCTACGGCGAGGATGTCTATCTCACCGGCCGCATGGCACTGGCCTACGTGCAGGCTCTGGAAGAGATGAACATCATTACGAGCCCAAAGCATTTCGTAGACAACTACGGCGAAGGAGGGCGCGACAGTAACGTATCGAATACCTCATGGCGGGTGCTTCGAGAGGTGTTTCTGGAGCCCTTCCGTGTTTGCGTACAGGAGGGCGGCTCACGCTCGATCATGCCGGCCTACAACAGTGTTGACGGAATTCCCTGTACCTGCAGCAAAGCGCTTCTGACAGACATCCTGCGCGATGAGTGGGGGTTCGAAGGCTTCTCTGTTTCAGACTATGGTGGCGTGGGCGGTGTTGCCCGTACTCATCAGGTTGAGAAGGATCGATCCGACGCGATGGTACGCTCCATGGAAGCCGGGCTGGACGTTGTCCTGCCTAACAATGTCGGCGGTGCCCTGCAGACACTCGTAGATGAGGGCAAACTGTCGATGGAGACCGTCGAGCGTTCCGTCCGCCGCATCCTGAAGGCCAAATTTGAACTGGGTCTCTTCGAGAAGCCTTATGTCGAGAGTTCCGAGGCTGATGCAGTTGTACGCTGTGATGAACACCGGGCTCTGGCGCTGGAGGCTGCGCGCAGGTCGGTGGTGCTGCTCAAGAATGACGCAAGCGCCCTTCCGTTGTCCAAGAGTGCAAAACGAATCGGCGTCTTCGGGCCGGCTCATAACACCGTCAATCTCGGCGGCTACAGCGGGCCCTACGGCGGCTGGAAGGGTGACGCTGTCACGCCGCTTGATGGGCTAGCCCGTCTCGCGCCGGAGGGCACCGAGATTCAGGCCTGTGCTGAAGGCGAGGATCTGAAGGAGGTCGCCGAAGCATGCGACGTGGCGATCTACTTTGCCACCATCCGCGAGGACGAGGGCTCTGACCGTTCGAACCTCGATCTCCCTTGCATCAAGGAGGAGAAGGCGGAATCAATTGACGCCGCCGGTCACGCCATCATCGTGGACAACCGCGAGAAGTCTGTTGCTGCAGGCGATCAGGAGAGTGAGATCCTCCGCATCGCGGAAAGCGGAACGCCTCTCATTGTGGTATTGGTGGCCGGCAGTGCGGTCACGATGCAGCGTTGGGAAGCGAAGGCGAATGCGATCGTCCTGCCATGGTATGGCGGCGAGCAGGGCGGAACTGCCATTGCCGAGGTCCTCTTCGGCATTACCAATCCCGGCGGCAAACTGCCGCTGACTTTCCCTAAGACTGTTGGTCAATGCCCGCTGCATTACAGCTACAAACCCACAGGGCGCGGTTATCGCTACAACGACAATGACGGCAAGCCGCAGTTCCCGTTCGGTTACGGGTTGAGCTACAGCACCTTTGAATACAGTAACCTGGTTATCAGGCCTGAGCAGGCATCGACCGACCAGACCGTGACGGTTTCGGCTACCATCCGTAATACCTCGGATGTTGCCGGTGACGAGGTGGTTCAGCTCTACTTCCGCGACTCGGTTGCCAGCGTCGCCGTCCCCGTGAAAGAACTGGCCGGCTTCAAACGGATCCGCCTCGAACCGGGCCAGGAGGAGACCGTCTCCTTTGCCCTGACCGAACACCACCTCGCCCTCTGGAACGCCGATATGAACCGCGTAGTCGAACCCGGCGAATTTGAGGTCATGGTGGGAAGCTCATCCGAGGAGATCCGCCTCGCGGGTACTTTGATGATTACTGCAGGCTGAGCCCATGAGGTCAGGTGCGAGAATTAGGTCAGAACCGGCTGACGCAAAGGATTATCTATGAACGAAACAATGCTGGAAGGCATACTGCTCAACAGATTCAATATGAGCAACTGGCAATCCGGGTTTATTGACCATTTTGCAGACATGTCTGCATCGGTTAACACCAACACGCTGATGCTGGAGAGGCTCAGTCCCCGTGGCCTCGTTGACAAGCGGGATCCCCTTACAGAGATCCTGTGTAACGTTGGCATCCGCATTCACCCTCTCAGCGTTCATTATACACCGGTTTATGTAACCAACACCGACATGTTGCCCTGGGTGATCAAGCAGGAGGGACACGCGTTTCTGGGCGCAGATAATCGACTCAAGACAAAAGCGACCTTGTATTCTCCTGCCCGCAATGTGCTTGTCTGGAAACTTGATCTTGAGAAGCAAGCAGGCGATTTTTCGGAAATAGAAATCAGACTTACCGGAAAGCTGTCCTCGCCCGAGACAAGTCATGAGTTATCTGCAAAAGATGATGCCTTGTTCGCATGTTACAAAACCGGTAACGAACAGAACGGATACCGTTCCGAGAATGATAAGATACTGCCCGTCTGGGCAATAAGAACATCATCCGACACAAAGATAAATATCGACGAGGAGCCAAGCGAGTACCTCATTGGCTCTGGACCGATGGCGCTTGATCAGGGCGGAAAGCTTTCCTTCTGTATCCAGGTCGATTACGGCCTGGCAGACGAGGACAGGCCCCACAATTGGAAGCCGGGAAGTCTCTGTTTCAATACAGATAGCAACCGTATCTTAGATGATAGAAGGCACTGGTGGGCTGAGAATATCGGGAAAATCAATCTCGGCAACGGAGATGCAGCGAAAGTAGTCCGTTCTGCGGCAGGTCTGATTCGCACAGGTATTGAGTGGCCTAAGGAGGACGGTTCGTCAACCATAGCCAGCTATTGTTCCATTACAAACTGGTGCAGTACCGCCTTTTTCTGGGACTCGCTGGTTGCCTCGGTTGGGTTATCCTTTTTCAATCCCTCCCTGGCAAGAGATGCCGTCAGTGCACTCTATGTCATGCAGCGCGAGGACGGCTGTGTTCCCACTCACAGCTATGCACACACTGCAGGTTCGACCTTTTATCCGCAGGCACCGCTTACGGGCTGGGCTCTTCTGCATATGGAGCAGAACAAATCGTTATCACCAGAGTTCTTGAAAGACATTTTACCCAAAACAAAGAAGCTTTTTAGCTGGTTCATCAATACCCAGGACCACGATGGTGATGGTCTGCCGGAGTGGCGCTTTACCGGCAGCACCGCCGACAACAGTCCTCTATACGATAGGTATGCCAGTCACATACGCAACTACACGGACGGTCTATGGAACATTTACCTGCCGCCGGTGGCTTCAGTTAGTCTGGCAAGTTATCTCATCACCGAAGCGAAGAGTCTGGCAAAATTGTATGACGGTATTGGGCAGACTGATGAAAAGGACTTCTTCCTCCAAGAGGCGAAGCGTCTGGAACAACTGCTCTCCAAGATATGCCTCTTCAATGACGAGATGTTCTTTGATTACGATCACCACAACAGCAGTTTCAATAAGGTATTAACACTATACAGTTTCTTACCCATTTGGGCAGGTGTTGAAATGGACGGGGCTGTCAAAAAGAATATGATCGAGAATTACCTTCTGAACGAGGCCCACTTCTTCGGTGACTATCCCTTTCCCTATCTGGCCTACAGCGAAAAACAGTACAAGCCGGATGGATACTGGCGCGGCCGCGTCTGGCCGCATACAACTCTCTGGATGCTGGAGCTCTTATGGGATAACGGGTATAAAACTGAGGCCGATCTTGGTGCAGACAGGCTTTTGAAAATGATGAGTCAGAAGGAAGAGATTCTCGAGAACTATAACTCTTCCCCTAGGGTTAAAGGTGGTGGCGCGCCGGATTATAACTGGTCCCTTGCCTCATATATCTACCTGCAAAACCGGGCGTACAGAAGGCCTGCCTTAGGGTGAACGTTGAAATTGCGAAAAGAGAAGGAGATAATACTATGACGACCAAATCACTCATGGGGGGACGATTCCTCACCTTCAATACCATTGTACGCGTGAATCAGATTGAGGTGAGCCGAGAGCAGAACAAAGGAGCCGATGAGGCCGGTAAACATACCCTCGAGACCGTCACCGCTTTTCGCGAGGCTATTTCATCAGGTTGGCCGGCAGCAAAGATAACCTGGGCTTTCAGCTGGCGTGCCCTTCACTCTGATGAGGAGGGCTACCGCAAGATCCGAGATTACGTCAGGGCATGCCACAACGAATATGGTGATGATGTAACCTTTATCCCCGGCGCCTATTTCGCCAATGCATACAACTCCCGGGAACAGGTCAATCTCGACCTGCATGAAGGTCTGGCCCGTGTGTCGGAGTTCATGGGCAACGGCTTTCGCCCGACCAGCATAGTGGCCGGGTTCCTTTCGGCGGAAAACCAGCAGTACCTGGCCGAGAAGGAAGGCATCCACGTCTGCCAGGGCAACATCTGGAGCCAATACGCTATCGATAACCAGGACGGTGATGGGGCCATCAGCTATCCCTACTACCCATCCACAGAACATTTCTGCAAGCCTGCCCAGGGCGGCGCCGATTTCATCGACTGTGTCAATCTTGATGGCTGGACGGTGGACTTTCTGGCTGCGAGGCGAGTGGGCTTCAAGGAAGGGTTTAACAGCCGCATGGGAGTGGGTCCCATCGAGACCATTGGCGCCTTCGGTCCAGAGGTCGGTTTGAAGCAGATGTTGGCGACGACGGCCAACCATTTTGATGATGGCTTCAAGCGCAATGGTTTTGGGTGGGTCACCAACTGTTGGGAAATCTGCCTGGTCGAAGAGATTGGCCACCTTGAGACACTCACACAGTATCTATCGGAGGTGCGGCGTAGATGGCCCGAGGCCACTTGCCTGACACAAGGTGAGTTTGGACAACTCTGGCGACAGACCTTCACGGACAATGCTGATCTCGACTACCAGTTTGTGCAAGGCGGAACAGGCATAGGTGGTTCTGACAAGGACAAGGAGATTAGCTGGTTTATGAACAGGGAGTTTCGCCTTGCGCTGTTGCGCAACGCCGAGGACGACAGCCTAGCGAAAGTCATTGACTTCACCCGCTATGATGTACCAGCCGAAGAGCCACAAGACATGACGCGTCGTTGGAGTCTGATGGGCAAAATCAACCAGAAACAGACACGTCCACAAGACGAGCCGCTTCTGCTCTCCGAGTTGGATGAAGAAGACAGGCAGTTGATATTGAACAAATACCCCGAACTGAAGTCACGTTCATAAAAGGCCATCCAACAAGTGGCGCTACCCGGTTTTCCGGGGGATTCTCTGTTGATGAATGTGCACAGGAATGAAGAGATAGGCGTGTACGAGTACGTGTAAGAGTACGAGGGGAGGGAGAAACTCGCCGCTCATAATCGCACTCTCTGAATCGCATATCCCGCCGGAGGCGCTCCGCGGGGATTGGGGATGAAGAGAGTGCGATCAGGATTGGCGAATGCATCCGTACTCGTACACGTACTCGTACACTCGAATCTCTTCGGGTATCGGCGACGTCCGTAGGAGCCAATGAAAAAACACCAGTTAAACCCGGAAGCGTCCACAAGTAAACCATATTAGGAGCCCCACATGGACCTGCCAACCAATGACGTCACCGTTCTCCGTGAGCTTGCCAAACGAAAGGCTGAGATTGCTGCCGATCCAATCAACCTGGAGCGAAAGCAAGCTTGGTATAATCTGGACAGCGGCGAGGGTGACCGCCCCATGATCCTGGCCGAAAAGGGCGGGGTGAGCGATGAACGGAAGGCCATCACCCGTGCGGACATGACCTGCGAGTCACAGGCCGGACGCCGCCTGGAGCGGCGCTTCCGCAGTGAGTTCTACGAGTTCGAGGTCCTCCAGGACGACCACGTGGTGGAGCCGGTTATCAATGTCGGCTGGCGTTCCAAGGCAAGCAACTACGGGGTGGAGGTGATCCACCACCGCAGCGACAATGAGGAGGGTCACGGTTCCTACAAAGTGGAGCCCCCCATCAAGGACCTGGATGCCGACTTTGGCAAGCTCTCCCCCCGTACCTACTCGGTGGACCGTGAAGCCACCCTCAAGGACAAGGAGGACATGGAGGAACTTTTCGACGGGATTCTCCCCGTGCGAATCCACGGGGGTTTCTGGTGGAGCTTCGGCCTCACCGGGCAGGCGATCGAGCTGATCGGCCTGGAGGAGCTCATGCTCGCCATGTTCGACAACCCCGAGGGACTCCACCGTCTCATGGCCTTCCTGCGGGACGATCACCTCGCCTACGCCAAGTGGCTGGAAAGGGAGGGCTTCCTCTACCTCAACAATGGGAATGACTACATCGGCTCGGGATCCATGGGCTACTCCCACCGGCTACCCCAGTCAGGCGGGGACGGGACGGTCCGTACCGAGGACCTGTGGCTCCTGCTGGAGAGCCAGGAGACGGTGGGGGTGGGGCCGGATCAGTTTGAGGAGTTCGTCTTCCCCTACCAGAAGAGTCTGGCGGAGCACTTCGGCAGCGTCTACTACGGCTGCTGCGAGCCGGTCAACACTCGGTGGCACGTGCTAGAGGGGCTTGCGAACATGGAGCGCGTCTCCGTCTCCCCCTGGTGCGACCAGCCCTTCATGGCCCAGGCCTGCGGCAGGGAGATTGTCTACTCGAGAAAGCCCCATCCCACCCTCGTGAGTACGGACACCTTTGATGAAGATGCAATCCGGGCCGATCTCCAGGAGACGATGGATGCGGCCAAGGGTTGCCGCCTGGAGGTGATCATGAAGGATGTCCACACCCTGCGGAACCAGCACGAGCGACTCCCCCGGTGGGTCCAAATTGCCCGGGAGGTGTGTGGCACCCTCTAATGTGCGTTTCGTCCGGCAATTTTGAATATGTGAGACATCACGATACTGTCAAAAGTTGAATGGCAAGCGCCGACACAAAACTCGGGCAGTCAATCGAGATTGCCGCGTGATGCGATGAAACGGGGAAGAAAGAAGATTAAGGCGAAAGATTAGGGCAAAAGATTAAGGTTATGGCTCTTCGTCCCTAATCTTTCGCCTTAATCTTTCGCCCTACTCTCCGGTTGTTGGGTCAGCGGCGGGACAGGAAGACCGGGGAGAACGTCGAGATATGGCTAGCCCTCTACAGGAACGAGAACTGAATAAGAAAGAGTCCTGTCAGCTTTGACAGAACCGCCATCAAATGGAGGAAAATCAATGACTCAAGCCACCGAGAAGAAACTGCCTATCGAGGGCGGCGAGGTGTTCAACATAGAAGGTCGAACGGCCTTTCTGATAATGCCGGAGGCGAGCACACCTGAAGAACTGACTCCATGGGTATGGTACGCGCCTACGCTCGAAGGTCTTCCTGAAGCGGCGGAAAGGTGGATGCTGGAGACGTTTCTGTCCAGTGGTATTGCCATTGCCGGAGTAGACGTAGGCGAATCATTCGGGAGTCCGGAGGGAAGAAGGGTCTATTCCAAATTCTACAAAAGTATCAGTGAAGAACGGGGACTGGCACCGAAGGCGTGCCTGCTGGCGCGTAGTCGTGGCGGGCTTATGCTGTACAACTGGGCAGCGGAGAATCCCCAGGCCGTGGCTTGCATCGCAGGCATCTATCCAGTCTGCAATCTGCGCAGTTTTCCCGGCCTTAAACGCGCCTGCAGCGCGTATGACATGACCAAAGAGGAGCTTGCTGCGGAGTTAAGCGGACACAACCCCATAGACCGTCTTGCTCCGCTTGCAGCGGCAAAGGTCCCCATATTTCATATTCACGGAGACAGTGATGGCCTCGTTCCTCTGGACCAGAACTCAGCAGTGGTCAAAGAGAGGTATGAACAACTTGGGGGCGAGATGGAGCTTACGGTATTCAAGGGGCATGGACACACTACCTGGTCTGGCTGGTTCGAAAACCAGAAGCTTGTAGATTTTGTGATTGCCAGCGCAAAAAGCTCGTTGAACGAGACAATGGACAGCGACAAGAGATAGCCGCGCGAGCGGGCCTATTTCGTGCGCGTCATTGCGACCGTTATAATCTGCTAGGAGACCGAGATGAAAGAATGAATAATCATTTGATGTTGAAAAACAGGAAGTATTAGAAACGTAAAGAATATTACATTGGAGAATTAAAAAGATGAAAAAAACAATTCTTACAGCATGTCTTTTTGCAGGGATGGCTCTGCTGGTATGTTCGTGTCATTCTGGTGGGGCTTCCAGATCCGCGAAAGTCGAGCAGGTCAAGAGCATCAAGTCTTACAGCCTTGATGTCAACTGGGGGGAGAACAGGACATTTGCTGCTCCCGGCAGATGGAACACCTCCGACCCCGCTGAGCACGTAGCATGGTATAAGGCTATCGGTGCCAACGTGATCCAGACATTTGCAGTTTCATGTAATGGTTATGCCTGGTACAAAAACGGCTACATCCCGGAGCAACCAGGCCTGAAGCATGACTTTCTGCCGGAGATCGTTAAGCTCGGTCATAAAGAGGGCATGATGGTGTTCGGGTATTTCTGTATCGGAGCGAATACCAAGTGGGGCAAGGACAATCCACAGCTCAGTTACGGCACACCAGCTGATTATCATATCCCTTATACCGACGAATACATTGATTACCTGTCAAAGTCGATCACCGATGCGGTCAGCAAGACCGGTATCGACGGGTTCATGGTCGACTGGATCTGGATGCCAAAGCGCAAGTCAACCAAGGGCAAATGGATCGACTGCGAAAAGAACCTCTACAAGCAGCTTATGGGCGAAGACTTCCCAGGCGAAAAGAAGCTTTCCAGACAACAGGATCTCGCCTTCAGCCGCAAGGCTATCGACCGCTGCTGGAAGGCGATTCACAAAGCCGCCAAGGATGCCAATCCAAACTGCATAGTATGGCTTACCTGTAACCATGTGAACCATCCGCATGTCGTAAATTCTGACATGTACAAACAGGCGGATTGGCTGATGAATGAAAAGGGTGACATTGAAAGCATCAACAAGATCAAGGCTATGGTTGGCGAAGGTACCCGTCTGATCACATGCCTGGCATTTTGGAACAAGGCTGATGCCACAAAGGTTGTCCCTGAAGCTCTAGAGGCGGGTGTTGGACTTTTCGGCTTTGCCAAACCACGTACTGATGGCGGGGTTATCCCGCTGGACAATATCCTTACGCCGCCGGTAAGTCAGTTAAGCGGTGACAACAAGAATATTGCTGTTCTTGCCCGCGCATATTTCGGGAAAAGCAGCAATTCAATAAGGGACAAGAATGGAAATTTCGTAGAACCAGAGAACGCAAAGGAAGAAAAGGATGGAAGTACTAACACTAAACGGTAACTGGTCCTACCGTAGTGCGGGACCGTAGTGCGGGGTCGGACCTGTGCATCTGACTTATGTATAGAGACTTGTGGAATTCCAGAGTGGGGTCAGCGCTCTTAGGTTGCCGGTTCTAGTAAGCGTTAAGCTTAACGTTCGTGGACAGAAGAACTTGGAGTGCGGTGGCAGAGGGCCTTCCCAGGCCCGGCGACACCGCCTTTCCCCAGTGCGCAGACTCAACCCCCAGCACGACGCAAAAGCGGTGTCGACGTCCTGCACTCGCAAGCTCGCTTCGGACTCTGCCACCGCACTCCAAGTCAACAGCACCCCCGAACGCCAAGCTTAACGCTTACCGGTTCTACCTTCGAAAACCGTGCCGTAAGATACGGGGGCTTCGCGCAGCACCGACATGCCAGACTCGCTGGTGATCTCTCTAAACCGAGCGCGAATTCCAAGGCGAGCTTGCACAGAGGTCACAAATGCTTCACTTCCCACTGCTGTTGCATGATACCGATCCTCCCAGAAAGCGCCCCGCCGCCCCTTTCGCTGGTTGTATTCCTGGCCAACCCGCCCAGCAATCAACTGCATGGATCTCGGAATAGTCTCCTCCGCTTCACCGTCCACAGCAAGGAGATGAATATGGTTCGAGGTCGCTATGAAGTTGAGAACCTGCAGGCCGTAGCGCTTCCGGGCTTCAAAGAGCCACTGTACCCATCGACGACGATCACGCCTAAACTTCAACAGAAACTCGCCCTTGTGGCATCGGTGCGTGATGTGCCAGATGCACCCAGGAATATGATAACGATTCGCTCGCATGGCCCCCTCCCATTGGTTGTTCACTACAACAACTACCCGAAGACCTCAGACCGCGCAACTCCCAGCTGACTTAGCTCCCTAGTTTTGGCGTCAAAACCAGTAAGCGTTAAGCTTGGCCTCTGATGAACATCCGGAAGGTGTTGGTGTGGTGTCGGCCGGCGAGAGGAGCCAGTTGGGGACAACAGGCTCTCCTCTAGAAGTACATCCTGTTGTCTCCAACTGGATGCGGGTGCGCGTTGTGTGCATGAGAACTGCGCAGATCCGCTAAGCTTAACGGTTACCAAAACCACTAATCTAAGCATCTGAAGCACACCGTGATCCATGCTAACAGTCCGTGACGGAACGGGTTACACAGGTCCGACCCCGCACGCCCACCAAAGAATGCATTGGCAATCAGGACACGGCGGGTACAGCCCCTAAATGGCGGGCGATTCATCGCCTGAATTAAGATTCGATTCCAGCACCTCGCGTCCCTTTGAGGTCAGCCGGTATTTCTGGAGACGGCTGTTTGGCTTGTCTGGAATTGTGTATTCAAGGAGGCCAACGGATCGCAACCGGGGCAATGCCTTACGGACATTCCCGCTTAACTGCTTGTGGCCGAGTGCGGCTGCAATGTCAGCGGATGCCATGGGTGCTTTCATACATGCCCCGAGGATGCCGATTTCGACTTGTGCCTCGACTTGTGCCTCGACTTGTGCCTCGGCGACACTCCCCTCTTGCTGGATGAGGCCCTCCGGCATAGTCGCCTGCGGATGCACCGGTAGACGACACATGAAAAACGTGTGGTCCTCGTCGAAATCAAACACCGGCGGTGGCGACCCGTTCGCCTGCATGGCGTGCAGGATCTTCGGGATTCCTGTTGATCGGCCCTCGGTCATATCCAATTCTTTGAGGAATTCTCCAATGCGCCGATTACGGTAGCGGCGCGGCAGTGCCCGGCCGACCCGGAGTTCCTCCAAGCGTACGGAGCGATCAGGGCCAGGGTAGCTCAAGACCACTATTTCATCTCGTCCGATACGGATCTCGATGGGTTCTCGAACATCGTAGCCGCGATGGTACACGGCGTTGGCCACAGCCTCTTCGATGGCGGCGTAAGGGAAATTCTCGACGCGCGTGGCTTCGGCTCGGTCGGAATGCTTGATGACTGTCTCGCTAATGTAGTTGCGTCGAATGTAGTCCAGTGCCTCACGGGCTATGCGAGCGAGCGGCCCCCGAAATATCTTCTCGGTGAACTTGTCGCCGCCGGCGCCCTCAGGAAACCAGACCACGTCGATCTGGGTCGCAGGGAAGAATCGCTCCGGTTCGGGGTTGAAGAAGAGCAGTCCTACGTTCTTTGGGAACAGGGCCTCTTTGGGACCATCCACGATCTGCATCTGGCGACCAAGCTCCGCCATATCCAACTCCCCGGCGACTCCCGCCAGCGGGCTGTCCACCTCCTCCAAAAACTCGATGATGAGATCCCTGGATAGATCATCGAGAGAGGCGCGCTGGTTGATCTGATCGTCAAACGGGATGGACGCAGCGAGAGAGAGCAGCTCGGTTTCATCAGGCCCTTTGGCGCGCACCGTGCTCGATCCCTTGCGAATGAAATAGCCCCAGCTCTTGCACTCTCTACCGAGCCCCAGTTTTGCCTTATAGGGTCGGGTTGGCCCGCCCGGCGCCCAGATCACAAGGACATGCTTCCCATCTACCATCTCGGGCACCATGATCGGGTGGTATTGTGGCTGCATGGCGCTGTGACCGAGGCTGAGAATCTCTTTCTGAATCGCGTTCACCCGCGATAAGTCGATACCCGCTGGAGGGAGAACCGGACGCCCATCCGCTTCAGCGACCCCGACCACGATGTAGCCACCACCCAGATTATGGAAGTCATTGGCGAATGCGCAAATCGTCTGCAGGATGTCCAAGGGGTTCCATCCAGCTTTGAATTCCAAACGCTCCCACTCCACGGCCTTGCCATGAAGCAGCACATCAATGGATATGGGCAATTTCACTTCGACGCCGATCCCTTTTCCGATGGGCACTTACCCCTCGCCATGGTCAATACGATCATCACGGAAACCATAGAACACAGGACGACGGACTTCAACTCATTCAGCAGAGCCCTAACGTCTGGGGCAACAACCGACAACCAAGCATCACAAGCCCCCATTGTACCGTGGGAGCAATACCCCTCGTGGGCACGTCCCTCTTCCGCTCGTGTAACGCTCTCGCGCCCATCTAACGGGCCCTTCCAACGTTAGTCATCCAGGCAATCCGAGTCACCGGTAGCGTATCCAAGAATCGGGGCTACGAAACTCGCCAGTTTTGCCCGCCGGCAGGAACGCCGGAACGAGGCGACCTCAGCCGGTAGCAACGAGCGGACAACCGTCCGCGCACGGAGCCGTCGGCTCCTGTCCCGCGTCTGCGACATGCCCCGAATCTGTTCAGCAAGATGTGCTGCTCTGTGTCCTGTCTGTCGTCACGAGAAAGGCCGGCTGCCGGTGTCCGGGCTTTCGAAATGTGCTAGTGGCGGCCGAAGCGTGATGGCCGCGTGACAAAGCGGAGGCTACATTTGTGCGATGACTACGTGGTCCAGGATCGGCTCGCGGCGATCCTGCCGGGAGACTGACGGGAAACAGCTATGAATAATATATTATTGGTATGTAGCGCTTAACTTCGGTTCAGCTTTTCGAAACGGAGTGAGGTTGAAAATCGGTAGCTACGCTGCCTGTTGCGCGAAGTGCTAAAAAATATGCGCTTGCGGGTATGGCGGGCCGCGGCGGCAGGGGGTATATTTTCATCCTTAGGTTAACGATTTGTAACAGGAAAGAGTCTATGAGTTCAAATGGAAGTGTTCGGTATGTCGGTCGGGTTTTGAAGACGGGTGTTTTGTCGGGGATGGTCGGCGTGCTGTCGGCCGAAAGTTTGGCCGGGGAATTGGTTCTGCGCTACGACCGTCCCGCTGCTAAATGGCGTGAATCCCTTCCGCTTGGTAACGGGCACCTGGGCATCACGGTCTTCGGTGGTATCAGTCATGAGCGTTTGCAACTGAGCGAAAACAGTATTTACAGTGGCAACCATGGAACGCTTACGGTCGATCCGCTCGAAGCTGAATATATTAAATGGCAGCGGGAAACGGCGATTGGCGGCGATGTGGATGCGGCCCTGGCGCTAACGTTTGAGGAGTTTAAGAAGAACTGGAAGGGCGAAAAGCCGGAGCTGGTTGAACTGGAGGGATTCAAGCGCGTATCCAAGCCCGCCAGACGACCGGTTGAGCAGACGCTAGGGGATCTGGATCTCTTCTTTCCGGCGCACGATCAACTCGTGGAAGACTACGAACGCAAGCTCGATTTAAACCGGGCGGTTGCCATCACCACCTACCGCGTCGGGGACGCAGTCTATACGCGCGAAGCATTCTGCAGCTACCCGGACGACATTATGGTGATGAAGATTTCCTGTTCGGAAAAAAAGGCCATCAGCTTCAGTGCCTTGCTGAGCCGTCCAACGGATGTGCTTGCGCTGAAGAACAAGCGGAACCTCTCCGACTTTATTGAACACCAGGTGAAAAAAGGGATTCCGGCGCAGGTCGAACCGATTGTACTGAAGGCGCTCGGCGACGACATGATGCGCTTTACGGGCCAGGCTTTTGATGGGGGAACAAAGTTTGCCGCCGGGCTGAAGGTTTTATCCGTGGGGGGCAGGGTATACACGGAAGGCGACCGTATTCATGTCGAAGGAGCGGATGAAGCGATTCTGATGTTTTCCGCCTCGACCGACTATTACCACGGCGAGGAGTGGCAGGACGCCGTCGTTAAAAAGGTTAATGCCGCGTCGGTAAAATCCTATGACGAACTCCTAAACAACCATCAGGCCGACTATCAGGAAATCTTCAATCGCGTTGATTTTTCGCTGGGCACCTCGCGGGCGGCAGCGCTGCCGACCGATGTGCGGCTTACTGCGTTGAACGATGAGTTTGAGCTGGGCGGCGCAGACCGCGATCCGCAGCTCTACGCGCTTCATTTTCAGTACGGTCGCTATATGCTGATTTCCAGTTCGCGCAAAGGGTATTTCCCTCCCGGCTACGTGTATTGGTGTCCGGACCTGCTTTCCGAATGGTTCGGTGGGCACGCGACAGATATCAACCAGCAGATGAACTACTGGTTTGCGGATCTGTGCGGTATGCCTGAAATCGTTGAGCCCTTTTTCGATGTGCTCGACTCCTATATCGAAGGCGCGAAAGGCGTGGCGAAATATAATTATGGAATGCGCGGGATGATGCTGTCCGGCTTTACTCCGTACGGCATGACCGGACCGAAAGATGTTTGGCCGGGGCGGCCCGGCCGGGTCGGCTGGCCGGTCGGCGGCGGATGGTTTGCCCAGCATTACTGGGAGCACTACCGTTTCACACAGGACGAAGCGTTCCTGAAAAACCGCGCCTATCCATTCATTAAAGAAGCGGCGTTGTTCCACCTCGACTATTTGGCGGAAGATCCCAAGACCGGAAATCTGGTTTCATTCCCCGATGTTTCGCCGGAAGGACCGTTCCTGAAGGAAAACGGCGAGAGCGCGGTGTATGATGTGGGTACCACCTTTACGCTGGCGGTCACACGCGAAGTGCTGACCAATTTCATACAGGCAAGTGAGATTCTGGATGTCGACGAGCCGCTCCGTCAGGAGGTGCTGGCAGCGTTGCCGAAAATCAAACCGTACCGAATCGGGAAGTATGGTCAGCTACAGGAATGGGCCGAAGACTATGAAGACAAGAATCCCGGGCACCGGCACGTTTCACACCTGTATCCCGTTCATCCCGGCTATGAGATCACCGTGGATAATAATCCCGAGCTGGCGGAAGCGGCCAGGCAGTCGCTCCTCCGCCGGATAAACCATGTCGATGGCTACGGCTATGTCGGCTGGAGCCGCGCCTGGTTCCTCAACCTCGCGGCGCGCCTGCGCGAACCGGAACTGGCGCATAGCGAAGTGAAGATCCTCGTCTCCAAGTGCACCTACCCGAATATGCTCGGCACGCACCAGATGGGAAAGACGAATCCCGATAAAGCGGTCAACTGCATCGACGGCAACTTTGGCTACACCGCCGGCATCGTTGAAATGCTTCTGCAAAGTCATCACGGAAATGTTCATCTATTGCCCGCGTTGCCGGAAACCAATTGGCCGGCCGGCTACATCCGTGGCATCAAGGCGCGCGGTGGATACGAGGTCGATATCGAATGGAAAGGCGGCAAACTGACCCGCGCGGTGATTCGCGCGAAGGCCGACGGGATCTGCCCGGTTCGCTACGGCGATAAACAGGTCGAAATTGAAACCAAAGCGGGCGGAACCTATGTACTCGACGGCAATTTGAAGGCGGGAATTACGACGTTGAACCTCTCCGACTTCGGAGCGGTGGGGGATGGAAAGACCGACGATGCGGCGGCGTTCACCCAGGCGATGCAGGCGGTGCATGAAAATGCGCCGAATGTCGTCCTTAAGCTGGAGCCGGGTAAAATCTACAAAGTGGGCGACCGTGAAGACAGCATGGTTGTGTTCAACCTGCAGCATCTGACGAATGTGGTGGTCGATGGGCAGGGCTCGATGATTCTTAATGCGCCCTCGCAGGGCTATGTACGTATGCTCTCTAGTAAGAATGTCATTGTTAAAAACCTGTTTCTCGACAACGACCCGCTGTCCTATACACAGGGCGAAGTGTTTGCGAAGAATCAGCAAGAAGGATGGTTTGATATCGAAATTCAGCCCGGCTTCGACCTGTTCTTTACGGATGAAGAGCGCGAGGTGCGTCAACTCAAAAACTGGGACTATAACCTGTGGGGTGCGATTATCGACCCCGCCCAGCGCCGGATTCGTCCGGGAAAGACAAGCGCGTACCGGGTGAGCCGAGTTGAGCATTTGAAGCGGCGTAAATACCGGGTTCATCTACATGAAAACTCTTATCGCGGCATTCAGGATATTGAACTGGGCGACATCTACTTTCAGCCGCGAGCGTTCAATGCCCAGGAGCGCCTGGTCCGTTTGAACGGGGGGAGTAGCGCCATCGGGAACATTCAGATTGATCATAGCAGCGACTGCAAAATTGAAAACGTGGTGATGTATGGCGGCCGCAGCACCATGACCAGTCGGTTGGAATACAATACCGGACCAATCACCTTCGATGGATTCCAGCTGCGCTTCCGCCCCGGCTTCGACGAACGGATGGTCACCAACTGGCGCGACGGCATGCACTGCAAGAATAACCGCGTCGGGCCGATGATCAAAAACTGCCACTTCGAAGGGTTGCTCGACGACAGCATCAATATCAGTTCCGATACCATCATGGCCGCCGAAGTGCTTTCTGATCGTCAGCTACGCTTCTGCAACTGGCGCGGCGTGCACCCATGGACGCGCGAGCTCTCCTCGGTGGAGTTGGGCGATGCCTATATGGCCTTCTATCCGGAAACCGGCGACTATCTCGGCCCATTCACGGTTGTGGAGATCGATCCGAAAAATCGTGCCTTGGTCACGTTTGATAAGCCCGTTCCGAATGTGGTCACCGGGCAGGTTCGTCGATTTGTCGACAACAAGGCGACACAATTCTACAATTTGAACGTGAGGAGCGACGGATATGTGATCCGCAACTGCACCTTCCGCAAACAGCGCAACGGTGCTATCCGCACTCGCGGAATCAACGGCCTGATCGAGGGCAATCTGGTCGATGGAGTCAACGGCGACGCGGTCATGCTCGGCAACGACTACGGCAACTTTTACGAAGGGCCGTTTTCGCAAAATGTGATCATCCGAAACAATCGCTTCATCAATCCGGAAAGAACGCCGATTGTCGCCTATACCGCGCCGAAGGACTGCCCGAATCCCATGGTGAAAGGCATTGTGATCGACAACAACGAGATCGTGGCAAAGACCGAATATGCCATCGAGTTGGAAAACGTGGCGGATGTAAAAATCCGCAACAACCGCATCACCTCGCCCGACGGCAAATTTTGGGAGCAGCTTATTAAGATTAAACATGTGTCCGAGCTGGAAATGGAATAATTGCGCGCAGCGCTTTGGAGTGCTGAACTTTGAGTTCAGCTTTTCAAAACGGGTTGGTTGAACGATGTGCCTCGAAAAGCACAAACCGTTCCTGCTTTGGTACGCGCCGTTCCTGCCGCACACCCCGCACAATCCGCCGCAACGCCTGCTGAAAAAATATGCCAAAGACGGTCGTGCTCTCGATGTGGCGAAATATTATGCCATGGTGGAATGGCTCGATGAAACTTGTGGCGAACTGATGAATAAGCTCAATGAAAAAGGGCTGCGTGAAAACACCGTGGTCATCTACATCTGCGACAACGGGTGGGGCGCCGCCAGTACGACACTCGATTGGCCGCGCGAGCAGGCATTCGGGGAGTACGCCATGCGCTCCAAGGCCTCGCCTTATGAAAATGGGACGCGGACTCCGATCCTCGTTTCGTGGCCGGGCACCATTCAGCCAAAAACCATGGACGGCTTTGCCCACAGTATTGATATTTTCCCCACTATCGCCGCGGCCGCCGGGCTGGAAACACCGGACGGGCTTCCGGGCATCAACCTGCTCGACGAAAAGGCGGTCAACGGGCGCGATACGATCTTCGGCTCCATGAACGCATCGCACAACATTAATATTGGCGATCCCGATTCGACGTTGCAATATCTCTGGTGCATCGAGGGCGATTGGAAACTGCTGTTGCGCTACCACGGCGAAGATCTTACGCGCTACAAAAAGCTGCACGAATGGGACACCGCTCCATACCGTCTCTTCAACCTGACGGACGATCCCGGCGAAAAGAATGACCTAGCAGTTGCCCACCCCGAAATCGTCGAACGCCTCAAAGCCAAAATCGAGGCCTGGCGCCCCGTGTCGGCAAATGTGGATGGGCGGAAGTAGCTTAAAGCTAATGAGCAGCAGGAGTGGTTCATGTTTGGGATGAATCATGAGAGCTGTTTCCAATGCTCGGAAAAAACAAGCTGTATTTTTCCAGTGTTTGGAAATGTTCTTTTCCTTTGCGTCTTCGCGTCTTTGCGGTCAAAAAATATATAGCTTGAATGCTGAGAGGCAGGACAAATATTTCATGGTGCAGTCGCTGAAACGACCAATGGATGTGACAATTTTAAAGGTGTCTGTTCTAATAACTGTTAACGAATAACTGCCACTTCAAACCCGGAGGGTTTTAAGTGGTTCAGGAGTGCTATGAAACGGTTGCCCAATGTGTTGTTGATGAAGAACGCTGACTATGAGGCGGGGCGCCGGTTTATCGCGGGCATTTCAGAATATGCCCAGCATTTCGGCCCGTGGCGGATCCATTGGGTCTCTGAGCGGGAGGAGGGGCCGCCCGCCCCCCTGACCTGGGATGACATGGACGGCGTGATCGGAACCAACAAGCTGAATCTGGAGGCGGTGAAGCGGACGGGGGTTCCGGTGATTGTTGAATGCACGACGGAGATAGAGTTTCCCGGGATGATTTCTGTCATGTCCGATGATGCGGTCCTGGGTCGGGTGGCGGCTGATCATTTTCTGGAGCGCGGGTTCCGCAACTTTGCCTTTTTCGGTGGCACGTCCGGTACGTATGAGCATCATCGCGAACAGGCGTTCCGTGCCGCCCTGAAAGCCGAGGGATTTGATCTTCACGCATTTTTCGAGCCGGATGATGCATCCGCCCGCCAGAAACAGATGATGCATTGGATGGCGAACCTGCCGAAGCCGCTGGCGGTGCTGACGGCGAATGACGAGTATGCGAAGAGTGTGCTCGAAGTGTGCGGCCTGGCGGCTATCCGTGTTCCGGAGGAGTGTGCGGTGCTTGGGATGGATAATGATGAGATGCTGTGCAATCTGTGCAATCCGCCGCTTTCCAGCATTAAGATTCCTTTCCGTAAGGCGGGCTATGAAGCGGCCGCGCAACTCGATCGGATGATGCGCGGGGAGGAAGCGGAAACCGATTTAATCATGATTGAGGCCGGCGATGTGGTGGTGCGGCAGTCGACCGATACGGTGGCCGTCGATGATCCTGCGGCAGCGTATCGCTGTGGCCAAACACCTACTGGTCGAGACATCGGGACCGGTGTCGAAAGTCGCCCACCGCTGCGGTTTCAACAGCCCCAACCGCTTCTACGTCATCTTCCGCGACCACCTCGGCATGTCACCAGGCGAATACCGTGCCCAGTTCGTTAAGGACAGTCATGCTTGAATTGCGACAGGGCGAGCAGTATGAATTGCGAGTCATTCTGCATTGAATCGGTAACAAGAATTACAGCGAACAAAGCGCTGCACAGCCATGCTCTCCCAGACGATGCCTACCTCTGGGCCTATACGCCAAGTTCCTGCAATAACTGATCGAGCTTTGAGGTGGTATGTGGGATAAGCTCCACGCCGGGCAGGGCGCGGAAGTCGCCAAAACGCCACTCCAGGCCTGCTTTCTCCAGTGCTTCGATGACCCCCTGCTCGAACACCCGGCGCAGGATCGAAGCCTGTGCCAGCTCACTCTTTTCCGTCCGCACCGCGTGGTCGAGCACGGTCATGATGCATTCAAGGGCGCCGAAGAGCTGAGACCAGCTGATCCAGGAGAGAGCAACGTCTTTCTCGATCAGGAGCTTGCACCAGTGTTCGGCCTCGATCCGGTAGACGGTGTGACGACCGTCTTTGCGCACATCGAGCAGGCCAGAGTCGGCCATTTCGCGCATCGCCTTGACGATCGTAGTGGGCTCGTAGCCGCAGGCCCGCGCCATGGCACGGGGTGTGCCGGACGGGTTCAACATCAGGTAAAGCAGGATCTCGCAACGGGCGTTCACACCCAGCAGCGCACGTAAACGTAGCAGGATGGCCGCCGGGTTGCGCGAGTCGAACGTTCCCGCTACCCCGCGCGAGTCATACCGGTCCCGAATGAGTCCCCACTTGAGGAATCGCGAATCCGGTTCTCCGACTACCGGAAGGGGCTTGCCCTCGGAAAGGCAGAAAAGGGGTTCCTCGCGAGCCTCGCGCTCAAAACGACTGGCCAGGCGCTTCCATTTAGGAGCGCTCTCGGAGTCTGCGGTCGTCTGCACGACGGCGTGAAATACCCGTTCACCGGCAAAGGCGCCGGAGCCGAGCATCCGCCGCACACGACTGACGCCGATGTAGCGCCCGTTATGCTCCATCCATTCAATCATGGCATCAAACAACCTGGCGTCCTGTCGCGCCGCCGTGCAGGAAAAGAGCAGCAGCGCATCAGGATCGATGGGCGATCCCTCCCATGAGGCCCCATAGCCGTGCACGCCCAGCGCAGTCCACTGCCGCCAGATAAGGTCGAGCATCCGTCTGTGCAGATCTTCGTTAAACGCGTTCAGCAGCATCGTGATACTCCAGTTGCTCAAGCATACTCTTCAACATCATCGCGAAGCCTTCAGATGGATCATGTGTCTTGACCCACTGTGCCGCAGCTACGAGTTCCTCCGTGGTCGGGGCGAGCTTCCTTAGATCATCAACGTGATACCCGCCCCGGTCAACGCAGGCGTAGAGCTTCAGATGAATCTGGTCGTAGCGGCTGATGAAGTGAATAGTGAGCCTATCGCCGTAGGTCTTCGATGTCAGGCGCTTCGCCAATCCCTCCGGCAAACCGAATTGATAGAGCCCGCCTGGCCCCCTGCTCGGTCCGTTGTTCAACCACGACTCAGGTAGCCCCAGATCTCGGGCCACCTCGAGGCAGGCCGTCAGAAGTGCTTCGGGCAGCGGGTCGGGCGACGCGAGCGCCCCGTTCCGCATCAAGGCCGCCACGTCCACATCCTTCGTCGTACGCGGGACCGCTCCGGTGAGAATCAGAGCCGAGCCGCCACATACCACCAATTCAAAAGGCCCGGAACCATTCTGTCGCAGGCGGATACCCAGCGATTCCAAGGCAGTCTCGAGGGCTTCCTGTGTAAGGCTCTTGCTCATTGCGCTCCTGTAGTATCCATAATGAGTACTACATTGCATTCTATTCGTCAAGCTCGAGGCGTGCCGGAGAAGACATTGACAGCCTTCGGTCCACCCCCCAGCCCACATGGCTATCGGAGCAATACCCCTCGTGGGTACGTCCCTCTTCCGCTCGTGTAACGCTCTCGCGCCCATCTAACGGGCCCTTCCAACGTTAGTCATCCAGGCAATCCGAGTCACCGGTAGCGTATCCAAGAATCGGGGCTACGAAACTCGCCAGTTTTGCCCGCCGGCAGGAAAGCCGGAACGAGGCGACCTTAACCGGTAGCAACGAGCGGACAACCGTCCGCGCACGGCGCCGTCGGCTCCTGTCCCGCGCCTGCGACATGCCCCGAATCTGTTCGGCAAGATGTGCTGCTCTGTGTCCTGTCTGTCGTCACGAGAAAGTCCGGCTGCCGGTGTCCGGGCTTTCGAAATGTGCTAGTGGCGGCCGAAGCGTGATGGCCGCGTGACAAAGCGGAGGCTACATTTGTGCGATGACAACGTGGTCCAGGATCCGCTCATGGCGAGCAAGCGCATTTTGGAGTATGCTGAGAAAGGACAACCATGACCCGACGTGAATTCATCGAGACTGGAACAATGGCATTTTCGCTGACCGCCACCGGCGGCTGGGCGTTTGATTTCACGCCGGACGATGACTTCGGCAATGAGTACAATCACTGCCTTCCCTTTCGCAAAGAGCCGCGGCCGGTCAAGGAGGAGGTCGCGGGATTTCTCTGGGCCGATGCGGCTGATTTTCAGAGCTACGGGGGCTGGGCACTGGATACGCAGCACGTCGGCTTCATGGGCTCCTCCTACCTGTTGGCACATGGCACCAGTCGCACCGTCAAGGATGCGACCCTCAAGCTCAAGAACGTCAAGGCCGGCAAGTACCGCCTGTGGGTGCGCAGTCGGAACTGGTTTGCCGAGCACGCGCCGGGACAGTTTGGGGTGAGTGTGAACGGCAAGGACGCCAGCATCACGTTTGGCGCGCAGAAAGAGACGGGCTGGACCTGGCAGGACGGCGGCGTGCATGAGCTGGGCGGCGCGGCCACGCTAGCCCTGCAGGACAAGACCGGTCAGTTCGGGCGCTGTTCGTCGATCATCCTCACCCGCGACCTGGACTACAAACCACCGGTCGACGTAGAAGCCTTTAAGAAAGAGCGCGCCCGCTTGAGTGGTGTCTCCGATGCGATCAAGCCGGCCGGCAGCTTTGACGTGGTGGTGGTCGGGGCCGGCGTCTCGGGCTGTTGTGCCGCACTGGCGGCGGCACGTGAGGGGGCAAAGGTCGTTCTGGTGTCTGATCGGCCGGTGCTGGGCGGAAACGCCAGTGCGGAAATCGGTGTGCCGGTTCAGGGGGCCGCCAATCACCAGGGGCTGGACCGGGAAACGGGCATCATTGAAGAGGCCGGACGCCTGGGTAAGGCCAAGGGGTGGGGGCGGGTCATGTCTCGGCCTTTTGCTGCCCTGGTTGAGCAGGAGCAGAACCTGACTGTGCTGGACAATGCATGGCTGGAAGCGGCGAGCATGGCGGGAGACCGGATCCGCAGTGCGACGCTTCGCCACACGCTGACGGGCGAGCGGCTGAGCGTGACGGGCAAGATGTTCATCGATTGTAGCGGCGACGCCTGGCTGGGGTATCATGCCGGCGCAGACCTCCGACTCGGCCGTGAGGCGCGCAGCGAACACGATGAAAGTCATGCGCCTGAGAAGGCGGACGCTCTTACGATGAGCGGCGCCCTGCGCGGCCCCAGGGCAGACTATAAGGGGTGCATTTTCTACCAGACCGTGAAAGAGAACTCCGCCCAACCCTATACGCCCCCGCCATGGATCTACAAACTCCCCGGAGGCGACTGGTTCACCAATGGGAAGGGGCACTACAGCAGAAAGACACAGCACAACCTGGACGAAGCGATTCGTGGCACCTGGTGGCTGGAGCATCCAGGTGACGTAGATGATCTGAACGATCCGGAATATGCCAGGGACCAGCTGATCCGCGTCTGCCACACCCTTTGGGATTTCTGGAAGAACAGTTGGGAAGAGAAGGGGGAAATCGCGCCGTACCGACTGGACTACATCCCCTTTACCATCGGCAAGCGTGAAACCCGCCGGCTGCTTGGGGATTACATTCTCACCCAGAACGACTGCGTAGCCGGTCGCCATTTTCCAGACGCCGTCGGGCACTACGGTTGGCCGCTCGATCTGCACGCGCCGATGGGCATCATGGACATGAATGGGAGATACTACTCGGACACTCGAATCCCCAAAGGCCACATTCCATATCGATGCCTTTACTCCCGAAACGTCGGCAACCTGCTGATGGCGGGTCGTAACGTGAGTGTCACGCATGTTGCACTTGGGACGGTTCGCGTGGAGGGGCAATGCTCGCTTATGGGGCAGGCGGCGGGAACGGCCGCTGCCCTCGCGTTGCACCACAAGACAACGCCACGCGGTGTCTATGAGAAGCACATGACCGAGCTTCAGCAACTCTTGCTGAAGAATGACCAGACCATACCCGAGGTATCCAATCGGGATCCCGAAGATCTCGCACGAACGGCCGCGGTGATCGCATCAAGCGAAGACGGGAAAGCCTGGGGGGCCTCCCATGTGATCAACGGATTCTCTCATCCGACGAACAGGAAGCAGACCAACACGTGGCAATCCTCGCCCGGGAAGCCGTTGCCGCAGTGGGTTGAGCTGAAACTGAAAGAGCCGTCTACCGTCGGCGCCGTGCAATGCACCTTCGATACGGATCTGGACCGCTCACTCGGCCACCAGAAAGAGGCACGTCCTGCTGTCTGCGTCCGGGATTATACGCTGGAGTGCCATGTTGACGGCGAGTGGAAACGCATGGTCCGGGTGCGTGACAACGTTCAACGCTTCCGTCGTCACCAGTTCGCACAGGTCAAAACGGACAGAATTCGCCTGACCGTAGAAGCCACCCACGGTGCAAAAACTGCACGGGTGTTCGAGATTCGGGTCTACCCAGATGCGCAACCACTGTTGGGTGAGATATGATGAAGACTGCAAGGAGGAAATGAGTCCCGAAGGGACGTGTCAATTCTCTGGTTCGGATTTCCTTGTCTCGTGAAGGACAATGGGCAGGTGCTTCGCGAAGAGGCTGAAGTCCCTGTCTGTAGTGAAGATTGCCAACTCTCTTCGCACGGCTGCTGCGCAGATCAGGAAGTCTGTGTTTGAGCCCTGGACACCCTTGGTCCGGCAGGTGTTGAAGAACCGTGCGGCCATGACATAGTCATCTGTTGTCAGCGACAGATCGGGGAATGCCGAAAGGTGTTTCTCCAGTCGTTTGAATTGGGCGTCTTCGCGCAGCCCAGAGAGAATCTCCTGGCGGATAGGGCCAATGATGTCGACTCTATGCTCAAGGATTAGGCTCCGGAACTCCTGAATCACAGCCGAGTTCACTTTCTTCGCTCGGCGGAGCGCCTCCGACCAGATACTTGTGTCGACCAAGACCCTCATGCCTTGGCTCTCTGCTTCTTATAGTTGTATCCGCGAGTGAAGTCGACGGAGCCGAACAATGAGAGGATCTTCTCCTGTTCAAGATGGTGGATGTAGTCGGTGAGAGCCTGCGTGACTGCTGCCTTCTTTGTTCGGTGGTGTCCGAGCTTCACCGCTTTCGTGATGAGTCCGTCATCAATCTGTAGATTTGTGGCCATGATTATCACCTCCACACATATGATCACACAGAGAGATGTGTGGGTCAATCGTTCTTTCTCTGATTCGAACGCGCTGGACCGCTCACTCGGCCACGAGAAAGAGGCACGTCCTGCTGTCTGCGTCCGAGATTATACGCTGGAGTGCCATGTGAATGGGAAATGGGTACGCGTCGTTCGTGAGCGCGATAACTTCCAGCGTTACCGCCGCCATCAATTCAAACAGGTTGTTGCCGATCAGGTGCGCCTGACCGTAGAAGCCACCCACGGTGCAAAAACTGCACGGGTGTTCGAGATCCGGGTCTATCCAGATGCGCAACCACTGTTGGGAGAGATATGATGAAGACTGCAAGGAGGAAACGAGTCCCGAAGGGACGTGTCAATGATAGCCTGGGGCAGCGCCCTCGCTATACCTCACATCTATAACGGCAGAAAAGACGGCACTTCTGCGCGCTGGGAGGCAAAATGAGGGGGCTGTTGACTTGG